>NZ_CAXXTL010000001.1:0-1050743 GCF_963662935.2 uncultured Desulfobulbus sp. | reverse complement strand
GCATCATTTGCCATGCTTCATTGTCTCGGTGGCCTGAGAAAATATGGGGCTAGCAACTGTCTTCTGTTGCAATGTCTTAGTCCTGAAGAATTTGATTCGGCGGTGTTATCTTATAATATCAATGTGTTGAATAATCTTATAATATCAATGTGTTGAATGAGGTGGTCGGGGTTTGTGAGACATCCTGAGGTGTGAAATAAGCAATGTTGCTTTTATTATACAGTTACAGGCCTCAGGCTGCCTTGCTCAATTGTTCGATTCGTTTTGAATAAGCCTCATTTGGAGTCTGCTTGTCAAGTGACGAATGTTTTCTTTTCTCATTATACCAGCCGAACCAGGAAGTCAGATCCTTGACAAGCTCAGTTCCCGTTTCGTATGACTTCAGGTAGATCCTTTCGTATTTCAGGGTGCGCCAAAGTCGCTCGATAAAGATATTGTCCTTGAATCGTCCTTTGCCGTCCATGCTGATTTTGACGTTCCAGGCCTTGAGGACTGAGGTGAACGCTTCGCTGGTGAATTGGCACCCCTGATCAGTATTGAATATCTCAGGAGCGCCATATTTAAAGAGAGCCTCTTTCAAAGCCTCAACGCAAAATCTGGTGTCCAGAGTGTTGGATAGTCGCCAGGCGAGAACCTTTCTGGTGGCCCAATCCATGATCGCGATCAGGTACATGAAACCCCGAGCCATAGGGATGTAGGTGATGTCAGTCGCCCACACCTGATCGGGCCTGTCAATGGTCACTCCCCGGAGCAGATAGGGATAGACCGGATGCTTCGGCTGTCGCCTGCTGGTGCCCGGCTTGGGAGCTAAAGACTCGATGCCCATGACCCGCATTAAGCGACGGACACGACCTCTTCCCACCACGAGTTCGGGAGTTGTGAGGTGATCAGCAAAGGAACGGCTCCCCATCCAGGGGTGCTCAATATAGAGTTTGTCTATCCGGGCCATCAGTTCCAAATCACCAACACGTAGACCGAAGCCAAGGCCGCGGTAATAGTTGGAACGAGGCAGTCCGAAAAGCTGGCAGCAACGCTGAACAGAAACTTCAGGATGTCCCATAGCGATCACCTGTTGTTTCTGCGCCCGGCCAAGTTCAGACCGGGCAGATTGGCTAAAAAATCGTTCTCAACCTTGAGCTTGCCGATCTGACGGTGGAGCTCGGCCACTTCGGCCTCATGGTTGACTTCTTTCTTCTTGCCCTTGCCAAAAAGCTCAGAAGCGTTCTTGGTCAGATCCTGCTTCCAGCGGGTGATCTGGGTCGGGTGAACCCGGTACTCAGTAGCCAGTTCAGCCAGAGTCTTGGACTCCGACAGTGCGGCCAGGGCTACTGTGGCCTTAAATTCTGCGCTGTGACGTGGACGATGAGGTGGGTTTGACATTGAACTTCTCCTTGCAAAATAGGTTGGTTCATTGCTTATACACCTGTCTCAATAATCGGCACCTCTTCAGAATGATTCCTCCAGGCAACAAAAGGAAATGAGGTGAAAAACGCTTCGCTGTTGAAACTCGAATTGTTTCAGGAGACACGAAACACGAACTGAATCAAATAGCAATTGATGAAAAATATGATCTTTTTGTGGTCGGTTCCCGAGAGTATTCTTTGCTGGGCGAGACCTTTCTAGGTGGAGTTGCAATGATGTGATGCATCATGCCTGCAAGCCAGTTTTGCTCCTGCGGATAAACTCTAAGGCCGGATGTAATGAATACGGGCCAACTCATTTCAAGTTTAATGAACATGTTCTGTACCCTACTGATTTTTCAGATAATTCAAACCATGCTTTTCCATATGTTGAGAAACTGGTTGCCAATGGCGCCAAGCGCGTAACACTTCTTCACGTTCGGAAGAAGCATCCCCTCGACCAGAAACAGTGTTTCCGATCAGGCGAAGGTCATGACGCTGACAAATTCCGTCTACAGCGGATGAAAGACCTTTTACAGCAGTGCGGCAAAGCTGATATTACCGTCGAGGTATGCGCAGGCACGCCTATAATAGAAATTTTACGATTGATTCAAGAACGTGAGGTTGAGCTTGTGGTTATGGCAACGCACTCCCGTGGGCTGCTAGGAGAGATACTCCTGGGGAGTGTCAGCTACGGTGTTTCACGTCACTCAGAAGTTGGAGTGTTATTTATTCCTCCTCAACAAAGCGATCCAAAATTGTTGCAACAATAACTCATGCTGAAAATTTTAAAAAACCAGTCTCTGAGCTTGCCACTATCACAGTTCCCTCAATCGCTACCTGATTTACGTTCAACTGCTTACGGTCAGGCGGATATTCATTGATGAATGTAAAACAAAGTGCAGTGCAATGCACCCGTACAGGAAGTGCTGCACAAAGATGGTCATACGCACGATGCGTTGTGCTCGGCATCATAAAAGTGTCTTGGTTCAACGGGAATAGGACTTTTGAGCTGTTCATGATAAACCATTATGAACGGAGGAAAGTCCATGCGAAAGAAACGTCACAACTACAGCCCTGAAGAGAAGGTAATCATCCTCAAGCGCCACCTGGTTGGCCGGGAAACGGTATCGGATCTCTGCGATGAATACCAACTGCAGCCGAATACATTCTACGGTTGGCAAAAGCAGTTTTTCGAAAAGGGAGCTGCTGCTTTTGCCCTAGAAAACAAAGACTCCAAGAAGGTACAAGAACAACGAATCCATCAGCTTGAAGATAAATTGCGTCGGAAACATGAAGTTCTTTCCGAGTTGCTGGAGGAGCATATCCAGTTAAAAAAAGAACTTGGGGAGCTCTGAATGGTAGCTGGGTTCCTCATGATACACGTGATACCGTTGTTGATTTCAGCAAGCATTGGAGCAAGAAAGCTGAAGTGGCCCTGCAAGAGATCATCGCTTGGCTGGCCGTTTCCAGGAGCAAGTTTTATGCATGGATCAAGCGGTACGGCAAGGCCAACGAACATAATGGGCTGATCCCCCGGGATTTCTGGCTTGAACCTTGGGAACGGGCAGCGATCGTCAATTTTGCTGTCAACAATCCCCTTGAGGGGTATCGGCGGTTGACGTTTATGCTACTGGATCAGGACATCGTTGCCGTCAGCCCCAGCAGCACCTGGCGAGTTCTAGGCCAGGCAGGGTTGCTGCAGAAATGGAACCGGAAGAAAAGCCTCAAGGGCACCGGCTTTGTGCAACCGCTCAGGCCCCATGACCATTGGCATGTGGACATTTCTTATATCAACATCTGCGGCACATTTTATTATTTGTGCAGCATTCTCGATGGATGCAGTCGTTTCATTGTCCACTGGGAGATCAGGGAACAGATGACGGAAATGGATGTGGAGATCATCCTGCAACGCGCCAAGGAGCACTTTCCCGAAGCCCGGCCAAGGATCATTTCAGATAACGGGCCACAATTTATTGCCAAGGATTTCAAAGAATTCATCCGTATCTCGGGAATGACGCATGTGCGGACATCGCCATATTATCCGCAGTCCAACGGCAAATTGGAACGGTTCCACGCAACCATCAAGGGGGAATGTATTCGTCCCGGTGTCCCGCTTTCCCTTGACGATGCCCGAAGAATGGTTGAAGGGTTTATCCATCACTACAACAACGTCAGGTTGCACAGCGCCATCGGATATATCGCGCCGATGGACAAATTGAACGGCAGAGAACAGGAAATATTCAAAGAGCGAGACAAAAAACTGGAAAAAGCCCGGGAACTGAGAAAGAAAAAACGACTTCGTGCCTACGGGCCAATCACCCCAAGGGGAGATAATACGGCTCCCCATAACCCCTTAATGCAAACAGCTTGAATGTCCATTTCCAACTGAGGCGGAACAAAAGTACGGTTGCATGTTTGAACCACAAAGCCGAAATAGCCGAAAAATTTAACGAGGAGAACTTTATGAAGAAATTTGGAATGATTGCAATGTCTTTTATCACACTTTTGATGGCTACCAACCTGCATGCCCAGGACTTAAAGAGTGTTTCCTTTGACGAGTATTTGAAGGCGTTTGATTTTAAGGAACGCAAAAACATGAAAATTGAAATCCCTGAAATGCTTGAGCTGTACAAGCAGGGAACAATTCAGATTATAGACATCCGGTTCCTGGAGGAATATCAGGCGTACAGCTTCGGCTTCATCAAGAACATACCTCTGAACGAACTCCCAGCAAGGCTGGGCGAACTCGATAATACCAAAATCATCGTTACAATTTGCCCGCATTATGACAGAGCCGAAATTGCACGAACCTATCTGACTTTAAAAGGATATCAATCGAAATATTTAGTGGACGGCGCTGTCGGTCTTGCTGAATATCTCAGAGGTGATAAAGCAAAAGATTTTATCAATACCATAAAAAAATAACTCCTTTCACTTTCGGAATTTCTAACGGTTGAGCCCCTCTACTTGAGCATACTCACGATGGGCCCGTTTGGTTTTTTTAAAGGAACCATTATGTGGCGAATGACCTCCTGCCTTGGCCTTCTCTTTCTTGCAGCACTTCCAGGTCATGCTGACGATGTCAAGGTTATCGATAGAATACAGACAAAGCATTTTTTTCAGAGCGGTGCTGTGTTTGTTGGTAACCGGCCTGAATACAAATTTTTTCTTGGTCATATTGAAGGGGCAGTCAATCTGCCCTTTTTTGTTGCCAACGACCCTTCAAACCAAATGACCAAAGCAAATTTGTTGCAAGCAATTGGCGAAAATATGGTGGTTGTTTTCTACTGTACCGGGATGCTGCGAGCCTATCATGCTATAAAGCAAGCGCAACAATGGGGAATAATGGCTAAAATGTACTGGTATAAAAATGGATACGAAGAATGAAGAGGTGCCGATTATTGAGACAGGTGTATAAGCAATGAACCAACCTATTTTGCAAGGAGAAGTTCAATGTCAAACCCACCTCATCGTCCACGTCACAGCGCAGAATTTAAGGCCACAGTAGCCCTGGCCGCACTGTCGGAGTCCAAGACTCTGGCTGAACTGGCTACTGAGTACCGGGTTCACCCGACCCAGATCACCCGCTGGAAGCAGGATCTGACCAAGAACGCTTCTGAGCTTTTTGGCAAGGGCAAGAAGAAAGAAGTCAACCATGAGGCCGAAGTGGCCGAGCTCCACCGTCAGATCGGCAAGCTCAAGGTTGAGAACGATTTTTTAGCCAATCTGCCCGGTCTGAACTTGGCCGGGCGCAGAAACAACAGGTGATCGCTATGGGACATCCTGAAGTTTCTGTTCAGCGTTGCTGCCAGCTTTTCGGACTGCCTCGTTCCAACTATTACCGCGGCCTTGGCTTCGGTCTACGTGTTGGTGATTTGGAACTGATGGCCCGGATAGACAAACTCTATATTGAGCACCCCTGGATGGGGAGCCGTTCCTTTGCTGATCACCTCACAACTCCCGAACTCGTGGTGGGAAGAGGTCGTGTCCGTCGCTTAATGCGGGTCATGGGCATCGAGTCTTTAGCTCCCAAGCCGGGCACCAGCAGGCGACAGCCGAAGCATCCGGTCTATCCCTATCTGCTCCGGGGAGTGACCATTGACAGGCCCGATCAGGTGTGGGCGACTGACATCACCTACATCCCTATGGCTCGGGGTTTCATGTACCTGATCGCGATCATGGATTGGGCCACCAGAAAGGTTCTCGCCTGGCGACTATCCAACACTCTGGACACCAGATTTTGCGTTGAGGCTTTGAAAGAGGCTCTCTTTAAATATGGCGCTCCTGAGATATTCAATACTGATCAGGGGTGCCAATTCACCAGCGAAGCGTTCACCTCAGTCCTCAAGGCCTGGAACGTCAAAATCAGCATGGACGGCAAAGGACGATTCAAGGACAATATCTTTATCGAGCGACTTTGGCGCACCCTGAAATACGAAAGGATCTACCTGAAGTCATACGAAACGGGAACTGAGCTTGTCAAGGATCTGACTTCCTGGTTCGGCTGGTATAATGAGAAAAGAAAACATTCGTCACTTGACAAGCAGACTCCAAATGAGGCTTATTCAAAACGAATCGAACAATTGAGCAAGGCAGCCTGAGGCCTGTAACTGTATAATAAAAGCAACATTGCTTATTTCACACCTCAGGATGTCTCACAAACCCCGACCACCTCAGAATGGAACATGCTGTAACCTTCCTTATTGACCCAGACTGTGATTGAGCGGCGCGACTCTATTGTTCATGAACACTTCAAATACCAACCAGGAGTACCGGCAATGGACAAACAGGCTTTTCTTTTTTCGGCAAACAATACGATTAAAGACGCGGATACCGTCTGCTATTGTTTCAAGTACACCAAGCGAGACATAGAAAACGATTATATTGCCCATGATGGCCGTTCAACAATTCTGGAACGAATTATCCAGGAAAAGCGGGCGGGTGGGTGCAATTGCGTCAACACAAATCCAAAGGGACGTTGATGCCTGGCTGATGTCCGCCAGGTGGTGGACCGGATTGCGGGAAAAAATTCATGAACATGAGCTGGCAAATCTTCCAGGTATTGCCAGTCAAGAGGACAAAAGCTGTTTTCCTCAAGGCTGCTTCATGGCAGGGAACAAACTTGACGAATGAGTAAAAACCTATGAGTACCGCATAAATAGGTTCCCAAAAAGGAAAAAATCATGCTGAGCCAAGGGACAATCCTTTCCATCCGGGGAAGCGTTATCGATGTCCGCTTCCCTGGCCGCCTTCCAGTCATAAACAGCCGACTGACAGCCGGCCCCCGTCACTCTATCGTTTTAGAAGTACAAGCCCATCTTCAAGACAACACTGTTCGCTGTATCGCACTGAATAATACCCAGGGATTGGAACGCAACACCTCTGTTCTAGATACCGGCACAACCATCGAGGTTCCGGTCGGTAATCGTCTGCTGGGGAGAGTTTTCAACGTCTTTGGGGAGACGATTGATGGCGGGGCGCCCATTGTGGGCGGAGAATGGCGTTCCATCCATCAACCACCCGTTACCCTGGCCGAACGCGGTACGCAATCACAGGTCATGCAGACCGGGATCAAGGCCTTGGATCTTCTGGTCCCCCTGGAGCGGGGAGGGAAAGCGGGACTCTTTGGCGGTGCCGGCGTCGGGAAAACCGTGCTCATCACCGAATTGATCAATAATATCGTCGGCCAATACGAGGGGATCAGCATCTTTTGCGGTATTGGTGAACGCTCCCGGGAGGCCGAGGAAATTTACCGGGAGATTGAAAAGGCTGGGGTTTTGGACAAAACCGTCATGGTGTTCGGGCAAATGAACGAGGCCCCCGGCGCCCGGTTTCGTGTTGGCCATTCTGCCCTGACCATGGCCGAATATTTTCGCGACGTGCAAAAACGTGACGTCCTCCTGCTGATTGACAACATCTTCCGCTTTATCCAGGCAGGATTGGAGATATCAGGGCTGATGGGGCGACTCCCGTCCCGGGTCGGGTATCAACCCACTCTGGCCTCCGAACTTGCCGAGCTGGAAGAACGGATCTGCAATACCGTCAATGGCGCGATTACCTCCATTCAGGCGGTGTATGTTCCAGCGGACGATTTTACCGATCCCGCCGCCACCCACACCTTTGCCCATCTGTCGGCAACTATTGTCCTTTCCCGCAAAAGGGCCAGCGAGGGTTTTTATCCGGCTATCGATCTGCTGCGGTCGTCGTCGAAAATGCTGTCGCCACAGATTGTCGGCATACGCCACTACCAGGTAGCGCAAGAAATCAAAAAGACCCTGGCCATCTACGAGGACCTTAAAGACATTATCGCCATGCTGGGGCTGGAGGAGCTCTCGCAAGAAGACCGAAATGTCGTGCAACGCGCCCGTCGACTGGAGCGTTTTTTGACTCAGCCTTTTTACACCACCGAACATTTTACCGGCTTACCGGGAAAAATGGTGGCCTTGGAAGATACAATCTCCGGTTGTGAGCGAATTTTAAGTGATGAGTTTGCCAACTGTCCGGAAAAATATGTTTATATGATAGGCACAGTCGATGAACATAAATGTGTCACAATGGAGGCCAGGGGATGATGCACGTTAAAATTTTGCTGCCTTCCTCGGTCTTTTTGGAGCAAAAGGTGCATAAAATGGTCGCGGAAGGCCTTAACGGTTCTTTTTGCCTGTTGCCGCGCCATATTGATTATACCAATGCCCTGGTTCCCGGGATTTTGACCTTGGAAAGCGTAGATGGCGAAGTCACCTACTGTGCGGTGAGTGAAGGCATTTTAGTAAAAATCGGCAAGGAGGTACTCATCTCCGTCCGAGATGCGGTCAGGGGCGATACCCTGGAAGACCTGAGAAAAGCGGTGGACAGTCAATTTATCCATTTGATGAAACAGGAAGAGGCAAGTCGCGCTGCCTTGAAAAAACTTGAGGCGGATACCATTCGACGGTTCATGGAACTGGGGGAGAGGGCCAGATGAAGGATTCCGACAAGATTCCAGAACACGATACAGGGCCGGCACACAGTCTCAAGATTGACCGGGCAGCCAGACGGCGTCTCAAGGCGCAACAGGAGAAGAGTAAAGGTATTTGGTACGGCATGGGCATGTTAGGCTTGGTGGGGTGGTCGGTCTCCATTCCGACTTTGTTGGGAGTGGCTTTGGGAATTTGGATCGATCGGCATTGGCCCAGCTCCTATTCCTGGACCTTGATGCTGCTCCTTGCCGGCTTGATGGTTGGCTGCCTCAATAGCTGGTATTGGGTAAAAAAGACAGGACAGGACGACTGAGGGAGACCTTGACCATGGAATACGCTACGGTATTTATCGCTGGGATAGCCCTAGGGTTATTTTATTTCGGCGGGTTGTGGCTATCCACACGCTCATTGGCAAAGCAACCAGGAAAACAAACGCGAACTCAGCCCTTCATGCCGCCCGCATTGAAACTTATTTTAAGTTTTGTCGGGAGAATGGGGGTAACCCTGGTCTGCCTGTACTGGCTGATGCAGGGAATCTGGCTTCGTGCGATTATTGCCCTGTTGGGTATGCTGCTGGCTCGGTTCCTGGTCAGATGCTGGGTAGCACCCAAGTTGCGACAGGAGGTGCCTAAATGAACATCAATCCTGATGAAGCAATTCTCTTTTCTCTCGGCCAGCTGCCGGTGAGCGAAACTCTCTTTTTCACCTGGGTGGTTATGGGCGTGCTGGTTATCTTTTCCTGGCTGGTTACGCGTAACATAACCAGTGACCTCCCCATACCGCCTTGGCAAAATTTCTTGGAAATAACTGTCTCGGCGATACAGGAGCAAATTAAAGAGGTCAGCAATCAGGAAGCCCTCCATTACATTCCTTTTATCGGTACCCTGTTTTTATTTATTCTGACCGCTAATGTCCTGAGCGTGATTCCAGGCTTCTCTCCACCAACCGGTTCTTTCTCGACCACTGCAGCGCTAGCAATCTGCGTCTTCATTGCTGTACCTGTTTTTGGAGTTTCAAGCAAAGGTTGGCGTGGTTATCTCCAAGCCTATATCAAACCGACCTTCATCATGCTGCCCTTTAACATTCTTGGGGAAATTACTAGAACTCTGGCCTTAGCCGTCAGGCTATACGGCAACATGATGAGCGGCACGGTAATTGTTGCCATCCTTCTAGTGGTTGTCCCCCTCTTCTTCCCCTTAGTCATGCACCTCTTAGGCCTATTAACAGGAGTGATCCAAGCCTATATTTTTTCCATCCTCGCCATGGTCTATATCGCTTCAGCCAGTAAATCCGCAAAACGAAACGATCAACAATCACCTTCAGCATAGGAAAGTCTCATGGATATCGTTGCAATCATTGCTGTCAGCTCAATCGTTGTTTCTGGGTTAACCATAGCTCTCGGGAGTATCGGGCCGGCGCTGGGCGAAGCCAAGGCAGTTTCCCAGGCCCTCAGCGCCATCGCACAGCAACCAGATGAAGCTAATACAATCACTCGGACTTTATTTGTCGGCCTAGCCATGATTGAATCAATTGCTATTTACTGTTTTGTTGTTTCACTCATTTTGATTTTTGCTAATCCCTTTTGGAATTTTGCTATTAATCATGCGGGGAAATGATTTATGTCTGTAAACTGGATAATCGTTATTGCCCAGATAATCAATTTCCTCATTCTGGTTTGGCTGCTGAAACGTTTTTTGTACGGCCCTATCCTCCAAGCAATGGATAAACGTCAAAAACATCTGGCAGAGCTTCAGGAAGCGGCAAATAAGAAAAGCGCGGAGGCAGAGGAGATTACGCAAGCATATACAACTTTGACCGCTGATCTGGAAAATGAAAAACATCAGATCTTCAGCAATACAAAAGCCTCAGCGGAGGAGGAACGTCAGAAGTTTTTGGAGAAAGCCAAGGAGGAAGTAGAACGCATCAAGCAGGGCTGGATTCGTTCGATGCAACGGGAGCAATCCGCCTTTCTGCAGCAGGGACGTGTCTTGATCGGGCAAGAAGCCTGTCAACTGGCTCGCACGGTTTTGCACGATCTTGCGGACACTGATCTGGAGAAGGCTATTTTAGCGGTGTTCATGAAAAAGTTGCACGACGTATCGCAGGAACAGCGCCAGCAAATTCGGGAGGGGACCGAACGAGATGCCGCACCAGCACGGGTGCACAGTTCTTTCGAACTGGAAAACACACAAAAAGAGCAGCTTGCCGATGTGTTTTTGCATGAATTGCAGATAACAACTCCGATAGAGTTTGTGGTTTCCGATCGGTCAATGGCCGGCATTGAACTCGATGTCAGCGGCTATCATTTTGGTTGGAGTATTGAGGAGTACATGCATGATCTTGAGCAATCTCTGCAGCGATATATAGAGAGGGCTTCCCCGCCTCCGGAGCAAGGGCATGATTAAAACCATTCTTCACGATATGTCCCGGACCTTTGAGGCGCTTGCTCATGAAAAAAAGGCCGACTTGCGGGCCACGGAGGTCGGTTATGTGGTGTATGTGGGCAGCGGTATTGCCAGGGTGGAAGGACTCCCCTGTGTCAAATCGCAAGAGTTGCTGGTGTTTCAAGGTGGTGTCCATGGAATCGCTTTCAATATCGATCCGCAAGAAATTGGCGTCATCGTCTTAGGAGATTATGCAAATATTGCGGCGGGCTCCAAGGTCTACGGCACAGGTCGGGTGGTCGATATTCCTGTAGGTGACGGCTTACTAGGGCGCGTTATGAGCGCCACGGGGGAACCATTGGACGGCGCAGGGGGCATTCTTTCCACCGAGCGCTACCCCGTTGAACAAGATTCACCGTCTATCATGGATCGGGCACCTGTGATCACACCGTTAGAAACTGGATTCAAGGTGATCGATGCCCTGGTTCCCATCGGCAAGGGGCAGCGGGAGTTGATTCTGGGCGACCGGCAGACGGGTAAAACCGCTATTGCCCTGGACACCATTATCAATCAGCGTGGCAAGGATGTGGTGTGCGTGTACTGCGCCATCGGCCAGCGGGGTTCCGCCGTCGCCCAACTGATAGCTGCCCTGCGACGCCATGGGGCCATGGAGCACAGCATCGTGCTGGTCGCTGGTGGGGACGAATCTCCAGGCCTGCAATTCATCGCTCCTTACGCCGCAACGAGTATCGCCGAATATTTCATGCGGCTAGGTCGCAATGTGCTCGTCGTCTATGATGACCTGACCCGCCATGCTCGGGCCTACCGTGAACTTTCCCTTCTATTGAGACGTCCACCTGGCCGTGAAGCCTATCCCGGCGACATTTTCTATATCCATTCGAGACTGCTGGAACGCTCCACCCATCTGCGCCCCGAATTGGGCGGCGGCTCCCTGACAGCCATGCCCATCCTGGAAACCCAAGCGCAGAACATGGCAGATTATATTCCCACCAATCTTATCTCGATCACCGATGGCCAGATCTATCTCTCCCCTGAATTTTTTCAAAAAGGGAATCTACCTGCGGTCGATATTGGCAAATCCGTTTCCCGGGTAGGCGGCAAAACCCAATTGCCGGCCTATCGAATGATTACCGGTGATTTGCGGCTTGCCTATTCCCAATTTGAAGAACTGGAGAGCTTTGCCCGTTTCAGTACACGACTGGATCATGAAACGCTGAAGACCATTGAACGGGGCCGCAGAATTCGAGAAGTCCTCAAACAGCCTCAATACAAGCCGCTCACAACGACGGAACAGATCATCATCTTGATGGCCGCCACCCGTGGATATTTGGATAGCTTTGAGATCCTGGAAATTGCTGATGTGGAAGAACGTCTGCAACAGGTGGTCTTAAATGACCTGCCCACTTTGGAACAACAGATTCTCAGTGGAAAAACACTGAGTGAGGACGATATGCGACTCTTAGCGGAGAGCATCCAGCGGGTTGTGAAAACGGTTAGGGAGTGACAACGTGGCCACGCTGGAGAGTCTGGTTCGCAAAATAAAGAGCGTCGAAGACCTGCAATCTATTGTGCGGACCATGAAAGCCATGGCAGCAGCCAATTTGCGGCAATACGAACGGGCAGTTGAGTCCCTGAAGGACTATCATCATACTGTTGAATTGGGGCTTCAGATTGTTCTCAGGCAGAATGGAGCGAAGAGCACGCAAAAACATTCTCATCGCAAGAAAGGTTCTCTCCTCGTCGTTGTCATCGGGACCGATTACGGATTTGCTGGCCAGTTCAATGAAGAAATCATCCAGTATGCCCTGAGTGTTATCAATCTGGAAACGCAAGGCATCGGCAGCCATGTCATCACCGTCGGCGGGCAGGTCGCAACCGGCCTGAACAAGTATCAGAGGAAAATAGTAGCTTCCTTTCCGTTGCCATCATCCCTTGCAGGCGTCAATCCCCTGGTTCAGTATTTACTGCTGGAAATCGAGCGAATAAAAGAGGCAAAAGATGTTGAGGAGGTCTTGCTTCTATTCAACAGACCATCAACTTCCACGACCTATATCCAGCAAAAGGTCCGATTGCTCCCTGTCCATTTTGATGATTTTCTTGTCGATGCCAGAGAATGGCCATCACGGTCAATACCAATGTACAATATTTCCCACGAGCAGATGGTGCAGGCCTTAGTGCGGGAATACATTTACGTGAATATTTTCAGATCAATAGCCCTTTCTATGGCCGGAGAAAATGCCAGCCGCCTGGCGGCAATGCATGCGGCAGTAAAAAAAATAGATGAAGTTTCAGAAAACTTGACCATGGAATACCGTCAAAGCAGGCAAAACAGCATCACCGGAGAGTTGCTTGATATTATCTCTGGGTTTGAGGCGCTCGCACAATAGAGCAAGAGTCCGTGACGCGGCAAATCCGTTGGTCACGGACCGTGTGGCTAGCCCGCAATTCTTCTTCACAAAACGAATTGGAACAGATAGTCGGCAATAATCGCAATACCCAGAATGACCTTCAAAATCACATTGCTGCACTGGTTTCTGTGGGGCTTCTCCGGCAGGTGCGGGAAGGAAGGATACTTTATTGTATCGCGTAGTATGAAGTGTTTGACGTCATAAAGGGTTTTCTAATGGAAGAATGCTGTGTTGATCAGGTTGGAGGCTACACTTTTTGCGGTACAAATCTTAAAAAATCATCATTAGAGGTGAGCCAAAATAATCAACGAAAGCGGCAGGGCCCTAAGGGGATTCTCATATAATTATATGATTTTAAAAAAATAATTTATAAGCAGGATGGGGCGCTTCCATGCAACAGTCTGGAACGAATATGATTGCCAAAAGAGTCAGCTGGTATGAGGCTGCAGCTATTTTTTTTTATCATTGCAATCACCTGGCTCGATGAAATCCTTGACATCCCCTAAGTCTTTTTTGGGGGGCCAGCAACGCCGATCAACTGGAGGGAGTCCTTTTTTGAAAGCATTATCATTTCCATTATTGGAGCAATGATAATCCGTCATTCCTATAAACTGCTCTCGCGGGTGATTTACTTGGAAAGCATTTTGCCAGTGTGCCCCTCCTGTAAGAAGATCAGGGTTGATCCGGAATTTTGGCAAGATATCGAACGATATATTCAGGAACGGGCAAAATCCGACTCAGCCTATGGTATCTGTCCGGATTGTATAAAAAAATATTATCCTGAGGTAGGGCATACAAGAAAATGATCACAGTGCGCAAGGCCTGGAGAGAATATGAAAAACTTTCTTAAGCAACCAAGTCGTTACCTTTTTTTTACGGGAAAAGGTGGTGTAGGCAAAACTGCCCTTGCCTGCGCTTCTGCGATCCGCCTTGCTGAAATGGGCAAACGTATCCTCCTCGTCAGTACAGATCCTGCCTCAAACCTCGATGAAATGCTCGGAGTCCAACTTTCTCTTCAAGCGACGGCCGTGCCTGGCGTTGATCGGCTCTCCGCGCTCAATATCGATCCCGAACTGGCTGCCACCAACTATCGAGAGCGTGTAATTGCACCCTACCGTGCCATCTGGACAGAATCACAGATCGCTGAACTGCAAGAGCAACTTGCCGGTGCCTGCACGGTGGAAATAGCCGCCTTTGATGAGTTTGCCGAACTCCTGGCCGGTAGTCAAAAGGAGGTGCCCTATGATCACGTTTTGTTCGACACCGCACCTACTGGACACACTTTGCGGCTTCTTCAGTTGCCCAGTGCTTGGACCACTTTCCTCCAGTCGACTACTCGGGGCGCATCCTGCCTTGGGCCACATTCCGGGTTAAAGATGGAGGAAGCAAGATTTTCTGCCGCATTTTCGGCCCTCAGTGATCCGGAGCGAACGATCATTGTGCTTGTAACGAGGCCGGATCGTGCAGCACTGCGGGAAATTGCCCGTTCTTCTACGGAACTTGCTGAGATTGGCCTCCACAACCAGCAGCTTGTCATTAACGCCATGTTTACAGCGGTGGATCCGACCGACCGGACTGCTACCGCTCTCGAGCAGCGCGGTCGGATTGCGCTTATGGAGATGCCCGATCGCTTAAAGGGCCTCACCCAGATGCGCATTCCTCTTCGCCCGTTCAATATGGTCGGGCTGCCGGCGCTCCGGGCTCTACTGGACGACACCAAGGCGGCTGAACTTACACATCCCTCCGTATCTCCGGTCCAGCAAACTGGTTATCCTCGGCTTTCTGGCCTCATAGACGAGATTGTGCAGTATGGTAAGGGGTTAGTGATGGTTATGGGAAAGGGCGGTGTTGGCAAGACCACGATTGCGGCGGCCATTGCCGTGGAACTCGCATCTCGTGGTGAAAAAGTCCATCTCAGTACAACCGATCCAGCTGCTCATCTTGCTACGACCCTCGAAGGGAGAGTGGAAAATCTCTCGGTCAGCAGGATCGACCCCGCTGTCGAAACTAAGGCCTACGTGGATCAAGTGATGGAGACTCGTGGAGCACGACTGGATGAGGACGAGCGAGCACTCTTAGCCGAAGACCTCCGTTCGCCCTGTTACGAGGAGATCGCCGTCTTCGCGGCCTTTTCTCGTCTCGTAATGCAAGCCCGCTCGACATTTGTCATTCTCGACACCGCGCCGACCGGACACACCCTGCTCCTTCTCGATGCCACCGGTGCATACCACCGGCAGGCGGTCGGCAACATGGCCGCCTCGAATACCTCGGCACGTATTGTTACACCGATGATGAAGCTGAGGGATCCAGAGTATACGAAGGTACTTCTGGTGACGCTTGCTGAGACTACCCCAGTCTCGGAGGCGGCGCGGCTACAAGCCGACCTCAATCGCGCCGGGGTAAAGCCGTTCGCGTGGGTCATCAACAGCAGTCTTTCTGCCTCCGGAACGAGAGATCCGTGCCTGGCGCAGCGCGTTTCCGCAGAGATCGAGCAGATCGACGTAGTGCGAGCTCGCCATGCCCGTCGGCTCGCAATCGTCCCATGGATGGCCAAAGAGCCTGTGGGTCCTGAGCGGCTACTCTCGTTGGCGCGATACGGGGCAAACCCTTCCTAACCGGCTCTCCTTGACAGGTAACGTCTATTGCTCAGTCCATTGACTGGACTTCGCCGGCCACCATTTGCGGTGCCAAAACGACTTTGATCCAACTTCAGGGGCAGTTCGAGTAGGGCGACCTTAGCCAGTTCCAATTGATTCCAACAACAGACCGGTAAAATACAAGATTTGGACTGGGTTTGTAGGTTCCAGACATACCTCCAGCTTTGCTGAGAGGGGAAACGCATAAGGGGTAACAACAGGTTGCAGGGATCACCATTCAATCAAAGCCATCAGGTTTCAATTCTACAACTCCAGTCAGCGAACGCACAACCATCAAAAACAATCTTTTTTTGCTAAAAATCACAGCTGCTTTCGGCTAAATTTTTCCCCTTCCTTTTTGCAGTATACATGGCATCGTCGGCACGCTTGATGATAGGGTCTGTTGTATTGTCCGGTTAAAACTGGGCAATGCCAAAACTGCAAGTAACCGTGCCGGCCTGCTTGAAGCTATGCTTCCAAATAACAAAAAGCTAGCCTTCGCACGGAACGATTTGAAATCCCAGTGATTTTGCCTGATTTCCATCGCCGATCAGGCTGATATATGTGAATGAGTGGGCTTCACATCGCCCCAGGTGGCAGTGGCGCCAGCGAAGAAACCTCTCCATCAGAAAGAAGAAAATGATCCCGGCGAGTGAATAGGAGAAGAGATAAGTGTTGCCGGATTCAACAGCCTCAGGAAAAAGATGCAGGAAGGCGCCGCCGAGAAGTCCTCCAACTGCGAAACTCACAAGATACTCAAGGAGCCATTCCAAGGTCGCTTCGCTTACCCGAATCAGGCAGACTCCTGCTAGTGAGATGAGACTTACAGCCAGTGTCGCCAGGGTTATGTTCACGATAACGGTCATTTGCAAATTCCATTGGCTGCATCATTTAGCAGGTTGATACAATGCCTGCCTGACGAAAACACAAATGAATGTCTAACGAACCGATTGGTTACTGGCAATTTCCTGAGCGAGCGCCAACTCATCATAGGTAAGGTCTCCCGCCTGAAATTCAGCATTAAGAGACATCGCTAGGCCGGCGGTCAGCGCGGTTTTCACCTCATTCGGATTGATCCTTCTACCCAATATTTCTCCCAGTGAGGTGGTTCGTGATTCAAGGTGTTGATTAAGCCCTTCATTCGAATGACCCTGCAAAATCATAAGACTGGTCCATCTCTCCCGTTGCGATTCAAGAACCAGGGATCCGTGCTGAAGCATTGAAGATCCTTTCAATGTCAGAGCACTTCCAACAAATTTCTTGCCTTCGTAAAGAATATCGCCCTCAGCGTACCGCATGAAACAGATATCGGTTTCTGGTGCGGAGAGGTGATCTGCTGCACGAACTGTGTCCAAGCCGAGCAGGCGAAATCCGTGGACGAGGCCCTCTCCAAGAAGTTTATATGCATCTTTGAGTTTGACGGGGATGCCTTCCGTCACACCAGCGATCACGCTGTAGGTGAGGTCATTCTCGTGGAGTACTGCTCGGCCGCCAGTAGGTCTTTTGACTACATCCAATCCTAACTGGCTACACGCTGCGAGATCTATGGAGTGGCGGCGCTGAAAATACCCAAGAGAGACAGCTGGAGGATTCCACTGATAGAAGCGAAGCGTCGGTGGGGAAACCCCACGGGCATGCATTTCAAGCAAAGCCAGATCAATTCCCATATTCAGCCGAGCCGGCAAGGCTCCTGTATCCAGCAAGCGCCAGATGTTCACGTCAGTTGCCCGAAAAACTGTGAAGCATTGTAAGAGCTTCGTACCAATGGGCCGGCCACTGCCTGTCTGAAACCCAATTCAAGGGCTTTCCCTCTCCACTGTTCAAACTCGTCCCGGGAAATGTAACGAACCACAGGTGCGTGGCCAAGGGATGGAGCCAGATATTGACCGATGGTCAGTACGTCACACTGGACGTCAGCCAGATCAGCCAGCACGGTGTCTATCTCATCGGGAAGCTCGCCCAGGCCAAGCATAAGACCCGATTTGGTGATGATGTCTGGTGCTAGGCGCTTAGAAGTTCGCAGCAGTTTCAAAGAACGTACATAACTTGCGCCACTCCGGACCGTATTATACAATCGAGGCACCGTCTCTACGTTGTGCGCAAGAACGTCAGGGCCAGCCTTCAGCACTTTCCCCAAAGCCGATTCATTCCCATGGAAGTCTGGAACTAATAGCTCGATAGTTACATCGGGGCTGCTCCTGCGCAGCGAATCGATCACTCGCACATACTGGAGCGCGCCACCATCTGCCAGGTCATCGCGGGTTACAGAGGTGATCACCACGTGATTGATTCCTAATTGGGAAACAGCCCGGGCCAGCCGCAACGGCTCATCATCGTCAGGAGGATTTGGCACATTGCCATGCTGGACGGCGCAAAAGGTACAGCGTCGGGTGCAGCGATCTCCCAGAATTAGGAAAGTTGCGGTACCGTTCGAAAAGCATTCTCCGCGATTTGGGCACCTAGCACTCTCGCAGACCGTGGATAGCTTCAGGTCAGTTAACTGTTGTCGCGTCCGCTGGATGTGATTATGCCCAGCTCCCTTTTTTGCTGCGCGCACTTCTTCCATGAGCCATGTCGGCACCGCCTCACTCATTGAATTGCGCCTCCGGTGGCATATGGATCGCCTGGCCATGGAGCGCTTGAGCTACCTCCTGCACCGCTTCTGTAAGGGTCGGATGCGTGTGGATAGTGTTCATCACCATGCGGGACGGCAGCCCCGCCTTCATGGCAAGGGATACCTCCGCAACACATTCTGCTGCATGGGCCCCCAAAATGTGGGCACCAAGTATCTCGTCGGTTTGAGCGTGGCATATAATTTTGACCATCCCTTCCAGCTCACCCATCGCCTGAGCCATACCCAGTGCCTTGAAAGGGAACTTCGCAACCTTAACCGGATGGCTGGCCGCTGCCTGTTCTTCCGAAAGCCCAACAGCGGCATATTCGGGGAGACTGAACACGCATCGAGGAACTACCCGGTAATCCATGGGAGTTCCCGGATCTAAACCCTGTCCCAAGGCATTTTCGGCAGCGCAAATTCCCTCGGCAAAAGCCACGTGAGCCAGCATCCAGTCACCGATCACATCACCGGCGGCAAACAGATCAGGGACTGAAGTCTGCAGGTATTCGTTGACCACAATGCGACCGTGGTCCATTTCGACCCCTAATTTTTCCAGTCCAATTTTTTCAGTATTGCGTTGGCGACCCACCGCCACTAGAATCGTGTCAGCTACCAGTTCAGACCCGTTGGAAAGCAGAACCTGATAGGCACCATCGATCTCCATTACCGTTTTGACTGCGACACCACACATCACCTTTATCTTGCGTCGGGTCAATATACTCTGGAGAGTGGAGACGATATCACCATCCTCCTGTGGAAGAAGCCTCTCTTGCGCTTCAATAATGGTGATCTGGGACCCCAATTCGCGGAAGATGGCAGCCATTTCCACGCCTACGGCCCCCCCGCCAACTACAACCATGTGAACCGGCAGGACAGGGTTCTTCAGAAGTTCATCAGGAGTGAATATGCGTGGGCTTTGGGGAAACAGTGCAAGCCGCGTCGGTCGGGATCCCGTGGCAATGACAATCTTTTTCGCCTCAATCTTCTGCGTTCCGTCTTTGAGTCTGACCTCGATGCAATGCGGGGAGAGCATTACTCCTTCCCCCTCAAGGAGAACAACTTTACGCGCTAGGAACAGTCGCGCGATACTCCCGCGCAGGCTGTTAACTACACGTTCCTTGCGGGCGATTATCGCAGCTATATCAGGTTTCGCCTCTACCGGGCTGAAGCCAAATTCCTTGGCACGGCTCATCATCCGACCCATTTCGGCAGAGGCCCGGACAGTTTTGGTCGGTATACACCCCCAGTTAAGGCAAACTCCTCCAAGAAACTCCCGTTCCACAACGGCAACCTTCGCTCCGAGCTGGGCAGCCCTTATGGCACCCTGATAGCCAGCCGGACCTCCTCCGAGAAAAACGATATCATACGGATCTGGCATGGCTTCCCCCTTCCTTACTGAACAGTAATGGTCGGATTGATGATGACCTCACTCTTTAACGATTGGCAGATGGTCGAATACTTCAAAGCCAGGTCTAGAGCCCGCTTGACCACTTCGGCAGAGCCTCCCTTGACCACAAGAACAGGATTGAGCGTAAGCGTCTTGAACCAGGAGGTCTTGTCGATATATTCTTCCACTTCGCCGATTGCTTCGCATTGATAGGAAATCAAATTAACCTTGAATCGTTCCATGGCCCAGAGGACCATCATGTGATAGCAGGTATTACCGGCTATCACGAACGCGTCTTCCGGTGTCATGACATCGGGTAGTCCATGAAGATCTGGTGGAGCGGAAAATTCCATTTCCGTACCGTTTTGACACCACGTATGGCCACGATGGTCACCGCGCCATTCCACTTTATTGGTATAGAATGCCATTAGTTACTCCCCTCAGTAGCATGTGAAACTCTCTGTCTATCTTGCCAGCACCTCATCTACTGCTGCTGCGATCTCTTCCGATATCACTTGGACAACTGTTCTTTCATGCTGGGTAAGATTCCGCCTGTGAGCAGGTGGCTCAATTTTCCTTGCCGCCAAAATTTCCGAAATAACGAGAGATTTCGCAGGGGTTCCGGACAAGGTTTCGGTACTCCTTTGAGCACAACGCTTTGCACAGCCATCCACGGTGATAGTGGGGAACTTGGCGGTAAAGTTACGCTCTTCTTGACCTCCAGCAATAAACAACGGCAGGCAGATGGTGACCGTTTTGCCCGGCCTGAGCTCATCTAGAACTTTCCTGCAGGCCAGACGCGAAATGGTCCCCTCAGGAATTTCCTCGCCGCTGCACGAAACAATACCTACCTTGATCATGGCTAACTCAATCATATGCCCTCCTTGCCTGCTAGAGTATCCACGGCCAAGGCCAATTCATCCGCAGCAAGAGCAGCTAGCTTTCGGCCCGTTTCATCCAACTCGGCAACCCCATCAGGCTTGAGATCCTTGTGGGCAACGTAAAAACTGATAGCCTGACGTGATAGTGCGACTTCAACCCCTTGTAATTCGACGCTCTTGTGTGCACAGTTCATCGGGCAGCCGTCGATAGTGATGACCGGATTCTCCGTTACCAGTTGCTTTGCCTGTTCGTCTCCAACCACAACGAGTGGAAGGCAGGTAAGCAAAACTACGTCAGGACGAACCCGTTCCGCCAGTTCATAGGCAATCTCACGGGCCAGCGCACCATACACCTTGCCGATCCCGCTGCACGGGAGCACCACGACTTTACCGGTCGGTGTTTTCATTTTCCCTCTGTCTCCAGGATAATTTTTTCCTTCATCAATTCGAAATAGGGCTGGGGCTGCAGAAGAGATGCCTGATCACCCGCCCAATCAGTCAACTGGATGCGGTAGATCCATCCAGCACCGTAAGGTTCTTGATTGATAAGGAAGGGGCTGGACTCCATCTCCGGGTTGATTTCCACAATCGTACCGGAGACCGGTGAAATGATTCCAAACGTGGCTTTGATGGTTTCTATCTTCCCTGCTTCTTCGCCTTGCTGGATGACCGAATTCACAGCGACAGTTTCGAGAAATGCCACATCCCCTCTGACTTTTTGCAGGAAATCTGTAACGCCGATGACCGCTTGGTCACCTTGTACCTCAACCCAAAAATCGTCTTTGCTGTACAGAATCCCAGTCTTTACCTTGAAAACAAATTTGTCGTGTGTTGTTTCCAGAAATTCGCTCATCGTTTTAATCCTCCTTTTGACTTCAGTACGTTGTCATCTGCAACTTGATGAAATCTGTAGAACTTCTCGGTTGGTTTGGGGAAAACTTTCGTATGGGCAGAAATCAGGCTTATCGGAATAAAGAATCAACTGTCTTGTCGAATACAAATGAAATGTGTAATCGATACTCGCTCATTAGCGAATAACTAATCAAGAACGTTAAAGTGACGCTCGATCACAGTTTATTGAGGAAGGGCATCGGGCAAAGATTCAACAAATTGTCGGATCTGATCGCGAACCGTGCGGTAGGCATGAAGAATCTCCTCTTCTGAAGTTGCTGCCTTCACCATTTCGGGAGGATCGGGAAAGCCCTGGTGGATCGTTCGTCCCGGAAAATAGGGACAAGTTTCATGAGCATGACCGCAAAGAGTGATGACATAATCGAAGGTCGTGACCGGTAGTTCTTCCACCAGTTTGGAGTGCTGGCCTGAGATATCGACCCCGGCCTCGGCCATAACTCGGACTGCGTAATGGTTCAGCCCGTGTTTCTCGATGCCGGCCGAATACGGCTCGATGACATCCGCTCGCAAGTGTCGCGCCCAGCCTTCAGCGATTTGACTGCGGCAGGAATTGCCGGTGCAGAGAAAAAGAACGGTGGTTCTCGATTCTGCTGAATTCGATATGCTCATAGGAACATCCTTTTTCATCATATTTTGCAATCAACGCCCTCTAACTTTCTTTTGACTTGCGCCCTAATCACCGCATCATAACGGCAGGGCGCATCTTTATGGCTTGGTTCGGACATGGCAGACTCCGTTCAGGGTCCGTTGTTCAAAGGGAAAATACCTGTTCTTCAGGCGCAGGGCTACATTGACTAGCGCTATTAGTACCGGCACCTCGACCAGAGGGCCGATGACTGCGGCAAAGGCCTCACCTGAGTTGATGCCGAACACGGCGATGGCAACGGCGATAGCCAACTCAAAGTTGTTGGAGGCGGCGGTGAAACTCAAAGTGACGGTCTGTTCGTAGGTCGCCCCGGCACGCATGGAGAGATAGAAGGAGACCGCGAACATCATCAGGAAATAAATGGTCAGGGGCAGGGCAATGCGCATCACATCCAGGGGCAACTGGACGATATACTCACCTTTGAGCGAGAACATTACCAGGATGGTGAAGAGCAGGAAAATAAGGGTCAGCGGGCTGATCCGGGGGATAAACACCGTTTCATACCAGTCCTTGCCCTTCATTTTGATACCGATCAATCGGCTCAGTATGCCAGCGATAAAGGGGATCCCCAGGTAGATGAATACCGACTGGGCAATATCCCCGATGGAGACATCGACCACCGCCCCAGCTAGACCGAACCAGCCGGGGATGACGGTGATGAAGATCCAGGCGTAGAGAGAGAAGAACAGCACCTGGAAGATCGAGTTGAAGGCCACCAGGCCCGCACAGTATTCGGTGTCACCGTCGGCCAGATCATTCCAGACGATGACCATGGCAATACAGCGGGCCAGGCCAATGAGGATGAGTCCAACCATGTAATGCTGCTGCCCGGAGAGAAAGGTGATGGCCAGTAGAAACATCAGCATCGGCCCAATCACCCAGTTCTGCATCAGAGAAAGAAACAGGACCTTGCCGTTGCGGAACACCTGCCCCAACTGCTCGTATTTGACCTTGGCCAAGGGCGGATACATCATCATAATCAGTCCAATGGCAATGGGGATATTGGTAGTACCCACCTGGAAGGCATTGATTACGCCCTGCACACCGGGAATAGTGTACCCAAGCATGACCCCGATGAACATAGCGAGAAAAATCCAGAGGGTGAGAAACCGGTCGAGAAAACCAAGTTGTTTGGGATGCTGACTCATGACAAATCCTTCGAAGCATTGATTGTTCAGGAAGAAATCAAGAGACGAATGGTCGATCCAATCGACGACACGGTGTCCCCATTTGTTGTGAGCTATGGTCATAGAGTTAATCCGCCAGGGCGGATGCGTCAACCCCGAAACGGTAATAAACCCATCCGGGTTACAGCCTGATGAATATTTGGACTGACGCAAAAAAAACGGGCCGCCCGAAGGCAGCCCATTTTTCTGTGGTTGAAAGGGTGGAACCTTACACTTTGACCAGCTTCACCTTGGTGTCATAGAACGAGACGCTGCCACCGACTTTGTCGATCATGCAGGTGTTCTTCAGGTGGGGATCGATCCACATGGCGGCATTGGCATGGACGCCGCCCGCCCGCTTCTTATCCCCCTTGACCAGTTTACCATCAATGGTGACATCCACGGCCCCCGAATCCCAATGGCCATGACCGAGGGTAAAGGTGACCACTCCAGGACGGATGGTTTCCGTGACCTGAACCTTGCCGATCATCGGCTTTTTATTGCCGTTGCCCAGATCCCAAACGCCCTCGGGGTTGGTGGCCGACACCACCTTCACCTGATCTCCGGTCTTGACTCCCAGCTTCTTGGCATCGCTGGTGTGGAGAATGATGCCGTTCTCCGGCATGAGGTCGGTGAGATAGGGATGTGTGATCGTCCGCGCCTTGGTATGGCGGATATCCCGTTGGGTAATGAGATGGAGCGGAAAACCTTCACTGAGCTTGGTTGGTTCGTTGCCCAGGGTGTCGGCCACCGGCACATAACGGGCCAGACCGTAGTAGGATTTGCCGGTAAATGCATCCTTGCAGCCGGCTGTTTTCTCCTGGTAAAGATTGATCTGCTTGCCGTACTTGTTGGCCACCTGCTCATCCTTGTAGGTGGCACCCTGGCTGTCAAAACGCCCCCCCCGATTGAGCACGGTGACCACCTTGGGCCAGGCAGCTCCGGCGATCTTCTGCCAGCGTTCGGCATCAAAGACGTTCTTGGGCAGATGACGGCGTGACTTGAGGAACAGATCGATCTCCTCCTGGCTCGCGTCAGCCACCGGTTCCTTGCGGTCCAAGGCGATGTTGGCCACCATGCGGATGTAGAAATCATCCGGCCGGGTGAAATCCTGGCCCTCGCCGAAGCCGTTCGTGCCAAATCCCTTGAAGCCGAGCTTTTCCGCCAGGGCGAGCCAGAAGGTCTCGTAGGAGAGCGGCTGTTCCTTACCGAACACCGTCACCACCTCGTTGGGCGAGGCGATCACCGGCTGGCGCACCGGTTGGATGCGGACCGGCATGTTGGGGTGGGATCCTTGAAATTCCCAGCGTTCCAGATAGTGGAGGTCGGGAATGATGTAGTCTGCATACATCGAGGTCGGCCCGATAACGATATCACTGGCAATATAGAGCGGCAGCTTTTCCAAATCGAGCAGGGCTTTGATCTGGGTATGCCCCGCTGGCAGGGAGTATGTGGGCGCTCCCATGTAAGAAAAGACCACCTTGGCCTGGTAGGGATAGCCATCGGCAATCGAGGGCAGAATCTCCTCGTAGACATCCGAGGAAATCGGCCACCAGTTGCGTTTGGCCGGATAGGATTCCTTGCCCTTGAACAGGGTGGACTCCTCGTACTTGATGTCATGACGGATGATCGAGGTGCCGAAGGGCTTCAAACCTTTGGGGCCGATCTTTTTGAAATTGAACGGCTGGTTATCGGTGCCGGAGCCATCGATATTGAAAACAGAGGCAGCGATCATCCCGCCCTTCCAGTCGAAGTTGCCGATCAACAGGTTGAGATTCATCAAAGAGGCGATGTTATAAAAACCGTTGGTGTGCTGAGCCGGGCCGCGATGGACATCAACACAGGCCTTCTTGCCATAGCTGGTGAACTCCTTGGCCACCGCCTCGATGGTGGCGGCGTCGGTGCCGCAGAGGGCGGCATATTCGGCAATGGTTTTTTCCTTGGCTGTTTCCAGCATCACCTGCAGACCACTCTTGACGGGCACATCCTTGCCCTCGGCATCCTTGAGCACGGTCTCGACGAACAGTTCGCCGGTCACCGCCTCTTTTTCATCGTTGGGATCAAAGGCGACCGGCTTGCCGTCCTTGATGGCGACCAGGTATTCAAAATCGAACTCCTTGCCGTCTTTGTCGGTGCGCTTCTCCGCTGCTTTCAAACCGATCTCCTGGGCGCGGAGGAACTTGCCGGGCTTGCCGTCCTTATCCACCTTGACCAGCCAAGGACCGTTGCTCCAGGTCAGTTCCTTGATCGCGGCGGCGGCAGCCTTGTTGCAGCAGGCCAGAAAATTGGCATCATACTTCTTGTTTTCCAGGATCCAGCGGGTCATGCCCATGGCAAAGGCGGCATCGGTACCCGGCAGCACCGGCACCCAGCGCTGGGCCTTGGAGGCCAGCTTGGTAAACCGGGGATCGAGCACGGTCATCTTCAGTTTGCCATCCGCCATCCGCTGGGTCATGCGCATGGCGCGGTTGGTGGGGCCGTAGTTGCCGTCAAAGAGGTTGGCGCCGACAAAGAGGATGTAGTCGCTATTCTCCTGATCCGCTTGCCAGTAGAACTTCTGGCCGTCCTTGAAATTGTTGCCCACGTACTGTTCGCTCATCGCCTTGCAGGCAAAGTAGAGCGAACCCTGGCAAACCGTGGTGTGGCCGTGGGTGTTGGCGGTGCCGAAGGCGCCGGTGAAGGCGCTCGCAAAATTAGAGCGGCCAGCCTTCTTTCGCCCCCAGAAGTAGACAAACTGGTTGTTCTTCGGTCCGAAGTCGGGGTGGTCGGGATCGATCAGCGCAGCCAGGTTGGCGGCATGTTTGACCTTGAACTCCTCGATGGTCGCCTGACGCTCTTCCGGTTTTTTCTTGCGCAGGGCAGCAGCATCCTTGCCCATCTCCTCGAAGGCCTTGCTGTCAGTCAGGGCGTACAACTCCTTGAGGCCGGTGACCTGGCGGGCTTCCTCTCCAGGCACATTCGCAAACAGCTTGCCGCCGCCCACAATCTCCTCAATGGCTTGATTAAAGGGGATGGTGGTCCATTTATTCTCTCCCCGCTTGCCGACCCGTTTCAGCACCTTGGTCACCCGGTAGGGATCATAGGCGCCTTGATGCCCGGCCTGTCCCTTGGGGCAGAGACCGGCGTCGACCATGACGGCATTAGTGGGAGCATCCTTCATCTCTAGATGGGGATGCAAATTGAAGGGGTTATACGGATTGCCGTCAATCTTGACCGCGACGCCGTCCAAGATTTTGACCTTGATGCCGCAGCCGGTGTTGCAGTTGAGGCAGACGGAATACAAGGTGTTTTCTGCTTTCAGCAGCTCGTAGGCCTCGGCCTGGGTCAACTCGCCGGCCTCGACCCGGGCAATGAGATCGCGGGCAAAATCAAAATGGGTGGCCACGATGGCGCCGCAACCGGCCAAGGCCGATGTTTTGAGGAAATCGCGGCGGGAAACGATGGGTTGTTTTTTATTTACCATAGAGCACCTCCAGCTTTTCAGTAGCAACGTAATACACTCGCGGCTCCGTTTTCTTGCCCGGCTTGAGCACCTGGATCTTGTTAGTCTTTTTCACCTGGGCGATCAGGCTCTGGGGATCATTTTCATCACCGAAGTAGCCGGACCTGCCGATGCAGGTGGTGATGCAGGTGGGCAATTGCCCAGCAGCGAGCCGATGGACGCAGAAATGGCATTTACGGGCAGTGCCCACCGGCAGATTTTTGCCGGAGCGTGGCCACTGTTTGCCGTATTCATAGCTGGCCATGGTCTCGTATTTCTGGTTGGCCGGAGTACCTTCGCCATGGAAATGGCCCTCATCCATGGTCCGGGCATCATAGGGGCAAGCCGGAACACAGGCACCGCAGCCAATGCATTGCTCGTAATTGATCATGACGACTCCGGCATTAAGGCCGGCAGCCTCCTTCCAGGTGGCGCCTTCCTTGCCTTTAACCGGACAAGCGGCCACACAGGGCGGCTTGTCGCACTGCATGCAAGGACGGGGGAGGAAAGTTCGGGAGACCTTGGGATATTTGCCCTGTTCATACTCGTGGACCGGGCGGTAGTACATCTTGGGCGGCAGCTTGTTCTCGGAAACGCAACCGACGGTGCAGGCGTGGCAGCCGACGCATTTGCGCAGGTCTATCAGCATGGCCCATCGGCGATTCTTCTCGGGCTTCGCCAATGCCCGTTCGAGATCTTTCTGCATCACAACCAGAATATCTTCGTTCTGCATTCCCTACCTCCTCTGATGGGCTTATTTCTTATGGCAACTCTCGCAGTTTTCCTTGACGCTGAACGCGATCTTACCGTTATGGCAGGCGCCGCAGGATTTACCCTGTTCCATGGCCTTCATGGTCGCCGCCTTATGCTGCTTGGCATTGGTGTACAGCTTCGCGTGGCAGCCCTGACATTTAAGACCGGCACCCTCCACATGGGTTTCGTGGCTAAAGACCGTTTCTCCTCCTTTGTTGTTTAAGATAATGTCACCGCCACCGACCACAGCCAAGGCGACGCTTCCGGACAGCAAAACAAGTACCGCAGCTAGAGCCAACTTCATGGTCACCTCCTTGAAAAGGTTAATCGACCAGATAAATATAGCCGGATAGGCGGATTGTTACAAGGTGGTAGTGAGAAACATTGACGGTCTATTTTAGCTGCGGTATTCTCAACACATGCAAACAACCACTGAAATATACAAATCGCTGGCCGAAGAAACTAGGCTCCGCCTGCTCGTTCTCCTTCGAGGAGGCAACGAACACTGTGTTTGTGACCTCATGCACGCGCTGGACATGCCGCAATCCACGGTCTCCCGTCACCTTGCCTATCTGAAACGCACCGGTTGGGTGCAAGACCGTCGAGGAGGCATCTGGATGTACTATTCCCTAAAAAAAGAGATGGATGGATTTCTCCAAGCCCAGTTGGTTCTTATTATCAACCAGCTTGCGGAGAGTTCCGTCTGTCGCGCTGACAAGCAACGCCTCGAAACGTATCTGCGGAACAAAGACACAGCTGTGTGCAGATAGGGGGGAGAATCGTAATGGCTTGGTATTGGCCGTTCTCTTTTTCCCCTCAACTGGATTGGCTCCAGGTGGAGATCAGTACTCACTGCACGGCAGCCTGTTTTTATTGTCCCCGTACTCTTTACAAGATCCAGTGGCTCAATCACCACATGGATGAGGAGCTGTTCCGCCGTTTACTCCCGGTTTTCCGAAAAACGCGTCTGGTGCATTTGCAGGGCTGGGGAGATCCTTTCACGCACCCCAAATTCTTTCACTTTGCCCGCCTTGCCAAGAGTGCCGGCTGTCAAGTAGGGACCACCACCAATGGGATGCTGCTCAATGAACAACAGTGCGAGCAGCTCGTGGAGCAACATTTCGATATAATCGGTTTTTCTTTGGCAGGAGTCGGAGCGGAGAACGATCAAGTTCGTCGAGGGACTCGCCTGAGCAAAGTATTATCAGTCATTGAAACAATTGATCGGATAAAACAACGAACCGGCACCGAACGGCCAACCGTTCATATCGCCTACATGTTGCTCAAATCCGGCTTAAGGAATATTCACCGGTTGCCAGATTTGCTCAGAGATCGGGGGATTTCCCAAGTGGTCATCAGCACCTTGGATACAGTAGGCAGCCCATCGTTAACGATCGAGGCTCTTTTACCTGAAACAGAGCAAGAGAAGGAAGGCATACGCCAGCAATTGGAGAATGTAGTGGCAACTGGACGTGCTGCCGGCCTATCAATCCACTTCCGGTTCCCAGAGCTCCATAAACAACAGAATGTAGATCAGCCGCACTTTGAAAACGAATCGCTTCTGGCAATCGCCAAACCGCAGCTGTGCACTGAAAACATTCAGCGCGCCGCCTTTGTCGGTGTAACGGGCAATGTTTCACCATGTGTCTTCGTTAATTTGCCGATCACCGAGCTTCCACAGGGTGCCAATCCGATTGAACGGCCTTATCGTCCCGTCTTGTTTGGCAACGTAGAAGCTCTGCCTTTTGCAAAAATCTGGCATTCAAAACACTATTCATCCTTTCGCTCAGCTCATCAATCCGGCCGTCCTCCCGCTATCTGTCAACTTTGCACAAAAATCTCAGTATTATCGAACACAGATTTGCTAGAAGCATAATCAAAAATTCTCACAGGCGCACATATGGACACCGGGAGTATTAGCGAATACTTCAAATTCTTTGTTGCCTTGCTGGCTATTGTCAATCCAGTTGGGACCATCCCGATCTTCATTAACCTTACATCCAATCAGGATAAGGTGATCCGCAACAAAAATGGATCCATGGCTTCCATCTCCATGGGGATAATTCTCCTTGTTGTGTTATTCAGTGGGGAGGCCATCCTGCGATTTTTTGGGATATCTGTGGGCTCTTTCCGGGTTGGTGGTGGTATCTTGATATTACTCATGGCTATATCCATGCTGAATGCCAAAATGAGCAATGTCAAACAAACGAAAGAAGAAGAGCTTGACTCAGCCGAGCGTGATAGCGTGGCCGTTGTGCCCCTTGGCACTCCTCTCCTGGCTGGCCCTGGAGCGATCAGTACCGTTATTCTCTACGCCCAGCGCTATACATCTGTTGCACACTATGTTTATATGTTCGGCGTTATTGTGCTTCTGGCCTGCCTGACCGCATTTTTGTTCCGACTAGCCCCCACTATTACCCGATTGCTTGGCAAGACAGGCATCAACATTGTGACCCGGCTCATGGGCTTAATCATGGCCGCTATGGGGGTGGAGTTCATTGCTAATGGTCTAAAGCAGCTTTTTCCTGTTCTTGGCGGCTAAACCAAATGTGAGATAAAGAGAGATTGATTGAACCATTCTGCGACTATGGTTTGCCTGCACCGGTCGAAGTGAAGAGGTGCCGATTATTGAGACAGGTGTATAAGCAATGAACCAACCTATTTTGCAAGGAGAAGTTCAATGTCAAACCCACCTCATCGTCCACGTCACAGCGCAGAATTTAAGGCCACAGTAGCCCTGGCCGCACTGTCGGAGTCCAAGACTCTGGCTGAACTGGCTACTGAGTACCGGGTTCACCCGACCCAGATCACCCGCTGGAAGCAGGATCTGACCAAGAACGCTTCTGAGCTTTTTGGCAAGGGCAAGAAGAAAGAAGTCAACCATGAGGCCGAAGTGGCCGAGCTCCACCGTCAGATCGGCAAGCTCAAGGTTGAGAACGATTTTTTAGCCAATCTGCCCGGTCTGAACTTGGCCGGGCGCAGAAACAACAGGTGATCGCTATGGGACATCCTGAAGTTTCTGTTCAGCGTTGCTGCCAGCTTTTCGGACTGCCTCGTTCCAACTATTACCGCGGCCTTGGCTTCGGTCTACGTGTTGGTGATTTGGAACTGATGGCCCGGATAGACAAACTCTATATTGAGCACCCCTGGATGGGGAGCCGTTCCTTTGCTGATCACCTCACAACTCCCGAACTCGTGGTGGGAAGAGGTCGTGTCCGTCGCTTAATGCGGGTCATGGGCATCGAGTCTTTAGCTCCCAAGCCGGGCACCAGCAGGCGACAGCCGAAGCATCCGGTCTATCCCTATCTGCTCCGGGGAGTGACCATTGACAGGCCCGATCAGGTGTGGGCGACTGACATCACCTACATCCCTATGGCTCGGGGTTTCATGTACCTGATCGCGATCATGGATTGGGCCACCAGAAAGGTTCTCGCCTGGCGACTATCCAACACTCTGGACACCAGATTTTGCGTTGAGGCTTTGAAAGAGGCTCTCTTTAAATATGGCGCTCCTGAGATATTCAATACTGATCAGGGGTGCCAATTCACCAGCGAAGCGTTCACCTCAGTCCTCAAGGCCTGGAACGTCAAAATCAGCATGGACGGCAAAGGACGATTCAAGGACAATATCTTTATCGAGCGACTTTGGCGCACCCTGAAATACGAAAGGATCTACCTGAAGTCATACGAAACGGGAACTGAGCTTGTCAAGGATCTGACTTCCTGGTTCGGCTGGTATAATGAGAAAAGAAAACATTCGTCACTTGACAAGCAGACTCCAAATGAGGCTTATTCAAAACGAATCGAACAATTGAGCAAGGCAGCCTGAGGCCTGTAACTGTATAATAAAAGCAACATTGCTTATTTCACACCTCAGGATGTCTCACAAACCCCGACCACCTCACGTTCGCGCGCAGAAAGACCTCCCACGCGGTGGGAAATGGTCGTTCTCGCACCTCAGCGCGATGATGGTCACGGATCCAGTGGAACATAGAGGAGGTACCATTATTCGGGGCAGAGGAACACGCCCCTACCGTAAATCGAGTAGAGGCGAAAATAACTATCCTAACACAATGTTATGAAATAATATACGATATCGAAGGGATAGGATGGAAAGTTGCAATTCTGAGGAACATCTTCACCACCCCTTCGGGTATTCTTTGGTTGCGACTCAATTGTAAGCCTTTTGATGTAGTCCGGCTGTGCCTGCTGCCGCACCTTTTCCGATATACATTGAGTCTGCCGCCTGGCTTGGTATAGTCGGGCACAGCAAAAAAATTTTTCTGTCTGGATGTGCAGAGCCCTGTTCCGTTCCGCAGAATTTTACTCCTGTTTTTTAATTTGTCATGTCCTTCTCTTTACTCGACCTTTCCGAGCCACTCCTTCGTGCTCTTGATGAGTTGTCGTATACCACTCCTACTCCGGTACAACTGCAGGCGATTCCAGCAATTGGCTCTGGCAGGGATGTCATTGCCGTGGCCCAGACGGGAACGGGAAAAACTGCCGCTTTTTCCTTGCCACTGCTGCAACGTCTCGCCAACGGCTCTAGAGTAAAGCCTAACCACATCCGCGCCTTAGTGCTGGTACCAACCCGCGAGCTTGCGGTGCAGGTTGCCGAGTCCATTGCCGCTTACGGCAAATATCTGCCACTTAAGAAGGGCGTCGTTTACGGCGGTGTAAAGATCAATCCGCAGATGATGAGGTTGCGTAGCGGAGTCGATATCTTGGTGGCAACGCCGGGGCGCTTGCTTGATCTTTTCCAGCAGAACGCTGTGAAGTTCCTGCAGGTGGAGACGCTGGTGCTCGATGAAGCAGACCGGATGCTCGATTTGGGATTTATGGACGATATTAGCAAGATCCTTGGCCTCTTGCCCAAAAGACGGCAGGGCTTGCTCTTTTCTGCAACGTTTCCAAATGCCATCTGTACACTTGCTGAAAAACTGCTGAAGCGACCGGTTCATATAGAAGTTGACCCGCCAAACTCCGCGGCCATCAGCGTGAAACAGTGGATCTATGAGGTGGACAAAGGCAAAAAGCCGGATTTACTTTGTCAGTTACTGCGCCATAATGACTGGCAGCAGGTATTGGTATTCATCCGCACCCGAATCAATGCCGACCGGTTGGTTCGAATACTTGCTAACAACGGAATTTCAGCCTTGGCGATTCATGGCGATAAAAGCCAGGGCATCCGTGCCCATGCTCTGGCCGCCTTTAAGGCAAAGACCATCCGTATCTTGGTTGCCACGGATATCGCCTCGCGCGGCATCGATATCAGCGAACTTTCTCATGTTATCAATCTTGATCTGCCGAAAGTCGCGGAAGACTATATTCATCGTATCGGCCGCACTGGTCGGGCTGGTCTGGAGGGGGTGGCGATTTCTCTCGTCAGTGCCGACGAGGTCAACCTGCTCTCAGCAATCGAAACGCTTATCCATCAACAGCTGGTACGGGAAGTTGTGGCTGGGTTTATTCCAAAACAAAACGTGCCGTTAACTCGGTTGATGAAGGCGCGACCGAAGCGACCCAAAAAGGCGAAGCAGGTGTAAGCACCAATTCTGGCCGAGTGTCAAAAACCGTCAGGTGAGTATTATCGAACACAGATTTACTAGAAACATAATCAATATTTCTCACAGGCTCACATATGGAAACAGGGAGTATGGTTCCTCACATGAAACGGTGCATGAGCGGTATGGCCGGTAAGTTGCCCATACAGTGGTAGAGGTTGCAGATAAAGAGGTCAGCTGTTCTGAACCCATAGGCCTTGTGGCTGACGACTTTGGCTTTATTGTTGAGCCCTTCGACAGTGCCGTTGCTGATGGGCATGTGGAACCAGGTCAGGATGTTTTCTTCATGGCGTCGGACCATCCAGGCAAACTCGCGTAAGGGTTCCAGGCGAGAATGCGTTGCCCACCAAAACCACTGCTTCAAGTGCTTCCTGGCCCAGGTTTTTGTCTTATAGGACCATAAATCTCGAAAGCGCTCTTTGAGGAGATAGGCCCTGTTGATCTTCAGATTCATATGCTCAAGGCTGCTGAGTCTGATCCTTTGCTTCGGCGTAAGGTTCCAAGGATTCTTAAGCCAGATATACCGGCTGTCCTTCATGAGCTCCTTGTGTTCCTTTCCTTTTTCTCGGATCTCATCTCGCCGGACTTGATCAACCGCTTCCATCAGGTGGCGAACGATATGAAATTTATCAAAAACAAGAGTTGCCTGCGGAGCACATTCCTTGATCACCTCGACATAGGGCTTCCACATATCGCAACAGATGCCCTGGAGTTTGTTTGTCCGCTCTGGCCCGAGGTAGTTGAAAAAGCTGCGCAAGGTATCTTTGGTTCTTTCAACCCCGCTCCAGATCAAGGTTTTTGAGCGGAGATCGTACACATTGGTGAGGTAGACATGACCTTTTTTCCGCGAAATCTCATCAATACCAATATGCGTAATGCCGCTGAGATCGCGATGCTCCATGCCATATTTCACTACGCTTTTGACTGCTGTGGCAACCGTACCCCAGGCACAACTGAACAGTTTGGCGACAGAGTACCAGGGCAGCATCTCGGCCCACTTGGCCAGGTAGCAACTGTAGGCAAGAGTAAAGCGTTGCTTGCCCGTCACCCAGGGAAGTTTCTCCGTGCGGACGCCTCCACATCGAGAACAAGACACCCGACGAGGTACATATTTGACCCAGACAGGTATATTCCACAGAGGCACGTGGCGAAAGAATCGCACCTCTCGCCGATCCCGGTAGACGGCAGGATGTCCGCATGACCCGCATCGCACCCTGTGGCGGGCATCAGGACGAATTTCAGCGATTATTCCATCGGAGTCTTTGGTGACCGTATGTACTCGAAAACCTTGCAAATCAACCGTCTGTTTGATTATCTGTTCAACAAGCATGAGTTCCTCTGTAGATAGATTATTGGCTGGCCGGCCTTTATCTACCTAAAAGAACTCATGCTTTTAAATTTGTTAAGCTGTTTTACGCACCGTTTCGTGCGGGGAACCCGAGATTTATCGATTCGGCATCTCACCCGACACCGTCCATAATCACGCGGACGAGGTCGCTTCCCGTGTGGAAACAGGTCGAGATCATTCCTTCGTCGGATGAGGCCAGGGCGATTGTCGAGCAGATTTCGGCCAATCAATACAGAAAACCTATTTTTGTCTTTGCCGCCGACGGCGCCATGGCTCCCATTCGAACCGAGGAAAAGGGAGTTGCCAACTGCTGGAAAGAGGTCACGGACGCTGCCATCTTCTTGATAATAAACAAATTGTACATATTTTCAGTTGGCATCAGATCAGCGACAAAGCCGAGTTTGCCTCCTACCTGCAGCATATCAAAGAGCAAGGGCTCATCCCCTTGGACAAAGTTCGCCTTTGTTTAATTTCCGTTAGGTAAACTCCCGGCTTTGCCGGGGGACAACAAAAGTTTGACGGTTCCAGCATAATAAAGAAGCCTCCTCTCAACGTGGACCGCTCAAAGTCACGAGAAAGGAGGCTTCATGAACAACGTACAATGTTTAAGCCACACGAAATGGGATTGCAAGTTCCATGTAGTGTGGATACCGAAATGCCGTCGGAAAATGCTTTACGGTCAACTCCGCAAGAATCTTGGAGAGGTGTTCCATGACCTTGCCCGGCAGAAGGAGAGCCGGGTGCTGGAAGGGCATTTGCAATCCGATCATGTGCACATGCTGATTTCGATACCGCCGAAATATGCGGTATCGCAGGTGGTTGGCTATATGAAAGGAAAAAGCGCGATCCATATAGCGCGGACCTATCTTGGCCAACGGAAGAACTATAGCGGCATGAGTTTTTGGGCACGGGGCTATTTTGTTTCAACTGTCGGTGCCGATGAAGAGGTTATGCGGGCTTATATCCGCGAGCAAGAACAAGAAGACCATCGTGTCGAGCAACTGCAACTATTCAGATAGTCGACCACCGAATGGTGGTCAGAGAATCTGTTGAATATACCGCTTTGAGCGGTTCACAATCTTTCAAGCCACCGGCTTTGCCGGTGGTCACTGACTGGGGACGGAGCCGGCTGGATCTGGGATACGGTGCAGTCAGCCTTCCCGGATTGCCGACAGGTGCTCGATTATTTCCATTGCGCCCAGCACCTTCATGACTTTGCCCACATCCAATTCGGCCAAAATACCCAAGCCAGAGAATGGGTGGAGCAGGCTAAGGTGCAAAAAGCACGCACCAAACTCGTCGGATATCTCAAGGGCAACAAAGCGCGCATTGATTACGGCAATTTGCGTCGGGGCGGTTATCCTCTGGGCAGCGGAGCTATTGAGAGTGCCAATAAATTTATCTGCCATGTGCGGCTGAAACGTTCGGACGCCTGGTGGAAGATTGACAACGCCAATAACATTCTCAAACTGCGCTGCGCCAAATACAATGAAAATTCGACGATGTTTTTGAGATGCATGTGGCCGTTAACCGAAAACGGATGCAGTATAGAGATGTTACGATCAAAAGGATAAAATGATGTGCATAACTGTCGGATGCTCCCCAGCAAGGAAAGTGACTGGAAAGGGCGCAAGGAAACTTTTTGCTACCTCTCAATTGAACAAGTTGACAACAATGGCAACAAAAAGAAAGTTGAATCCAATGCCGCTCCCATCTGTGCGAAGTAAGCCCAGTGGGCGCATAGGTTGGGGGATTCCGGGGACAGTATCTGGGAATTCCGGGGACAGTATCTGTAACTTTTGTCACCCTCTTTTGTCACAGAAGTTGGGATGGCCGGCCATAGTGGTGCGCAGCGTCGGGATCACCATCACTCTCCCGAACAGCAGCCTGTTTGTGGTGCAATCCAACCCGGCCAGTCACTACCTGATCGAAACCGACCCGCGTTTTGCAAGCTACCGGCAGTGGCTAAGTTCGGACTATCTGCTGCAGTCCCTGGAGCTTGATCCCGCCCTCACGCAAAAAACGGTTGGGTGACGGTTTTTTACGAACAAAAGCTCATCCGCGAGCATAAAAATGCTCTGCTATGATAGCTATGAGTGAGGCCTGTGGAGATGTACTTGCAGGTGGTCGCGAAAGAAAAAGGGTGTTTGGCAAGCCGGAGAATTTTGAGAAAGCCACTCCAGCGTGAACTGGTCAACCGGTTGCACCCCCTCGAGAATGGGAAGGACCCCGGTCAGGAAAAACGAAAGTGTTCCTTGCTGGTCCTCCTGCTGTCCAAAAGGTTAGGCTCCAGGGATTCATCTGTCAGGGCGCGGGGTATGTTTCACGCCCCTGGTGGGTTCGGCCAGTAAGGGGTTGTCCGGCCAATAATGTTTTGGGTACCGGCCCTTGAGTTCCTTTTTAACCTCCGGGTAGCCGCGCAGCCAAAATCCCGCCAGGTCGGAAGTCACCTGGATGGGGCGTCGGGCCGGTGAAAGGAGGTGGAGCAGCAGTTTTACCTTGCCGCCACAGATCGTCGGCGTCCCGTCCAGGCCAAACATCTCCTGGATGCGGACCGCCAGCAGCGGCGGTTCGTCGATTCGATATTCAAGCTTGATTTTCGAACCGCTGGGGACGGTCAAGGCAACCGGCACCTCCCGCGACATTCGTTGCTGTTGCTCCCAGCTCAGCTTGCTGTTGAAGATCTCGATCAGGTTGATTCTGCTCAATTGCTCGGCCTTGGTGATGCCGCCCAGATAGGGCTCCAGCCAGGTCAGGTCTTTTTCCAGTGTCTCATCCCGGACATCCGGCCAGTCCGCCGCCGGCTGCCAGGTACGCAGGCAATGAATGCGGGCCTGAAACTGACGCGCTTCACGGTTCCACGGCAGACAGGCGATCCCCATTCGCCGGATTCCGGTCAGCAAAGCATCGCGGCCAGCTTCGGGATCAACCTTGGTCAGCGTGTTTTCCGCAACCACAATTTCCCCTAAACAGATTCGTCGTACCGCAACCACCTTGGTGGACCCCTCATCCCAAAAGACATGCTCGCTCGTGGTCAGCAAATGGTTATGATGGCGCCGCAGTGCATCAATATCCAGGGATTCGGCCAGGAAAATGCGCCCTTCCCGCTGACCGGCATCGAGATGGGGCACGACCAGATATTCGCTGGCTGAAAGCAGATCGGCCGGTGCGAGGCTGGCCCCGCGTCCCGAGGCCAGCTGGTAGCGTTCCCGCTGGCCGGGTCGCCTGCGGGCAATGCGGTCGGGATAGGCGGCAACCAGCAGGGAACCGACGGTGGCGACATCTCGGGTCTCTTCGCCGCAACCGAGGAGTTTTCGCCATTGGCGGGCGGCCTGATCAATCCGGTGGCAGAGCACGGGATCGCCGCCTTCCTGGCTGAGATGGGCATCGCCTTGATGCCGCCACAGTTCAAGCAGTTGCAACCGTATGCCCAGGTCGGCGGTGGTTGTGGGACCGTTGCGACGAAGCAGATCGCGTTCGGACAGGATCGCGGCGAGATCGCAGGCCAAGGCCGCCTGACCCATGGTTTGCGCCTTGAGCAGCATGTGGCCGAGGCGTGGGTGCAAGGGCAGGACGGCCAGTTGCCTGCCGGTGGCAGTGATCCGCCCGGTCGCATCGAGAGCATCCAAGGCCTGCAAGAGTTCACGCGCCTGCTGATACGAACCAGATCGAGGCGGGTCGAGCCAGCGTAGTTCGACGGGGTCGGTGATGCCCCAAAGGGCCAGTTCTAGGGCGAGTCCCGCCAGGTCGACGTTGAAAATCTCAGGGGGATGGAAGGGGGGCAGGCTGTGGTGTTCCCCCAGGGTCCAGAGACGCAGGCAAAATCCGGGCCCGAGCCGCCCGGCCCGACCAGCCCGTTGATTGGCTGCTGCCTTGGAAACCTGGACTGTGGTCAGCTTGCCCAGTCCGTTGCCGGGGTCAAAAGAGGGCAGCCGCGACCAGCCGCTGTCAACAACGCAGCTGACACCTTCGATGGTCAGGCTGGTTTCGGCAATCGAGGTAGCCAAGATGATGCGTCGCCGCCCCTGCGGATCCGGGAGGATGGCCCGGTCCTGTTCTTTTTGCGCAAGATCCCCGAACAGGGGCGCAATCACCAGGTCACGGCAGGCGGGATCGTCGCGCAGCAGATTGTGTACTTCCCTAATTTCGCCTGCGCCGGGGAGAAAGGCAAGGATATCGCCCTGGTGTTTTTGAAGCATCCGGCCGATGCCCCGTGCGGCGATCGCCCCGATCCGGCCCCTTGCCTCCCGTTCCAGGTAGTCGATCCGGACCTCGTGAGGCCGGCCTTCGCCGTTAATGATCGGCGCGTTCCCCAGGAGTTTGGCCAGGGGGGCGGCGTCGAGAGTGGCCGACATCACCAGCAGGTGCAGATCCTCCTTGAGTTGGCAGAGATCAAGGCAAAGGGCCAAGGCAAGGTCGGCGTGGATGGAGCGTTCGTGGAACTCGTCAAAGATGATCAGGCCAACATCCGCCAGATTGGCATCGGTTTGCAGCCGCCGGGTCAAAATCCCCTCGGTCAACACCTCGATGCGGGTGGACGAGGAAATTCGGCGGTCGAACCGAATCTGATAGCCCACCGTCTGGCCGACGTTTTCCCCCAGAAGCGATGCCATCCGGGCGGCGGCGGCCCTGGCCGCCAGGCGCCGGGGTTCCAGGATGAGGATTTTTTTGCCGGTCAGCCAGGACTCGTTTAGGAGCGCCAGAGGCACAATGGTGGTCTTGCCCGAACCGGGAGGAGCGGCCAGCACCGCCGAACCTGCGGCCAGCGCCTTGTTGAGCGCGGGGATGATCGTCTGGATGGGGAGTTGCGGCAGCTGCACGGGTTCGATAAAATAAGGAGAATTAAGGTGTTGACCACCCAGGGGGTCGATCACCAATGGACTGAACGACCATTGCCCAGGGACCAGCTGGGTGCGGCAAAAACAGAGGCAGTCATTTTTTTAACAGGTATTTCTGGAAAAGGAGTATGCTCTCTCCATCCCTCCGGCAGGTTGTTTGTTCTCCAGTCCGGCCCCCTCAATACCCCCTGCGCCCTGGACCGGAATGGCAAACCCCACCACCCATCAGAGTTTATCTGCCGATGATCTGCGCCACGCTTTTGCGCTCGCCTGTGCCGCGCAAACCGAGGGCCGCCTGGAAGAGGCCCGGGAGCAGTATCTGGTGCTGCTCGGTTATCTACCCGAATCAGCCCTTCTTCATTACAATATCGGGCTGGTTTATTTTGACCTTGGCGACTTTGTCAAAGCTCTGCAGCAATTTACCCTGTCTGCAAGCAACGGGCCCGAGGATGCTGATACCCTCTTCAACCTCGCCCTCTGCCAGAAAAAAACCGGCGACCAGGCTGCGGCCATTGCCACCTACCAGCGGATTTTGACCACCGATCCGGACCAAACCGACTGCCACTATAATCTCGGCGGCTGCTACCGCGATCTGCACGACGACGAACAGGCCATCGCCTGCTACCAGCGCGTCCTGGCCATGGACCCTGACTATCTGGCGGCGGCCAACAATCTGGCCTATCTGTTCCATCGTGCCGGTGAGGTTGATCAGGCGGTGTTGTGTCTTGGTTCAACGGGAATAGGACTTTTGAGCTGTTCATGATAAACCATTATGAACGGAGGAAAGTCCATGCGAAAGAAACGTCACAACTACAGCCCTGAAGAGAAGGTAATCATCCTCAAGCGCCACCTGGTTGGCCGGGAAACGGTATCGGATCTCTGCGATGAATACCAACTGCAGCCGAATACATTCTACGGTTGGCAAAAGCAGTTTTTCGAAAAGGGAGCTGCTGCTTTTGCCCTAGAAAACAAAGACTCCAAGAAGGTACAAGAACAACGAATCCATCAGCTTGAAGATAAATTACGTCGGAAACACGAGGTTCTTTCCGAGTTACTGGAGGAGCATATCCAGTTAAAAAAAGAACTTGGGGAGCTCTGAATGGTAGCTGGGTTCCTCATGATACACGTGATACCGTTGTTGATTTCAGCAAGCATTGGAGCAAGAAAGCTGAAGTGGCCCTGCAAGAGATCATCGCTTGGCTGGCCGTTTCCAGGAGCAAGTTTTATGCATGGATCAAGCGGTACGGCAAGGCCAACGAACATAATGGGCTGATCCCCCGGGATTTCTGGCTTGAACCTTGGGAACGGGCAGCGATCGTCAATTTTGCTGTCAACAATTCCCTTGAGGGGTATCGGCGGTTGACGTTTATGCTACTGGATCAGGACATCGTTGCCGTCAGCCCCAGCAGCACCTGGCGAGTTCTAGGCCAGGCAGGGTTGCTGCAGAAATGGAACCGGAAGAAAAGCCTCAAGGGCACCGGCTTTGTGCAACCGCTCAGGCCCCATGACCATTGGCATGTGGACATTTCTTATATCAACATCTGCGGCACATTTTATTATTTGTGCAGCATTCTCGATGGATGCAGTCGTTTCATTGTCCACTGGGAGATCAGGGAACAGATGACGGAAATGGATGTGGAGATCATCCTGCAACGCGCCAAGGAGCACTTTCCCGAAGCCCGGCCAAGGATCATTTCAGATAACGGGCCACAATTTATTGCCAAGGATTTCAAAGAATTCATCCGTATCTCGGGAATGACGCATGTGCGGACATCGCCATATTATCCGCAGTCCAACGGCAAATTGGAACGGTTCCACGCAACCATCAAGGGGGAATGTATTCGTCCCGGTGTCCCGCTTTCCCTTGACGATGCCCGAAGAATGGTTGAAGGGTTTATCCATCACTACAACAACGTCAGGTTGCACAGCGCCATCGGATATATCGCGCCGATGGACAAATTGAACGGCAGAGACCAGGAAATATTCAAAGAGCGAGACCGGAAACTGGAAAAAGCCCGGGAACTGAGAAAGAAAAAACGACTTCGTGCCTACGGGCCAATCACCCCAAGGGGAGATAATACGGCTCCCCATAACCCCTTAATGCAAACAGCTTGAATGTCCATTTCCAACTGAGGCGGAACAAAAGAAGCATTGTGCGATCCTGCACGCTTTCTGCCTGCTGGTACACCTTCCAAAAATTCTCAATTATAGGAACGTATCGAGGGTGTCGCTTTTCTGGGAATCTTTCAACCGCGAAAGGATTCACGCCGGGAAAACATTCAATATAAGATTGAGCCCAGCGCCAGCCAGCAACAAGATTTTTTCGATCTTTATTCACAGCGTTTCCGCTTCGATTTTCAGCAAGCGCGGTGAAATGTGCCCAGACCTCAGCTTTAGTCAATTCTGCAACAGACTTTTCAGGTAAAAATGTGCGAAAAAGAGATCTAAATGCGCTCTGTTTTTCTTTGTAGGTTTTGGAGACATATTTACTTTTTGCATAATCAAGATATCTCGATGCAAAGTCAAACAAGGATATTGTGGGTATCTGTTCGGGTTGTTCCAAGTTGATTGATGCCTGAAAATCGATTTCCCATTTTTTCGCCTGGGCTTTGGTTTGAAACTGTTTTTTGAATTTCCTGCCGTCCCGGCGAAGTTGGCCTATCCATTGTCCGCGGTTCTTGTCGTAGTACGGCATTAATCAGCCTCTTCTCAAAAAATCTGTAACATTTTCCAACCTTAATCCCTCCCAATGATTGGTAATATCTGCGAATAGTCACAGGGTTCAAATCGAGATATTTCGAAACTTCATCCACCGTCATTGATTTCCCAAGTTCTTGCTCAATAATTGGATTCATAGGAATTTGGTCAAGTTAGAAGCCGGGCAAGCGTTGTTGCCGTTTGTCGGTGGGCTGGTCCTGCTCCCGGCAGGCCGCTTTCAAGCGCCGGGCGCGTTCGTTCACGTCCTGCATGTATTGAGCGCCGAGGGGTTTATCACCCATCAATCCGCGCCGGGGTGTCTTAAAAATACCGGTTTTCAAGATCTTAAATGAAGGGTCTGTCAAAATTGTGCTTGAAAATTTTTAAAGTCATTGTATCCTTCAATGTGGCACCTCCCTTGAGGGTTGCTCTTTCCTGATTGCACCCCTATCTGCTCCAGCCGCAGATAGGGGATTTTTTTTTTCTTGCGCCTATCCTGCTAAAGTTGCCCTGAACTCGTTGCGCTTGGTGATCATTCGTTCCTTGAAGGCTTGTTCATCCTCAAAGAGTTGGTGAAGATCTTCTTCGATGAGATCCTTGCAGAGATAGACGATCTTATCGATATCGTCGGGCTCGACTTCGAGGGAGGCACAGACCGACATCAAACAGCCTCGGGCCTGGCGGCGAAGCTGAACGACATCCCGATGCTTGACAGGATGCGTTCGGACGTAGCCGAACATGCCGGACCAAACCACGGCCTGGACCTTCTGCCAGAACTCGGAGACTTTCGATTTCGATTGGTTGTGGTTCCGGTTGACCGGGTTTTCGGTATGGCGGGTCCATTCGGTGGTGAGGTAGCCCCAAAGAGAGCGGAGGGCCTTCACCAGATCGGACACGGTGTCGATGCGTTCTTCTTCGGAAATTGCGAACTCTCGGAGCTTGGGGCGGCGGACCTGGTATTCAACACGGGTGACGGCCTGCTCATCGAACTGCTTGAAGCCCCATATCTCGGAAAAGATTTGCTGTTTGTGGGTTGCTCTTGAGCGTTTGAGTTCGGTTACCTTGTCGTAAACCCGAAGCATCATGTCGCCCTTGCCCATGTCCACGCCGGTGAATTTGCGGTGGGTATAGTGGGGATTGAAGTCCAGATCCTCGGGTTCCGGTTCTTGGTCTTCATGATAGAGGGGTATCTTGTCATGCGGGTTGAACGATTGCGCCTTGATGATCCATTTATCCTGGTTGCACAGATCTACGGCCTTGATGTCGGTGCCGATGAAGTCGGCGGCCAGGTGGACTTCGGAAACCCGTTCCTTGATCACCTTGGCGCCGTACCCGGCGAGGAAGGATTTCACCCTTTCATAGATAGAATAAAACCCCGGCGACCAACAGGAGAGCGAGCCGATTTCCAGGCGGCAGTTGGGGATTTGTCCATCTGACTTGCGCTTGTTGAACATCAGGGTGATATCGCCGGACCTGAGCCTAAAACTATACTTGGCCGTGCCGGTCCGGTAGAGGTTCCAGTCAAAACCATTTTCCTTGAACACCGGGATACAATCCTTTTCCGTCTCCTGGACCTGCTTTTTCATGAAGTCGAGAATGCCGAGGAAGCTGGCTATCTGTGGATTCCATTCAATCCAAAAAGACACTTTCAAAAAATCCAGACCTCTAGAAACCCGGTAGGGGGCAGTCTGTACTACTGGCGAACCACTTGTTAATCGGGCTTGTGGATCGAGGCAGGCGGCCAAGTCCTCGGTAGTGCGGACCTGAATGCGCCGGGCGTCCTTGTGCAGAAGAAGCGGGTACCGGTGATTGTACCGGTGATCAGCAAAGGGAATGCCGGTCAATGGATCAGGCTCAGCTGGAGGCATGGGTAAATCGAATGTGGTACCCTGGATGATGCTGCGGAGTTTTTGAGACAGAAAGCTGTTGGAGCGACGGGAAGTCATGAGCAGTATTTCTCCATTGGAACATGAAAAGCTGATTGATATTGTTTTGACCTGAAACCCTTCTCGCAGAAGCGAATTCGAGAAAAGTCGTTAATTATCAGGATGATAATGCGATTTAATTACTTGACCGACTAAGCAAAATGTCTAACAATTAGGCAGCTCGTCAATGAGATGCCTCTCCCATTGATCGAGTAAAACCCTTTGTCGCGAAGGTACTCACCGCACGGCAAAGGGTTTTTTCTGAAATAGCCTTGCAGAGCCTTTTTGTCCGACCTATTATTGAAGCAAGACTTCTTTCCATATTGAGTCTCCTTTCCCCTTTGTTGTGCCTACTCCCCCTTGGCACAGCAAAGGGGTTTTCTTTTTTAGAGGGGCGGCGCGGTGCCCCCTCATGTGAAGATCAGACCAGCCGACAGAAACCAGACACACTTGCAAGATGGATGAAAAGGCACGTGCACCCCTGTAGCGCTCTGCTGAAAATCATGTCCAACGTCACAAGCCAGGTTTTAGGTGAAACTATTAAACAACGATGGATCTTCTGACCGGCACGCGCCGCCCCTGATTTCCGCCTGCGGCGAACAGATCAAGAGCGCGTTTCGCCGCGAACCGGCGAGTCGGTACGGAAGAAGCCCTAGTGCTCATCTTGGTTGCGTGTAAGACGACGAAAAAAGGGCCGCTGAGCTTGAGGGCACGCTTCCCCCTTTTTTCGTTTTCCAGAACCAGGTTTTTTCCTGCTTTGCAGAACAACAGGCAACTGCAGCGCGGCTTTCCGGCCGCCGCGTCGCGGCCGTGTCTCAGATCTTGCCACCGGGTTTCCCATCTGTAGCATTGAGTTGGTCAGCCACGGTCTTCGGGATCAGTGCGTACCAATGGCCGCCATCGTATTTGACCTGATGAGGAAAGGAGTCTTGAGGATAGATGGTGGAGCCGAGGAGGAAGAAGGTGCCCCGGTTGGAAGTGGCGAAATCCAGCTTGAAGGGAACCTTGAGATCTTCGGCCCGTTCGATGGTGAAGACGGTCTTTTCGTCGGTGGTAGATCTCAGCACCAGATCGGCAGAGCTCAGCGCATGGGAAAAGGAGTCGAACAGCTTCTCGCGGGGGATGTTGTATTCGATCCAGGAAACGGTCTTTTCTCCGGCACCGTTGAGAATGAACCCCTTGCCGGTCTGGTTGGTGACAAACAGCACCACATCGGAGAGCGGCACCCTGTCAAAATCAACCGAAACCGGCCCGTCTTTCTTGACCACCGGAGGCGCTGGATTTTCCGCAGGCTTGGCCGCTTCGTTTTTTGCCGGTTGACTGGCCGCTGGTCGAAGCTCTTTTAACGGTTCGGAAGAGCAGCCGGACAGACCAAAGACCAATGCTCCAGCCAGGAGCATGGAGGCAAAGAAGAGAAACGAGGGGAAGGCTTTCATGGAGTCTCCTTTTTCCGGTTGGTGAAAACGACCTGGCCGCCGCGATCCATGGGCATGATCGAATCGAGCCGGCCAGCAGCGGGGGTTTTCGAGGTATTTGAAGGTTGCTTGCCCTTGCGCTGCTCATAGGCGGCCATGGCCTGCTTGGAGCCGAACAGATCGCCGGTGCCGAGGCTGGACTTGGCAAAGAGCATGTACAGGGTGAAGAAAAGGACTATGGGGATAGCAAAGAACACCGGATGCTTGAGCACGTTGACGTGCTGCATGATCCCCAGTTCCTTGACATCACTGGCGACGTAAGATTTATAACAAAGGAAAACCTTGGCGTTATAGGTCCGCACCGACTTCTTGAGCGGAGAACCGTTGGTGTCTCCCCCGCCGTAGGAGGAACAGAGGTATTTCCGTTGAATCGCACTGCCGAAGAAGTTGACCTTGCGGAACACATAGGTCCATTCCAACAGCGCCCGAACGGCGGAATCAATCCGTTCCACCGCCTGCGAGATCAGCACCACATCAAAGCCGTTGTGCCGGTGGGTCGAGGCCCAGGACGCAAAGGCGTTGTTCTTGGCGCTCGCCCATTCCCTGGAACCAAATACTTTCTGGACTTCATCGAGCACAATCAACGATCCCGGCTGCACGTGCATCCAGAAATCAGCCAGCTGGTTTTCTTCGAGAAAATGCAGCTGCTTGCGCAAGGCCAGATCAGAAAGGCCGCAATAGCTCTTGATCATCTCCAGACATTCCGGATCGGACATGCCGTCGATGTTGGTATAGACCACTCGGCCCCATTGCAGGTTATCGGTGATTTTCTTCACCGCTTCGTAAGTCTTGCCTGAGCCGGGAGTTCCGGCAAATCCGATAATCATGGTTACACCCTGGTTGCCCAACTCGGGATGAGATTAAGAGCCAACCGGATCAGGTAGGCAGCGCCAAGAATGGCAAAGCATTGAGGCAGCCCCACGGCATTGATCAGCCAAATGAGTTGCGTCGGCAGATGGGACCAGGTGGCCGCGTAGTTGAACAGGATCGAAGAGAGATCAACGGCGGCCAGGGCGGTTTCAACCACCGAGAGCAGCCCGTCGAAGATGGTAAAGACCACGAACTGGAGCAGAAGGATGAAGCCATCGAGAATCCAGAGAAACCCGGTTTCCACCCATCCCCAGAACGTCCGCAGCCAACCGATAATGACGCCGAATCCGCTCATATCTACCTCTTCATGATCACGGCCCGGATCGACAGGAAGCCGAAGCAGGCCAGAAGGATGGTCTTAAGAACAGCCAGGCCAGTGGAAAGGGTTTGACTCAGGTCGATGGTATGGTGGCCGTACTGTCCGGCTTCGATTTCGTAGACCGGGGAACCGCCACCGGGCAGGGAGTTGAAGAAGCTGGAAGAGAACGAGAAGAGGCCCGAGGATTTAACGGTGTTGAGGAACGAGGTGAACCGTTCCGGAATGTCAAAGTTGCCGGGATCGTAAGCATCTTCAAAAGCGGCGGAAGTTACGGCGGGAAACGTTTCAGCTTGTGGCACTTCTGTTTCTTCGGCTGGATTTTGAGCAGCATCGGCAGCGGCGGCGGCAGCTTGGGCAGCAGTAACGGCGGCTTGTTGGGCAGCAATCTGGGCGGCTGCATCGGTGGGATTAGCAGCAGCAACAGCTTGAGCGGCAACAGCGGCAGCGTTAGCCACGGCGGCGGTGTTCTGGGCTAAGAGGTCGTTAATTTCGGCCTGCGTGATTTTCGGAGTAGTGGTAGCGGAAACGGCAACAGGTGGAGCCTCTTCAGCGGTGGTGACGTCGTTTATAGAAGCGGCTCGAATAGCAGCTTGAACACCAGATGCAATAGCTGGAGTCGGGGCGGCTAGTACGTTATTTTTAAGATTGGCATAATCAACCGCACCAGCTTCAGGTAAAATAGTGGGCTCGGCTGTAGTTGTTACAAGGTTACAGACGTCAACATAAAAGCGATTATCAGCCCACCAAGGACCAATGCGGTAAAGTTGCGTTGAAGTATATGCGTAATAATAGCCGTCTGAACCGTTAATAACAGGGTGCCCTGTAAAAGCAGCCATTCCAGATAGGGATTCTTTAAAACCAGTACCAACAAAAGTAGTGGCAAGGCGGAAAGACTGATTGCTCAATTCAATAACAGCATCAACATGAAACTGAGTTGATGGGTAGATAGAAGGGCCAGTATTAGCTTCGACAGCGTCTTGCAAAGCAGGTGCAGCACCTGGATTACCACGAACATAATCAATCAGATCACCAACAGAAATCCCAAGAGAAGCATTTTTGCCAAGATAACTGGAAGATATTGAAGGGAAAGAAGCAGCAGTCACAAGAGCCATAGGGCCAACGGCTAGATATGACGGCTGAAAAAGTTTATCGGCGGCAGAAGCAACCGCGCCAGCAGTGGCGGAAACATATTCCGGCATCTGACCAGTTTTGACATAATATTGACCGGTAGAAGCGGCAAGCATAGAGGCACCGACAGCAGCAGCGCCAACAATGGCGAGGGCAGTACCTGCATGGGACCGAGCCGGAAGCATGACAAGCGAACAAATGATAAAGAGCAGGATGAACCGTTTCATTTCCCCGGCTCCCGCTTCTCGGTGTTGCGGTCTGCTGCCTTCACCACCTGTTGCCCAAACGCATCATCGCCGCACTGGCAGCGGTAACGTTGCGACTCGGGGTTGAACCCTTGACCCAGGCAGAGGAAGCGGAACAGGTCGCCCCGGTTGCTGCAGGACTTCTCGCAAACGCTCAGGTATTCGCCGCAGGATTTGGCCGGTTCAATATGCTTGGGGTATTCTGTGCTCCGGATGGTAGGAAAGCCGTTGGTTTGCGCCGGCAGGCCGCCGCCGTGAGCGTTGTTGAGGTGAGTGCCGGTAATAAAAAAAATCAGGTAGACGCCGAGGGCGTAGAAGAGCAGGAGTTTCATAGCAGTATCCTTTTCAAAAGGCCGATGAGGAAACAGAGGCCGATAAAGGCGATCAGTAAGGCCCAGCGCCGGATCAGGGGGAAAGACGGAATCTGGTTCATTGTGGTGCCTTCTTGAGCATTCGGTTGATCAGGAAGCCGCAGGCAATCAGCAAGGCGATCCCGGCAAAGGGTGCGGCCAGTTGCAACAACTCGGAGAACAGGGCAGCGGCATCAAAGCCTTCAGGCAGCTGGATCATTGGTCCCACCTCGTATGCGCGGCAATCACAAAGGCGATGGCGCAGAGCGCCCCCAGGCCAAACGACATGATATCCCCGAGCTGCAGGGTGATATTCTCCAGGATGGTGGTGAGTTCGGCGGCGGTCATCCCAGGTTCCCCACGCCGCGAATAAGCGAAAACACGTAGCTAACCACGAGGCCAGCGATCCAGCCGATCAGCACCAGGCCAAGCCCCATACCGTAGGCGGTAAGATTAAGTGTCATGTCAGCGCCTCATGGCGTTATCAAGTTCCTGGTAACGATCCTCGGACAGTTCCACCCCGTCCCGTTCCCAGGTGTTTTGTTTCTGGTCATAGATGGAGATTTCGCTTTCCGGCAGGCTGTCCGCGCCGCGATAGGCCAGATCAAGCTCATACTGGCGCAAAGGTGAGATTTCGATATCCTGGCGTTCGGATACGGGGCTGTTGTAGACAGTCGGAGCGGCGGGCAGAGATTTGAACCGGATATCGTGGTAGATTTCCCGAGCCCGTTGAGAGGAAGCCACCGGAGAAAGCAAGACATCCTTGAGCAGATCCAAGGCCATGAGGATGAACGAGCAGACCACCATGCCGAGAAACAAGGTCTGCAGATCCGTGATCAAGCCGCCCGTCAAGCGACCGACAGCTTCAATCAGATAGGACATGGGATCGACTTGCGGCATGGTTTTAGTCCAGGAAAATGGGGAGGGGAAACCCCTCCCCGGGTTGATCAGGCGCCTTTACCAGCGTGCATGGTGCGCTTCACATAGGCATAGCCGAGGAAGAGCAGGCCGATGCCGATAAAGCCGATCAGCAGGGTGGAAACGTTGGTGGTAACTCCGGTGATGTTGACTGCGTCGAAAAGTGCTTGCATGGTTTTCTCCTTATGCTTGCGGTTTGACCTTGTTTAGCGGATGACCCTCATCAGCATGGCAAGGCCGAAAATGATAAGCGCAAGGCCAAGAATACCGCCTACCGAGACGAGCATATCTGCCCTTACACCATCAAAAAATGTGGAACTGATAATCGGTGTCCAAGTCATTATCAGTGCCTCCCAAGGGGTGATTGACAACAAGAGCGAGCACCCCAAAACCCGCTCATTTTTTGTATTCAGTCGCTCAGTACGGGGAACAGGTAATTGCCGATCTCTTGGGCCTGCTCCCTGGTGATTATTCCGGCAGCGACGCACCGGCACAGGCGCTCCCCTCTTTCGCTATACGTCAGGGAAAAAGAGGTGCTTGGTTCATCCATCTGCCCGGAGGCTCCGCAATGAGCGGCGGGGCAATGGCCTTCCATGGAGTTCCGCCCGGCACCGGCAGACGCCGGAAGCCGGTCGGCTCTCCATGGGTTCGAACATTGGGCACGTCTGGTCATCAGACCGCCCACAGGTAATGGGGATAGTGCCAGCGGCCTTTGTTATCCTTCCACGGGCGGCACTGGACCTCGACTTCAATGGACAGATCCTCGTTCGGCATCCCGAGTTTGGACTTAGACATGATGCAGTATTTGATCGGATGGGAATGAGGGTCCGGGGCCGGAGTGGTGAAGATGGTTTCGATGATCGGGAAATTATCCTTATCGGTGCCCACCTGTTGTGACTCCTTGATACGGCCCGAGAGCCAGAGGGTTCCTGGTTTTGCGGTATTTTTGTCGGCTGTTTTTTCTGGTGACATGGTTTGTTTCTCCTTCTTTTTCTTTGGATTTTGGTGAGTTGTTCGTTTATACCTTAGTGGACTGTGGCACTTTCTCGCCGGGGTTCATGTCGTTGCAGTTTGATGCTGCAGAAGCAGGTCCAGCACTGGAGATAGGTCTCGTGTTCGCCTTCCGGTGTTTGGGTAATCGTGACTTCGAATGGCCTGCCGCAGGTGCTGCACAGCATGTCGGAGATGTCACCGAGTTCAGGGCCGCTTGTTTTCATGGTTGCGCAGTCGGATGGTGAGGTTGCGGTCAGTGGCGCGGAATTTGGATTCAATCATGGTGTATTCTGGCGAGGCGAGGAGTCGTTCGGCTGTCAGTTCAACGTTGTTGTAGCCCTTGGAATTGGATGTCTCTTGAAGGTGCAGAGATGTGGGTGCTAGGGGTTCGTAGCTCATGCCTTTTCCTGGTATGCCGGTGATTGCGATGATCATTTTGAGTCCATGCGTTTGAGCATTCGTTCGAATTGTTCGTTGAGCTTGGGAAAGAGTTGCAAGTGCAACCCTAGGTAAATCCTGAACAGGCAGGCATAGATAAGCAGGCCAAGACCAAGGAAGACGATGAAGAGGCCGAAAAGGGTTAGGCAGTCGTTTGGGGTCATTGGGTGTCTTGGTTTTGGTTCGCGTTGAATAATCTTATGGTGTAATCAGGTGATTGAATTTTCCATCATTTGAATCTTTATATGTTGAATATTCCCATCGGTCAAGGAAAAAATGATGAATAAATCCATCAGCCCGGTTTTTGATGCAATTTTCGACAGAATAAAGAGTGAAACTAGCGTTGGAAGCTTGCGTCAACTAGCTAAAATCATTAAAAAAGATCAATCGACAATTAGCGCGGCAAAAGCAAAAGATAATTTCCCGGCAAACTGGGCATATGAAATCGAGAAGAACTTCGGATTATTAACAAGATGGGTTATGACGGGAGAAGGACCGAAAAGAATAAACGAAGGGGCTGAAATCAACCCTCTGCTTGTCGAAGTAAATGAATGGCTAAACGAAGAAGAGAAGCACAAGAGTGCTGATTTTAGGGTTTTATTTCAGCAGCAAATGATAAGGGCGTTCTTCGATTATGAGGAATGGAAAATAAGAAAAGAAACCGGGTTGGATAGTGGCGAGCATTTTCCATCATCCAAAGTAGCATAGATGCAAATAAGAACAAATAAATAGTAAGTTACATCTATAATTACGATGAGGAAGTAAAGTATTATGGGAAATTTCTATGGCCCGAAATACGGAAAAAGAGCTTACCAGAATATAAAATAGAAATACAATTTTGATCTTTTGAAAAAATGGGCCACTATCATAATGTGCGCGTCAGCTCTCGCTGGATCAACAATCCTCTTGAGGCAAGAGGCAAGAGGCAATCAAGCACGAACAGATAAAAACTGCTCAACTGGAAGCGGTAACAGCAAACAAAAAATATCTCGAAAGAAGACTAGTGTCCTGTGCGGTTAATTTCGTCATGCAATAAATGAAGTTTTCGGGCCAAATTGTCGCAATTCACCCGAGTGATTCTGAATATATAACCTCAGGGGGCGCTTGGAAATTAAAGGACACGATTAACCAAAAGGGACACTAAAAACTGGTTCCTCACATGAAACGGTGCATGAGCGGTATGGCCGGTAAGTTGCCCATACAGTGGTAGAGGTTGCAGATAAAGAGGTCAGCTGTTCTGAACCCATAGGCCTTGTGGCTGACGACTTTGGCTTTATTGTTGAGCCCTTCGACAGTGCCGTTGCTGATGGGCATGTGGAACCAGGTCAGGATGTTTTCTTCATGGCGTCGGACCATCCAGGCAAACTCGCGTAAGGGTTCCAGGCGAGAATGCGTTGCCCACCAAAACCACTGCTTCAAGTGCTTCCTGGCCCAGGTTTTTGTCTTATAGGACCATAAATCTCGAAAGCGCTCTTTGAGGAGATAGGCCCTGTTGATCTTCAGATTCATATGCTCAAGGCTGCTGAGTCTGATCCTTTGCTTCGGCGTAAGGTTCCAAGGATTCTTAAGCCAGATATACCGGCTGTCCTTCATGAGCTCCTTGTGTTCCTTTCCTTTTTCTCGGATCTCATCTCGCCGGACTTGATCAACCGCTTCCATCAGGTGGCGAACGATATGAAATTTATCAAAAACAAGAGTTGCCTGCGGAGCACATTCCTTGATCACCTCGACATAGGGCTTCCACATATCGCAACAGATGCCCTGGAGTTTGTTTGTCCGCTCTGGCCCGAGGTAGTTGAAAAAGCTGCGCAAGGTATCTTTGGTTCTTTCAACCCCGCTCCAGATCAAGGTTTTTGAGCGGAGATCGTACACATTGGTGAGGTAGACATGACCTTTTTTCCGCGAAATCTCATCAATACCAATATGCGTAATGCCGCTGAGATCGCGATGCTCCATGCCATATTTCACTACGCTTTTGACTGCTGTGGCAACCGTACCCCAGGCACAACTGAACAGTTTGGCGACAGAGTACCAGGGCAGCATCTCGGCCCACTTGGCCAGGTAGCAACTGTAGGCAAGAGTAAAGCGTTGCTTGCCCGTCACCCAGGGAAGTTTCTCCGTGCGGACGCCTCCACATCGAGAACAAGACACCCGACGAGGTACATATTTGACCCAGACAGGTATATTCCACAGAGGCACGTGGCGAAAGAATCGCACCTCTCGCCGATCCCGGTAGACGGCAGGATGTCCGCATGACCCGCATCGCACCCTGTGGCGGGCATCAGGACGAATTTCAGCGATTATTCCATCGGAGTCTTTGGTGACCGTATGTACTCGAAAACCTTGCAAATCAACCGTCTGTTTGATTATCTGTTCAACAAGCATGAGTTCCTCTGTAGATAGATTATTGGCTGGCCGGCCTTTATCTACCTAAAAGAACTCATGCTTTTAAATTTGTTAAGCTGTTTTACGCACCGTTTCGTGCGGGGAACCTAAAAACTAACAAGAAGGAAACGATAGCCGGAGTAAATAGCTCTAATTTTGATAGTTTTATGAAAAAATTTAATAATAATTTATGATACTGCCAAGTTAGTTGAACAATTCTAAGGCAGTTAGCGCCATCAGCTTCTTTAAAATTAAGCGAAGGAAGAAAAAAATAAAATGTCTTACGTGATGATTCATTTTGATGGCGATATTGTAGTCAATCATCAAATTTCTCTAAGAACTCTAGGGAAAACGCTAACGCATTTGCAAAATTGCTTTGATCGAGCATGTTTGGAAAAAAGAAGAGGAGCTCTCTGGAAATATGCAAAAATGCCTCAAATATTTTATCCAGACGTTGAGCTCCTTGTACAGAGCTCAAGGGAAGGCGGATATATCCTTGAGTTTATAGCTAACAATCCATTTACAAAATCAATAACTGATCGAGTATCTGAAGCTATATCGACAGCCGTTGGGCAATCTTTAGAAGAAGGACTATTTGAAAGTACAAGATTGGAAGACTCTTTAGTTAGGAGGATTGAGCAGGTAAGAGCCGGGCAATTTCAACCCTCTGATTTCGAACATATGCTTGATGAGCCAGATGCAAACGTTATTAGAACGTATGGAGACAGGGCAATAGTGAGAGAGGTTGATCAAATTTTGGCCATAATTCGATCAAAAAGCGCAGGAAACAGTTTCTTTGAGTTGCTCTTAACAGGTGAGACAAGCAAGCGTTATAATTTTAATAAATTTGAAGCAAAAAGATTTCACTCTGCGGTATCAAAAAAATCATTAGGTCATCCGGTCATATATACAGCAGAAGTAATATCTCTAGATAAGAACAATTTAAACGGTAAAATTAAAAATACATCGACAAATCATACTTCTAATATTAAATTTATAAATAAAAATGAATTAAATAAAGCTATACCATATTTCGAAGATGATGAAATAATGCATTTTATAGGGTGCCCATTTATTGAATATGGCGCTTTCGACCCAAAAGCTGGGGATATCTATTTTATAGATATGGTTAACAATGGATGAAATCACAAAAACATTACAGGAAAAATATATTAATGATATAACATCAAAATTTCCAATATATAAAATATTTATATTTTTATTGTTCATACTTTCAACTTACTCGTATTCTTTAAACACAAATGATAATAGATTGTTGGTTGGAATTTCAAAAATAAAGATTAATTATATTTTTGATTTTGATTCTGGATTATTTTCAGAAATATCAGTGATGGATTTTTTTGCTTGCATTGCATTCGTTTTTATCAATAACTATATTTATTTAAAAATAAAAGGATATTTATTTAAAATTTTCACAAAAAAATTAGATTTCAACAGTATTGTAAAAGAAAAATACGAAAGAATTAATATAATTAAATCAGAAGATAATAGTTTAAATTTTTTTATATCAAAGGATATATCTGTTGAATTGAGTGGGCATCGTGAAAAGATTAAATCTTTTCACATGATTTCTGAAATTCTACTTTCTTTTGCTATTTGTTTATTATGGGGAATTCATGATTTTATAATAATCGAGTATATTGTTTTATTAATATTGATTATGTTGATAATGTGCGCAAATTTCATTTCTTTCAAGTATTATTTATCTAAATTTATACCTTATTATGTCACCGAAAGAGCCCTTTTGGGAGCTGTTGCTAATTTCGGAGATGATTAAAAATCATAAACAAACACAAATTTTTTTTAAACACTTCCAAAAAATTTATTCCATGAATCGCTCTACTGGCAATCGTTGAACTCCATCGGCGACGGCCTCTTTATGGTCCTTTTTTTGATTGGAAAAACGGGAGGGGCGTGGCGTAGTACATTTAAAAGATTGTGAAAACATGGGGAGATATTAACATTTCAGTGAAAAAAATATAATGGTGAATTATGCCTATATTTAGTGAAATTAAATCATTAATTGAATTATTAGAACGAGCAAAACAATGGCCTGCTGTAGGAAATATTATAAATAGAATAATTAAAAATAATAATAGGATTTTAGTGATTGGACCAGGAGGAGTGGGAAAAACTACACTAGGAGTAATTCTCAATGGGAAAAGTAAATCAATACTAGACACACATTCTGTGTATACAGAAAGTTTAGATTCGGAAATATTAAATATGTGCGATATCAAAATAAAAACTCATTTGGATATCGTACCTGGACAAGATCACAGACTTGATTCAATGTGGAAAAAAATTGGTCGAGATATAGAAGATGGATATTATAATGGTATTATATATGTTTGTTCTTACGGGTACCAATTCAATTGGAGAGTTTGATTATAGATTGACATCTGATTATCTAGATGGAGATTCAAAAGAAGAATTTTTAAAAAAATATTTAATAACAAGAAGAAATGTAGAAATTGAATTATTTAAAAAAGTATCAGAATCAATAAAAATTGATAATAAGCCAATATGGTTATTAAATTTTATTGGAAAACAAGATTTGTGGAATTTTGATTGTAGTAATGTTGAAAAGCACTATACCACAGGTATCTATAAAGAAGTTATTGATGATATAAAATCTAAAAAAAACCAATATAATTTCAGATTCGAAAATGTATTTGGGTGCCTTACAATAGGGGTATTCTCAACTTCTCGCGGAGAAACACTTTGTTGTAATTGTCCCGGATACGGAAACAATGAAAAAGCCATATCCCTGAAAAGATTAATTGCCACAACAACTGCACTATTAACTTGGAACAAAAGATGAATGATTTTGAAAATAATAACTTCAAGCAAAAGAGTGATATCCAGCGAATGCTATCTCTTCTCAAAGAGTACAAGATAGAGTTGCTGAGAATGCGAAATGAATATATTTCAATATGCAATAACCTTTGCTTTGAAGATAAATCTAGTATTTTTATTAAGCAATATAAAAATGAAAAGCTGGAAAAGATAGATTACAATTTGCTCAAAAAACAAAAGAAATATTTTCATAATGAATTTCATAATTTTGAAAATTCAATACAAAAGCTGATACGATCAGCATCACAATATATTGACCATGGAAATGTTTCTTTTATGAATGAAATAGAACTTCAACTAAGATTGGCAGATATAGAAAAGGAATTGCACCATATAAACATACTAATAGAAAATAATTATTAATAAACAATTGGGAGAAACGGGGACGGTATATATAATGGGTCACCGATGGTATTCAAACACATAGCTCTTTGGTTCGTGTCTTGCTCGCGAGAAGCTCCAATAACACTGCGTGAACGCGTTCAACTTCCACCGATTCCGGGGGCCTCGTTGGGGGCTTTTCGCATTCCCTTAAGGTTGTTTTGGTTGTTTTAAAAACAACAACATATTGAAAAAACTAACAAAGTATCACCGTTAACCGGCCTGTTACGCCGAAGGTCGCGAGTTCGTGTCTTGTCGGCTCCGCCAGCGCGTAGGCTTTGCGAACCCCAGTAAAATTAGCAACAAAGCCTAACTTAATGTTCCAATGGAGCTTCGCTACGCCCGCTGAACTTTGCGTTAGTCTGCGCTGACACTCCCTGAGACTTTCGCTTTCTCTGGAATCTTATGTCTTCGTCATTACACCTGCAGCTTCTCAAGTGGTCCGTCGTTAGTCTGCTTGCCGCGATGGTCGTGGGCGGAGTGGCGCTCATCCACTTCGGTCCAGTACACGGTTACGCGATCAACTGTGACAAAGCGCTGCAAATTACCTGTATACTCCAGAGGGACACATCTCAGGGGCCCCAGTCCTGGCGGGTTCCGCTGGGAACCAGTGCCACAGCAGCGGTGCAGGTCAAAACCTATCGGCGCAGTCGCCCTCGGGTGTTCCTCTATCTGACCTCGGGCGACCAATCGGTGTTTGCTGCCGAGTTCGAAGACGGCGATGCGGTGGCACATGCCCACGTGACCGCAGCCCAGCTCAATCAGGTGTTTTCCTCGTCCACTCCGGCGTCCTGCCACATTGAGGTTCGTCCTCCCTCGTATATGAGGCCACTAATCTGGGGCGGCTTTGGTTTTTTCGTATTATTGGTACTATTCATCTATCGCGAGCTGTTCAAGCCGGAGACGTAAGCCGCCGGTTTTGAATATAATTCGGTGCATGGTTTTGCCAACCGGAACCATCCGTTGTCCGCCCCTCGCTCTGAGTGAGAAACGGGGACAGTATCTGTAATGGGTCACCGATAGTATTCTAAAGCATAGCTTTAACTCGTGTCGTGTACGCGAGAAGCTCAGAGGTGGACGCGGATTCAACTCCCGCTCTAAGTGTGGCGACTGGATCTTGACGTTATGACGTTATAGCGTTAATGTTACTTTGGAGGTGACACTATGGAATCCACACAAAAAAGAGCCACAATTTATCTCGACCCAATGTTGCATAAGGCATTGAAGCTAAAATCAATAGAAACTTCGAAATCGATTTCCGCCTTGGTGAACCAGGCTGTTAGAGATGCGCTTGCAGAAGATGCGGCTGATATAGCCGCCTATGAAGAACGGATTGACGAACCGATGATCAGTTTTTCGGAAATGGTAAAAAGGCTCCAACAAGATGGCAGGATTTGAAATCCTTTTCAAGGAGTCGGTTTACAAGGAATTAAAAAGCATTCCAAAAACCGACCTAAAGAAAATCCTGTCAAAGATTGAGTTGCTTGCAAACGATCCGCGCCCTACCGGTAGTCAAAAACTTACCGGATTAGAACTGTATCGTGTCCGGCAAGGACAATATCGAATTGTCTATTCGATCCACGACAACGAACTCCTTATCCACATCGTGAAAGTCGGACACAGAAAAGATGTTTACCGCTAAGCGAATCCTGAGCGAAAGAACCGTATCGAAACGGTATCACATAGTTATTATTTTTTCTTAGATAACAATAAGATATACATTTAATCGCGGATTCGAATCCCGATGCCGGGGAGAAACGGCGACAGTATATGAAATGGGAAACGCCATTGCCATATCAAGCCCTCGCAGACACGATCTTACTTCTCCACTTCGTAGTCGTCTTGTTCGTGGTCCTGGGTCTCCCGGTGATTCTTCTTGGCAGCAGGGCTGGCTGGTCTTGGGTCAATAACCCGTGGTGGCGGGTCGCCCACTTGGCAGCTATCGGCGTCGTGATCTTGCAGGCCTGGATGGGGCAGTACTGCGCGCTCACTGAGCTTGAGTCCTCGTTGCGGGAGCAGGCGGGCCAATTCGGTTACAAACGCAGCTTCATTGAGCACTGGGTCCAGCGAGTTCTGTACTTCGAGGCACCTGTTTGGGTTTTCTCCATGGCCTATACATGCTTCGGGCTGCTTGTGGCTTGGGCTTGGTGGCGGTTCCCGCCGAAGCTAGGCAATGGCAAGAAAAGCGACACCTAACCCCTCATTCATGGGATGGTGACAGTATACTTCGCCAATAAGACTGATTTTCTGGTGGCGGAATTGGTGGGAGTTTGTCCTCCTTTAAAACGAATTTTTGACGACTACCGCAAAAGGTGTGTTGTGACTTCAGTAATATCGAGCTAGTTCCCCCGGTGAGCCTTGGGAGCAGGATGTCTTGTTAAAGATTATTAATTAAGGGGGTAGCGTGTCAAAACATCTTGGAGAATGGAAGGAATGCTATGAACTCGGAATCGAAGACATTGACTTGCAACATCACTTCTTTTTTAACTTAATCAACCGACTAGCCAACGAGTTGCTTCAAGCGAAGGATGTTCAATTTAGGATGGATTTGATCAACGAGCTGAATGCCTACGCAAAATTTCATTTTATAAGCGAAGAAAATATGATGCGAAAATATGAATATCCCGACTTCTTACATCATAGAAATTTGCATATTGAATTGATCGGACAACTTTCAACCAAGGAAAACATGCTAATCCTTGTCGATGAAAATGCTGAGGCTGACGCAGTCATTCTCTTCCTTGGAGAATGGTTCCAAGATCACACAAGAAATATTGACAGAAAATTTGCTGATTATCTTCTGGAGATGGAAACAGCAGACTGCATGCAGCAACCTAAAGAAAAATCGATAACGACAGAAAATTAAACCGACCTTCGCGGCGGTGTACCGTAAATGTAGCGGTCCCCCCAGGAGACTTGAACTACTTGGAAATATAGGAACAGTTTACGGAACTGAGCCCCACTTTTAAGAAACGAGGGGGATAGGGACAAGGTTCTGTTTCTTGAGTGGTGAGAAACGCTGACAGTATATGCAATGGGTCACCAATGGTATTCTAAAGTATAGCTTTAGCTTGTGTCTTGTACACGAGAAGCTCCAATGACACAGTGTGAACGCGGGTTCACGGCTTTTTATTTCATATGGTTAATTGTCAATGATAAAACTGTAGAAGTGGTTTATTCCCGGAAAATCCTTGAGGAGCATTTTTATCAGTTTTATTCTGGAGCAATGCTATGACATCACAAAAACGTATAGATGCAATGGTTTGGCTACTGTCAAAAGTTGGTAAAGAACAGATAACATCTCTTATGCCGGAATTCGTATCGCTAACAGGCCTTACTCACAAAAGATTGATGGATAGTTGGCAAGCGCATCTTGAAGGGAATCCTAGTTTTCTTTCTTGCTGCAATGCGTTCGTTATTCAGTATTGCCATGGAATTAATTTGCCAGACAAGTATGTGAATTTCGATACATCAGTCATTAAAAGCCTACTAGTAGCGGATCGTAAAGAACACGCCTGGGTTGCTTCAGGTGAGGGAATGCCAGATAGCGGAGATATTTGCATTTGGAAAGGTACACATATGGGTATCTGCACGCAAGCCATGAAGGCTCTGGACCCTAATGATTACAAGGAGGGACAATGGTATACAATAGAAGGAGGGCAAACTAACCAGGTATTAGTGACACCAACACCATTGAAAGATGGGAAGAAATTTCCAACAATTGACAGAGATAAGTCATTCGACAGTATCAAAAGGAAGAAGTATCAAAATTTTCCGGCTGACTCGTTACAAGGGTGGATCGATATCGACAAATATTTCTATGGATCTACCGGGAATCCGGATTTCAAACCCGAAGCCGAGGCCAGAAACCGCCAGTGGATTAACAGAGACGGTAATGTGGCCCACCCAGGTGCCCCGGATGGGTCGGGGGGGCTGGGATATTTCCGTGCCAACGGGACATTACCCGAAGATCCTTTTAATTGTAGTAGTTAGGACTTAATCTGACAGTTGCCAGTTTTTTATTGGTGTCTGTCAGGTCAAATTTGATTCAATTTTTTATCCTGCCAAAATTTTATTCCATCCTCAAGTGTTTCCAGTGGAGTCCGCCCACAGCACATTTTCCCCTGATGGGTTCTTTGGGTGTTGTAGCGGCCCAGCCATTCATCGAGATCTTTTTGAAGTTCCTCTATTGTAGCATAGAGTTTTTTGCGAAAAGTCACCTGGTAGAATTCATTGAGGATGGTTTTATGGAACCGCTCGCAGATTCCGTTGGTTTGCGGTGACCGGGCCTTGGTCTTTGTGTGCTCGATATCGTTCACGGCCAGATAGAGCTGATAATCGTGCGTCTCCACCTTGCCGCAGTATTCCGTTCCCCGATCCGTCATGATCCGCAACATTGGTAGCTGATGTTCTTCAAAGAATGGCAGCACCCTGTCGTTGAGCAGATCAGCGGCGGTAATCGGTGTTTTGGTGGTATAGAGCTTGGCGAACGCCACCTTGGAATAGGTATCGACAAAGGTCTGCTGGTAAATTCGACCCACACCTTTGAGCGTGCCGACATAAAAGGTGTCCTGGGAGCCCAGATAGCCGGGATGTGCAGTTTCAATTTCGCCAGAGGCAAGGTCATCATCCTTTTTCTTCTCAAGCGCCTGCACCTGTGCCTCGGTGAGGATCAAACCCTCCTTCGCCACCTTGCTCTCCAGTGCTCGCAAGCGATCCTTGAACCGCCCCAGTTGATGACGCAGCCAGACACAACGCACCCCGCTTGGAGAGATGAATATACCCTGCTTGCGCAGTTCATTGCTGGCCCGCACCTGGCCATAAGCAGGTTGTTCGACTGCATAGGCAATCACAGCCGCTTCCGTCATCTCCTCGACACGGTTTTTGATGTTGGGCTTGCGACGGCTTTTATCGATCAGCGCTTCGATGCCACCGTTACCAACAGCCGCCTTGTAACGGTAGAAGGTATCTCGGGAAAGACCCATGATCTTGCAGGCCCTCGAGACATTAGAGAGTTCTTCCGCCAGATTGAGCAATCCAATCTTGTGTTTTACGATTCGTTCGTTACCATGCAGCATGAGGGTTGCCTCCATTTGTTTTGATGGTTGGTTCGCACCATTATCAAAACTGGTAACCCTCATTTTTTCAAGTGAGGTGTCAGGTCAAGTCGAAACTATTTCATTTTAATCGAGGACAATTACCGCATCCACAGTCACCTGAGGGGCGGTTCGTCGATCCACTAAAAGTATCGCAGTTTAAAAAAGACTACGATATGAGCTAAATGTTTAGGGATTCTAAATTCTATAGGAATCTTTCTCGTGTTATCAATGTGTCGAAGATGTAGTTTGAAACTAGACAAGTCCTCGAAACTTGCTCCTTATATTTAAAATATGCCCCCTGGCACAGGATGTTGATTCTTGTTTGCTGTCCGATTTTGCATAAAAAAAGGGGCGAAATAATCGCCCCCTTCTCAGCCTAATTTCTTTGCTCGAAATTAATTTCGAACCTAAGAATTCAGAAATTTATTTTTTCTGCATCGCGCGCCATTCTTCAATAACAGCCTTACAAGCCGGGGTTGCTTTCTCGAAATTTTCCGGTTTGCTGACGCAGCCTCTTCTTCCTCCTCCACCAGCGACAACATTACCACATGCACCATCGGGGGCAATCATGGCAGCACATTCTTTTTCAAAATTAGCCTTGTTGGATGCATCATCTGCGGCATAAGCGCTAAAACTTAACAGCAACGACGAAATCAAAATTAATACGATTCTCATAGGCGCCTCCTCATTTGAAATTGTCTTGAGAGCAGAGCTGTCGCTCCGACAGCTATCAATTATTTTGTACATAATGATCAAAATAATTTCAACGAAAATTTCAACTATACGGAGAAAAAGTGGCCGGATTACCTTTTGAAGGTATCCCGGATGTAAACAATTGAATGGGGAGGGGATACGCGGTTTCAATTCCAGGTATCAAAAAGCTGCCCTGAAGTTGAATTTGTCTGTCACTTGACCACCGGCAGAAAATTATTCACCACATTTTACCACATAATTTTTCCAGTTATCCTTGATCCATTGAATCGTATCTTTCTGATTTTTGATTTCTTTGGGTAGTTGATCGCGCATCATTTGTTCTACTTTATTTCCAAAGCAATCGACTCCATAGGCCAAGTGATCTGTTAGAAAATTTACGATGTAAAGGACTTCAAGGCCCTCTTTTCTGTTAAATTCAGTATCATCCGGCATTCCTGAGATCTTTGGATCATTTTTTTCATACTGAGACCAATTATATTCATAATTTAGACCGTCCTTTGTAAATGTATCCATATAGACACCTCTTGTAGTAGTCACGGAACAAATGGAATGTCGCCTTCATACCTATTGATTTTTCAAGCGTAAGGAAGTTAACTCTTTTTTATATTACTAATCATTTTAATGAGAATGGCTATCGGAGAATAGGTGAAGGTTTTAATTTTGGAAATATCCCGCATTGATCCCGGACACCTGGAAAAATAATGTACCATCTAAGGGTATCCGAATCTCTAGGGAAGGGGGCTTACAGGGGGGCTTTTTCTAATTGTGAGGAGTCTTTTTGAATGTCCCCAGTGATTCAATAGCTTGAATTTTCATTATAGTTTTGCATATCAACCGGCCTGTCACGCCGGAGGTCGCGAGTTCGAGTCTCGTCGGCTCCGCCAGTATAAACGGGTAATTGGAGAAATTCAGTTACCCGTTTTTTTTGTCCGGAGGGTTTTTATAAAGACAAGTATATCGACGGGAGGTGCATTGTTTTTGAGATATCTACCCTTCTATTTTAGCCTGACGACTCCTTGGTCATCCGGTCGATGACTGAGGTGGTCGGGGTTTGTGAGACATCCTGAGGTGTGAAATAAGCAATGTTGCTTTTATTATACAGTTACAGGCCTCAGGCTGCCTTGCTCAATTGTTCGATTCGTTTTGAATAAGCCTCATTTGGAGTCTGCTTGTCAAGTGACGAATGTTTTCTTTTCTCATTATACCAGCCGAACCAGGAAGTCAGATCCTTGACAAGCTCAGTTCCCGTTTCGTATGACTTCAGGTAGATCCTTTCGTATTTCAGGGTGCGCCAAAGTCGCTCGATAAAGATATTGTCCTTGAATCGTCCTTTGCCGTCCATGCTGATTTTGACGTTCCAGGCCTTGAGGACTGAGGTGAACGCTTCGCTGGTGAATTGGCACCCCTGATCAGTATTGAATATCTCAGGAGCGCCATATTTAAAGAGAGCCTCTTTCAAAGCCTCAACGCAAAATCTGGTGTCCAGAGTGTTGGATAGTCGCCAGGCGAGAACCTTTCTGGTGGCCCAATCCATGATCGCGATCAGGTACATGAAACCCCGAGCCATAGGGATGTAGGTGATGTCAGTCGCCCACACCTGATCGGGCCTGTCAATGGTCACTCCCCGGAGCAGATAGGGATAGACCGGATGCTTCGGCTGTCGCCTGCTGGTGCCCGGCTTGGGAGCTAAAGACTCGATGCCCATGACCCGCATTAAGCGACGGACACGACCTCTTCCCACCACGAGTTCGGGAGTTGTGAGGTGATCAGCAAAGGAACGGCTCCCCATCCAGGGGTGCTCAATATAGAGTTTGTCTATCCGGGCCATCAGTTCCAAATCACCAACACGTAGACCGAAGCCAAGGCCGCGGTAATAGTTGGAACGAGGCAGTCCGAAAAGCTGGCAGCAACGCTGAACAGAAACTTCAGGATGTCCCATAGCGATCACCTGTTGTTTCTGCGCCCGGCCAAGTTCAGACCGGGCAGATTGGCTAAAAAATCGTTCTCAACCTTGAGCTTGCCGATCTGACGGTGGAGCTCGGCCACTTCGGCCTCATGGTTGACTTCTTTCTTCTTGCCCTTGCCAAAAAGCTCAGAAGCGTTCTTGGTCAGATCCTGCTTCCAGCGGGTGATCTGGGTCGGGTGAACCCGGTACTCAGTAGCCAGTTCAGCCAGAGTCTTGGACTCCGACAGTGCGGCCAGGGCTACTGTGGCCTTAAATTCTGCGCTGTGACGTGGACGATGAGGTGGGTTTGACATTGAACTTCTCCTTGCAAAATAGGTTGGTTCATTGCTTATACACCTGTCTCAATAATCGGCACCTCTTCAGACTCGGGGACCTCGGGGCTGACCTGGCACAGAATTTTTCTGTGCCTTGGGAACATATTTGATACCTGAAAGTTGCCCCTGATAATCAATTGGATTTATCATTTGTTGATGCAAAATAGATTTTCTTTTTGACTTCGAATTTTGTAGATATACCAATCACTTTTAAAGTTTTGTTCCGTATAGCGGCGGGTTTGCATCCAATCGTTGATTGGAGAGCGTGGAAACAGTGCAATATTCCGTTTCTCCGTTTAAATAGAAAGAAGGTGGAAAAGGTAATTTCCCTGAAAAGGGTATCAGGAGCTGAGGGCTGCTACAATTGACCTTCGGGACTTGTATGAATTATATCATTCGAATTTATTAAAGTGGGTGGGGGCTGTCGGGGCGGATTTCGGCAGGCTGAGGTGCGGTATCCAAGTTGAGGAAAGAAACGATGAAAGAGACCAAATACAGCATCTGCGGGATGTGCGCCGTGCGCTGTCCGATATCGGTGCAGGTGGAAGACGGCAAGCCTATTTGGATTGAAGGTAATAGCCATGATGGCGGCATGGGACGCAGTCTCTGCGCCAAAGGCGGCGCCGCCTTTGCTCAGCGTCTGGACAAGCAACGCCCCACGGCACCGCTCCTTCGCATGGGACTGAGGGGAGAAGGGCAGTGGCGGGAAGCCTCCTGGGAAGAAGCCTATGAGTACATCACCTCCCGCCTCAATACCATCATCACTGAGCATGGCGGTCGATCCATCATGTTTTCCGATCGCGGCGGCCCTTTTGCCGACCTGCGTCAGGCCTTTGTCAAGTCCCTGGGTTCGCCCAACTACATCAACCACGACTGTACCTGCGGCCGGAACGTGCATCACGCATCCAAGTCAGTGTACGGCCTGGGCCGCAAGGATTTTTCCTACGATTACGAGAATGCCAGCCACATCGTCCTGTTTGGCCGGAACATCACCGAGTCCCTCAAGGTTAAGGAAGTGAAAAACTTCCTCAAGGGCATCAAGAACGGAGCTCGTGTCACCTATGTCGACCCGCGCGCTTCGGTGACTGCTGGTAAGGCCAGTCGCTACTGGCAAATCAAACCGGGAACCGACTATGCCCTGCTGTTGGGCATTGCCCACTGCCTTGTTTACAACAATTATTATGACATTGATTTCGCTGAAAAATATATCAACGGGCTCTCCGAATTCAAAACCTTCCTCGGACCCTACACCCCCGAGTGGGCAGCGGCTGAAACCGGAATCAGTGCCGACGAAATCGAGACCTTTTGCCGGGAACTCAATCAGGACCGGCCCAAGGTGATCATTCATCCCGGCTGGATGCTGGCCCGGTACCGCGATTCCTTTCATGCTTCTCGGATGATCCATATTCTCAATGCGCTCCTGGGCAATATCGAGCAACCTGGCGGGCTTTTCTATCCCAAGGGACCCAAGGATGCAGGCAAATCAGGGTTGAAAAGTCTGGCAGCCCTTGTCCCTGCGGTCAATGAGGAGCGGGCGGACGGCTGCGGCACCCGTTATCCCCAGTGGGACAAGGGAGCGGGTATGCTCCAGACTGCCTACGAGGCGATCGATTCCGGCAGCCCTTATCCGGTCAAAGCCTATTTTGTCCACCGTCACAACCCCTTCATCGCCCTGCCCGACACCAATGAGCAGCGGCGGATCCTCGACAAGCTCGACCTGATCGTGGCCGTCGACGTCAATTTCAGTGAAACCGCCTGGTTTGCCGATGTCATCCTGCCGGAAAATACCTTTGTCGAGCGCGATGATATCCTGCGCACCGAAAAGGGGCTTAAACCCGGATTCGGCCGGCGGCAGCAGTGTGTTAAACCCATAAACAACACCAAGGCCGGTTGGGAGATCTACATCGACCTGGCCAAACGGATGGGCAAGGGGGACTGCTTTCCTTTCAATTCCATTGAGGATATCTGGCAGTACCAGTTGCAGGACACCGGCCTGTCGGTCACCGATTTCGATGCCAAGGGGTTTGTCAAGCTGAGCAGCCAGGCCATCTGGTATGATCGGGACAAGCTCAAATTCGGCACTGAATCGGGAAAAATCGAGATCATCAACCAGAAATGGGAGGCCATGGGCATCCCTTCCTTACCGCCTTACGAGGCCCCGGAACAACCGCCGGAAGGCAGTTTCCGCCTGCTGTTTGGCCGGAACGGCTATCAGGCCCACGGTCAGCATCAAAACAATCCGATCCTCTGCGAACTGCTTGATGTCAACAAACTGTGGATCAACACCGCAGCTGCCAAAAAGCTGGGCATCAAGGACGGTGACCAGGTGCTGGTGACCGCTGGTGAAGAGCAGGGGAAGATTGCCGCCTATGTCACCGACCTGATTCATCCCGAGGCGGTCTTTATGCTCCATGGTTTTGGCACCGACGTACCTGCCAAGAAACGATCCTTTGGCAAGGGGCTTGCCGATCAGATGTACATGCAGGGCAAGCTCAAGGAGTGGGACAAGGCCGGAGGCGGCCTCAATCTCGCGGAAAGTTTTGTCACCGTTACCCCGGTTTAAGCGCAGGAGAGCTAAAATGAGCAAATATATCATTACCCAGGACGTGGCCGACTGTATTGGCTGCCGGGCCTGCGAGGTCCACTGCAAGGACAAGAACAACAGCGGTCCTGGCGCCTTCTACTGCCGGATGATCGAGGTGACCTCGACCGAAAGCCCGTTGCCGCGGATCGATTTTGTCTATCTCTCCTGCTTCCACTGTGAAAAGGCCTGGTGCGTCGATGCCTGCCCCACCGGGGCCATGCGCCGTCGCGACAAGGACGGCATCGTCTATGTCGAGGCCAAATCCTGCGTCGGCTGCAAGGCCTGCATCACCGCCTGCCCCTGGACCGTACCCCAGTGGAACCCGGAAACCGGCAAGGTGGAAAAGTGCGACCTGTGCAAGGACCGGATCGATGAGGGGTTGGAGCCGGCCTGCGTCACCAAATGCACCACCGGCTGCCTGAGTTTTACCACCCCGGCTGAGGCCTCGCAAACAGCCCGGCAGACCTATGCCGAGCAGTTGTTGCAGAATCGGCGCTGAGCGGAGTACGGATCATGGACGCCATCCCCAGGGAATATCTCGGCATTCTGCTGCTCCTGATTTTCGGTGTTCTTTTCGGAGTGCTAACCCTTTTCCTGGGGCGGTTTTTCCGATTGAGCCGGCCCTACCCGGAGAAGCTGATCGCCTACGAATCGGGCAATGAACCGACCGAAGCGCCGCGAATGCGCTTTTCAGTTAAATTCTACCTGATCGCCATCCTTTTTGTAGTCTTCGACGTTGAGGCCATCTACCTCTACCCTTGGGCCGTCAGTTACGACCGGTTGGGCCTTTTTGCCTTGGTAGAGATGCTGCTGTTCATCGCACTGCTTCTGGTCGGTTACATCTACGCCTGGAAAAAGGGGGTCCTGCAATGGGAGAAATAAGCGATCCATCCATGGTCAAACTGGAAGAGGGGGTGCGGTATATCCCCGGTGCCAACGCTATCCTGGGGCCGCTCAATAAACTGGTCAACTGGGGCCGGGCCGGTTCGATCTGGCCGGTGACCTTTGGTTTGGCCTGCTGTGCCATCGAGATGATGGATGCCGGTGCCTCGACCAACGACCTTGACCGGTTCGGCATTCTTTTTCGCGCCAGTCCCCGGCAGGCCGATTGCATGATCGTGGCCGGTACCTTGACCAAGAAGATGGCGCCGGTGCTGCGCCGGGTCTACGACCAAATGCCCGAACCCCGCTATGTCATGGCCATGGGCAGTTGTGCCTGCAGTGGCGGCGTCTTTGAAACCTACGCAGTGACCCAGGGAGTCGATCTGATTATCCCGGTGGATGTCTATGTTCCCGGCTGTCCGCCCCGGCCCGAAGCCCTGATGGAAGGCTTTCTTAAATTGCAGGAAAAGATTCTCAAGGAGCAGTTCCGATGGAGTCAATGGCGATAGCCGACCGGCTGCGGGCCGAATTTCCCGGCGAAATTTTACACAGCTATTCGAACCAGGGCCAGACCGCTGTCGTTATCCGGTCCAGCCGGATTGTCGATATCCTCCGCTGGCTGCGCGACACCGATGATCTGCGGATGAACCATCTGCGCTCACTCTGCGGAGTGGATAATGTCCGGCGCAAGGACCCCGGTTTGTCGCGGTTCGAGGTGGTGTATAACCTCTACTCCATTTCCCATCGTCATGAAATTCGTCTCCGCGCTGAGATTGGCGACAAGGACCCGGCCATTGATTCGGTGGTCGGCCTCTGGGTCGGGGCCGATTGGCTGGAGCGGGAAACCTTTGACCTGATGGGCATCCGCTTCAATGGCCACCCCAATCTTCAGCGAGTGCTCCTGCCCGAGGACTGGGTGGGGCATCCCCTGCGCAAGGATTACCCGCTCAAAGGTAAGGAAGAGTGGGCCGGTATGACCGAACTGCTGGAAAAGGTCAAGGAACTGGATCAGTTCGGCTTTGATCCGGCAGGGCACGCCCATGGCCAAATCGAACCCAATGAGGAGGATGAGCCATGACCTCGCCGATCAAGCAAACCCTTGAAGTTCCGGTGGCCGACGGCGAGGGCGAACGCTATTCCCTGCGCATGGGGCCGCAGCATCCGGCCACCCACGGTGTGCTCAGGGTCGATCTCGAACTGGATGGCGAAACTATCATCGAGTGTACCCCTCAGGTCGGCTATCTCCATCGCGGTTTTGAAAAGCTGGCGGAAAACCGCACCTATGCCCAGGCCCTGATCCTTACTGACCGGCTCGATTACATCGCGGCCATGGCCAACAACGTCGGCTACTGTTTGGCGGTGGAAAAACTGCTCGGCATCTCGGTGCCGCTGCGGGCCCAGTACATCCGGACCATGGTTTGCGAGATGTCGCGCCTCTGCTCGCACCTGTTGTGGCTGGCCACCCACGCCCTGGACATCGGCGCCATGACGGTTTTTTTGTATTGCTTCCGCGAACGCGAGATCCTGCTTGATCTGTTCGAGGAGCTGTGCGGCGCCCGCCTGACCTTCTCCTACCCTAGGATCGGTGGCATCCGTCAGGATGTCACCTCGTATTTCGTGAATGAATTGCAGCGGTTCCTCGACATCTTTCCCTCGAAAGTCGAAGAGTATGAAACCCTAATCGACACCAACCGTATCTGGCTGAAGCGGACGGTCGGCGTCGGCAAGCTCAGCGGCGAAGAAGCCCTGGCCCTTGGCCTCACCGGCGCCTGTTTGCGCGGCTCGGGCGTCGACTACGACCTGCGCAAACACCAACCCTATGATGCTTACGATCAGGTGGAGTTCGAGGTGCCGCTGGGCAGCGATGGCGACATCTACGCCCGCTACCGCTGCCGCATGGAAGAGATGCACCAGTCGGTGCGCATCATCCAGCAGTGCATCGATCAACTGCCTCCCGGCCCGATCATTGGCCCGAATGCCCCGGATCTGGTCATGCCCAATAAGGTTCCGGCCCGAATCGAGGCCGACAGCAGCGCCTACGGCACCGGTCTCATCCGCTTAATCCGCGACCGCACCCCTTATTTGACCGGTGACATTTATGTGGCCACTGAGGTCCCCAAGGGCGAGCTGGGTTTTTATTTCATTTCCGACGGCAACAACCGGCCCTACCGGATGCACATCCGTTCACCTTCATTTATTCATATTGGGGCCTTGGCAGCGATAGCCAAGGGCGAATTAATTGCCGATCTGATCGCCAATATCGGCAGCCTGGACGTGGTTCTGGGCGAATCCGACCGGTAATTTTTCCCATGAACCGGCCTGCTTGATTACTGAGGAACAGTATGGAAATCCTTCTCATGCTCGTGTGGATCATCATCCTCTTTGCCGTGGTCATGCTCCATGTGGCCTATGCAACCTATTTTGAGCGCAAGATCATCGGCCATATGCAGGTTCGCCTGGGTCCGATGCGGGTCGGCTGGCACGGCTTGCTCCAGCCTATTGCCGACGGCGTCAAATCCTTTTTTAAGGAAGACATCATCCCGGCCAATGCCGACCGGCCGACTTTCCTAGCCGCGCCAATCATCTGCCTGGTGGCGATGATGACCTCACTGGCGGTGCTGCCCTTTGCCAAGGGTTGGGTCCTGGCGGACATCAATATCGGTTTGCTGTTCATCTTTGCCATGAGTTCACTGGCCAGTTACGGCGTGGTCCTTGCCGGTTGGGCCTCGAACTCGAAATACAGTTTCCTCGGCGGCCTGCGCTCCATGGCCCAGGTCATCAGCTACGAAATTAGCATGGGGCTCAGTCTGGTTGGGGTAATGCTGCTGTCGGGTTCGCTTAACTTAAGCGAGATCGTCGAGGCCCAGGGCAACTCGATTCTGGGCATGTATCTCCTGCCGCAGTGCATCGGTTTTTTTGTGTTCTTCATCAGTATGCTGGCCGAAACCAACCGGGTGCCCTTTGATCTGCCCGAGGCGGAGACCGAACTAGTTTCCGGCTATGCCACCGAGTACAGCGGCATGCGCTACGCCATCTTTTTCATGTCCGAGTATATCGGCATGATGGTTATGGCCTCCATCGGCACGGTCTGTTTTCTCGGCGGCTGGAACGGCCCCTTTGCGGTACCTTTTTTCCCGCCGCTCTGGTTCGTGCTCAAGGTCTACCTGTTTATGTTCCTCTTCATCTGGATACGGGCCACGCTGCCGCGCTATCGCTATGATCAGTTGATGGATCTGGGCTGGAAACTGCTCATTCCCTTAGCGCTGGCAAATATCGTTCTCACCGCCTTCCTCAAGGCGCTGATCGGGTAAGGAGAGGGGAGAGATCTCAAAAACTATGCAGATTCAATACAAACCCAAACGCGGCCTTTTGGCGACCCTGTTCCAGGCGGAGATTGTTCAGGGCATGACCTTGACGCTCAAGAAGCTCTTTTCCAAGCCGATTACCCGCCAGTATCCCGATGAAAAACCGCAGATCCAGGTCGGGTTTCGCGGCCAGCACGCCCTGGTGCGCGATCCCGAGACCGGCAGAAGCAAGTGCATCGGTTGTATGCGCTGCGCCATGGCCTGTCCCTCGCGCTGCATCCGCATCCGCTCGCACAAGGACAAGGAGCCGGGCAGTCGCCGGGTGATCGACTGCTACCGGATAGAGTCCCTGCGCTGTGTCTATTGCGGCTACTGCGAAGAGGTCTGCCCGGTCAACGCCATTGTGCTCACCGAAGTCTATGAATACGGCTCCTACGATCGGCCTTCGCTCTATTTCACCATGGAGCAACTGCTGGCCAATTGGGACCGGTTTGCCTCCGGGATGGACCGGCCAATCGAGGAATATGTCAATCCCTTCTGGCGGCCGCGCGGCCTGGCAGAGCGCGATCTGCCCGCCCCGAAGCGGTTGCTCGTCTCGCCCGAGTGGAGCGGCGAGCAGCAGGTGGTAGGACGAAAATGGCGGCAGCACCACGCGCCGGAACAATCCTAAAGAGGGGGTGTCGATGTTTCTCCAGATCTTTTTTGGCTACTGCGCCCTGATGATCATTGCCAGCGGCATCCTGGCCATCAGCCTGCGTAACCCGGTCCACTGCGTGCTCATGGTCCTGGTGCTCTTTTTTCACATGGCCGGACTTTACTTGACGCTGAACGCCGAGTTCCTGGCGGCGGTGCAGATCATTGTCTATGCCGGGGCCATTCTGGTGCTCTACCTTTTTGTGCTCTTCCTGGTCAGTTTGCGCGAGGAACTGCATCTGGACGCCTTTATCCCCAACCCCTGGGTGGGCAGGATTATCGCTGTTGGTCTGGCTTTGGCACTGGTCTATGTCACACCCGCCTTTACCCTCGGCGAAAAGGGCACCTGGTCGACAGCCGCGATCAACGAACTGACCCACACCAAGGCCATGGGGCAGGAGATGTATTCCACCTATCTGCTGCCTTTTGAGATCGCCGGTCTCATCCTGCTGGTGGCCCTGGTCGGCGGTCTGGTACTGGCGCGACGGGACGAGGGCAAGATTGAAGAGGCTGAGACGACGAGCGACCAGCAACCCGGCCCCAAGGAGGTAACCCTATGATTCCTCTTTCCTGGTATATGACCCTGGCCGCCATCCTGTTCTGCATCGGAGTCTGCGGTTTTCTCACCCGACGTAATGTGATCATCATGTTTCTCTCTACCGAGTTGATGCTGAACGGCGTTAACCTCAACCTGGTGGCGCTGAGCCACTTCATGGATAGTTTACGCGGTCAGGCCTTCACCTTCTTCATTATAACTGTGGCCGCTGCCGAGGCTGCCATCGGGCTGGGGATTGCCATTGCGCTCTACCGGAGCAGGCGTACTGTGCACGTCGACACCATCAACCAACTGAAAGGATAACTGCTATGCCGGCTTCCTTGCTCGCCATCCCGCTGCTGCCGCTGGCCTCCTTTGTCCTGACTTTGCTTCTGGGCAAGCGTTGGGGGACACGGGCGCATTGGCTGCCGATCGTTACGGTCCTGCTCTCTTTTGTTTGCGCCTTGGCCGCCTTTTTCCGGGTCCGTTCGGGCGAAATCATCAACCAGGACATCTACACCTGGATTGAGTCCGGCAACCTCAGCGTCTCGGTGGGCTTTCTTGTTGACCAGCTGACTGCGGTGATGCTGATCGTGGTCACCAGTGTCAGTTCGCTGGTGCATATCTATTCGGTGGGCTACATGAAGGGCGAGGAGGGCTACTACCGTTTTTTTGCGTATCTGAGCCTCTTTACCTTTTCCATGCTCATGCTGGTGCTGGGTAACAATTTTCTCCAGTTGTTTTTCGGTTGGGAAGCAGTCGGGCTTTCGTCCTACCTTTTGATAGGGTTTTACTACGAAAAGCGGTCCGCCGCCGATGCCGGCAAGAAGGCTTTTATCGTTAACCGCTTCGGCGATTTTGGTTTTATCCTCGGGCTCTTTCTGATTTTCACCCAATTCGGCAGCCTCCATTATCAGGAAGTCTTCAGCCGAGTTGGTTCCCTGGACAGCCAGATGATTTCTTTCTTTGGCAGCCAAGTGAGTCTGGCCACGGTTATTGCCCTACTGCTGTTCTGCGGGGCCATCGGCAAGTCGGCCCAGATTCCGCTCCATGTCTGGCTGCCCGATGCCATGGAGGGCCCGACCCCGGTCAGCGCCCTGATCCATGCCGCCACCATGGTCACCGCCGGTGTTTTTTTAGTCGCCCGCTGCAATCCGATTTTTGAACTGTCCCACTTTGCCCTCAACCTGATCACCGTCCTGGGCGCGGTCACCGCCCTGTTTGCCGCCACCATCGCCCTGGTCCAGACCGACATTAAGCGCGTGGTCGCCTATTCCACGGTCAGCCAGTTGGCCTACATGTTCATCGGTTGCGGCGTTGGCGCCTATTCCGCCGGTATCTTTCATCTGTTTACCCACGCCTTTTTCAAGGCCCTGCTTTTTCTCGGTTGCGGCTCGGTGATCCTCGGCATGCACCACGAGCAGGATGTCCGTTCCATGGGCGGCCTCAAACACAAAATGCCAATCACCTACTGGACCTTTCTCCTGGCCTCGCTGTCGATCTCAGGCGTACCCGGTCTGGCCGGTTTTTTCAGCAAGGACGAGATCCTACTCATGGCCTTTAATACCGAGTTGGGTGCCGGAAAATTCGCCTGGGCCATCGGTACCCTGGTGGCCTTCATGACCGCCTTCTATTCCTTCCGCCTCTTTTTCCTTATCTTCCATGGGGAATTCCGCGGCACCGAGCATCAGTGGGATCATTGCCATGAATCGCCGGCCGTGGTCACCGTGCCGCTGGTTATCCTGGCAATCGGCGCCGTAGGTGCCGGCTGGTTCGGCGTGCCCACCATTCTTGGCGGCGACAACCACTGGGCCCAATTCCTTACACCGGTACTCGGACACCCCCATATCCATGTTTCTGGATTGACCGAGGGGCTGCTCATGGGCGGCTCGATTTTAGCCGGGGTCTGCGGCATCGGCCTGGCCTACTCTATGTACCGAATGAAGCCCCATCTGCCCGGCATTGTGGCTGAACGTCTCGCCTTTTTCTATCGGTTGCTGCTCAATAAATATTACATCGATGAGCTGTATAGCACGGTCATTATCAAGCCCACACTCGCCTTCAGCCGCCGGGTGCTGCTGACCATCGTTGATCTGGCCTGCATCGAGGGGATCGTCAACGGCATTCCCCGAGCGATCGGTGGTTTTTCCGAGAAACTGCGACGGGTACAGGATGGGCAAGTGTCGCATTATCTCGCCTGGATGGGGGGGGGCGCATTGGCACTTCTCCTCGTTCTCTTGATCGGCATTTAACTCGAAACCCAACTCAGGAAGCGTCTCGATGTCCATACCTCTCCTCAGCACCCTGATCTTTTTCCCGATCCTCGGCGGACTTTCCCTGCTGATCGTCCCCAGGCAGCAGACCGCGACCATCAAGATCATGGCCCTGATCATCAGCCTGGTCGAGTTTCTTCTCTGCCTGCCGATCGTGCTGCTGTTTGATAAAAGCACCTATGTGATGCAGTTCCGGGAGGTGTACCCCTGGATCACGGCGCTCAATATCAACTATGCCCTGGGCATCGACGGCATCAGTGTGCTCTTTCTTCTGCTCACCGCCCTGATCATTGTGCTGTCGATCCTTGTCTCCTGGGAAGCCATCACCACCAAGGTGCAGGAGTTTTTTGTCGCCCTGCTGATCCTGGAAGGGGCCATGATTGGCGTCTTCTGCGCCACTGACTTTTTCCTCTTCTATATTTTCTGGGAGGCCATGCTGATCCCGATGTTTTTGATCATCGGTGTCTGGGGTGGACCGAACCGGATTTACGCCACCGTCAAATTTTTCCTGTATACACTGGTCGGCAGCCTCCTGATGCTGGTGGGCATCATCTTGCTCTATCAAAACGGCGGCCACACCTTTGATATCCTCAAACTGGCCGGGCAGCCCTATTCGCTCAAGCTGCAGTTGATCCTTTTCTGGGCCTTTTTCGCCGCCTTTGCGGTCAAAGTGCCGATGTGGCCGGTGCACACCTGGCTGCCGGACGCCCATACCGAGGCTCCGGCCGCCGGTTCAGTCATCCTTGCCGGGGTGCTGATCAAGATGGGAGCCTACGGATTTCTCCGTTTCTCCCTGCCGATCCTGCCCGATGCCACCCAGCAGATGATGCTGCCCATGCTCATCCTTTCAGTGATTGCCATTGTCTACGGGGCAATCATCTGTCTGGCCCAGACCGATCTCAAGCGGTTGATCGCCTACAGCTCGGTCAGCCATATGGGTTTTGTCACCCTGGGCCTTTTTGCACTCAATCAGCACGGGCTTGAGGGCGGCATCCTGCAGATGATCAATCACGGCGTGGTCACCGGCGCGCTCTTCCTCGCCATCGGCATGGTTTATGAACGCACCCACACCCGGGAGATCGTGGCTTACGGCGGCTTGGCCTCGACCATGCCGGTCTTTGCCGGCTTCTTTCTCCTCTTTACCCTGGCGGCCGTGGGGCTGCCCGGCACCAATGGCTTTATCGGCGAATTTCTCATCCTGCTGGGCAGTTTTGAGCGGCAGCCCTGGACGGCGGTCATCGCCTCCTCCGGCCTGATTCTCGGAGCCTGGTACATGCTTTGGCTCTATCAGCGCATCTTTTTCAACGAGGTCAAGGAGAAGATGCATGGCCTGGTTGAGTTGAATCTACGCGAAATTCTGACGCTTGTGCCCATGGTTCTGCTCATTTTCTGGATCGGTCTCTACCCCAATGCCCTGCTCGGCTTTCTCCACGTTTCCGTGGGGCATCTGCTTGATCAGGTCCATGGCGTGGGGCTGGCCGGGCCGGTGGTCAACTCCCTCCTGCATCCGTGAACCCTGGATATTATTCCGTGATCTTGAAAGAGGAACGATCATGATCGAGACCGTGGCTGTCAACTGGACCGCCGTTGAACCCGTCCTTCCGGAACTGCTGCTGATCGGCATCGGTGTGCTGCTGATCGGTTTTGATCTGTTCATGCCCCGCCAGCGGCAGCTGCTGCCCTGGCTGACCGTGGTCGGCTGCCTGACTGGACTGGCCATGGTCCTGGGGTCGCGTCCGACCACTTCTTTTGGCGGCATGTTCCTCACCGACGGCTATGCCATGGTCTTTAAGGCCATCTGCCTAGGAGGCGTCATCCTGACTGTCTTGATGAGCGAGTATTTTTGCCGCATCATCGGCCTGCGCCAGGGTGAATATTACAGCCTGATGCTCTTTTCCCTGGTCGGTATGTTGTTGATGGCCTCGGCTGGCGACCTGATGGTGCTGTATCTGGGACTGGAGCTGATGGCCCTGCCGGTGTACGCCATGGTGGGATTGCACAAGCGGGAAAGCCGGACCAGCGAGGCATCGATCAAGTATTTCCTCATGGGCGGATTCGCTTCAGCCCTGCTGTTATTTGGCATGTCGCTCCTCTACGGCCTGACCGGCACCACCGAAATTGCCCGGATCGAGGAATTGATCGGCGCTTCGCCGATGAGCGTCAATCCGGCCCTGCTGGTCGCTCTGGGCTTGATGCTGGCAGGTCTCTGTTTCAAGGTGGCGGCGGCGCCTTTTCACCTCTGGACCCCGGATGTGTACGAGGGGGCGCCGACCATTGTAACCGCTTTCATGTCCGTTGGCCCCAAGGCCGCAGGGTTTGCGATTTTCGGCCGGGTTCTGTTCCTCGGTCTGCCCCAACTCTACGATCATTGGGGGCCGGTGCTGGCGGTGATTGCCCTGCTGACCATGGCCGTGGGCAACATCACCGCCCTGTGCCAGCACAGTCTCAAGCGGATGCTGGCTTATTCAGCCATCGCCCATGCCGGTTATGCCCTGCTTGGCCTCCTGGCGGGGACAACGGAGGGCATGGCCGCTACAATGACCTATCTGGTCATCTACCTATTCATGAACATGGGGGCCTTTGCTGTCCTCATGCTGCTGGCTACACCCGACAATCCTCACGAGTCCCTGGACGACTGCAAGGGACTGGCGAGCCGCAACCCGGTGGCCGCTGCCCTGATGCTGGTGTTCATGTTTTCCCTGACCGGTATTCCGCCCACCGGTGGCTTCATCGGCAAGTTCTATCTGCTCAAAGCGGCCTTTGCCGCCGGTTATACCCTGACCGTGGTTCTGGCCGTGATCTTCAGCGCCATTTCGGCTTATTTCTATCTGCGAGTTGTCCGCTACATGTACATGCATGACTCGGAGCAAACCGCTGGCCTGACGATCACCCGTGGCATGGCGACCGCCCTTGGTGTGTGTCTGCTGGGCGTTCTTGGGCTCGGTTTTTTCCCCGGTGCTCTTCTTGACTGGACGGTTGGTGCTCTCGCCGGGATGTAAAATCTCTTCCTCCTCAAAAGGCCTCCCTCGCTCGAGCCAGATTCCCGGAGGTGGCGAGTTAAAAAGGGTAGGGGGCAACGCCAGAACCTCTCTGTGTCTGGTTCGCCCCTTGGAAAGGGTTCTAACGGCGATAAAAGTTAGTCTGCCGTTCCGAATGTCCCTCAGAACCTGAAGCAGAAAAGCCCTCCGCCATATTTCCTTCCTGCTGTTTTCCCATACCCGTCACCCTCCAATTCCTCGTACTCCCCCGCGTCACCTTTTCCATCTTGACATCGTTACAAGTGTAACATATTTTATGTTCACTATGAATGATAAATGGATTCTCTTTTCATATTCGATTCCTGCGGTCAACGCCAAAGCACGGATGCGCATCTGGCGGCGTATCTCGGCCACCGGTGCGGTGCAGTTGAAAACCGGCCTGCAGATTTTGCCTAACCGAGACGATCGCTTGGAAAACATCACCTGGCTGATCGGCGAGGTCCAAGCTCTGGGGGGTGAGGCCCTGGCGATCCAATGCAGTCGGGTGGAGGGGATGGCGGATAGCCAGATCGAGCACCTTTTCCAGGCGCAGATTGATCCGGAATTTACCCAGATCCAGGCCGAGACACGGGAGATCATGGCCGCCGCTCCCCAGGAGCAGCCTCCGGATTGGCGCAAGGAGCAAGGAGTGGCTTTGCGCAAGCTGCGCAAACGGTGTGAATCCCTGCGGGAGAGGGATTTTTTTCCCTCGGGAGCGGCAGCCAAGACCCTCGCCGTCCTCGACGCTGCCGGAGAAAAGCTCCGCAACCCGGAGGTGCCGGCCGATCCCCAACCGAGGTTCGACCGTTCCAACTACCTGGGTCGCACCTGGGTGACCCGAGCCCAGCCCTATATTGATCGGTTGACCTGCTCCTGGCTGATCCGCCGCTTCATTGATCCGCAGGCGACCCTTCGTTTTCTCCAGCCTGATGAGGTTGCAATGGCAGGGGAAATCCCTTTTGACATGACCGGGGCCGAATTTACCCATCAGGGCGAGTTGATCACCTTTGAAGTCATGACGCGCGGTTTTGGCTTACTCGATCCCTCGGTGCTCAAGATCGGCGAGTTGGTGCAATGCATTGATGTTCAGGAAGGTGCCCTCTCCGATGATGCGGCCCTGCTGAAGACGTTGCTCGACGGCCTGATTGCCCTTTCCACAGACGACTATCAATTGCTGGAACGTGCGCTTCTACTCTTTGACGCCCTCCATGCGGGCTTTAAAAAATCAATCAAAGGTGAACCACAATGAGCGCCACCGCCTTGCATCCCACCACAACCACAACCTCTCTGTTCCGCACGCTCTGCTCCATCGGCTTCTTGGCCCGTTTTTCCTACGCTCTGGCGAGAAATCCGGTGCTGCCGCTCTTCGCCCTGGCCCTTGGGGCCGGACCGGAAGGGATCGGCTTGGCTGTGGGTATCTCCACCGTCACCGGAATTTTGTTCAAGATGCCCTCCGGCGCTCTTTCCGATATCATCGGCCGCCGCCGCACCATGCTCGCCGGGCTGGTGGTTTTCGGCCTGATGCCTTTTGCCTACCTGTTTATCACCGAGTATTCGGCTTTGGTCGTGGTGCGTTTTCTTCACGGCCTGGCCACTGCCATCTACGGCCCGGTAGCCATGGCCGTGGTGGCGGACGTGGCCGGCAAGCGTAAGGGCGAGCTGCTCAGCTGGTTCTCCTCGGTCTGTATTGCCGGCACTTTGCTGGGCGCGCCGATTGGCGGATATGTCCTTTTCCTGCTTGGCGGTGAGGCGTCAGCTGGTTTGGGCGAATTTCGGATGGTTTTTCTTTTGAGCGGCATAACCGGTGTTGCTGCTCTGGTATTGGGACTCCGCACCCTGCGTCATGGCGATAAACCGGTGGCAGGCAAGGGATTAACCGAGAGATTGCATCTTTTTGTCCGCGGCATCCGGGAGGTGGTGGCTGACAAGCGAGTCCTCATGACCTCTTCCATGGAAGGGATTCAGAACATCAGCATGGGGGCACTGGAGGCCTTTCTTCCGGTCTACGCTGTTTCCGTGGCCGGGCTCAACGTCTTCCAGGCCGGGTTGATCTGGGGTGTGCAGATCGTGGTCACCATGATCAGCAAACCTTTGATGGGAAAGGTCTCGGATCGTTGGGGGCGGCGACCGCTGATCGTTGCCGGGATGCTGCTCTGTGCCGTGCCCTTTGCCTTTATCCCGCATCTGACCGATTTTGTCCCCCTGATGCTCGCCGGCATGGTCTTCGGCCTTGGCGAGGCCTTTGTCACCTCGTCCTCGGCGGCCATGGTGGCCGATTACTGTAAGGCCCAGCATTACGGGGCAGCCATGGGTGTCTTTGGGACAATCTTCGATGTTGGTCATGCCTCGGGTCCCATCCTCACCGGTCTGCTGGTGGCCTCGATGGGCTACGGTCGGGCCTTTGCCCTTGTCGCCGTCCTGCTGCTTGCCTCAATCCCCCTGTTTCTGATGACTGTCCGCGAAGAACCGCCACCGGATAACCTGTAACCTCAACCCAAACTGAGCCTCTCAATCCAACAATAAGAAGGAGAACAGCCATGCCTGAATTGAATGTGCATATCCAATCGAGCCTCAACCGGACCGGCAAGGAATACCGCGAGGTCCACGAGTGGATTGACAACCCGGAAACCAAGTACGAGCGCCACGATTTTGCCCAGGTACTGGAAAACGCCAAGATGTTCACCGAACTCTACGGTGAAGGGGCGGCTAAGGAATACGTCCTCCATCTGGTTGAGGATATGCATTGCCGCTTCAACAAGGTCCTGGGTGAACATCAGAAGCTGCACGCCGATTGTCTCAAGTATTTCGGCGCGTAATCGCCCCAACCCTGGCTTGCATGACGCGAGCCATTCCCAAGCATGGAAGAGGTGGCGGTATGGAACACGATGTGTCCTTTCGTGAGGCCCTCAAAGTCTGGACCCGCATCGGGCTATTGAGCTTCGGCGGACCGGCAGGGCAGATTGCCCTGATGCACCGGATGCTGGTTGAAGAACGCAAATGGATTGGCAATGACCGCTTTCTCCATGCCCTCAACTACTGCCACCTCTTGCCTGGGCCAGAAGCCCAGCAGTTGGCCACTTACATTGGTTGGCTTTTGCACGGCACCAAAGGAGGACTGGCTGCCGGGTTGCTCTTTGTTATCCCCGGCATGCTGACCATCCTGGCGCTGACCGTTCTCTATGCCGGTTTTCACCAGGTTACCGCGGTCCAGGCCTTCTTTTACGGGCTGAAACCGGCGGTTCTTGCCATTGTAATCATGGCGGTCTTTCGTATCGCCGGCAAGGCCCTGAAAACGCCGTATCTGATGGGCCTGGCCGGTCTCGCCTTCATTGCTATGTTTTTCTATCAAGCGCCCTTTCCCTTGGTCATTGTAGTTTCCGGACTCCTTGGCTATTTGGGGATGAGTTTCTGTCCTCAGTATTTAGGCGCGGCATGTCCCCAATGGATTTGCGGCAGCTCGACCGTGGCTGAGACCGGAAGTGAAGATGGAATCATAGATATCCTGCTTGCCAAAGACGCTGAGGGTCGCTTTACACCCACCTTGAGGCGCAGCCTCAAGGTCCTGGTCACCTGGGGATTGATCTGGCTTGGACCGGTCCTGCTGCTCTTGTTCATCCTTGGCCCGGAACATGTCTTTACCCAAATTGCGCTATTTTTCAGCAAGATGGCCACCGTTACCTTTGGCGGGGCTTATGCGGTCCTGGCCTACATGGCTCAGGAGGCGGTGGCCGGTTATGGCTGGCTGCAGCCTGGGGAGATGCTCGACGGCCTGGCGCTGGCGGAAACCACACCTGGCCCGCTTATTCAGGTGGTGCAGTTCGTCGGTTTTCTCGCCGCCTACCGCGATCCCGGTGTGCTTAATCCCTATGTGGCTGGAACTCTTGGCGCTCTGCTGACCGTCTGGGTAACCTTTGCCCCATGTTTTCTCTGGATTTTTCTTGGTGCGCCCTATGTGGAGAAGCTGCGCAACAACAGATTGATGAACGGGGCGCTTTCAGGCATCACTGCGGCGGTGGTCGGCGTGGTGCTCAACCTTTCCCTCTGGTTCGGAATCAATGCCCTCTTTGCGCGGATCGGAGCAATCCATCTGTTCGGCGCAACCATCCCAGCGCCGCATTGGGCAACCGCCGACTGGTTTGGCCTGCTGCTCGCCGGCCTTTCCTATCTGGCCATGAAGTATTTGAAAATTGGGATGATCACCGTCCTTGCAGTCTGTTCCTGCATTGGATTTCTGTGGAAACTCATCTTATGATGAACTCGCAAAAAGGAAGAAGTCTCGGTGTTGTCATTTCGATCGCAGCGATAACAATCTGGAATTATTATGAGATTTATCATCGCGGTGCTCGTCGATGACAGAAATAGAATTTTTACGAAACCATCATCCTGTAGAGAGGATCACTATGGAAAAAAGTTTAACCGCTGTTGAGTTGGTCAACCTGCTTGCTGCTGGCAAGGATTTCACCCTGCTCGATGTCAGGCGAAAAGAAGATTTTGACAAAGCTCCCGAAACGATTGGCGGGGCGCAATGGAAAAATCCTGTTGATATGGACCAATGGATACAGACCCTTCCGGAGCAACGTGAGGTGATTGTCTACTGTGTTCGCGGCGGCTCGGTCAGCCAATCGGTGCAGCAACGGCTGACTGATGCCGGTTTTAAAGCTCAATACGTGGTAGGGGGGTTGGAGGCATTCGCTAAGAAAAATTAAATATGAATCTGGGATGATGGTAGAATTTTCCAGATTATTCGATAGGGTGTAGGGCGAGCAATCGCCTGTTTGCCTACCCCAACCACAATGTTTAATGCGATGGAGGAAACACAATAAGCTTGTAAGGGGGCACTTGCGCCTCTTGTTGATCGGCGTCCCACTTCTGGGACCGATTGGTATCCAACTATCGTTGGCTTCACCACATAAACTTTCAAAAAAAGAATAATTATCACTTTATTTTATTCAACAAAAAAATATTGTAATTCAAGATTGTTGCGATCACTTCCATTTTTTATTTTTCCGTCTTCTTCATGAAATATTCATCTTTATGTGATACAGTGAGCGCATTGGTGATGTACTCGGGCCATCCATTTTTTCGTACAGCAATGGACACCTTGTGTGGGGAGATCATGGATGACCATACTGTCCATCCCGCCTTGGGGTCACACTCTGAAGTGTGCCGCCTCTATATGCGACATCCTTGAACTGGAACCAGACTGCCTGGTTTCCCTTGCTCACTTCTAACAATATTTTTGCAGCATGCCTTCTTGTAACCACAGCACAAACTGGAACACTGGAATTGGCCTCCTCCTTGGCTTACTCTTGCTTGCCGGTTGCGCCACCTTTGGCAACCTGACTCGCATTTCATCCGAAGGGCTTGAAGGCCCGCAGGCCAGCCAATGCGGTGCATGTCATGTCGACCAGTATCGAGAATGGCAAGGCACAGCCCATGCAAAGGCCTTCACCAGCACAACCTTTCAGGAGGCAGCTGGCAGTCCACCGGAAGAAGAATGCCTCAAATGCCACAGTCCCCTGGAGATCCGTGCCGAAAAAACAGAAAGCCGCTCCTTTCACCAGCAAGAAGGCGTCACCTGCATCAGCTGTCATCTCTCCGAGGGGAAGATGCATGGCCCCCACGCAAGTTCCGCCTTGTTTAACCCCCATCCGGTCGAGGAAGATAGTACCTTTTATGCGAGCCAGTCCCTCTGCGCGGCCTGCCATGCAGAGACCCACACCCAGTGGCAAAAGACAGCAGCACGACAGGAAACCCGAACGTGTCAGGAATGCCACCAGCCCGTTGTCCAGCGCCGCGCAACCCAGGGAACCAATTTTTTCTCCAACATTCTGGTCGCCTTCGAAGACGAACTCCCCACCCGCAGCCATGAAATAACCTTGGAAAAGATGGTCAACTTCCCAGGCGGGGTTACGATCACAGCCCTAGCCATAAAAACAGGGCCAAACGCTCCGGCCCTTGAGGTCACTCTCCGCAACAACCTACCCCATGACTTGCCCACCGGAACCTATGGGGAAAAAGAGATCCAACTCGTGTTGACCTCTGTAAAAGACAAGGAGCTGTCGACAGATAAAAAAGTCCAGGTCAGCAATGAACAGCACCCGATCGCCGCCGGGGAAACTAAAAAAATAGTGATTCCCTTGGCATCCACGGATGTCCTGTCCGGTACACTGCGCTTGAAGCTGGAGCGCCACAGCGAAAGCCATGCCGGACGACCGCCCATTCTTCTTGTATCAAAAAACATCGATTTCGTTTCCGAGGCTTTACTTTAATGCGCAATTTCACCGTCCCCACCACCTTCACCCCTGAATTCATCGACCAATTGGGCGACCTCAACCGCGAATTTGCAGACAGCGGGGGTCAGGTTGCCGAAATCTACGGTTCCTTCCAGGAGGGTGTCTTCAATTCAGCCCGGCCCGCCAAGTACCTTCCGGCGGTCAGTCGCGAACAGTTTCAGCGCCATGTCGTCCAGGCCCGGGAAAAGGGCATTCCCTTCAATTACCTGTTCAACGCCCCCAGTTACTCGAACCTGGAGTACACCCATGAAGGCCGCGCGGAGCTGGCCGCATTGCTCCAATTTCTCGTGGATGCCGGAGTTGCTTCGGTCACCGTCGCCATTCCTTACCTGGTGGAAATTATCAGCAGCACCTTCCCCCAGCTTGAGGTGGTGACCTCCACCATCGGCTACGTGGGGGCCGTGGCTGGAATCAATCAGTATCACGAGGCCGGCGCGGCCAGAGTGGTGCTCGATGTAGAGGTCAACCGGGATTTTCAATTTTTACGCACAGCCGGTGCCGAGAGCCAGGTGCCCCTGGAAATCATCGTCAATCCCGTCTGCATCAGCCAGTGCCATTTCAAGTACAATCATAATTGTGTGGCCTCCTTGGGCTCGCAGAGCTTTTTGCGGGGCGGGGCCGGTATCCCGTACAATCAGTATTATCTCAACTGGTGTTTTCTGCAGAAACTCCGGAAGGAAGGTGAATTCCTCAAGAGCCCCTGGGTGCGCCCTGAAGACCTGCATTTTTGGGAAGAGGTTGGGATTTCCTATTTCAAGATAGCGGGCCGGGGACTTCCAGGATCTGAAATCCTGCGCTTATGCCGCAGCTATCTGGCCAGGGAATTTTCCGGCAATCTGCTCGATCTGCTGGGATGGCCGCACTGGCTGGCCTTTCGCGACAACGGCGACGGCACCCGCCTTCCGGCCCTGGATGTCATCCTTGACAATAAGGCGCTGGAGGGGTTTCTTGAGTTCTTTGCCCGCAAGATGCCTCAGTGCCGGCTTGGCTGCCAGCAATGCGGCCACTGCCTGGCCTGGAGCCGCAAAGCCCTGCAGTTCAACGATGAATCTTTGAAAGAGAAATATATTGCCAATATGACCAGAAACATCCGCCACCTGGTTGAGGACATCCCTTCCGCCCAGGAAACCGAGGAAGCAGTTCTCAACTGGCAGAAGCAGGCAGCCAGCCAGGTGGTGAAGTGAGCATTTTAGTCACGGGTGGCACCGGTGTAGTGGGCAGACCCCTGGTCGCGGCGCTCTGTGCGGCGGGCAATCAGGTTGTTGCTCTCTGCCGTCGGCCCCCAAAAGCCAATGAACCCCTGAGCACAAACTGCACCTACCTGTCAGGAGATGTCTCGCAGCCCCAGCTTGGCCTGGATGCCGATACCTACCGTGATCTCTGCACCTCGGTGGAGAGCATCTTTCACCTGGCGGCCCGCACCGATTTCAAGGGGGCCTCGGTGGCTGACTATGAAGCGGTCAATATCAACGGCGTTAAAAACATTTACGCTCTCACTGCGGAGGCGGGCGCCCATCTCCATCACATCTCCACCGCCTTTGTCTGTGGCGATCATGCCGGCATCTTTCACGAGCAGGATCTTGATTGTGGCCAACACTTTCGCAATGGCTACGAAGAGAGCAAATTCCAGGGTGAACAATTCCTCCGTTTGCAAATGCAGCGCCAGAGGGGAGCAGGCGATCCAGCAATCACCATCTATCGGCCCAGCATCATCCTGGAGCGGCAGCCCTCGCAGGCCTCACTGAACACCTTTGGCCCCTTTATCTTTCTCGATGGAGTCTTTCGTATCCTTCTTGCGGCCAGCCGCAAGAAGCAAGGCGAGGAAACCGTCAGGGTACGGGGCGACGTGACCTGTTCTCTGCCCTTTATTTTTGACGACAACGTGGTCGAGGCCCTCCTGCGGATATCGGCCAGCCCAAATATCCATGGCCAGACCTTTCATCTGCTCAGTGCGCACCCCTGTCCCAACAGAATGATGGAGGAGGTCTTCAACGCGGCCTTTGGCCGGGAAGCGGCCTGTCTGGTTGATGCCCATGCCTTCCAACAGCGGCCGGCCACAGCGGCTGAAAAGATCATGGCCCGCAAGACCGCCATGTATGATGACTATCTTGACCTGAACATCCAGCTTGACCGGACCCATCTCGAGGCACTCCTCGGGAGCGCTTGGCGACCCACCATCTCGGGAGAAGAGTTGCTCACCGCCTTTAGCATCTATCTGGCCAGCAAAAAGGAAGAGGACGCCGCCAGAGTTTTGCTGCCCTCCGCCTCCCGCCAGGGTATTGAAGAATATTTTGACACCTTCCTCCCCACTTTTTACGGCCGTCAGCTTATCAAAGGTCTGGCCTCCCTCTCTTGCCAGTTCTGGCTTGAGATTGCCTGTTGCACCAGCCGGACCCTGAGAATAGACAAGGGGCGTTTGATCGACATTACCACAGGTCATCAAGGCGCTTTTGGCTATAAGGTACAGCCTGCAACCTTTCTCAATGTGATCCGGGGTAGCCTTTCGCCCCAGCAGGGTTTCTTCCAGGGTAATATCAGCATGGAAGGCAACACCATGGAGGCCCTGCGCACTGCCACCGCCCTGGAGGAATTTTTCAGAACCTGGCCTTACAACGCTTCTCCATAATTCAGGTTGTGATCTACAGGGAGAGCGTCAGGCAAGGTATGCCAATACTCCCAACAGCTCAGGATTCTCCACCTGAACAGCCTTCCTTTAAAATCAACAGATACCCATAAAAGAGAATAAATCATGAGAAAAAACTGGATTGCCGTCGACGAAGTCAGCGCCAAACCCTATAAGGAATCTGTGGCCCTGTTCAGAGAGTATATCAATCCCGGCCTGGTTGCCCTGCTTGACATGGGGGAATACACCTCCATTCAGCCTCAGTCGGCCCAGGGCGCCACCATCATTGACAGCAATGGGCGAGAACTCCTTGATTTTGTTTCCTCCTACGGCGCTTTGAATCTTGGCCATAACCATCCCAAGGTTAAGGCGGCGATCCTTGAAGTCCTGGGGGAAAACCGGGTGGATCTTTCCAAGGAGCTGCTTTCCCCCTATGCCGCCTGTCTGGCCCATAATCTCAGCCTGCTCACCCCCGGCACTCTGGACCGTTTTTACTTCTGTAATTCAGGGACCGAGGCCGTGGAAGCGGCCCTGAAACTAGCGGCTCGCTACTTCAAAGGCAAACGACCGCAGTTCATCTATGCCGAGAATTCGCTGCATGGCAAAACTCTGGGCTCGCTCTCCGTCACCGGTGGCCAGCGACTACGGGAATTTTTTCCGCTGTTGCCCGGCAAAACCGTCCCTTACGGCGATGCGGCGGCCCTTGAAATTTTGCTGAAAAACAATCCCTCGGAAGGCGGAGATTCCGTGGCCGCCGTGATTCTCGAACCCATTCAGGGCGAGGCCGGGGTCATTGTGCCGCCGGCCGGGTATCTGCGACAGGTTCGTGAACTCTGCACCCGTTATGGGGTCCTGCTCATTCTCGATGAGATCCAAACCGGCATGTGCCGCACCGGCACCTTTTTTGCCTGTGAGTATGAGGAGGTGGTTCCGGATCTCCTGGTCATCGCCAAATCTTTAGGTGGCGGACTGGCCTCCATCGGCGCCACCATTGCAACAACCAAGGTCTTTGAAACCGCCTACGATAATCCCCATGACTGTTTGGTGCAGACCTCAACCTTTGGCGGAAGAACAAGCAGCTGTGCCGCAGCCATGGCCGCCCTCGAGGTCTATGAACAAGAAGATCTCAGTCAGCGGGCCAAAACCTTGGGCGAACGCCTCCTTGCCGGATTGGAAGCCATCCGAGAAAAATATCCGGACTGGATTCGTGCTGTACGGGGCCGGGGATTGATGGTCGGTATCGAGTTCAACGAACAGATCGTCGACCAGGCTAAGTATCTGCCTGCCAAGATTCCGGGGTTGAAGAATGTGCTCAAAGAGCATCTCCCCGGCATGGTGGCTGCCGCGCTGCTCAAACAGTTCGGGATTCTGGGAACCCTGATGCTCAACAACCGCTCGGTGTTGCGAGTCTATCCCCCCCTAATTATCACCGAAACAGAAATTGATTATTTCCTCACTTCCCTCGATACCCTTCTCTCTCAAGGCCCCAAGGAACTGGTGAAAAACCGGGTCAATCATGCTATTGGCTCTGCCGGGTTGAAATTTATCACCCCATGGACCAGCTCTTTTCTCAAGAAAAAGTAACAATAGAGTATGCACGCCTTCTTCAAACACTTTGCCCTCACCCTCAGGGGGCACAAAATACTCACCCTGATTGTTTTTGCAGGCCTGACCTTGCTGAGCGGTTTTTTCACCCTGCACAGCCGGGTGGACAACTCCCTGTCCGTCTGGCAATCTGCCGATGATCCCCACTGGCTGCAATATCAAAAATTTGTCGCCCAGTACCATATCATCGACCCGCTGATAGCTTATCTTCCAGGATTGGGCCTGTTAGAACTGGAAGAGACAGCCGATGCCCTCAAGGAACACACCCGCGCCGCTTCTTTTCATACGCTTTCTATCCAGTCTTTGACCGGCACGGAGGCCGGGCTGTTCTTTATTCTCCCCAAAGCAGAGAGCAGTCCCGCAGATCTTGCCGCCTTGCTCACCGAGGTGGAGCATGTGCTCCAGCAGCAGGACGCAACCTATCATCTGGGCGGAGTCTGGTATCTCACCACCATGCTCGACACCCTCTCAGCCAAGACCACCCAGACCTTGTTCCCCATGGTTCTGGCAATTTTGACCCTTGGCGTTGTCATTCTGGTGCGCAATCGCCGCAATGTCCTGCTGGTGCTGCTGTGCGGGTTTACCCCCGCCCTTCAGGTTACCGGCATCATGGCCTTGGCCGGAGTCAAATTGAACATGATCCTCCTGGCTTTGCCTCCATGCACCATGATTTTGGGTATTGCCCATGCTATCCATCTGGTGCTCAAGCAACCGGATGAAGAGCATCCTGACAGTATCAGTATCTTCAGCGAGGTGGCCGCGCCAAGCCTGCTATCAGGCCTGACCATTATGCTCGGTTTTTTCTCCTTGGTTTTCAGCAGTTATCTTCCTATTCAGCAACTGGGGATCTGGGGTACCGTGGCCAGCGCTCTCTCCCTGGTCAATCCCCTGGTTCTGCTGGCCCTGTTTTTTGAGCCTGCCCCTTGTCGCTCCATCACCATTCCGGATACCCTTGTCACCTTCATGGCCAGGCATCGCCTGGCGCTCACCGGAATCTTTCTTCTCCTTTCCGTGCTCGCCGCCGTGGGTATCAGCCGCCTAAATACCGGCTCATTGATTCTCGACTTTTTTAAAGAGAACGCTGTCGTGCGCCAGAACTATCAGCAGATAGAAAACGCGGGCTTGGGACTGACCCCTTTTGAGGTTGACCTCTCCGGAAGCACGATCAACAATGGGGATCTGCAAGCTGTCTTTACCGACTTTGCCCATGACAACCCGGTCATTACCCAGATGTTGTATTACTTTGCTGACGGCACGGTGATCTCCGACTCAACTGCAAATGGTGCTCGTTTCCCCAAGTTGCTCTCCTTGAGCAAGATGGAGAAACGGCCCGAGCGTGCCACTGTCCTGCTCAAAACCCTGGCCTCCGAACCGACATTGGCTCTCTCGGAGAATCTGGAGCTCGTACTCCAGCAACGACTTGGCCCTCAGGAACAGCCTTATGTCACCGGTTCCGTCCCCCTCTATTGCCGAGGGCAGCAACAACTTTTTTCTTCATTGCTCACCAGCTTTGCCAACGCCTTTTTCCCCATTTCGTTGGTTATGGGGGTGGCTTTGCGCTCCGTCCATTTTGCCATCCTGGCCATTATCCCCAACCTCATGCCGGTTTTCTTTATAATGGCCCTCATGGGATGGCTGGGAATCCCCTTGAGCGTGGCCACAGTCACTGTGGCCAGTATCGTTTTCGGTATCGTGGTCGATGACACCATCCATTTCCTCCATCGTCTGCAGGCAGAAACCAGAACACCCGGAACGGCAATGGAACACCTGCATAACACCATTCATTATGCCGGCCCTGCCATGCTGACCGCTGCCTTGATTTCGGGAACAGGCTTTCTCGGCTTTCTTGGTTCGCCCTTTATCCCCCTGCGCGATTTCGGTTTGCTGATCAGCGTTGCCTTATGGCTGGCCATCCTCTGCGATATGGTCCTTCTCCCCCTGCTCATCCTTTCGTGGAAGAAATAAATGAATCCTCTGCACATCACTAATATCCTGGCCCTCCATTTTCACCCGGAACAGGGCAGCCCGTTCTGGCTGGAAAGGCAGCAGCAACTTGATTTTAACGTCAGGGAGGAAATCCGAAGCCGCCAGGATTTTCACCGCCTGGGGCCAATGGATATCAAGGCCCTGCGCACCCGGCCCATCACCGATTTTATCCCTCAGGTATTGCACCGGGATCTCTCGACCTTCCTCCTCTCCGAGACCGGCGGCACCACCGGCGATCCCTGCCGCCGCGTTTTTTCGCCCCAGGAGTTTCATGATGCTTTTATTGCTCCCTGGCTCAAGGCAGTGGCCGAACACAATTTTCCCTGGGGCGGGCGTTGGCTTTTTGTCGGACCTGGCGGCCCCCATATCATTGATCGTTCCGCCCGGGCCATGGCTCGCTCCCTGGGCAGCCTTGAGCCTTTTACCGTGGACTGCGATGTGCGTTGGATCAAACGCCAGGCCAAAGGCAGCATGGGGCTGAAGCTCTACATGGATCATGTCCTTGCTCAGGCAACCAATATCATCAGTCAGCAGGCGATAAGTACCCTGTTTACCACCCCGCCACTGCTGGTGGCGCTGGCCGAGGTCATGCGTCCGGACCAGAAAGAGCAGATTCTCGGCATCCATACCGGCGGCATGAACCTTGAGCCGCAAACCGCCCTGGACCTCCAGGGACACTTCCCCCATGCGGTCATCCTTCCCGGTTATGGCAATAGCCTGTTCGGGGTGACCTTCCCGCAGATCAGGAGCGGCAAGGCAAATGAGGCGGAAGCGGAAAGAGGAATGGCCGAAATCCCTGAAAGGATGCAAGACGATGTCTTCCAAGTGCAGGATCCGGCACTCTGGCTGCAACTGGCGCCGATCCCGGAAAATGAGCTGGTCGCGCAGGATCTGATCACCTCTGTCGCTCCGGGCCAGCGCGGCCGGGTCATCCTGCACCGCCTGGATCCCAGCTTTCTCATCCTTAATCTGGCGGAACGGGATACAGCCGTAGCCGTCGCCTGTGCCAACGGCGAGACGGGGCTTGCCCGCATTGCTCCCCTCCAATTTGCCACGCCCCTTGATCGGCAGGGCGTCTACTGATGAGCGACGATCTTTGCAGCCTGCACGTCACCATTCCCGGTCACTGTGGTCAACTGGAAGGCCAGCTTCTCTACCGTAGCGAAGAGGCGGCCGACATCGGCCTCATCATCTGTCCGCCCCATCCTCTGCTGGCTGGCAACCTGGAAAACAATGTGGTTCAGGCGGTGGCGAAAACAATGGCAGCCTTCATGCCGGTGCTGCTTTTCAACTATCCGGCTGTGGGCAAAAGCACCAGCCCTCGGCCCGATCTGCCCCTGTTTGAATACTGGAATGCGCTGGATCAGCGGAACGACTACGCAATGATTGCGGAGGAAGTGAGCAAGGTCCTTGCCTGGAGCACCGGCTATTTCCACTGTTTCCATCTGGTTGGCTACTCCTTCGGGACCCTCATGGCCCTGACCGCCATCACTCCCCAAGCTCTGTCCTACACCGCCATTGCCCCTCCCTTGGCTGCGTGCGATTTCACCGCGCTTCAATCCCTATCCATTCCTGTCTGCCTGATCACCGCGGAAAATGACAGCCTGCTGGCAGTGCCAGCCCTCTTGCCACGGCAAGAAAACATCACCCACACCATCATTAAAGGTGCCGATCATTTCTTTCTCAAACGGGAGGGGGAAATTGCGGAACAGATCGCAGACTTTATTGGTGCCATCGGTTGCTGAACTGCTTTTTCGAGACCCAGCAGGCAACGCCGCAACCATGTGGTCCCCTCTTGTTGATAAAATCGTTGCTAAAACCGGCAGCATTGGCTTTATCTGAGTGGTGTCCGCATGGTACGGGCAATAACCAAAGGTGACGATCGATTTCATGGCGATTGTGACCGTCGCCGAGTCTCGGTTCTCCAATAATTCAAGCCCCTCTCTAGAGTCATGATTCCCAGACCACTGTTTGTTGCCCGCGCTTTTATCCTTGCTTTGGCTTTGCTGGTTGCCCCCCCCCTAGCCAGTGCCGAAAAAACCATGTCGATCAGTCCTGACACCCCTCAGCCCAACCGTTTTATTGTCCGCGGCACGTCGCTGATTGACCTGAGCAAACCAGAACGCCCTGTTTTTTTTCGGGGCATGGGGTATTCGCCCTTCCTTCCCGGCGAAACTCCCGTCCGCGGCTTGCCTCCTGGTAACGATGGTCGTTACGACAACCATCTGAACCTGATGAAGGAGATGAACGCCAACTATATCCACGTCTTTCCCCGGCTCATGCCGCCGAATTTTTTCACCGCCTTGGACAAGACTGATCTGGTCTACAGTCAGGATGTCTGGGTTTGGGCCTATGAGGAGGATTTCCTTGCTCCGGCATTCCAGGCCAAGACCCTGGACGACATCAAGGAAGTGATCGATCACACCTATAAATTCGGTCGGCCGGACCGGCTGGTGCTCTTTTCCATCGGCGATGAGTTGCAAGCCAAGTGCGTCACCGCCACCGATGCCCGTCATCCGGAGGTCCGCAACTACCAGGGGAAACATCTGAGTGTGACCAATCGAACCCCCACCGAGGTGGCCATGGCCAAATTAGTGGACGGGGCCATGGAGTACGAGCTGAGCCGCTATGGTCGCCGTCATCTCTACTGCCACACCAGTTGGACCCATATCGGCCCGATCGCCGACCGCCCGGATATAGAGGTCAGCCAGGAAAGCGTTCTGGTGCCGGACATGGGCGACCTGATCTGCCTCAACGTTTACACTTACGCCAACGGAGTGCGCACCTCACCACCCGGTTCGGTCACCGGTACCACCTATCAAGGCTATTTGGAGCAGTTGGCCAAGGAGTCGAAACAACCGATCCTGGTGACCCAGGTGGGGCTGGCAACCTCGCCTATTGCCCCAAAACCAACAACAAATCCAGGTTTTGGCGGTCACAAGATCGAGGATGTGCCTGCAATTTTCAGCTCGGTGTGGCGTGATATCCGCACAGCGCGCGGCAAGGAGAAATACAGCGGGTTGGTTTTTTTCGAACTACAGGACGAGTGGTGGAAGAGCGCCAAGGGACCGGAAAAGGCCTTGCGGCAGGATGCGGACGATCCGGAACAATGGTTTGGGGTGTATAGTGTGGACAATACACACACCCTGACCCCCAAGGGGGCCATCCCGGCGACGATCAAAAAGTTGTTCGCCGAACCCTGAGGGGGAGTGTGCCAGAGTTGAAAAAGCAAGCGCGTCCGAGGAATAGCTTCGGACGCGCTCTTTTTATTTAAAAAACTCAGTCAAATATTTGATTGAAGTGAAGAGCATGATCACAACCAGCATCCACTTGATCCCCTTGGCGGGCACGAATTTCTGACAGCGGGCCCCCAGGTACATTCCAGCCATGCCGCCCAGGCCAAAGAGGATGCCGAGCAGCCAGTCCGGTGACACTGATACCTGCGGAAAGAGCGGGGCAATAGCGGTATAAAAGGCCACACCGGCCACCGAGGTGACGAAGGTCCCCATCAGGGCAGCCCCGGCCACGGTGTACACCGGCAGGCCGAAGAACGTGATGAGAAAGGGGGCGATGATCGCCCCACCACCGATGCCGTAAATCCCTCCGATGATGCCGACAATGAAGCAGAGGATAAAAATACCCGTCACCGAGACATCATACGTTTCACCCTGGAAGGTGAAGCCGATCCGCTTGAACGTGCACTGGGTAAGCGTCACCGTGGCGGCCGGATTGCCGAAGGTGGCGGCCAGCGGCCCACTCTTGCCCGCCGTCCCACCCTGGGCGCTGTTCTTGGCGGCGGCTTGCTGTTTGAGTAAATCCTTGATCATCTTGATGGCTATATAGAGAATGACCGCAGCGGCAAACAGCTTGAAATTTCGCGGATCACGCAGGCCGGTCACCCGAACGAAAGCGCCGATAAGCACACCCGGCAGGGTGCCGAGCACCACAGCCCAGGTCAGGGGCCAGACCATCCGTCCTTCCTTGCAATACCGGTAGACCCCGGAAGGAATAGCGACAATATTGTATAATTGATTGGTAGAGCTGACCGAAGGGTTGGTGTAGCCGAGTACAGACATCTGAAAGGGCAGAAGAAGAAAGGCCCCGGAAATGCCGCCCATGGAGGTGAAGAAGGAGATCACAAAGGCGACCAGTGGCGGAATCCAGGGATCGACGGTTATGCCGGAAATGGGAAAAAGCATGGGAGCCTCCTTGGTTACGTTGTCCGTTTTAATAAACACGATACAAATTATTTTCGTGTTACTGTAACCGGTGATCGATCGATTGTCAACGGTTCGGTTGATTGGCGTTGCCGCGCCTTATGCTGGCAATGCTCTTGATGCAATCTTTTGGCGAACATTTCTTTTTGGCGCAGATACTTAATGGGACACTGCCGACAGGGCTTAAACAGTCTGCTAATATCAAGTCGCATGAATATAATATTGACGGGGAACAGGCCTCTTTGCTATAGCTTAGCGGTCCTGGATAGGCTTGATTTCCGTTCTTTAAGATATGCTCTCCGGGAGCAGCGGACACACCGGTTGCCAGAGGAACGGTGTGGCACTCGTGAAGGCTGAATCGCAACCTCGTGGCGGCATCGTGAGGCGAGCAGAGCAGGAAATTGTACCGTTATTCGGAAAACGCTCGACTGCTGGTCGCCCACCACCGACGCAAGCCCGGCAAGCACACTTCATCCACAACGTATGTGCAGGATTTTCTATGAAAGGAATCTACGCAGGAAGTTACGATCCGCCGACCAACGGCCATCTGTGGATGATCGCGCAGGGAGCTCGCCTGTTCTGTAAATTTTATGTCGCAGTCGGCCAGAATGCGCAAAAAGAGTACTCCTTCACCATGGATGAACGGATACAAATGCTGGAGGAGCTGTGCGCCCGCTTTAAAAATGTAGAGGTGGTGCACTTCGAAAACAAATTTTTGGTGAAATATGCCGAATCGATAGGAGTTGATTATATCCTTCGCGGCATCCGCAACGAGAAAGATTACACTTACGAACGCAGTATGCGCTATGTCAACGGTAACATGACCGACACTATTCAGACCCTGTTCATGATGTCACCCCGGAATCTGGTGGAGGTCAGTTCCAGCCTGGTCAAGGGGCTGGTCGGCTCGGACGACTGGGAGCAGGTGGTCCGGGAGTATGTGCCGGATACCGTCTATCATAAGATGCTCAGCAAATTTGGTCCGATACATCTCCAGCATACCCGGCGGAGAATCCTTGAAAAAATCGAATAATCAATTACCCTCACCGCAGAGAGATTGCGCGGGCCGCCTGTCATCCTTCCACTAGCTTAAGCGATGGGCTGCTCCACTCCGCGTAGCCTTTCCCCGGGAACAACTGCAATCTTCGATTATTGTTTTCATCGTCCCGGTTTCCAATCACTGGAATTTAGCCTGACAGTCCGTCTGTTTATATGAACCCCAACAAATCGGTTTTTCATACCCTGCCCCCGCCCTGGGACCGGATTCTGCCCCATGTCGCTACCATCATGGTTTGGGGAGTGCTCCTTGGTGTCATTTATCTGCTGAGATCTTTTTTCCTCCTCCTTTTTCTCACCTTTGTTTTTTCCTACATCCAGGCGCAAAGCGTTAGTCGCCTGAAATCACGAATCAAAAACAGGATAGCACGAGTGGTGCTTGTAGCCTTGTTTTTACTGAGTATCCTGACCGCAGCCGGCATCTTCCTCATTCCCAAGGTAAAAGTTCAGGCTGAGGTCTTTGTCAGCCAATTCACCACCTATCTCTATCGGGTTGATCAGGAATTGTTCACCTTGGAGAAAAAGTACCCCCTGTTGGGGGAATTGCTCCCGGAAATCGTGTCCAAGGATGGGCAGAACTCGGTGGAAGGATCGGAAAAAAAAGGGTTGAGGCACTCGCCCACCACCTCCATGCTCCAGCAGTTTCTTCGCTTGGGTGAAGCCGCCGGCGGGGTGCAAAATGTCAGCCATGTCTTCGGCACGTTGGGCAATATTGGGGGCAAGATTGCCTCCGTGACCTCGACCTTCCTTCTTTCCCTGCTTTTTTCCTTCTTGATCGTGTTGGATCTGGCAAACTTGGGGGCCAGCGTCCGTGAATTGGAAGCGACCAAAATCGGTTTCATTTACCGAAGCGTGGCCGGCAACATTCGAGATTTTTCCCTGGTTCTCGGCAAAGCGCTTGAGGCCCAGTTGATTATCGCCATCATCAACTCATTCATGACCGCCTTAGGCATCAGTCTCCTCGGACTGGGAGAGCATGTGGCCTTCCTCTCGATGATCGTCTTTTTCTGCAGTTTTTTCCCGGTGATAGGCGTATTCATTAGTTCCATCCCCATCTGTTTGATTGCGCTGCAAACCGCCGGATTACAGACCATGTTTCTGGCCATCCTGTTGATCGTTATCATTCATTTGATTGAGGGCTACATCCTTAATCCGCGGATTTACGGGTCCTATATGCGGATCAATTCGGTTATCATCCTTATAATTCTCACCATCGGCGGTAAGCTGTTTAACTTCTGGGGTCTCATTCTCGGCGTACCGATCTGCACCTACATCTTCGGCCATGCCATCCGTTTCAAGACGAAAGAAAACATCAATTCGATCGAAGCTCCGCAAGAAAACGAATAACAACGGTCGTGCCCATCCCCCTGTTGTTAGTGTGGGAACCACACCCCGTCGATTGCGAACTACCGTTTAAGACAAGAGAGAGAAACAAATATTATGGAATGGTTGTGGGATATCAGTATCTGGAGTTCACTCCTGACACTGACGGTACTGGAAATTGTATTGGGCATTGATAATATCGTTTTCCTGACCCTCCTGGTGGGTAAGGTTCCCGTAAGTCAACGCAATTTCGCACGACAATTCGGCCTTTTGGCTGCCATGGGCACCCGTATTGCCCTGCTCATGTCAGTGGCCTGGCTGGCCAAACTGGTGGCACCGCTCTTTGAAGTGATGGGGCATCCGTTTTCCGGTCGCGACCTGGTTTTGCTCTTCGGCGGATTGTTTCTTATCTACAAAGCGGTGAACGAAATTCATGGCAGCCTTGAGGGCGGCGAAGAAATTCACGCTCCCAAGCACCTGGCTTCGCAGTTGCCGCTGGTCATTGCCCAGATTGCCATCATCGACATCATTTTTTCTCTGGATTCGGTCATTACCGCCGTTGGCTTGGCCGATCATCTCTGGGTGATGATAACCGCCATCGTTATTGCCATCGGCGTGATGATGTTGGCTGCCAAATCGATCGGCGAGTTTGTCGAGGAACATCCGACCGTCAAAATGCTCGCTCTGGCTTTTCTGGTCCTGGTGGGCGTTGCTCTGGTGGCTGAGGGAACCGGACACGAGATGCCCAAAGGGTATCTCTATTTTGCCATGGCCTTTTCCTTTGCCGTGGAGATGCTCAATCTCCGCCTACGCCGAAAGACCGCCCCGGTGCATCTGCACCAGATCTATGATGAAATCAACCAGGATGAAAAACCTCCTAAGTGCCACGGCCTGCAATAACGGAAGAATAATCCATCGGTGAAGGATCGCACCGGATCGCGCCGGCTCACAGTCGCCACTTTTCAATTGATTTATCCAATCAGTGTTATATATAAAGGCGATGTGACTGGTTAAGCTGGCTGGCGCCGGCCGCGGGCTTCAACCCCGTTGAGCTACCCGTGAATGGAAAGCTGTTTGGTTCGATTCCAAAACCAGTCTCCAGCCTTTTTGCGATAGAGGATGCCACCCTCGGCCCGCCCCCAGCCCCTTTTTCATCTCCTTCTATTCTCCGCTTGCAGCGTTTTTTTACCGGTTTGGGCGCCGCAGCCGCAACGTCGTCCATGTCCCCGAGAGGAAATTGACACCATTCCTGTGGTCAATGACTTCACCAAAGGTACCAAAATCCATCAACATTGCTGACTTTCAAGTAACCGTGTTGAGCACATGCTTGCAATTGCCTTTTTCTTTTTTACTGTTTTGATCAACGATATCGCCCCGAAAATTGGTCAAAAATTCTTTTATGATAAACCCCGGCACCAGTGACCAGAACGCTCTGCCGGCAGACGAGAAAATCTCGTGCAAGTCCCCGGCCGGACACTGCTGAAAACAAGCGCGCTTGGTTGGGATGAAAAAAAATCACTACCTTTTGTGTTTAGAAGTGCGGTATGCTGTATCAAACCGGAAACGCAAGCAATTTCTATCCAGGAGGGGCGGCAATGGGTGGTTTGGAAATGAAGGCTGGTACAGAGAATAAGATGAGCGACGCAAAGAATGAGCCAACCCCGAAAGGCGATAAGGTGTTCGATCTTTCCTCTCCCGAATGGTATCTGAACCGGGAACTGAGTTGGCTCGAATTTAATCGGCGGGTCTTCAACGAGAGCAGGGACGCGCGCAACCCTCTGCTGGAGCGGGTCTTCTTTCTCTCGGTGATCGGTTCCAATCTGGATGAGTTTTTCATGAAACGGATCGGTGGCCTTAAGCAGCAGGTCGGCGCCGGCTTGAAGCTTTTATCCATCGATGGGCGAACCTCGCAGCAGCAGATTGACGAGAGCTATGAGATGGTTCGTGATATCCTGGAAAAGCAGCAGGATATGGAACGGGAATTACTCGCCCAGCTGGCCAAAAAAGATATCCGTATCCTCAAATACGGTGCGCTTGACGAGCAGCAGCGGCAAAAAATGGCCACCTATTTCCGCGACAATATTTACCCTCTACTCACCCCCCAGGGTATGGATCCGGCTCATCCCTTTCCTTTTATTTCCAACCTTTCGCTCAACCTGCTGGTGGCCACCCGTCACAGTGATGGCGAGCACATCTATTTGAACCGGATCAAGGTGCCGACTACCGGTACCGGTATTCCCCGTTTTATCCGGGTCGATCCGGGCAGGCATGTCTATGTGCTGTTCGAGGATGTAATCGCCAATAACCTGGAAATCATTTTTCCGGGAATGATCATTGAAAGCTGCGAGTTGTTCCGGGTGACCCGCAACGCCATTACCGAGAATTGGCCGGATCAGGCGGTTGATCTTTTGTCGATGATCGAAACCGCTCTTCAGGATCGAAAATTCGCCGAGATCGTCCGGCTTGAGGTCGACAGCATTATGACCAGGCAGCATCGCGGTATGCTCGCCTCGGAGTTGGGAATCGATTCACGCAAGGATGTGTTCACCGTCGACGGCATCATGGCCAAGCGAGATCTCATGGAGATTGTGGCCATAGACCGGCCTGAGCTGCATTTCGCGCCGCATCAGCCGCTCGACCACTACAAGCTTTCCGGGGATTTCCCCAATATTTTTCATTTGATTCGGGAGGAGGGGCCTTTTCTGCTCCAGCATCCTTACGAATCGTTCAGCTCCTCGGTGGAACGCTTCCTTCGCGAGGCCAGTACCGATCCCAAGGTTCTGGTCATCAAAATGACCCTGTATCGGACTTCGGCCAACTCGCAAATTATTCAATATCTGCTCGATGCGGCCCGCAACGGCAAGCAGGTCGCGGTGGTGGTGGAGTTGATGGCCCGGTTCGACGAATCAGCCAACATCCACTGGGCGACTTACCTTGAGCAAGCGGGCATCCATGTCACCTACGGCGTTGTCGGGCTCAAGACCCATTCCAAGGTTATTTTTGTGGTGCGGCGTGATTACAATGGTCTCAAACGCTATGCCCATATCGGCACCGGCAACTACCACTCCGGAACGGCGCGGGTCTACAGTGATCTTGGCCTGCTCACCTGCGACGCTGACATCGGCAACGACCTGACCGAGTTTTTCAATTTTCTTACCCTGGGATATGCACCGGCGCGGCTCTATAAAAAACTCCTCCCTTCGCCGCGTATTTTGAAAAAAACGCTGTTGGAGAACATCAAGCGGGAGATTGAACAGCATGGCAAGGGCAGTCCGGGACATATCCAGATGAAAACCAATGCCCTGACCGATATGGACATTATCGCGGCTCTTTATCAGGCCTCCCAAGCCGGGGTTAAAGTCGATCTCATTGTTCGGGACAGTTGCCTGCTGCGACCTGGCATACCGGGGCTCTCCGAGAATATCGGGGTCGTCTCCCTGGTGGGCCGTTTTCTCGAGCATGCCCGGATCTATTATTTTAGAAACAACGGGCAGGAACAGTATTATATCGGTTCGGCTGACTTGATGAAGCGCAATTTAGAGCGCAGGGTGGAGGTCATTGCGCCCGTGGAATCACCGGTGCTTCAGGGGCAATTGCGGGAAATTTTAAATTTGCAGTTGGCGGATCGGCGCGGTGCCTGGGTTATGCAGGCCGATGGCAGTTATACCCAGCGGCAACCGGAATCGCGTGAGGAAAAACGCTCGGCCCAGGAACTCCTGATTGAAAAGAGTGAAAAGCGACTGGCCGAGGCTCGACGGCTCTACAAGAAGCAATACTCGAAAAAGATCGCCAAACGAAAGAACAAGTAGGGGAAAGGGAAGGGGATGGGCCGCCCCGCCGCCATGCCCCATTGGCTTTTTTTCCGGGATCAGTTGTTCGGGAAGGTGGTTTGGAGAAAGACCTCCTGGTAGATTGTGCGATACCTCTGGAGGCTGTTGGCGTCAAGCCAGCGCTCATAGGCGCCCCGGTAACGGTCGGTCGGTCGCTGTTCCAGAAGGATCTTGTTGATTTTGTCGATCACCGCCCGGCCCCATTCGTTTTTAGAGCACCCCACGGCACAAAGCCAGCCTTCATAGCCTTGCTGGTTTTCCTCGATGATCAGGGTTGCCAACTGGTCCCGCATACCCAGCTTTTCCGCATGATACATGGCCTCGTCCGGTAGCCCTATCAGCCCGTCGATACGTTTGAGCATCAGCATTTTGAAATAGTTGGCTGAGAGCTCCTGGCCGGCATAGACGATCAAATTTTCCCTGTCTTTGTATTGCTTGAGAAGACGGTCGATCTGGATTCCGTAGGATCGATCCTTGCTCAGGCCGATGATGATTTTTTTGTCACGCAGGATATCCTCGAGCTTAATACTCGAACGAGATCCGAAATCGGACAAGGTATCCTTTCTGGTAATCATCACCGGTGGCAAGGTCAGGAAGCTGGGGATGGAAAAGTGCATAAATTCCTCCCGTTCCGGTGTTTTGTAAAGCCCGACGGAGCAGACTTTTTCGCCCTGTTTGAATTTGTCAAAATGACGGATCACATTGGTGACCATTTCAAAGTGTTCGTATTCGGGTAGTTGTTCTTCCAGAATAGCCGATACCAGGTCACCGTATCCTTGGTTTTTATCCGGTCCTTCCTGAATGAAATATGGAGGCATGCTGACTTCCATCCAGGTGATGGAATCTTTGGTGGCGGAAGCGGGGAGGGCGGACAGTGAAACGAGCAGAAACGACAGGATGGTGATCAGAGAGGCCATGTGCCGTTTCATGCTCATTTTTTTTGTCAGGTTGCTGCAGGATAAAGACAGGGGCGCGTCGCTATGTTATTGAGGCGTTCCAACTGGGGCAAGTTGTTGCCGGTCATCCGGTGCATTATCGGTGACGGTTTCCATGGTCCCGGTGATCATCGTCTCTATACCGGCGGTCGTCTTCATAATACTCTTTTCGGATATAGACCTTCTTGGGTGGTTTGTGGTTGTATCTCCGGTATTCGTAATACTCCGGCGGTGGGCCAGCGGGGACATAAACGCGGCGATGATGCTCACGATACCGGGGCACATAAACATCTTGGTACCAGCCGTCTTCGACGAAATAGACCGGCCGGCCACAGGCACCGTACGCATCGCAGTGTCGGTACCAATTTCTCATATGGTCGGGAGGTACGCGGAGATAGATCGGTGGATACCAGGTCTTCACGCGCCGGACAATAACCGGTTCTCCATAGATCAGGCGTGGTGGGGGATCATTGCCGATGTCGATGCGGCCATAAAATCCGGGTTCTCCCACACTGATGGATACTCCGGCTTTGGCCTCGCTCAGTGCCATGGTAAAGAGAGCGGCGAAAATCGTGGTTGCCGTTAAGAAAAATTTCATTGCATCCTCACTGGTTAAGAAAGACTTCATACTGTTTACGCTTGGAACATGATGGGCGGGCCATCCATAGGTATGTTCTTTGGACAAGGTCAGCAGGCGTTAAAAAAAAGCCGGGTATCAGGTGATCGGTATAGCTGCTCTGAGGATTCTCCAAGAAAGCAGTTCTGGTCAATGCGGCAATTTGTTCGATATCTTTGACCTATCCATCTCGGATAAGAATTTTCATTTATATCCTGTGATAGCCCTATTTTTACTGTGCAAATAATATAGAACATCTCCAGCTTTCCGCATAGAGGAAAAAGGGAATCCATGGGGAGTGCCTTCCCGCTTGGCCGAGCCTATTCTCTGTGGTATACAGCATTCTTTTCTGGAAGGACCGAGTATTGAGAGAGCAATGGCGCACGCATAAGGAGAGGGAAGATGGCGATTACACGAATTATTGTGGTGGATTTTATCATGGCCGGCAATCTGTTTCAGGAACAGGGGTATGACATCGATCGGAGTGCTGATAATTTAGCGGAACTGAAAGGGCAGATCATTGTCAACTATCTCGAAGAAAAATATCCCGGCGTGGAGATCTACGCCGACATTGCCATTCAAAAGGAGGCAGGAACTCCCTGGAATTTGGAAGTCATGGCTTACGTCGGCGAAGAGGAGATGGATCGATCCGAATCGGCCGTTATCCAGCAGGAGCTTGTTCGACTCCTTGCCAAAGGAACAGCAGGCTTGTCCTGGGCGGTGCGAGCGGACTGATTAGGCCCCTTGTGTGGGCGAATTTTTTTTTGAGGACAATGAACAACGTTTCCGGTTGGAAGCTTCGCTGTGAGCATCTGATCAAAAGTCAAAGCCGATCCTGGTGGTGATGCCGTATCCGCTATCCTCGCCATTTTTAGCGGCATATTCCTTGTCCTGATAATATTCGAGGCTGAAGATGGTGGAGTCGGAAAGAGCCATGGAAGCCCTGGTTTTGTAGCGCTCCTCTGGCAGGTAATATTGCAGGGCATCCGACGTTTTTTGATAGCCCACAACTAGGGTTGTCTCCTTGCGCAGCAGTTCCGTGGAGTAGGCAATCTCACTGTTCCAGGCTGTGGGATCACTCTCTTTTCTTTCAAGGGCGAGTTCAGCGGGGGTGCGTTTATCAAGGGCGCGGACATACCCGCCGGTGAGCGTGAACGCCTTGTAGCTTGCCCCCAGGCCAGAGGATGCCTTGGACGCTTTGCCTGATGAATCTTCCCGTCCCGGATCTTCTAGGTGTCTTGAAAAGCCTCTAGTGTCGCCAAGGTCCGGAGTCCAGGCAACGCCTGAATTGTTTATCTTCTTTTTATCTATTGCGTATCTGTAGGCCAAAGGGCTGCGGGAAGTGCCAACGGTAAAATCAGTACTGCTCTCCCCCGTGTCTTGAGTAGCCCCGTCCTCTCTGAAGGGTGGTTGGGCTTCGAGTCCGGCGAGCCCACTGAAGGGCGCCATGTCTTCGGCGGTCAGAGTAAACCGGCCATGGAACAGCGGTCTGAAGAAATCACCAAAAAAGGGATTGGAGGTGCCGAAGTCGAGGTCCATGGGCTGGATTTTGATCGTATTTTGGGAAGACTCATTCTCCGGAAACCGGTCGTGCTGATACCTGCCGGTATCGATTCGGCCAAAGGCCCATCTCGTTTCCCTGGTGGCAAGGATGCGGTCGGCAATGGCCGGATCAAAAGCATTGGCGCCGAAATCGATGAATTCATTGAATGCAAACGCATCGTTCAGGATGAGCTGTCCCAGATGGACAAATTCGCTTGGCCGTTGCGCTGTTTTTTTAGTGAAGTGTCTGGAATCCCTTTTAAAGGCATCAGGCTTGTTAGTACCCAACTCGCGCTTGCCTGGCTTCAAGTTGTTTATTTCTGCCGTGACGACTCTCTGCGCCTGCCCCTCAGTGGTTCTCGCAGCCACCACCGCTGCCGTGCTCGAGACACCCAGCAACAGCATCGTGATAAAGAAAGGGAGTCGATGCATTCGGTTCGTCATCTGGTAGTTACTCCGTTGAACCTCGGCCATTCAGTGGCGAGCTCCGGGTAATCTTTATGATTTCCTGTTATTACATTAGAAATTATTTTAGCGGAATGCAAGCTGTCCCCGTTTGAATTGTGTTTGCTTGCAGAGCGTGGGATGTCGAACGAAGCAAATGATGCTTTTTATTGGTCGAAAAGAGCCAGAAAAGCAGGGCGCATGCTGTTGTTTTGCTGTTGCGGGAACATGAGGCCGGTTCCCTCTCTTCGTCGGAAAAACAACATTTTGACAAAAAAGAAAAGTTAGAGTAATGAGCGGTGTCCAATAAAGAAACGTGTCCAGGCTGTGCCGCTGATCAGTGCGAACGGCGGTGCATGCAGGACGTCTGGACAAAGCCCGAGGATCCCGTTGTTAAAAAAGCGCCTATATCTGTCGTTGCCTCCGTGTATACGCTCGCCGTTTTTTTTCAGCACTGCAGAATCATCATCAGCCAAAACAAGGCCGCGCCGTGAGGAAACAGCCACTTGTGCGCTCTAATAGAGTGCTCCTGGGGTTCTTCCTGGTACTCTCTTTGGTGGCAAACAACGGTTTTACGGCGGAACACTCAATTTCAATGCAACCCTTATCAGCACTCACTCTCATGGATCGACCAGAAATCACGCAGCTCCTTTTTCACCCCATTCAAGTGGCCAGAAACACTCCTCCCGAGGGCACGATCGATATCGACGTTCAGGTCCAGCCCGGTGTTACCATTGGCTGTCGACTGCACAGTCACGCCACTGCCTCGCCCACTCTGATTTTTTTCCACGGTAACGGCGAGATTATTCCCGATTACGACGAGATTGGCCCCAGTTATGTCCGGGAAGGGCTCAATTTCCTGGTGGCCGAATATCGCGGTTACGGCTGGAGTACCGGCATGCCCCTGACCAGTACCTTGCTGCCGGACAGCAACACTGTTTTTCTCACCCTGAAAGACTGGCTCCGCGACCACGGGTACACGGGTGCACTCTTTGTCATGGGGCGTTCCATGGGAAGCGCCAGTGCCATCGACGTGGCGCTCAATCACGGAGAGGCAATCAGCGGACTGATCATCGAGTCCGGATTCTCCAAGACTTTGCCCCTGGCCAAGGTGCTCGGCGTGGACCTGGAAAAGATGGGCATCACCGAGGAACAGACTTTCAACAACAGCGGCAAGATAGCGCAGGTCACCAAGCCAACTTTTATCCTCCACGGCCAGTATGACCAGTTGATTCCTCTCTGGCAGGCCGAAACCCTGCAGGCGGAAAGCGGCGCCAAGAGCAAAGAATTTCAGATTGTGCCGGGTGCCGATCACAATTCGCTCATTGCCATTGCCGGCCCGCTCTATTTTCAAGCCATTAAGAAATTTGTCGAAAAAGCGGCCGGCCTTGCCCCGGACTGGCGGGAACGGCGGCGGCAATTCAAGGCCGCCCAGGAGGAGGCCGGCAAGTCCTTATGACCAGCAAGAGAACCGATTATCTGTCCTGGGACGAATATTTCATGGCCGTGGCCATCCTTTCCGGCCATCGCTCCAAGGATCCGAACACCCAGGTGGGGGCCTGTGTGGCCAACAACCAAAACAAGATTGTCGGCGTCGGTTACAACGGTTTTCCTTGGCGCTGTTCAGACGACGAATTACCTTGGGCGAGGGAAGGCAACTATCTTGACACCAAGTATCCTTATGTCTGCCATGCCGAGCTCAATGCCGTCTTGAACTCGATCACCTTTGACCTGCGCGACTGTCGTTTGTACGTGGCCCTTTTCCCGTGCAACGAGTGCACCAAGGTCATCATCCAGGCCGGCATTCGCGAAATCATCTACCTCTCTGATAAATACAAGGAAACTGATTCGGTCAAGGCCTCGAAGATCATGCTGGAAAAATCCAAGACCGCCTACCGTCAATTTTTCCCCTCACGGGATTCCGTGGTCCTCAGGTACACGATCGATTGACCGAACCTCCGCGCGAGTCTCTTCGGAAGAGTCAGTCCGAGTTCTACGCATTTTTCTCCATCTGCGAGCCCTTTCCCCTGGTACAGTGGCCTGGTGGGAGCACGGGGGTGGTGAACCATCATGATTGCTTTGCCGTATGGACAGGATGCGGAAGGTTTGCATTGCCAGGAGCGGTCTTGATGCATATAATAAACGCAGAATAACAAATAATTATTTAACTTATGACAAGGAAAACGAATGCGATTTGAAGAGCTGGCCCTGCCGGAAACCCTCGGTCAGGGTATTGCTGAAGCGGGATTCACCGAATGCACCCCCATCCAGGAACGAACACTTCCCTTAACTCTTGCCGGCAAGGATGTAGCCGGGCGAGGCCAGACCGGCACCGGCAAGACTGCCGCCTTTCTGGTCACCCTATTTGATCGTCTGCTGAAAAACAGCACTGCGGCCGGTAAAAAGCCCCGTGCTCTGATCCTGGCGCCAACCAGGGAATTGGTCGTCCAGATAGAACAGGATGCGCAACTGCTCGGAAAACATTGTGGTTTTTCCATTCAAGCCGTTTACGGCGGCGTGGATTACAACAAGCAGCGCGATGCGCTGCGCAACGGCGTCGATATTATCATTTGCACGCCGGGTCGGCTGATCGACTACCTCAAGCAGAAGGTCTGCAGCCTCAAAGCGGTCGAAATGCTGGTCATCGACGAGGCGGACCGCATGTTCGACATGGGCTTCATAGGTGACCTCCGATATATTCTGCGCAGTTTGCCGCCTTTTGGTCAGCGCCAGAATCTGATGTTTTCCGCCACCCTCAACCAGCGGGTTATGGAACTGGCCTACGAGTTCATGAACATGCCGGAAAAGGTCAGCGTTACCGGTGACCATATGACCGCCGACAACATCGAGGAGGTGTTGTTCCACGTCTCCAGCAAGGAAAAGTTTCCCTTGTTGCTCGGACTGTTACGCCGTGAAGGCATGGAGCGGACCATGATTTTCGTCAATACCAAGCGCGAGGGCGAGTATCTGGAAGTACGCATGGCAGCCAACGACTATCCTTGCCGACTCATTTCTGGGGATGTGGCCCAGGAAAAACGGCAGCGCATCATGCGCGATTTCAAGGAGGGCAAGTTGCCGATCTTGATTGCCACCGACGTGGCTTCCCGAGGGCTGCACATTGAGGGCGTTTCCCATGTGGTCAATTATGACCTGCCGGAAGATTGCGAGGACTATGTCCACCGCATCGGCCGTACCGCCCGTGCCGGCGCAGAGGGCAAGGCCATTTCCTTGGCCGACGAGCAAGGCGTCTTATCATTAGAGGCGATTGAGGAATTTATCGGCCACCCGATCCCGACCGAGTGGGCTGAGGATGATCTCTTTGTTAACGACTTCAAGCGAGCGGCGAAACCCAAACGGAATAAAAACTTGCAAACTGGCCGGCCTCCCAGTAGCGGCAAGAGCAGCCGGCCGTTTCCTCGGAGATAGGTCCAACAGGGGCGGGGCTGAAATCGGCTGAGCACAACCGTCTCATTCATCTGTCTTCTATTCTAGTCAGCACCCCCAACCATGGTTCCGTGCCTCTGCTGAGGCATGGAACATCCTCCGGTATAGCCCGTGCCGATGCCTTTACGGGTATCTAAGGTGTCGGCTAGGCTCTTTTTCCATGGGAGCCACCTTGCAATTGATGACAAGGCACGAAACGTGTTGGAGTTGATAGCGCTTCATCCAGCCTGACATTTTATCTGAGCGTGTCAGTTACAACCTTGCCCGCATTCTTGATGGCTGTCTCTCTTTTTGTGTAGGGGGAAGCGCTCGGGGAGTCTGGTTGTGATTTGAAAGCGGTGACGAACAGCTTTCAGATTCTTTGCCGAGCAAATCCGAACAATGAAAAAAGACGTACCAATCATCTCTTTTTTGGGACTGCACATGGGGCTCTCGATTTTCAAGCCTCTTGTTTTTCAATAAAGCAGTGAGAGAGTTGACGGCCACTGTTGCTAGATGAATCGCACAGATCGCGACTATTGCCCCTGTGAAATACAGATTCAGTTCCATTTTGTACCTCCTTGTTGTTATGGGGAAAGCGATTTTATGCTTTCCAGTTCCTTCTTAACAACACCTTGATCCGGCCTCTTTTGGGCGTATTGATTACAGCTCGTACTCCGCATCAGCCAAGCCTTTTCACCACCAATGTGGGAAGGGTGGAGATCGAAGCGACCCGTTCGACGACGCTGCCCAAGAGAATGTTGCCAAGAGCGGTTCTGCCATACGTTCCGAGAACGATCAGTTCCATCTTTTTATCCTCACTGTATTGAACGAGAGTGGCATACGGAGACCCTTCACGGATCTCCGTAACCACCCGCACTCCAAGTCTTTCCCCTTGCCCGGCAAGAGTCTGCAGGGGAGGGAAGCTTTTGCGCTCTGCCTCGTTCAACACTCCGTAAAGAATGCTGCGTTCGAGAGGGATATCAAGCACGGTCAACGCATGGACTTCGCCGCCAAAGGCATGGGCCAGTTCGAGAGCCCGCTGTCCGGCCTCCATGCTGTATCGTGAACCATCTATCCCCACGAGTATCCTTGAAAAATTGATTTCGGAGTTTTCAGGAATCATCAGGACATCGCAAGGGCTGCATCCAATCACTTTTGCGGTTGTTCGCCCGAGAATGACTCGTTCTATCATCGAACGCTTGGGGTAGCCCATGAGTACCAAACCAACATTCTCATCTTCCGCCACCCGCACAATTTCATCCACCGGATCCCCGATAGCATGGATGGTTCGTACTGTCTGTCCCTTGGCAGAAGCTGCTTGCTTCACATCTTCCAGACATTGTTTAAAGGGCTGACTGAGTTGTTCGTCGGCATTGCTGATTTTCCAACGATGCATATTCCCTTCGTATCGGGGCGTCACTGAAATGGCGATCAATTGAGCTTTCAAAAAAAGCGCTAAACGGAGAGCCTGTTGAAAGGCTGCCTGACTGACACTGCTCGGATCGACAGCAACAAGGATGGGTGAGGTGCTCTTGGGCATCTGTATACCTCTCAAGGGGAATGTTTAACCGTTGGCCGCAACCGTTTTTTCCAGTCTTCTTGCCTTAAATAAGCTGGTGAGGATGATTGAAGCGCCAACCAGGAGTGCACAGCACATAATGCCAAAGCTTATCTTGGTCATGAGTCCGACCAGATCGTCGGCAAGCGAAATCAGGTGCAATTGGTTAAGATATTTAGGAAGGGCGAAAAATCGACTGACCGCGACGATCAGCATGATTGTAGCCATGACATACTTGATCATGTAATCCTTGACATAGGTTGTGCCGATAGCCCCCAATTGGACCCCAAAGAGCGAACCTGCCAAGATGATCATGACAAGGCGAATGTCAACCATGCCGTAATAGGCCCATATCAAGGTGCCGCCCAGCCCCATGACAAAGGCAATGACCAACTCGGTGGCGGAAGCCACAATGCTGGTGGCGCCGATGATATACATGAGACCCGGAACTCCGATGAAGCCACCCACCGCGATGGTGGCAGCCAGCATTCCGGTAGCCAGGGCGACGGGCACCAGGAACCACATGCTGATGCGAAGATTGGCGGTTTTGAGAGTGATCATCGGCCAGAGTTCGATCTTTTGCAATCGTTTGGCCAGCGAAGGCCCTGCTTCGGTCTCACCTTTGGCACTTTTCATCTTGATGGCATCACGCATGACAAATGATCCGACAATGACCAGAACCAGGACGAAAACAACACTGACGTACAGATTCGAGCCCGCCTCTCCCCATTTATCCAGGATGTACTTTTGCAGCATGATGCCGACCTGGACGCCAATTTCGGCAAAAAGCCCCATGATAAGTCCCAATTTGATATCCACCTGACCGTATTTGTATCGTTTGATGGCGCCGACCAGGGCCTTGGGAAATTTATGGCACATATTGCTGGCAACAGCCACGGTTCCCGGAACGCCGAGACTCATCATGCCCGGTGTCAGCACAAAGGCTCCGCCCGAACCAATAAATCCGCTGACAAGCCCGCCGATAAAACCGACAATGAAGAGAAAGGTAATGGTGTACGCATTAAGGTCGATAAACTGAATCACTTCAGCGATAGGTCCGTGCATTGTCTGCTCCTGTTATTTGTTGTCTGGCATTGTGAGCATTGCGTTGGCCGCAACGAAATCTCCATTCACGGGTGTGTTGCATTCGATCTCAAACGTTGACCTGAACGCGTGGCCGGGTGTCCGGTCGTGGAGCGACAACCGCATCCGTCACCTTCTGTTCCGGGGCGACACGTGGTGCGGTGCTTTTTTGGGAGGCTTCAATGCCAAGTGCCGACCAGAAAGAGCTGGTGAAATTGCCGTGGAAATAGGAAACGGCAAAGACGGTGGCCACCGGCAGCAACGCAAACAACCCGCCCTTGGTGAAATACGTCATGACGGCATCCTGATTGGCAAAGACAGATGCATACAATCCTGTTGTCAGAGCGCCAAAAAGCACGCAACTTTTAAAATGCCGTTTTTTGCTTGAGGTAGACATGGCGAATACTCCTTTTTTTGGGGGGTTATGAAAAATGGCCTTGTTGAAGAGACCTGTTTTGGTAGCGAGAACCGGGAAAACGGGGACCGGTGATTGCCTGGCGACCTCCTCCAGGCGAATGTCTTTATCGATGACGACGAATTCTATCCGTTTTTTTGAATGGCAGAGCCGGTTGACTACGCTGCTGATTTTGCCCAGCTCTCCCAGGTGCTCCACGACCACCTCCGTGTTCCGGGCTTTTTGGTCAAAAAGAGTCGCGCTTTCCCGCATAGCTGCAGCAAAGAGCTTGCTTCGCTTGCCGCGATCCCTGAACAATGGCAGGGTGTCAACATGCACTGCCAGGATGCCGTACTGCAGTCGATGCGCTACATTGAGGGCATAATCCATCACGTGTTCAGACATGTGACCGTTTCGGGTGACGGCCAGGATAAAAGGCCGATCCTTTAGACTTTCCGACAAGGGGTCGTTGCCAATAGGGCTGTCGTCTTTTACGTTTTGTTTCGAAGCAGCTGTTAGGTTTTGCATGGTGTATTTTGATTGCATCTGTTTAGGGTTTATTGCTTTCCCAGGGTTAATCAAGAAGCGTGCCAAAGAGTATTGTTTGTAATATATTGATTTTGTTTGTATTTATAAAAATCGATGTTTGGGGATTCGAAGACCTTGTGTTGCGTAATGCAACGCGATGAGCTGGGCTGCTTGCAATTCCCTGTTTCTTGCTGTTGCATTTTGCAATAATATGAGTAGGCCATGTAACATGGCTGTGTGTATCGAATGCGGCACATTCACCTTGAGGACCCACCACGACCTCTTTGTGAGAGCGATATGGAGAAAATTGTGATTATGGGACGGAAGGGGGAAGGGAGAATCAGAACGAAAGGAGGGACGGGTTGGGCTCTTGCAGAGAATAATTGGGTTGAACTGTTCCTGGATGTTCTGGCCTAGGTATTATTTTTGCAATGACTTGTCCTTCAAATATCTTGCTTTTTGAGAAAGTTATGTTGTGATGCGCGAATGAAAAACCGGCCAACTTGTTTCGCGCGGGAATCATCATTCAGGGCAAAGAAAGGGTGAAAGGGATATCATTATGTTTTTTAAGAAAAGAATTGAACAGAGCGAAGAAACCCCTCGGCAACAAGAGGAGACTCCCTCCGCCTTGGACACCCTCCGCTCTAAAGTCGAAGACGCGCAGCTCCCCCATCAGGTCATGGAGGCTGTGACCGGGGAATTGAAAAAATTGGAAAAAACCGATTCTGCCATCGCCGAATATTCGGTGGGCTTTAACTACATCGAATTGGTGCTGGCCCTCCCCTGGAATAAGTCTTCACAGTGCAAGCTCGATCTGGCTCGGGCGCAATCCGTTCTTGATACCCGTCATTATGGCCTGTCCCAGGTCAAGCAGCGTATTCTTGAGTTTCTGGCGGCAAAAACCTTATGCAGTAAAGCGAAGCAGACCATCCTCATCGTTGACGACGAGGAGATAGCCCGGGCCAACATGGAGCATGTGCTCAGGAAGGAGGGCTACGCCTGTTATTGCGCAGGAAACGGTGCTGTGGCCCTGGAGATTATGGCGCAGGAAGATATCGATCTGGTCATCACCGACCTCAAGATGGAGCGCATGGACGGCATTGAACTCCTTCAACACATCAACCGGATCTCACCGGAGATTCCCGTGATCATGGTCACGGGATTTGCGACGGTCAGTTCGGCGGTGGATGCCTTGAAGAAGGGAGCTGCGCACTATCTGGGCAAGCCGGTTAATCTGGACGAGTTGCGCCAGACCGTCAAGGATGTCTTGGAAAAAAAGCTCTTTGTGCAAATGGGAAAAGGACCGATTCTGTGTTTTACCGGTCCTCCGGGAACGGGGAAAACGTCAGTCGGTAAGGCGATCGCCGAGGCTTTGCAGCGCCAATTCATCCGCATCTCTCTGGCCGGGCTGCGGGATGAAGCCGAGTTGCGCGGTCATCGGCGAACCTATGTCGGTGCGTTACCCGGACGCATTATTAACGAGTTGAAACGAGCAGGAGTCAATAATCCGGTCTTCATGTTCGATGAAATTGATAAAATTGGCCAAGATTTTCGTGGTGACCCAGCATCGGCGCTGCTTGAGGTGCTTGATCCCGAGCAAAATGTCCACTTTACGGATCATTATCTGGAGTTGCCGTTTGATCTCTCTCGGATCATGTTTATTGCGACAGCCAACGACCTGACAAAGCTTCCGGGGCCACTGCTTGATCGCATGGAGTGTATCGAATTTTCAGGATACACGGAAAAGGAGAAGCTGAAAATTGCGCAACAGTTCATCCTACCCCGGCAACTCAAGGTCGCCGGGCTTTCAAAATCGAACGTCCATTTTTCCTCTGAAGCGGTCTCGCGGGTTGTCAGTGACTACACCCGGGAATCGGGGTTACGCAATTTGGAACGTCAACTTGCCGATATATGCAGAAAAATTGCTATGATGTGTCTGAAGTCCAGTGGCGCTCAGGATGAGCAGGTGGTTATTGACGCTCAGGCAGTGAGCAAAATGTTGGGGCCTCGCAAATTCCACAGGGAAGCGGCTGAAGCCAACCCGCAAATCGGTATTGCCACCGGGATGGTCTGGGCTGAGACAGGAGGCGAGATCATCAGTGTGGAAGCTGCCCTGATGCCCGGGTCGGGAACGCTGCTTCTCACCGGTTCTTTGGGCGAGGTGCTGCGCGAATCGGCGCAGACGGCGCTCAGTTTTATCAGGAGCAAGACCGAGGAATTCGGCGTGTCTGAAAATTTTTTCAGAAGCGCCGATGTGCACATTCATTTTCCTTCCGGGGCGATTCCCAAGGATGGACCCTCAGCGGGCATCACAATTTTTGCTGCCTTACTCTCGCTTCTCACCCGAAGGCCGGCGCGAAGGGATGTGGCGATGACCGGGGAAATGACCTTGACCGGCCGTATTCTCCCGGTGAGTGGGATCAGGGAGAAAATCCTTGCCGCAAAAAGAGCGGGGGTGCAGCTCGTCCTCCTGCCGCTGGCCAATAAGGAAGAAGTGGAGGCTTTGGATTTTGACGTAACAGAGGGGGTGGAATTGCGCTTGGTCGCTCATGCAAGTGAGATCATCGAGTCGTTGTTTGCCCGGCAATCTTTTATTCTGGCGCAATAATGAGCTTGAAATGAGCGAAAGGGAGGACGAAAGGACGTCCGGCCGAATGAATACCCCTTAGGCATCCGGATGCTCCAAGCCGTACCGTTTTATCTTGCGCCAGAGGGAAACCCTGTCTATCCCGAGAATTTTCACGGCAGCCGATTTGTTGCCTTCCACTTCATCGAGCACCTCGAGGATGTAGTGTTTTTCATGTTCTTCCAAGGAGGGCCAATCCTTGCGGTGATCGCGAATGGACATCCCCTCCGTGTCGCCGAAAACTCCGGCAATCTGCTGAGGTTCGATGATGTCCTCGCCGCAGGTGATTAATATGCGTTGGGCGATATTCTCGAGTTCTCTGATGTTGCCGGGGTAATCATAAAGCATGAGCCGGCGTTCAGCTTCTGGCGACAATCGAGGCACTGTTTTTCCCAGGCGGGCATGTTTGGCAAGAAAATGATGGGCAAGGAGGGGGATGTCTTCCTTGCGCTCGGAGAGGGAAGGTATTTTAATCGTCAAAACATCCAGTCGATAGTAAAGATCCGACCTGAAGGCGGCTGCCTCGGTTTCTCTTTTGAGATCCTTGTTGGTCGCGGCTAATACTCTGAAATCCACGCCAATCTCTTCCGTGCCGCCAACGCGCAGCAAGGACCGTTCCTGGAGGACGCGCAGGAGTTTTACCTGCATGGAAAGGGGCAGTTCTCCCACCTCATCGAAAAAAACCGTCCCGCCTTCCGCCATTTCCAGAAGACCTTTTTTGATCTTGTTTGCCCCGGTAAACGCTCCTCGTTCGTAGCCAAATAGTTCGCTGGAGATCAGCTCTTCGGTGAAGACTCCGCAGTTGAAGGCGACAAAGCGTTTTTTGCCGCGGGGGCTGAGCTCGTGGATGGTTCTGGCGACTAACTCCTTGCCCGTACCGGTTTCGCCCTGGATCAAGACATTGCAGTCGAGTTGCGACACCTGGTGAATAGTTTCTCGAAGTGCTTGAATTTTACTGCTTTGACCGACAATCCGCTGGGCCCCTTTCTGGGTGTCCACTTGTTCTCTCAGGGAACGAATTTCCTTGCGCAGCAGGTTTTTTTCCAGCGCCTTTTCAACGATCACCCGGAGTTCATTGATTTTAAAGGGCTTGGCAACGTAATGGTAGGCCCCTCTCCGCATGGCCTCGACGGCGGTATCCACGCTCGCATGGCCGGTGATGACCACCACCTCGACTGCGGGCCATAGGTTTTTGGCCTCGTCGAGAACGGCCATGCCATCCTTTCCTTTCATGCACAGGTCGGTCAAGACAAGATCGACTTCTTCTTTTTTGAGGATGTCTATCGCCTGTTGACCATCTGCCGCCACCCGTGCTGAATAGCCGTCTTTTGTTATGATATGCGCTAGATTATCACGGGCGATAGGTTCATCGTCGACGATAAGAATTTTTCGATCTTTCATGCCCTTGCTCTTTCAATTTTCTTTCTCATCCGGAATGGGGAGGCGAATGAAAAATGATGTACCCCGGCCGGGGGTGCTTTGCACGGTAATATTACCCCGGTGTTGTTGAATGATCCCGTAGACGACCGAAAGGCCGAGGCCCGTTCCCTGGCCCTCCTCCTTGGTGGTGAAAAAAGGATCAAATATTTTCGCCTGGTTTTTTTCGGGGATGCCTTGGCCGGTATCGTTGATTTCAATGACAACCTCTTGAGCAGGAGAATCCTTTGCAGCGGTCAGAGTGATTCGTCCCTGCCGTTCTATGGCCTGGGCTGCATTGATGATCAGATTGATAAAAACCTCCTGAATGCGCTGTACATCCAAGGGAAGTTTGAGATCATTGGGGATGTTGATTGATATGTCAATATTGGGCGGCACTTGGCTCCTGGCCAATAAGACAGCTTTTTGGGCCACCTCGGAGAGCTGGATTTCTCGCAGAGAGAACTCCTGGGTTCTTGAAAATTCAAGCAGGTTTTTGACAACATCCCTCGCCCGAAGCGTCTCTTGATAGATATTGTTCAACATACGCTTAAGAAAGGGTGTGTCTCCGGAATCAAATTCATCGATGGCGATCTGACATGAGGTGGAGATATTGTTCAGGGGATTGTTGAGTTGATGGGCGACTCCTGCCGTGAGGGTGCCGAGTGATGAAAGCTTTTCAGATTGAATGAGTTGGTCTTGTCTCAGTTCTAATTCAGAGACCATGATATTAAACGTTTCCATGACTTGTTGAATTTCATCCCGAGTATTAATCACCTCTATCTTTCTGAATTTTCCTTCTGAAATAGCCTCTGCTGCTTTTTTTATAACTGAAAGCGGTTTGAAAATGTAATAAACAATCAACATTGAAAGAGCTATTCCGATAGATATCGCCAATGATGACCAGTAGATTAACTGGTCCATCAATGTGTTTGCCATCGTATGAATCTGTTTTTTTTCAATATTAACAATGTCTTCGCTGATTTCAGTTATAAGTTTCCCCTGTTGTCTTATATCTTCTGTTATATTGCTATATTTTTCTATTTCTGTTTTTTTAATGTCCAATAGCTCATAGATTTTTTTGGTATATATAAAAATATTATTTTCAAGTTCAATTAATTTTGGATTTATTGATAAGTTTTTTTCATTTTCTAATATTTTTTCTCCAATTTCAATTGCTTTTTCAAGTATAGTAATATTGTCGTAAAGTGAATCTTCATTTCCATATAAAAAGTAATTTTTTTCATGCCTTCTTGATTCGAGTATGTTGTTGTGTATACTGTAAGATAACTCTAGTATTCCAATCTTTTTTTCTGTTGTTACAAGATCATCGTAGGATATGTACGACATTATAACAACACATAATATGTAAAATGTTAAAACTACTAATATTTTTTTGCTTAATCCAATTTTTTTAAATCTAAGCATGATTCTCTCGGTAAAATTAGAGGATTGATGCAAAGTTTTCTCTCTTAGATAGAAGAGCCAGTTTTCTCTGATCTTTTTCTGCAAGAAAGCGGATATTTTCCAATGAGTACCTGGCAAAGGGTATCCTTCTGGATTGATCAATTAGCTGCACTTTTCTCTTGGTTCTATTTCGTGGTTTTGCCTTTTTCCGAGCAGGACCATTCCTCAGTACATCCGGTGGCGGAACAGCCAGGTGGCCATGGTAAGGGTCACGGCGGCAATGATCGTCATTGGCCAAAGGTCATGCCAGAAATATTCCAATCCCGCTCCTTCGAGGAAAACCCGTCGGACGATGGTAAGAAAATACCGCATCGGATTGAGATAGGTCAGGGTCTGCATGAAGTCCGGCATGTTGGCGATCGGTGTTGAAAAGCCGGAGAGCGTCACTGCGGGGACGATAAAAAGAAACGCCCCCAGCAGGGCCTGTTGCAGGGTGGTGGAGAACGAGGAAATCATCAGGCCGACGCCGATGATCGACAGCACGTAGATAATCAGGGCCGGGTAGAGCGTGGCCAGTTCCCCGACCAGCGGCACCCGGAACCAGTAGACCGCCACCAGAATAATCAGCGAGGCCTCGCCGACGCCGACGATTAATCCGGGCATGGCCTTACCGATTAGGATCTCCCAGGGCCGTAGGGGTGTCACCAGCAACTGGTCAAAGGTACCGGCCTCCCGCTCGCGGGCCACGGAAAGGGCGGTCACTATCAGGGTGACGATCATGGCCAGCAGGGCAATGATGCCGGGGACAATGAACCATCGGCTCTCCAGATTAGGATTGAACCAGGCCCGCATGTTGAGCCTGGCCGGGAGTTTCGATCCCGCGATTTCGGCCCGTTCCTCGTTGAAATCCGTGACAATACTGCGTACCGAGTTGAGCGCCAGCATGGCCGTGTTGGAGTTGCGGCCGTCGATGAGCACTTGCACGGGGCAACCCTCGCCCCTAGTTACATTGGCCGAACACTGCTCATCAATGCGGAGCGCCAGCAAGGCGGCCTGGCGGTCGATCAAAGGGCCAATTTCGGCCTCGGAGCGGAGGTAGCCGACAATCTCAAATCCAGTCGATCGTTCGAACCGGCCGACTAGCTCGCGGGAAAAGGCCCCCGTATCCTCGTTGAACACCGCCAGCGCAGCATGTTCCAAGTCAAAGGTGGCTGCATAGCCGAAGATCAGCAGTTGCAGGATCGGCGGCACAATCACCGCCAGCCGGCTTTTTTTATCCCGGAACAGGGCCAGGAACTCCTTGATGATCAGGGCGAGGATGCGAGAGGCCACCGTCTGTTCCTATTCGAGATTTTTCCGGGTTTTGCGGTAGACCAGGCCGTGAAAAAACAGCCCCATGACCACCAGGGCCGCCGCGTTGGGCAGGATCACGCTCCAGACGTCGCCCACCAGAAACAGCGTCTGGAGAATGGACACGTAGTAGCGAGCCGCGATCAGATGGGTCAGGCCCTGGATGATCGGCGGCATGCTCCGAAGGTCGAAGATGAAGCCCGAGAGGATAAAGGCCGGTAGAAAGGTGCTGACCATGGCCACTAGCGCCGCCACGAACTGCGATTTAAAGATGGTGGAAATAAAAAATCCCATCCCCAGAGCCACCAGCAGGAACAGGGCCGAAACCGCCAGCAGCAGCCAGAGCGAGCCGCGCAGCGGTACATGAAAGAGAAAATGGGCCATGACGAGCGACAGAAAAAGACCGCCCATGCCGAGGATGAAATAGGGAATCAGTTTGCCCAGCAGGATCTCCGGTACGGAAATGCGGGTGACCAGCAGGGCTTCCATGGTGCCGCGCTCCCATTCTCTGGCAATCACCAGGGCGGTCAGCAAGGCGCCGATCAGGGTCATGATCACCGCCAGAATGCCCGGTACCAGAAAATCGGTGGAGCGCACCTGGGGATTGAACCAGATGCGCTGCTCCAACTGCACCGGCGATTGCAACTTTTTCCCCGCCCGTTCCGCCTGTTGCTCCAGCCAGCCAAACCAGATGCCTTGGACGTAGCCTTCGATCAGCCGGGCGGTGTTGGCGTCAACGCCGTTGACCAGAACGCCGATTGGCGGCGACTCCTTGCGCAGGTAATCGCGGCCAAAGGTGTGCCGTAGCCAGACGATGCCGTCCACCTTCGACTCTCGCAGCGCAGTCTCGGCCTCTTGGATGGAGGATAGGGCCACGGGCGCGAAGTAGGGCGACTGGTAAAAACCACCGGCAAAACTCAGCGACTGGCTATCGGCCTGCTCCATCACCAGGGCGATGCGAATGTTCTTGGCGTCCAGGGAAACGCCGTAACCGAAGATGAGCAGCAACAGCAGGGGCAGGAAAAAAGCAATAGCAATGCTCGAGGGGTCACGGATGACCTGCAGCCATTCCTTGCGGATCATTCCCTTGATGCGCAGCAGTTTTCCCGGTTTCATCCGACTGTCTGCTCCTGTTGATTGGACTCCAGCAGGCCGACGAAGGCATCCTCCATGGTGGCCTCCCGTCCTGCCACTGTACCGTAGCGTTTCTTCATCTCCTCTGGCGTGCCTTCGGCCAGCACCCGGCCTTCGGCCATGATCACCAGCCGGTCGCAATACTCGGCTTCTTCCATGAAATGGGTGGTGACCAGCACGGTGACCCCTTGGTCGGCGAGACTGTTGATCTGGGTCCAGAACTCCCGGCGGGCCAGGGGATCAACCCCGGAAGTCGGTTCGTCAAGGAACAGAACCTCGGGTTCGTGCATTAGGGCCACAGCCAGGGCCAATCGCTGCTTGAACCCGAGCGGCAGGGATTGGCTTTCAGTGGCGGCAAACTGCTCGAGGTCAAAGGTGTGCAGGGCCCAGTCGATCTGGCTGCTGCGCCGTGGACCGCGCAGGCCGTAGGCGCTACTGAAAAATTTGAGATTGTGCAAGACCGTCAGGTTGCCGTAGAGCGAAAATCTCTGGGCCATATAACCAATTTTTGTCCTGGCCGCTGCGGCGGCGGTGCGCAGGTTCATGCCGGCCACGGTGCCGGTGCCGCTGGAGATGGGCAGCAGGCCGCAGAGCATGCGAAAAGTCGTGGTTTTTCCGGCACCGTTGGCTCCGAGCAGGCCGAATATCTCGCCGTGCCGCACCCGGAAGCTGACATGATCGACCGCGAAAAAGTGACCGAACCGGCGGACGAGCTTATCGGCGATGATCATATCCTGACCGGCAAATTGACTGTTGGTTTGCCGCAGGGTGATTTGTTTGTTGCCGTTCGTTGCTGCCTCGTCCTTCAGGGTGGCCACAAAAAAGTCTTCAAAACGGGGGGCAACCGGCGTGATGTCGGCCTCCTCCTCCCTGAGCAGACCCGTGAGTCGCGGCGCCTCCCGGTCGCGGGTGACCACCCGAATCGCCCCGCCGAGGATCAGGGCATCGAGCACGGCCGGAGCGCGGCTCAACTCCCGTTGCAGGGTCCGTTTGGAGACAGCGGGAGCACGAACCAGCCAGGTGCGGCCGGCAACCTGGCGGCTGAAGGATTCGGGATGGTCGTGGCCGAGGATGCGGCCGTGATGGATGAGGACCACCTCGGCGCACCGTTCGGCTTCATCGAGGTAGGCGGTGCTGAGGAGCACGCTCATGCCCTCGGCCTCCACCAGGTGGTAGACAATCTGCCACAACTCCCGCCGGGACACCGGATCAACGCCCACAGTGGGTTCGTCGAGCAGGAGAAGACGCGGCGGCCGTACCAGGGTGCAGACCAACCCCAGCTTCTGTTTCATGCCGCCGGAAAGACGCCCGGCCAGGCGATTGCGAAATCCTTCGAGACCGGCCATGGCCAGTAGTTGTTGGTACCGTTCCTGCCGCGCTGCTTGTTCCACTCCTTGCAGGTCAGCGTACAAATCGAGGTTTTCCTGGACGGAAAGATCTTCATACAGTCCGAAGCGCTGCGGCATGTAGCCAATGTTGGCCTGTACTTCGAGCGGCATCCGGACCACGTCGATGTCGAGCGCCCGCAGATTGCCGCTGTCAGGAGTCAGTAGGCCGGCGCAGAGCCGCATCAGGGTGGTTTTGCCGGCGCCGTCCGGACCGATCAGGCCGGTGACCATGCGAGGCCGGATGGCACAGCTCACCCCGTCGAGGGCGATGATCTGCTTGGTGTCGGCCGTGAAAGTTTTGCGCACCTGCTCCAGAACCAGGGCTGCTGGCTGCGGCTCCGGATCGAGGGGAAGCCCTGCGGCGAGTCCAGGAAAAGAAGGGCTCATGGGGTAGCTTTGATTGCCCGGTTAGGGGCAGTTGCATTCGGATGCATGGAATTTCCTCTCACGGTTGATGCCGCGGTTATCATACCACAACGCATCGATTTTTCTATGTCTTGTTACGAGATGAGCGCACCCGGCTGTTGCCACGAAAAATGGATCTCGGTGCGGTCGAACTTCGTGACGGGGAGCCGCGATGCGATCAAAACAAAACAACCACTGCGGGCACCATGAATTGCACCAGGCGGAAAAGATATGCTTCGTTTTTGTCGAAGAATACGGTAAGGTTGGCGGGATTTGAGGGGGGAGCTCGCAATGCTCCTGTTCACCAGCTGTTGATCCATAGACCACGCCATGGAAAACGAGCCGCTCATTACCATCATAACCGCCTCGACATTTCTCCAGCACGATACCGGCGGAAGTGATCATCCGGAGGCACCCGAGAGGATGCTGGCGATTACCGATCGGCTCGCCGAGGGAATCCTGGCCAATCGAATCCGTCACCTGTCCCCGCGGCCCGCCCTGCGTTCTCAGTTGCTCGCCTTTCACACCGAGGGCTGGCTGTTCCGTTTTGAAGAGGCAGTCCTTTCCGGCCGGACCTATATTGATCATCCTGATAATCAGGTCGGCTACGATTCCTACGAGATCGCCACTCTGTCGGCCGGGTCCGGTCTGGTCGGCGTCGATGTGGTTGAACAGGAACCGGGTTCGGTGGTTTTTTGCCAGACCCGTCCACCGGGGCATCATGCCGAGCCCAATCAGCCCTACGGTTTCTGCTTTTTCAACAACTGCGTCATTGCCGCCCGCTACTGGCAGCGGCAGTACAACCGGCAGCGGGTCTGCGTCTTTGATTTCGACGCCCATCACGGCAACGGCATCCAGACCGCTTTTGAGGAAGAGGCCGAGACTGCCTATATTTCCATTCACGAGCATCCCAGCTTCAGCTATCCGGGAACGGGCTGGGCCGAGGATCGCGGCTGGGGGGCAGGGAAGGGCACTATTCTCAATCTGCCGCTGTCGCCCGGGTCCGGCGAGGAACAGGTGCTGCGGCTTCTGCCGAAAATCAGAAAATTTCTTGAGGAATTTCAGCCGGAAGCGCTGATTATAGGTGCCGGTTTTGATGCCCACCGGGACGACGACATGTCGGGGCTCGCCTTCACCGTTGATCTCTACCGGCAGTTGGGCGTGTTTGTCCGGGAAATCGCCAGGGACTTTACCGAAGGGCGGGTGGTGTCCATTCTCGAAGGCGGCTACAATCTACAAAAATTGGGTAGTTGCGTCGAGGCCTATCTCATGGGGCTCGTGGAGACAGGCACCTGAAATCAGCAAAAGGTGTAGAGAGGATCGTTGGAGGATCACCATGTTTATTCGCTATCATATGACACCCTCGCCGATTACGGTCACGCCGGACAAGACCGTTGCCGAGGCGATCGATATCCTGCAGCAGTTCAACATTCGCCATCTGCTGGTGGTGGATGAGCAGGGAGGGCTGCAGGGCATTCTCTCCGATAGGGATCTCCGCTCTGCCCGCCCCTCATCCGTGGCCCGGAGCAAAGAACGGCAGCATGTCGAGGATCAGGTCAACAGCACCCCGGTTTCCGTTCTCATGACCCGCGATTGTCTGTCTTTGAGCCCCAACGCCACCTTGGACGACGCCCTGCTGCTGTTTCAATCCCGCAAGATCGGTGCTCTTCCGGTCCTCAACGAAGAGGAAAAGGTGGTTGGCGTCTTCACCACCGCCGACCTGATGAATGCCTACCGAGGCCTGTTCGGCTTGGGCGAGATGGGCTCGGTGCTCGTGTCGATCGAAGACAACGGTGATCCCCAAGCCATGAGCAAGCTGGTTCGGGTGATGGAGGAGAAGCAGGTGTCGTTTACCCGGCTGGTTCGCTCGGATGGCGGCAGCAAAAGCAAGCCCATGATTTTCTTGCGCATCAATACCTATAATGTCCGGTCCGTGTACAAGGCTCTCGAGGCCGCCGGTTTCACCATCCATGTTCCCGAGGGATTCAGATAGAAGGGGTCAATATGCTGGACAGACTTTTTTCGCCCAAATCAATTGCTGTGATCGGGGCTTCCAAGACCGTGGGCAAGGTTGGACACCTCACGGTCAGCAACTTGGTGCAGAGCGGTTTCAAGGGGCCCATTATCCCAGTCAACTCGGCCGGCGGCGAGCTTTTTGGGCTCAAGGTTTACCCCAAATTGGCTGATTATTCAGATCCAGTGGATCTGGTGGTGATCGCCGTGCCGGCGGAGATGGTGCCGGCTGCTGCCCGGGAAGCGGTGCAGAAAAAGGCCGGGGCGATCGTGGTCGTGGCTTCGGGATTCAAGGAGACCGGCCCGCAGGGAAAGGCCATTGAAGACGAGTTGATCGAGATCTGCCGCAAGGGCGCGGTCCGGCTGCTCGGTCCCAACTGCCTGGGCGTGATCAACACCGCCATTCATCTCAACGCCTCCTTTTCAAAACGGTTGCCGCAAGCGGGTCAACTGGCGATCTTTTCACAGTCCGGGGCGCTGTGCACTGCCATGATGGATATCGCCGACGAACGCGAACTCGGGGTTTCCAAGGCTGTATCCATCGGCAACAAGGCGGACATCACCGAGGTTGATATCCTTTCTGCCTTGGCCCATGACGACGATACCAAGGTGATCGTCGGCTATCTGGAGGATATCAGCGACGGCGACAAGTTTGTCAAAGCGGCGGAAGAGGCGAGCAGCAGGAAGCCGGTGGTCATTCTCAAGGCCGGGACCACCAGTGCCGGCTCCAAGGCCGCTTCCAACCACACCGGCGTTTTGGCCGGCAAGGATACCGCCTACGGCGCTGCCTTCAAACGGGCTGGAATCTGCCGGGCCGATAGTTTCGAGGCCCTGTTTGACTATGCCTCCGCCCTCGCCCTGCAACCCACTCCCAAGGGCGATCGGGTATTGATCGTCACCAATTCCGGCGGTTCCGGCACCATGGCCGCCGACGCCGTTGAAAAGGCGGGGATGAGCGTTACCCCCTTGAGCGAACATCTGGCGGCGCAACTGCGTGAACGCTTGCCTGCCGCCGCCTTCATCGACAACCCCATCGACATCTCCGCTGACGCCGAGCCGCGCCATTATGCCGCCGCCATCGACATCGCCGTGGCCGACGATGCCATCGATGCCATCCTCGTGGTCCTGGCCCCCCAGTATATGACCGAGCCCGCGGCCACGGTCCGGGCCATTGTCGGCCATCTCGACGACACCACCCCGGTGCTGGCCTCCTTTCTCGGCGGCAGCGACATCATGCCCTCACGGAAGGAATTGGCCGCCGCCGGTCTGCCGTTCTACGATTCGCCCGAACGGGCTGTGGGTGCGCTCAAGGCCATGCATGAGTACGGGGTGTGGAAAAACCGGCCCGCCCGCCATGTGGTCCGTTTTCCGGTCAATCGCCGCCGGGTGGAACGAACCATAGCTCGGCGGCAGCGGACCAACCGATTGCGGCTGGGCGAAGTCAAATCAAAGGACATTCTCAAGGCCTATGGCTTTCATATTCTGGAAGGAAAGCTGACCTCCTCCCCCGAGGAGGCGGTGGAGTGTGCCCGGTTCATTGGCTTTCCCGTGGCCCTCAAAATCATTTCGCCCAGTATTGTCCATAAATCTGATCTCGGTGGCGTCCGCCTCAATCTCGGTTCAGCCCAGGAAGTGGCCGACGCCTTTGACCTGATGATGCTGCGCATCAACAAGCATGCCCCCGATGCGATCATTGGCGGCATTTACGTGGAGAAAATGGCGGAAAAGGGGCTGGAGGTGATCATCGGTATGACCCGCGATCCCCAGTTCGGTCCCATGCTGATGTTTGGTCTGGGCGGTATCTTCGTCGAAGTAATGAAGGACGTGACCTTCCATCTGGCGCCGATCACCGAGAACGAGGCCGTCCAGATGCTCCAGTCGACCCGGTCCTACGAGCTCCTTCAAGGCAAGCGCGGCCTCAAGGAGGTCGACATCCACGCCATCGCCGTTGCCCTTCAGCGCATCAGCCAACTGACCACCGATTTCCCCCAGATTCTCGACCTGGAAATCAATCCGCTGATTGTCGGCGAGGTCGGCAACGAGCCGGTGGTGGTCGATGCCAGTATGACCTTTGCGCCGCTGCTTGACGAAAGGTAAGCCGCATGCCGGCCATTTGTTCACCGAATCAATAGGGATTGCTCATGGAATACGAGAAGGATTGGCAGGACCTCTACAGTGATATGCTCGCCACCCCGGCCCAGGCGCTGAGCCACCTCAAATCGGGGCATCGGGTGTTTATCGGCACTGGCTGCGGCGCGCCGCAGGAACTGATTGCGGCAATGACCGCCCGGGCCCGCGCGGTGTCCAACGTCGAGATTATCCAGTTGATCACCAAGGGCGAGGCTCCCTATGCCGACAAGAAAATGTCGGAAAGCTTCGCGATCAACTCCTTTTTTATCAGCTCCAATATCCGCGACGTCATCCAGGAGGGTTTCGGCGACTACACTCCCATCCTGCTCTCCGACGTGCCCAAGCTGTTCGATTCCGGCAGCCTGCCCATCGATATTGCCCTGATTCAGGTGACCCCGCCCAACATCCATGGCCGGGTGAGCCTGGGCATATCGGTTGATATTACCCGCAGCGCCATCGACAACGCCTCGCTGGTCATCGCCGAGGTCAATCCCAACATGCCCTGGACCCATGGCGACACCCAGGTCGATGTCAATGACCTCGATCTCCTGGTGCCGGTGGATCGGCCCATTCTCGAACGGGAACTGCATGCGTCCAACGAGATCAGCCGCAAGATTGCCCAAACGGTGGCGGCCTTGATCCCCAATGGGTCGACCATTGAACTGGGACTGGGGCGGGTGCCCGGCTACGGCCGCATCCCGCAGGTGGTGATGGAATTTCTCAATGACCGCAGGGACATCGGCTTTCACACCGAGATGATTTCCGACTCCATCATTCCGCTGATCGAGTCAGGGGCCGTGACCGGGGCGATGAAGTCCATCGACCGGGGCAAGATCACCGCCAGTTTCTGCATGGGCACCAAGAAGCTCTACGACTACATCAACGACAACCCGCTGTTCAGCTTCCGGCCGACCGAATATATCAATGACGCCAACGTCATCGGCAAGCACAAGCGGATGGTGGCCGTCAACATGGCGCTGGAGATCGATCTCACCGGCCAGGTCTGCTCGGACTCGGTGGGTGGCCGCTTCTATTCCGGTATCGGCGGTCAGATCGACTTTAATCGTGGTGCCGCGCATTCGGAAGCCGGCCGGGCGATTATCACCCTGCCGTCGCTGAACCGGGAAGGAACCGAGTCGCGGATCGTCTGCACCTTGCAGCCGGGCTCCGGGGTGACCATTAACCGGGCGAGCGTCCATTATGTGGTCACCGAACACGGCGTCGCCTACCTCCACGGTAAGTCAATCCAAGAGCGGGTCATGGCCCTGATCTCCATCGCCCACCCGGATTTCCGGGAGCAACTGTTTCGCGATGCGGTGGCCGCCAAATATCTGCGGCCCGGCCTGGCCCGGTTTGCCAACCGCTTCCTGGCGCCGGTGGAAGAGTCGATCCGAACATCGTTCCTCATGCAGGACGGCATCGAGGTCAATTTCCGCTCGATCAAGCCCACGGATGAGCCGCACATGCGCGACCTGGTTCACAGCCTCAGCCAGGAGACCATTTATTACCGGTTCATGAGCCACCAGCAACGGTTTACCCCCCGCCAGATCGAGGATTTCGTCTACATCGATCATCGTCGCGATGTGGCGGTGGTGGGCACTATTCCCGAAGCGCATGGCGAACAGATTGTCGTGGTCGGCACCTACTACCTCAACGAAAAGACCAATCTGGCCGAGGTCGCTTTTGTTGTCCGCGATGGCTGGCAGAACAAGGGATTGGGGACCTTTGTCTTCAAGCATCTGGTCAAGATTGCCAAACGCAACGGCATCGCCGGTTTCACCGCCGAGGTCCTGCGGGAGAACGAGCGGATGCAGGCGGTGTTCAACCACTCCAACCTCAAGGTGAAGAGCCATCTGGAGGAAGGGGTGTACAGTTTTGTGATGGATTTTTAAGGGAGCCGCACATTCTCACCAGAAGGTCGGGTCAATGGAGCGATCGCGTTGGCGGCATTCACCGTGGCCACCATAGCCCGGATGGAGTGCAACGCAATCCTGGAATGTGAGTTTTTCCCCGGATTGCGTGGTGCTGCATCCGGGCTACTTGCAGTTGGGCCAAAGATTGGCACATTGAAAACTGCAATATGACACAAGGAGGTTCACTTACTCGAGAACATGAAGACAATACTATTTCCTAAACGTCTTGTCGGGGTCGAGCGCTGCTCCCTATGAAAATAATCGTAGACTTTATAAAGGAAGTTTTCCCGAATATCTATGGAAAATATAAGGTCCATATATGGGCGTCTCTTCTATTGGTTAGTGCAGCTTTTTGGTTTTTCAACACGGAATTTTACCAGCATTGGAGACATTTCGATGAGGGCAAGTTCAAAGTCGTATGTAGTGATTTCCCCCCAATCGCTGTGGATGACAATAACTTCTACTTCAAATATTTTGCGTTCCTTTCCAATGAGTATCACGGTGCCGTAAGGATAACGGACGTGAGGATGGAGTTTCAAAGTAAACTTAACGTCAACACCTCTGAGACACTTTTAAGTGACGTTCCCAAGAATCTTCTGAGAACAGAAATAAAGGACAACTCGGTCTTCTTGGCTTATGTTGACCTGATCGAACCAGGACAAGCAATAGGACTTTCTATCGACTGCAGTCGTAAACGAGAAGGCTATCTCGTCGCGAGCGAAGGCGCAACAGTTAACCTAACTTACAAAGTTCTTGGAAAGCGACATAATAAAAGTCTGTACCTAAATCCGGCTTCCGGTGACTTTAGCGGACCCAAGAAGGAAGAAATTGTCTTTGATGTCCTGAGAGTGCTTGATCAGAGAAATTTGCCCCAATTCCCCTTCTCCTACGAGTATGCCAAACTATACAGCAAAATAGACGACAGGACTCTAAGGGTCTATTGTCCCGACCCAAAAGACAGATTCCTCAGAATTAGATCGGAGAGTCCGTCAGGAACTATTGTATTGGAATCTGAACGGTATATACATAAAGATTTTGTCCCCATCAGGATTCAGGTGACAGGGAATAACGAGATACGTGTTCACTCTTGGTTGGGAAGGTTCCGGTTGGCAGAGGCCGCCGAATACTTTAGGAAGGCCTTACAGCACAGCAATAAAGGAGATTTCAAGTCAGCCGCGGCCGGTTTTAAAAAGGCTTCACAACTGGACAGTGGAGACTACCAGGCCTGGTTCAATTTGGGACTGTCACTGGAGCGCGACGGAGACTACCAGCCTGCAGTTTCGGCTTTGCTCAAAGCTATTGAAGTGAAGGGTGACTACTTCAAAGCGCACGGGGAACTTGCCACGGTTCTCATGAGAACTGGTGACAGACCCGCCGCGGCCCGTCACTTGGAGAAGGCGATTCAGATAAATCCAAAATACGCTTTTGCGTACTATACGTTGGCATGTCTACAAAAGTGCGAAGGAAAAAGTGACGAAGCAATAAAAAATTTCGATCTTGCGCTAAAGTACGAAGCCGATTCTGAAATGCGAGACAAATACTTGAAAGCAGGGTCTCATTTTACGACAAATTGCAGCGAATAGAAGGACAAAGCGGCCCAACACTTAGAAGGCCCCCGGTTGTCAACGGATAAAGGTATCCGGGAGCGATGAACTTATCACTCTGTGGTCGGTACAATCCGACCAATTGCCCGATGAAGCGCGCCCTGACTTGGGTTTCATATTCGACGACAGAGTGACTCTGCGCCAAACACTTATCGAGGATCAACCACTTTGCCAGTTAAGACGATGCTGGCAAGAGCAACGAGCGAATGGAACCCGGTCGAGAATGGGCCACTCTCTTGCTCGTCGGAGACCGGGTTCCATTCGCGGGCTCGCCGGGAACGAAGGCCGGGTGATTGCGGCAAGGATTTTGTTGTCGCGTCCTAGAAACAATCGCGTACCCTCGTGCCGTCCCATTCAAAACGGCTTGGTCATGCGGCGGCATGCCAGAGTTAGAGCCGGGCTCGGGTGAGGGGCAGAACCACATCAACAAGCAGATGTTCAACGAGCGGGACGGACGGCCAATCAAGCCTTCTGGCTGCGGTGCAACCGGCAGACCATGGCCCATAATGCTGACGGCAGACGGAGGATATGCTCCGGAGGGCCATGCGGATATGCTCGAAAAAAGCTCCAGTTAGGTGTCGGGCTCGCCCGTCCCCTCGATTAGACGGCCAGGAACGTATGCATGTTGAACCCCTGCCGGTTTTTCAGCATGAAATAGACCGCTCGGCCGAGCTTGTGCGCCAGGATGGAAAGCGCCTTGCCTTTGCCGTGTTTCCGCACCAGCTTGTCGTGGAATTGCCGGCCCGGTTCGTTGCTTTTGAGGAACAGTTGCGCAGCCAAGGAAAAGGCCCAGCGGAGATGGGCGTTGCCGATCTTCTTGCCGCCACTGCCGTATTTCTTGCCGTTGGATTCCTTGGAGCAGGTGACCAGGCGGCAATAGGAGGCGAAATCCTGAACCCTGGGAAAGCGGCTGATGTCCTCGATCTCATAGAGCAGATTGAGGGCATTGATCCGGCCCACGCCGGGGATGCTCTTCAAGAGGGCATAAGCAGTCGGGTCATGCTCCTTTGCGTGGGCAATGATGTCCTGTTCGAGGACGGCCAACACCCGGTCATAGGCGTCGATCATGTCGAGATTGGCGGCCATGGACATGCACACCGAGGGATCGTCGAACCGATCCAGCAAGCCTTCCCGGTTTTGCGGTTTGGCGATCCGGCCCAGAGGCACCTGCAGGTTGTACTGGCTGGCGGTATTCTGGGTGTGGGCAAAGAGCTCGGCCCGCTTGCGCATGAGATGGTTGCGCCGGCGCATCAGGTCCCGAGTGGCACGCATCCGCTGGGGATACACGTAGGCCATGGGAATGAGGCCGCCCCTGAGCAAGGCAGCGATCTTCTGGGAGTCAATCTTGTCGTTCTTGCTTTTGCCGCCGTGGATGGCTCGCATGTAGAGCGCATGACCGAGGATAAAGGGGATGTTTTCCGTGGCGCAGAGATCGGCCAGCCAGTACCAGGAGAACATGCACTCGGCGCACACCACCAGATCATCCCGATAGGGGGCGATGGTTTTGAGGAAGGTTTCCGGCTCGGTCTTGATGTTGCGATGGAGCAGGATGTCCCCTTCCTGGCTGAGGATGCACAGGTACATTTTGTTGGTGTGCAGGTCGATTCCACAGTAATGCTTGTGTTGCTTGGTGTACAATCGCATGAGAAGGCCTCCTTGCTAAGGGTTGCTGATACCCCCATTATAGCGGAATAGTCCGCCGGGTGCTCAGGGGGCCTTCTCTAGTATCATGGCAATCCAGCGGACGTCTTGCAGCCGCCGCTGATTTTGGCGTTAACCGATCGAACCAGAAGCAGAATCATATCTTGCCGTGCAAACCCCCTTATTCCATAGCGATCAACCCTTCGAAATCGTTTCCGACTTCATTCCCTCCGGCGACCAGCCTGCGGCCATTGAGCGGCTGACGGCCAACATCGAGGCCGGAGTGCGCGAGCAGGTCCTGCTCGGCGTTACCGGCTCGGGCAAGACCTTCACCATGGCCCATGTGGTCCAGCGGGTGCAGCGGCCCACCCTGGTGATGGCCCCGAACAAGACCCTGGCGGCGCAGTTGTTCGGCGAGTTCCGCCAACTCTTTCCCCACAATGCGGTGGAGTATTTCGTTTCCTACTACGATTATTATCAGCCCGAGGCCTATATCCCGGCTTCCGACACCTACATCGAAAAGGATTCGTCGATCAACGACGCCATCGACAAAATGCGCCACTCGGCCACCCGCTCGCTGCTCACCCGGCGCGACGTGCTGATCGTCGCCTCGGTTTCCTGCATTTACGGCCTCGGGTCGCCGGATGAATACAAAAACATGCACCTGTTCCTGCGGACCGGCGAGGACTATCCCATGGAGGAGGTTGTGCGGCGGCTGGTGTTCATGCTCTATGAGCGCAACGATTACTCCTTTCATCGCGGTACCTTCCGGGTCCGGGGCGATGTGATCGACATCTTCCCGGCCCATGAGGAAGAACATGCGGTGCGGGTGGAGTTTTTTGGGGACACCATCGAAGCCATCACCATCATCGACCCTCTGCGCGGCGTGGTGCTGTCGGATGTCGGGGAGATAGCCGTTTTTCCCGGCAGCCACCATGTCACCAGTCAGGAAAATCTCAAAAAAGCCATGCGCTCGATCCAGGATGAGCTGCAGGTGCGCTTAGTTGAACTGCAGACGGAGAATCGGCTGGTTGAAGCCCAGCGTCTGGAGCAGCGGACCCTGTTCGACCTGGAAATGATTACCGAACTCGGCTACTGCAACGGCATCGAGAATTACAGCCGCCACCTCACCGGCAAGCCCACTGGGGTGGCGCCGCCCAACCTGCTCGATTATTTTCCCGACGATTACCTGCTGATCATCGACGAGTCGCACATCGGGGTGCCGCAGATCGGCGGTATGTTCAACGGCGATCGCTCGCGCAAGCAGACCCTGGTTAATTACGGTTTCCGTCTGCCCTCGGCCCTGGACAACCGGCCGCTGCGCTTCGACGAGTTTGAGCAGCGTATTCGCCAGGTGGTCTATGTTTCGGCCACGCCCGGTCCGTATGAGCTCAAGCATGCCGGCGAGCATGTGGTGGAGCAGTTGATCCGGCCCACCGGCCTGCTCGATCCCCGCATCGAGGTGCGGCCCGCCACCACCCAGGTGGACGATTTGCTGGAGGAAATCCGCATCCGGGTCGAACGCAACGAGGCGGTGCTGGTCACCACCCTGACCAAACGGATGTCCGAGGATCTGACCCAGTATTATGAAGACCTGGGCGTCAGAGTCCGTTATCTGCACTCGGACATCAAGACCCTGGAGCGGGTGGAGCTGATCCGCGATCTGCGGCACCGCGAGTATGATGTGCTCATCGGCATCAACCTGCTGCGCGAGGGGCTCGATATTCCCGAGGTCTCCCTGGTGGCGGTGCTCGATGCCGACAAGGAGGGGTTCCTGCGCTCCGAGCGCTCTCTGGTGCAGACCTGCGGCCGGGCGGCCCGCAACGCCGAGGGTATGGTCATCCTCTATGCCGACAAGATAACCAACTCGATGCGCTACACCATCGACGAGACCAACCGGCGGCGTGCCATCCAGGATGCCTATAACCGTGAGCACGGCATCACGCCGCAGACGATTATCTCGGAAATCAAGGATTCCATGGCCCAGCACCTCAAGGCCTCGGGCTGGGTGAGCGCGGAGGATGCGGCTGGCTGGCCCCTGGCGGTGACTGCTGAACCGGAGATTCTCTATCACAGCGTGGCCGAGATTCATCGCGAGATTAAGGAGTTGGAAAAGAAAATGCAAGAGGCGGCCCGGTTGTTGGCGTTTGAAGAAGCAGCCGGTTACCGGGATCGAATCAGGGAACTCAAAATGATGGAGCTGGCGGTTGGCTGATTTTTGGTATAAATGTTCGTTGGTAGTGGCGCCCTGGCTGGTGGCCGGTTTGATTCGCTTGTGGTTTGCCACCTGCCGGGTCAAGGTGCGGGGTGATGGGCCGTTGCGGGAATTTGCCCGCCACGATACCGGTATCGCCGCCTTCTGGCATTACTCGTTCCTGTATCTTTTTTATTATTTCCGGAAATTCCCCGCCGCTGTTATGGTCAGTGCCAGCAGGGACGGCGAATACATTGCCCGGCTGGCGCAACGAATGGGCCATGTGCCGGTTCGGGGCTCCTCCAATCGCGGGGGCGTCAAAGCACTTCGGGCCATGATCGAGCAGTTGCAGCAGGGGAAAAACAGCGCCATCGTCGCCGACGGTTCCCAGGGACCGGCCCGGCAGGCACAGGCAGGGTGCATCCTCATGGCCAGCAAATCGGGCAAGCCGATCTTTCCCGTGGCCTGGGCCACCAATCGTGCCATCATCTTCAACAGTTGGGACCGGACCGTGATACCGCTGCCCTTTGCCACCATCGTGGTGCGGGTTGGCGACCCGCTGGTGGTCCCGGCCGTGGTCAACGCGGCGCAGGTTGAAGACTATCGCTTGGAACTGGAAGCACGTCTCAACCGGTTGTATGATGCCGCCTGGCATGAGGTCGGCAGGTCGGCGCATGATACGGGTGCTCCTCGAAGAAAAAATAAGGGAACCTGACAGAGATCAGGATAATCTGTGATTGGTGGTGAGCGTGGTTGACGCGGTTGCTGATAGAAAAAAGCATTTGCAGGGGTAGATTGGTTTGGAAAGAGTGAGATGTCTGGTGCTGGCCGGGTTAAGCGGCGGGTCGGGAAAGTCGGTGGTCTCGGTTGGCCTGATTGCGGCCCTGAAAAATCGCGGCAAGGGCGTGGCACCGTTTAAAAAAGGGCCGGACTATATTGATGCCGGCTGGATGAGCAAGGCAGCCGGGCAGCCCTGCTACAACCTCGACCCCTATCTGATGACGCCCGCGGCCATAGCGACCACCTTTCAGGGGCATATTCACGGCAGCACCTTTGCCGTGGTCGAGGGCAATCGCGGCATTTTCGACGGAGTCAACGCCGAAGGCGAGTTTTCCACCGCCGAGCTGGCCCTGCAGCTTGACCTGCCGGTGCTGCTGGTGGTCAACTGCTCGAAGACCACCCGAACGGTGGCGGCGCTGGTGCTCGGCTGCCAGGCCTTTGATCCGCGCATCCGTTTTGCCGGCGTCATCCTCAATCAGATTGCCACCTCCCGGCACGAATCGATTATTCGCCAGTCTCTGGAAAACTACACTGATCTGCCGGTCTTGGGGATCATGCCCCGGCTGAAAAAGGATATCTTCCCCATGCGCCACCTTGGGGTGACCCCCCACCAGGAATATGCTGAAGCTGGCGAGGCAGTGGACAGACTGGTGGCTCTGGCGGAGATCCATTTTGATTTGGATGCGATCATCTCCCGGATGCGGGAGGTTATGCCGTTGCCGCCGGTGACCAGCGAGCAGATCCCGCCGAAGCTGACCATCGGCGTGCTCCGCGATGCTGCTTTCCAATTCTACTACGAGGAGAATCTGGAGGCCCTGAGGGCGGCCGGAGCCCGGTTGGTGATGATCGACGCCCTTCATTCCGGTGCCTTACCCGCCGATTTGGACGGCCTCTATATCGGCGGCGGGTTTCCCGAAACCAGCGCCCGGCAACTGGCCGATAACAGCAGTTTCCGGCAATCGGTCCGCGACTGCATCGACGCTGGCCTGCCGGTCTATGCCGAGTGCGGCGGCCTGATTTTTCTTGGTCGCTCCATCCTTCTTCAGGGGCAGGAGTATCCGCTGGCAGGGGTCTTTCCAGTGACCTTTGCCATCTCCTCCAAACCTCAGGCCCATGGTTATTCGGCTTTTACGGTGGAAAAGGCCAACAGCTTTTACCCTGTCGGCGCTCGGATCAAGGGGCATGAATTTCGCTATTCGACTGTCCACCAGTGGGATGGGGCACCGGAGGATCTGGTTCTCCAAATGGAACGGGGTGCCGGCTTCTCCGGGGGCCGCGATGGGCTGGTCAAAAACAATGTCCTTGCCCTCTACACCCATGTGATGGCCTCGGGCACGCCGCAATGGGTGGAAGGTTTCATTGCCGCAGTTCGCAGGTATTCTGCAGGAAAGCCCATTGCCGCATCCCTGGTTTGAGCGGCATTCTCCCGCTCTTTTTCCTTCGTTTTTCCGGGTCTTGATTTCTGCCGCATCAAGCTTGCAGAAACAGGGAGAGTTTATAAGCTGTTTTTGACATCCGCCGGACCGGGCTATATACTGAGGCCAACGAATCTTCTTTGCAAAGGTGTCACGATTTTGAAAAAACAGTCGGTTCTCATTGCCTGTCTCGCTACCCTCCTGCCTCATGCCGCTGCCGCGGCTGATGGCGCCATTTTTTCCTCCCCTTTTTCTCTTCTGCTCTTTGCCACAGTGGGCCTGCTCGCCGCTGTTTTCTGGCTTTGGCTGCGAGGACAGCGGTTGCTCAAAGACAAAAACGCTTTGATCGCCCGTCTGCAGCTGGCCGAGCAGATCGTGGATCAAGCGCCTCTGCCCATCCTTCGCCTCAAAACAGATTTCACCGTCATTGAGGCCAATCGATGCGCCTCCTCCGATGATCGCCGTGCGCTTATCGGCGCCAACCTGCTTGACCTGCAACCAGAGCTGGTCAGCCATCCTGTTGTTGCTGCCTGGCAAGCGGCGAAAGGAGAAAGGCCCCCGGTGCTGTCCGCCCATTTACCCCATCCAGAAGAACAGGAGCGCGCGGACAATGGCGCTCTGGCCCAGGTCACCGTCGATGGCCAGGACCAGATTCTCTGGTTCGGCACAACGCCGGGCAACAGAAAGCAGCTTCAGGCGGCCAGCAGTGCGGCCACTCAGGCCGAGGAGTCGGCCAACCGGATGAAGAGCGAGTTTATCGCCAACATCAACCATGAGGTCCGCACCCCGATGAACGCCATCATTGGGTACACTGAGATGCTGGCCAATTCCGAGCTTGGTCCCAAGGAAAAGCGGTTTGTTGCCATTATTCACAGGAGCAGCATGGCGCTTGTTTCTATTTTTAACGATATCATGGAGTTGTCCAAGATCGATTCCGGAAGGCTGCAGATAATGGTCAGCTCAATCCGCCTGCCGCCGATCATCAGCGAGGTGGAAGGATTGTTCAAGGATCTGGCCGAGGAAAAGGGGCTTCGGCTGCATTGCCGGATAGCGAAACATCTGCCCCAATCCTATATTCTCGATGGCGTGCGGTTGAAGCAGATTCTGCAAAATCTGGTCAGCAATGCGGTTAAATTCACCAATGAAGGCGCTGTCGAATTGTTGGTGGAGGGCGATCCGTCTGCGGAAAATGGAGATCGTTTTGATCTCCGGTTTACAGTCAAAGACACCGGTATCGGTATTCCGATTCGGGATCAGCAAAAGATTTTTGAACTCTTCCGGCAGCGGGAAGACGCCATCACCAGGCAGTACGGCGGGGTTGGCCTGGGTCTGACCCTCTGCAGCCGCCTGACGACGATGATGGGCGGCCGGATAGAGCTGGCCAGCAACGAAGGGGAGGGCGCCCGCTTTACCGTCTTTCTATACGGCATACAGCTTGCGCAACCGGCCCCTGATGAGCTGGCATTTGACTGGGACGCAAAGAGCTCCGAGCAGGAAAGAAAATTATTGGTGGTCGATGATGTTGATTTGATCAAGGATGTTTTTGTCGATTTTTTCCAGGACAGTCCCTACAAGGTGCTCACTGCCACCAACGGTGATGATGCTTTGTCCCTTGCCGTTTCGGAACAGCCTGCTGTTATTTTTATGGATCTCAATCTGGCGGGTACCGACGGTCAAAGTGTGACCGAGCGGTTGCGGCGAACGGCTGAAACCGCCTCGATACCGGTGGTCGTCATGACCGGCGAGATGCTGGAGGAAGCGGATTACAGGCCGTTGTTCGATGATTTTCTGCAGAAGCCTTTCCGTCTGGAAACACTCAAGGAGATTGTCGTCCGCTATGCCCGGACCTCTTCAGGGCAAGGGCCGCAATCGGCTACGCATGACAGCGCTGACGGAGATGAACGGCTCCTGGTTATTCGAGTCGCAAGCGTATGGAATACTGATCTGGAATTATTGCGCCGCCAGGCCTCTCGTTCCGGTAGCCTGGCAGATGCAGCCTCTCTGGGCATGGCCATGAAAGAAAGGGGCTTGACGGAAAATCAACCAATGCTGGCAGAGCTGGGGAATGAATTGATGCACTACGCCAATGAACCCAATATTTTGGGTGTGGATCGCCTTCTTTCCAGGCTGTCCAAGGTTATGGACCGAAAAGAGCCATGAAGACTAAAAAGCCCCTTATTTTCATTGTCGACGATGTGCCCGAAAACATTCAGATCGCCATGTCGCATCTGAAGGAGCTCGACTGCGACTTTGCCTACGCCACATCCGGCGAGCAGGCCCTGGAGCGGATTGCCGCCACCAGTCCCCAGTTGATCCTCATGGATGTCATGATGCCGGGAATGAGCGGTTTCCAGGTCGTGGAAGCGCTCACCAGGAGCGAGAAGACCTGCTCGATTCCGGTGATCTTCCTCACTGCCAGAGCTGAATCGGAGGATGTGGTCCGCGGTTTCAAGCTCGGCGGCGTCGACTACGTCACTAAGCCGTTCAAGGGGGTGGAATTGCGCTCACGTGTCCGCAACCATCTGGAACTCCATGCCTACCGGAGTAATCTCGAACGATTGGTGGAGGAACGGAGCCGGGAGGCGGAATTGCTCAAGGATGTTATCATTGAAGCTATGGGCGAGCTGGCGGAGTATCGTGATCCCGAAACCGGCAGTCACATTCATCGCACCCGTGCCTATGTGCAGTTGCTTGCCGAAGCTCTGGTCGCTCAAGGACATTTTCTTGAACTCTTGTCCAAGGAATACATCGTCTTGTTGTGGAAATGTGCGCCGTTACACGACATCGGCAAAGTAGCCATTCGCGATTCCATTCTGCTCAAACCCGGCAAGCTCACTCCCGAGGAATTCGATGAGATGAAGATGCATGCCCAGTATGGCGAAGAGGTCATTGCCAATCTTGAACAGATGGCCGGAAAGCCGACCTCCTTTCTCAGTTGTGCCAAGGATATTGCCGGCAGTCACCATGAGAAGTACGACGGCAGCGGCTATCCGCGGGGGCTGGCTGGTGACGCAATCCCGTTGGCCGGACGGATCATGGCCATTGCCGATGTCTACGACGCCCTTATCTCCAAACGGGTCTATAAAAATTCTCTGTCCCACGAAGAGGCCATGTCCATCATGCTCGAGGGTAAGGGAACCCATTTTGACCCGATCCTGATTGACGCCTTTTTAGAGGTGGAGCCCCACTTCCGGCAGATTGCGGCCAATAATCTCGACTGACAGCGAGCCCGACAGCCTCTTTCCTTTTTCTTAACCTGATAATCATGAAAAGTTACTTCAAAGAACTTTGGTTTGATGTGCCTACCCGGCGTGCCTTCATCAACATCACCCCGGAGGTGGAGCGATGCCTGGCTGAGAGTGGCATTCAAGAAGGGCTGTTGTTGTGTAACGCCATGCAAATCTAGTTACACCGACTCCTTTCCTACTTGCCGGAACGATAACCTGCCAAAACAAAAGACATAATCATCTCTTCAAAGAGTGCTCAGCACTCTTGTCGATGCCCAGCCTACCAAACTACCCACCGACTTCATCTCTTTCAAAACAGCCAGGCAGCGAATCATAGACCAGACTGGCCGTATCATTTCACGATCAACTGCAACACGATGGATTGCCCAAAATGGGCTTGGTTACAAGCTGGACGGCAACAAGGGCCATTGGATTGTCGACCATGCGCTTTTTGACGAGTTTCTTGAAGAGCTGAAATCGGTCCTCCAGGTAGCCTGACATTGAGCCAGGCAATCGATTGGTTCTTGAAATCATACTCTGACTGGAGGGGATTTTGGATACCCATTGGTTCACTTGTTTTTTCGATAGGATTGATAGTTTCCCAACACCTTGGAAACGTAAGTTTTTGTTTCACGGATGTCGGGAATCTCTTTTTTAACATTACCAGGCCCTGCGTTGTACGCCGCCAGGCTTAACTCGACATCCCCGTTATAACAGTCGAGCAAAGAACGCAAGTATCTGGTGCCGCCAGCAATGTTCTCCTGAGGATCAAAGGGATCGGCAACCTGGAGATCCTTAGCAGTCGCAGGCATTAATTGCATCAATCCTTGTGCGCCTTTAGGCGATACTGCACCGGGATCGAAATTGGATTCGGTCTTGATGATTGCCTTGACCAACAGCGGATCGACCCGGTGTTTCGTGGCAGTGGACTGGATAAAGTCATTCAACGACCGGGTAACCGAACCGGTGCCCTCTAGTGCCGAACCTGATTTCAATGGCACAGTTGATCTGCCAACAAGGACCAGTGGTTTACTCCCTTTTACTGACTTCGACCCTAGCTTGCGCAGTCCACCGCCCGCGACCGGTGCGCAATAGAGTTCTCCTCTGGCGTCGATGTAAGCATAGACTCTCGCTTCAGTCGTGCCCGGTAATGAAAACTGAAGAAGGAGAAGAAGGACAAAATGGATGAGGAGTTTCATCAACACCGAACATCTCCTCTCTTCTTGATCCGTATCCGTATTGATATTTGCCCTTGCCTTCTCAATCCGAACCGTTGCGAACTTGTAATCTTTTTATCTCGATCCGAATCGGAGATTGAAAGCTGAAGAATTCTACGAATAATCTTCTTCTTCAACATTCTTTTTAACCCGAACGGCTATATCGCTTTGGCAGCATTCATTCCACAGTTCGATTATCGATGCCGGCCCGTCTTCTGAAAATATATGATACGCGAGGCTGCTATCACGGAGTATCGGAACAGAACCAAGAGGCATATTCAGATTCGAGAGTTGAAGTGAATTTGCTTTCTCTCCCAGCGGAGAAACGAGATCAACAAGATGAGCAATACTCCGTACCCCATACCTGAACTTGCTCATGACAACAAAACGGAGCAATGCCCATGGTATAGTCTCCAATTTACAGGCAAATCGACTTTGCAGTAGGGCAATAGTGAGACATACTTTATCAACACGTCGATCTTTATCGAGGGAGACCGTATCGAGGGCTGGGATCTCTAGCTCACCTCCATTTATACGGGATAAGAGATCCACTAATTTTGTTTCTTGTGCTTCCGTAACCGCTTGCATCGCCTTTGCGGATTTCATTTCCTGCTCAATATTCTTGCCACTACCGGCAAGAACGATCACAAGTTTTCCTAATTTCAGATCACGGTGACTAATCTGCAATCCCCCATCCCACATAAGCGGTAACAACATCGGGAAGTTAGCTGGGTTGCTATCGAATTCATCAAGAAAAAGAATTGGCAGGCGATCAACAACTTTCAGATTTCTCACCTCATCAAGAGGTTGTGTTAGGTCATCGATAGAATGCAGACTGGCCATATTAAAATTAACAGCCGTTGCATGGTGACTCTCAAGTTTTCGAGCTAAACAGTGCACCATGTGAGATTTGCCGGAGCCAGGCTCAGCCTGCATGATAATGTTCAGTGGTCTTCGAAGGGTATCATCATCCACATACCTTTTGATCTGGTTGATGATTTTTAAGATATCTTGTCTATGTTGCCAATCAAGCGTAACATAGTCTCCCAGAAGGCTACGGCTTTGCTGGTAAGCTTCTGATATGTCGACGTTCTCTGATGGAGGTGATTTATCTAAAAATGCACTCGCAATATCTTGACGAGCTTTCTTGTAGCGTTCCTCCAACCCTTTCTTGTTCTTGCGGGAGGACAGTATTCCTTTTTCTTCTATCATGATCATATCTCTTAAAATAAGCGAAAATGGCCAGAATCATTGATTCTGGTCGTTCATTGAAGAACATGGCAAGTTCTTCCTATCTTGCGTGTTGAGGAAGGTTAAAACGGTGAACGCCTAAGCGTCTTTTTTGATAGCAAGCAGGGTGCTTTAAAAAAAACCGGCTCACCCCAACATGGAGTAAGCCGGAAAAGGAGGGTACAGAGGGTATGAGTTTTAAAGCATTTGTCATGCCAAACATGAAAAAACAAGCGCAGTCAGGATATAGTTCCAAATTTTTAGTGAGTTAAAGAATAACTAAAGGTTGGAAGAAATCGCAATCCTTGTGCCCAACTGAGTAATTTTTACGTTTATTTTTTGTAGGCCAGCCTGGAAAAGAATAAAATTCACATGATAAAACAATTCATTAGCCATGGATACAGTTTATTGAATCACAAAAGCAGGCTATTCTGGGGATTGGATACTTTTTACCCAGGGTTTAAAAATACCGGTGTCGGTTGAGCCCCCCCACAAAGGAGGCTGTCCGTGACAGGCTCATTAGGCAAAATAATTATATTGTCCAATGGGTTATTCATACGGAAATCAATGGGTAGCACTTGAGGAGCGTATCTCCCACAGTTCTTTGCCCCACGCCTCTTTACCGACATCAAAGAGCGAAAGGGCTAAGCGCTGGAGTGCCGGAGTAACGCAGAACTCCCTGATAAAAAGTTCAACCTCAACATTGGCAAGGGCTAAAGCCGATTTCAGGTCGTTTTCCGATTCAGCATCCCAGTGCATCGCCCTGAAAGCCAGGCTGCGGGCAACATAGGCGAAGCCACGCTGGCCATTGAGGCTGATGGAGGCGTTTAAATCGTCCACCGCTTCCTCCAAATTGCCCATGTTCATAAACGTCATGCCGCGCAGAAAGAGGAGATAATCGTTTGTCTGGTCATGATCCAAAGCACAACTGAACTCAACTGCGGCCTCGGAGAAATTACCGTTCTTGAAAAAAGCTAGTCCCAATGGAACATGGACCTTGCCAGCATCCATGCTCGACTTTAGAGCATTGCCGAAGTCGACAATGCTTCTCCCGAATTCGCCCCGGAGAAAATGGTACTGTCCTTTCATAAATGCTGTTTTATTGTTTTTCATGATAACACCTTCTGTCTGTAACAGGGAGATATGAGATGGGCGATTCGCTCACCCACTGTTTGATTGAGAATTATTATTCTTGTATAAATAATTAATAACCATTGAGTAAAAGTGTGCAATGAGGAGCGAACGAAAGGAGAGCGTAGCTATTGGAAATAGGGTGGTTGTTCCAGCTAATTAACTACTCAAAATAATTTCAATAAAATTAAATGTATCCTGGTAATCATACAAAGAGAGGAACAATATGAGCGAGACAATTATTTACGGAAAGCAGGGCTGACCTCATACCACTCGCGCCCGTGAGGCGAATCCAGAGCGTGTCTATTATGATGTGAAAATTGATGCAAGCCGGATGGACGAAATGTTGAAGCACAGTCGGGGCCAACGGAAGGTTCCGGTGATTGTTGTTAATGGTCAGGTGACCATAGGGTACGGTGGTTCTTGAGGGGTCTAACGTTTCGGCGGTCGCCGATAGATAAATCGATTAGGTTGTTGATTGGTTAGACGTTAAGAAGTAGGAATAACGAGGGCAATGTACATGAAAGCTGGTGGTAGACTATGCTTTCTCGAACGATCCCCATTGGGGGAGTACTGAAAACAGGTCGGGCAAAGGTGACATGTGATAAAGAGACGCGAATGGCTGGAACGATTGGCCCCGCATGATCCGATCAGCCATGACCGACACAATGGCTATGAGGATAATTGATATAGTATAAACTTTCGTTTATCTGTTTGTAATACAAGGAAATAATGAAAATTTACCGTAAGGAACTCTGGTTTGATGTGCCTACCCGGCGCGCCTTCATCAACATCACCCCGGAGGTGGAGCAATGCCTTGAGGAAAGTGGCATTCAGGAAGGTTTGTTACTTTGTAACGCCATGCACATCACCGCCTCGGTGTTCATCAACGACGATGAAGCCGGCCTGCATCAAGATTACGAGGAGTGGCTGGAACGATTGGCCCCGCACGAACCGGTCAGCCAGTACCGCCATAACGGATTCGAAGATAATGCAGATGCACACATGAAAAGGCAGATTATGGGTCGAGAAGTTGTCGTGGCAATCACCAGTGGTAAATTGGATTTTGGGACTTGGGAACAGATTTTCTATGGAGAGTTCGATGGGCGGCGGAAGAAACGGGTGCTGGTCAAGATCATCGGTGAATGAACCGGAACCGGCGTTCTCACTGATTTTCTGGATACCACGGAGCTATCGCATTATGTTTTTTTGTTTTGGAAAGCGCCTGTTTGTGCCAGCGCTGTTGTTTATCATCAGTACTGCGGCTGGATGTTCCGACCAAGGTGAACGAAAAGGCGTGGCCGAATCCCTCACCTTATACGGCAATGTCGATATCCGTGAGGTACAGTTGGCTTTTCAGGATGCGGGCAGGATAAGTAACTTGGCCGTCGATGAGGGCGCCAAGGTTAAGAAGGGGCAGGTGGTTGCCGAATTGGATCCGGCTCGTTTCCAGATGGATGCCGAACGGTTGGGTGGTGAGGTGATGGCCCAGACGCAGCTCGTGGAGCGGCTCAAGAGCGGGAGTCGGCCCCAGGAGATCGAAAAAGCGAGGGCAGCAGTCGCTTCAGCCAAGGCCAATCTCAAGGATGCTGATCTTATCTTGGCCCGCAAGCAGTCACTGTTGCTCACCAACCGCATCTCCACACAGGAGGTGGACAGCGCCAGGCTCAGGGTGCAGACCTGGCAGGCGACCTTGAAGGTGTCCGAGGAAGAGCAGTCACTGGCGCTCGAGGGACCGCGCAAGGAGGATATTGCCGCTGCAGAGGCTAACCTGACTGCCCTCCAAGCCGCCAAGGAGTTGGCACAGCAGCGGCTGACTGATACCCGGTTGCTCGCGCCCGCCGACGGGTTCATTCGTAACCGGATTTTAGAGCCCGGCGCCATGGCCTCGGCCGGTGCGCCGGTCCTCACCCTGGCCCTGACCGATCCGCTCTGGGTTCGGGCTTACATCAGCGAACCGGACCTTGGCAGGGTGCGGGAAGGCATGCCGGCCGAACTGCACACCGACAGCCTGCCCGGCAAGACCTACAAAGGCTGGGTCGGTTTCATCTCTTCCACTGCCGAATTCACCCCCAAAACCGTGGAAACCACGGAACTGCGCACCAAACTCGTCTACCGGGCCCGCATCTTTGCCTGCGATCCCCAGCAGGAACTGCGCCTCGGCATGCCGGTGACCGCGACCATCGACACAACCAAAGGAACCACGGGCGATTCCGCCCGATGCGACTGATCAAGACCTATAAAGAGCTGATATGGGTGCAACGGGATCTTGGTGCCTCACTCGACCGAGTGCAGGGTAGTTGCAAGGCCAGCCGGTGGATCACTTCTTGGGTTGAAGACTGGTGGTGGCCAAAGGGGCACCCAGCTGCCAGACAAACTGGCGCATGAGCAGACCGAGCCGGTTGGTGGTATTCATCAGGGCATTCTTGGCATCGATCAGCCGGTTTTTCGAGGTCAGCAGATCCTCCATCGAGGTCTGTTTAATGCCGTAGGACTTGACCGAGAGGGTGACAATCTCCTGTTGCCGCCGCAGGTTGGCCTGTTGGGTGGCGTACACCTTGCGCAGACTGGTGATCAGGTCGCGAGTATTTTCAATGGAATGGACAGTCTGGCGCATGCTCTGGGTCTGGGCAATGCCGGCAATCTGCTCTGCAGCCTCTTGGGTACCCCGATTGCTGTTCAGGGTGCCACCGGTGAACAGCGGCACCGACAAAACCAGCGCAACCCTTCCTTCCTCTTCATACTTGTCAAACCGGGTATCCTCCTTGCGGGCAAGGGAGCCTTTGACCGCGAGATCGGGATATTCCTCGGCGGTGTATGTTTTGGCCTTGTTGCCCGCCAGTTCATGCTCCAGTTTGATTTTCCGGTAGAGCAGGCTTTCCTTTTCAAACTGACTGCGGAGCTGCTTGTCGTTCATGCCGGCGATGTACGGTTCAATGAGCGGATAGGAACTGTCCAGTGCGGCCAAGGAATTGATGCAGCCGGCGATTCTGGTCTCATCCGCCAGCAATTGATTTAACTGTTCGAAGACCGGGTGGGAGGAGGGAAGGCCGGTGTAATCCAAAAGTGCCCGCTGGGCGGCTGCGAGGTTCTGTTCATCGAGATCCCGGCGTGATTCCAGCTCTTTCAGGTTTGCTTCAGCCCGGAGCAGCTCAAGCCGGGTTTGGTCGCGCAATTCGTAGCCCCGATTTATCCGGTCGACATGCTCCTGGGAGATCCGCACCGAGTTGCGGATGTTGAAAAGTCGGTAACTGCTTTCAAGATAGCTGGCCAGCAGTTCTCTAAGTTTGAGATCCAACTCCTGCGTCTTGATCTGAAGATTGTTCTCGGCCAGCCGCTCCTCGGTCTCCGCAAGATCAAGCCGGACCGAGAGAGCGCGGCGATACACTGGAAGATCCATGTTCAGGCCCCAGTCGCCATGGGTATCGTCATCCTGCTCGGTCAATGACGCACTCGTGTCAGGGTTTATCTCACTGACCCCTGAAAGGGTACCGCTCAGGGCTGGGGCGAAGCGTTTTGCCCATGCCGTGTAGCCTTCCTTGCCTTTCTGGGTGAGATTTTCCCTGGCAATGCGGAGTTCCGGCGCCGAAAAGTAGGTCAGCCGGAAAAGATCGTCAAAGACTGCAAGGATGGCGCGATCTTCACTGGAAGTAATGTTGGCGACGAACTCTTCCATGATCTGGTCGATCTCTTCTAGAGGGGGGCTTGGTTTCTTCTGATCGATCTGTCCTGCTTGAGGCGCGGGGGGCGTATCGGAAGCCTTTGCTGGTAAGGCTCTGGTTTTTGTGGTCTTGGAAGGCGAGATGAGAGTGTCCGGCTGATATCCCTCGGGGGAGGCAGCCGGGAGAGCGGCCGGCAACAGTGCGAGTCCGCTGAAAAAGAGAAAAAGGATGAGATGTTTTGTGTAATTCATTGTTTTTTTGTTCAAGTAAACAGGTGTGTTGATTTTTGTTGGTGGATGGTTAAAGACTGGGAATCCTGCTCAGAGCACTTTATGTCATCGGGTCGTGGTGGGTGGTTAGAGAGGAATCATCCGGTTCGTAGACAACGCTATCTTGGACGTCAAGGCCTGCTTCGCTGATCTCGGCCTTTGTTTCAACAGGGGCTTCAATCTGTGCATCCATGGCTGGAATATCCTCTGTCTCTGTATCGGTGACAAGGTATTGGTCTGTTGAGGATGCCTCTTGTTCTGAAGCAAGGGCAAAAACGTCAGGTGATGAGTCCAGATATTCCTGTGTTTGACGGTTCAAGTTGTCCATGTTGGCCAAAAGGAATTCCTGGTCAAGGGTGATATCCTGGAATTGAAACACCTCGACATCATACGTCATATCCTTGCCGTCGCGGCCTTCCAGGGTATCGATTACTTCCAGGCCAGAACCGGTGTTTTGGAAGAAGTATTGGTTACTCTCTCCTGAGAAAACGGCCACATCTTCCCCTGACCCGCCAAAAACTTGATCATCCCCTGCTCCCCCGACCAGAGAGTCATTCCCTCCGTTGCCTGATAAGACGTCATCCCCGCCACCGGCGATGATTGTGTCGCTGCCGTCGCCACCGGCAATGGTTTCTCCTGCCTCGGTGCCGATGAGGCTGTCGCTGCTTCCGGCGATGGCGATGCTGATCTGCTGGGTAGTGCCGTCGGCGGTGGCGACGGTGATGGTGTCGGTGGTGGTCTCACCATCGCCAAGACCTTGGACGCTGTCGGCGTCGTTGTTGAGGTTGTAGGTCCAGGCGCCCTGTTCGTCGATGGCCAGGGAGCCGTAGCTCCCTTGGTGCGTCGCGGCGGTGAAATGGGCCTCGCCGCTGTCGATGTCGGTTACCGCGAGAGTGCCGGAGACCGTGGTGGCGTCGTCCTCTCGGACCTCGGCGGTGGTCGTCCCGGTGATCTGGGCCGCATCGTCGCTTCCGGCAATGGTGATGCTGATCTGCTGGGTGGTGCCGTCAGCGGTGGTGACGATGATGGTATCGGTGGCGGTCTCATCATCGCCTAGACTTTGGACGCTGTCGGCCTCATTGTTGAGGTTGTAGGTCCAGGCGCCCTGTTCATCGATTGCAAGAGATCCGTAGGTTCCTTGGTGCGCAGTGGCGGTGAAATGGGCTTCACCGCTGTCAACATCGGTCACCGTGAGAGCACCGGAGACCGTGGTGGTACCGTCCTCGCTGGTCGTGCCAACGCTATTGCCGGTGATTGAGGCCGTGTCGTTGACCGGGTTGACGGTCACTGTGGCCGTGCGGGTGACTGCCACAGTGTCGCCGCCGTCGGTCTCCGTGCTGCTGGCCGTAATCGTCAACTGGAATGCACCGTGAGCATTGTCCGGCGGTGTTACGGTCAAGCCTGTGAGTTGATCAGCGGCAAGGGTCCAAGTGCCGTCACCGTTGTCGGTGCCGGCGGAGAGTGTTGCTCCGTTGGGCACACCGCTGATGGCGACGCACAGGCTCTCCGAACCATCGCGGTCGGTCAGAGCGCTATTGATGGGCAAGGCGATGGCGTTGTCCTCGTCTCCGCTGGTCGCCGAAACTGTCAGGGTGGGGGCATCGGCCACACCTGTCAGCGTTACCTGTAACTGCGCCGTACTGGTGGAGCTGCCACCCCTGGCTTCCTGAGAAGTCACAGCCAGGGTGAGGGTAAAGTCTTCACTGCTGTTGGTCGGAGGGGTGAGGGTAAGTCCCTCCAGTTGTGCGGCGTTGACGGTCCAGGAGCCGTTGCCGTTGTTCGTGCCAGCGGAGAGGACCGAACCCGTGGGGACGCTGCTGATGGTTACGGCGGACAGGGTCTCGGAGCCATCGGTATCGCTCAGGGCCGCGCGGATATCAAGGGCGATGGTTGCATCCTCGTTGCCGCTGGCATTGGTGGCGCTGAAGGTGGGGGCATCGGCCACCGCGTTGACGGTCACCGGCAGATCGGCGGTGGTGGTGCTGATTGAGCCGGAGCTGTCGGTGGAGGTGACAGCCAGATGCAGGGTAAAGTCCGCGTCACTGTTGGCCGGCGGGGTAAGGGTGAGTCCCGTAAGAGCGCTCCGGGCAACAGTCCAGGATCCGTCACCGTTGTTGGTGCCGGCGGAGAGGCGGGCGCCGTCGGGCATACCGCTGATGGTAACAGCTGACAGGGTTTCCGACCCGTCGGTATCGGTCAGACCGGTGGAGATGCTGAGGGCGATGGCCGTGTCTTCGTTGCCGCTGACAGCACTGGCACTAAGGGTCGGGGCATCGGCCACCGCATGGACCGAGACCGGCAGGACATAGGTGGTGGTGGTCCCAGTGCCGGAGGCGCTTTCCGTGGTGCGGGCGCTGACAATGAGGTTGAAACTGTCACCGCTGTTATGCGATGGGGTGATGGTAAGCCCCTCCAACTGGTCGGTGCTGAGCGTCCATGTGCCGTCGTCGTTTTTGGTGCCGGCGGAGAGAAAAGTGCCTGCGGGCATGCCGCTGATGGTGATGGCGCTCATGGTCTCAGATCCATCCTCGTCGGCTAGAACAGCGGCGAGGGTGAGCTTGATAGCCGTATCCTCGTCGCCGCTGGCAGCGGAGGTGAAGATCACCCCGTCGGCCACTGCCTCGACACTCACCGGCAGTACGTAACTGGTGCTGGTCTGTGCGCCTTCTGTCTCTGTGCTGGTGGCGGTGACCGTGAGGTTGAAGTCGGCATCGCTGTCGGCCGGCGGGGTGATGGTGAGCCCGTGCAGTTGATTGGGGGAAAGCGTCCAGGAACCATTGCCGTTGTCGCTTCCGGCGGAGAGCACCGCTCCATCGGGCACATCGTTGATGGTGATGACGAGGCTTTCCGAGCCGTCGGAGTCGGTCAGAGTCGAAGTGATGTCGAGGGCGATGGCACGATCCTCGGAACCGGCTGCACTGTCAATGCGTAATTGCGGCGCATCGGCCTCCGCGTTGACCGTCACAGGGAGAGAGACGGTAGTCCTGCTGCTGCCGCCTGAGGCCTCAGTGCTGGTGGCGGTGACGGTGAGGGTGAAGTCGTCGCCGCAGTCGCGCGGCGGCCGGATGGAGAGTCCTTCTAACTGATCGGCGCTGAGCGTCCAGGTGCCGTCTTCGTTTTCACTGCCGGCCGAGAGGCGGGCGCCGTTGGGTACGCCGCTGATGGTGATGGCGAGGCTTTCCGAACCATCGGTATCGACCAGAGTCGAGCTCATATCCAGGGCAATGGCAGTGTCCTCGTCGCCACCGGCGGTGCTGGCTGTGAGCAAGGGAGTGGTGGCCACGGCATTGACCGTCACCGGAATGGTGACTGTGCTGGTGGCGCTGTCGCCCTCGACCTCGGTGGTACTGACCTGCACCGTAAGGTTGAAGTCGCTGTCGTTGTACAACGGCGGGGTGACGGTGAGCCCGTTAAGCTGGTCGACTCCAACCGTCCAGGAACCGTTCCCGTTGTCGTGTCCGGCAGAGAGAGTCGCCCCCACGGGCATACCGCTGATGGTGATCGCGGACAGGCTTTCCGAGCCGTCGATGTCGCTCAAGGCGGCTCTGATATTCAGACTAATGGCCTCGTTCTCACGACCGGCAGCGTTGTCGGCACTCAAGACAGGGGCGTCGGCCACCGCCGTTACCGTTACCGGAATATCATACGAGGCGGTGACACTGCCACCGGCCTCCTCACTGCTCACCGTGGTGAGGGTGAGGGTGAAATCGTCAGCCGTGTTGGCGGGCGGGGTAATAGAGAGTCCCTTAAGTTGATCGGTGGTCAGGGTCCAGGAACCGTCTTCGTTTTCACTGCCGGCCGAGAGGACGGCACCTACGGGCACACCGCTGATAGTGACGGTGGAGGCCTCGGAGCCGTCACTGTCGCCGATGGCCGCTGTGATATCCAGGGCAATGGCCGTATCTTCCCGGCCTGTCACCGCTGCACTCTCCACCGTGACGCCGTCCACCTCCGCTGCCACACTGACCGGGACGCTGAATTCGCTGACAGCAGTCTGGCCGTTTTCCCGTTCCACCGTGGTGGCGGTAAAGTGGATGGTGAAGTCCTTGTCACTGTCGGCCGGCGGGGTGACGGTCAGTCCTTCCAGCTCGTCCAGGGTCAAGTCCCAGGAGCCGTCGTCGTTGCGGCTGCCGGCGGAAAGCACCGCACCATCGGGCAACCCGTCGGCGGTAATGCTGACCAGTTCGGAGCCGTCAGTGTCCAGCCGGGTGGTGTCGATATCGAGGCCAATAGCAGTATCCTCGGTCCCGGCCGCAGCCTCCACCGACACCTGCAGGGCGTCGGCCACGGCATTGACGATCACCGGCAGACTGCGCACGGTCTGGGTGGTGTTGCCGGAATCGGCCTCGATACTGGTGGCCGTGACCGTGAGGGTGAAGTCTTCACCGCTGTGGGCAGGCGGGGTAATGGTGAGGCCGGCGAGCTGCTCGGCGGTGAGACTCCAGGAGCCGGCACCGTTGTCCTGACCGGCGGAAAGAACGGCACCTGCCGGTACGCTCGTGATGGTGATGCCGAGACTTTCGGAGCCGTCGGTATCAGTCAGGGCTGCATCGATATGGAGGGCGATGGGGCTTTCCTCGGCGCCGGCACCGGCCTTGACCACCAGAATGGGCGCATCGGCGCTTCCGCTCACCGTCACTGGCAGCTCGAATGAGGTGCTGGCCTGCGAGCCGTTCTCGTATTCGCTGCTGGTGGCGGTGACCGTGAGGGTGAAGTCCTCTGAGCTGTAGCGCGGCGGAGTGATGGTGAGTCCGCTCAATTGGCCCGCGGAAAGCGTCCAGGAGCCGTCGCTATTTTCGGTGCCGGCGGAGAGGACCGCACCAACGGGCACGCCGCTGATGGTTATGCTGAGATATTCAGAACCGTCGCTGTCTGCCAGGGTGGCGCTCAGGCCAAGGTCGGTGGCCGTATGCTCGACAGCGCTGACGGTACTGCCGGTAAGTTCCGGCGCATCGGCCAGGTCGGTCACCTGGATCATCAGGTCTGCATGGGTCGTGACCGTGGTCAGCTCCGGTAGGAAGGCAATGTTACCGCTGAGGGAGATCTGGTAGGGGCCGGTGTCCTGATCATGGTCGTAGCTGTAGCCGATGTCGTTGTTATCGTTGTGGCCGGCGGTCACCTCCTGCTCGCTCAGATCCCAGGAACCCACCGCCAGGGCATAGTCACCGGCGGGCAGGTTGTCGAAGTGCAGATAGGCATCCTGGTTATGGCCTATCAGGTCATTGGTTGAACCGTCGGCGGTACCGAGGTTGCTGTCGTCGCTCACCGCGATGAGGTTACCGTCGCCGTCGTAGAGCCGCATCATGTTGTCGATATGGTCTTTGACGCCGTCACCGTCGATGTCGATGTAATTGGCGCCGCTCTCGGAGAGGGTGTCGATGGTGAGCGCTCCTCCGTTGTGGTGGAAAATCCAGGTGTTGATGCTGGAGCCACTGTCACCCTCGGCGACGATCTCGCCTTTGATCACGGTGACACCACCTTCGGCGGAGACGATGCTGCCGTCATCGGGAATCTGGAGATTCCCGGTGGGACATGCCAGCGAGGCGCTGAAATCGAGGTGGATGTTGTCGCCACTGTTCGCCGCCGGAGTCAGGGTGAGGTCGGCGGTCTCGGTCGTGCTGAGCGTCCAGGTTCCGTCGCCATTGTTTGTGCCGGCGGAAAGGAGTGCGCCCTCGGGTACCCCTGAGATGGTGATGCTGCCGGAAACGGCATCGTGCAGTTGTGGGATATGTGCGGCCAGGTCAATGGTCACCGCTGTATCTTCTAAGGTGGTGACGGAGACTGTGCTCGTGCCGCCGCCTGTGGATGTGCGGATATAGACCGGCAGTTCGATGCTGCTGCTGGTGCTCTCCTGGTTCTCAGCCTCGGTACTGGTGGCGGTGACGGTGAGGGTGAAGTTCGCGGCGGTGCCCGCCGGCGGAGTGATGGTCAGTCCGCTCAGTTGGTCGGCGGAAAGCGTCCAGGAGCCGTCGCCGTTGTTGCTGCCGGCGGAAAGGATCGCACCCGAAGGCACATTGCCGATGACGAAGGTCGAGGTTTCGGAACCGTCGCGGTCCAGTTCCTGCTGGATGATGTTTAGCCTGATCGGCTGGCCGATAAGGCCCGAGGCGCTGTCCGCCCGCAGAATCAAGCCGTCGGCAACGGCCGCCACTTCCACCGGCACGTTGAAGCTGGTGACGGTGGTATGGCCGGAACCGGATTCGGTACTGGTCACTTCGAAGCGGAGAGTGAAGTCGTTGGCGGAATCCTGCGGCGGGGTGACGCTCAGCCCTTCGATCTGGGCAAGGTTGAGGGTCCAGGTGCCGTCGCCGTTGTCGGTACCGGCCGAGAGTTGTACCCCTGAAGGCACGTCGCGAACCAGGATGGCGAGTGCGTTCTCGGAGCCATCCTGGTCACCGCCGAACAAAGGCAGATCAAGGGCAATAGCCGTGTCTTCTCTGCCGGTCACTGCATCCAGACTCATTCCTTGCAGATTAATGGAGCTGCCGGCGATTTGCTGCGCGTCGGCCACACCGTTGACGATTACCGGCAACTCGTAGCTGACCGTTGCCTGGTTACCGTCCTGTTCCGTCGCGGTGGCGGTGACGGTGAGGGTGAAGTTGGCATCGCTGTCGCGCGGCGGGGTGATGGTCAATCCCGCCAACTGGTCGCTGGAAAGCGTCCACGAACCGTCGCCGCTCTTGGTGCCGGCGGAAAGGGTTGCCCCCGGTGGCACCCCGGCGATGGCGATGGTGAGTGTCTCGGAGCCATCGGTATCGGTCAGGGCTGAGCTGATATCCAGGGCGATGGCCGTATCCTCGTCGCCGGTGGTGCCGTGGACCGTGAGCGTTGGAGCATCGGCCATGCCGGTGACAGAGACGGGCAGGTTGACAGGGGCGGAACGGGCACTGACACCACCGTTCACCTCGGTGGCCACGGCGGTAACACTGAGGATAAAATTACCGCTGTCATCGGCTGGCGGCAGGATGGCCAGCCCGGCGATCTCATCGGCCGCCACGGTCCAGGAACCGTCGTCATTTATCGTGCCGGCGGAGAGCAGGGCCCCTGCGGGCAGGTTGTCGATGATGAGCGAGATGGTCTCGGAACCGTCGGTATCGGTCAGAAAAGGATCGATGTGGAGGGCGATAAAGTGATCTTCCTGCCCCTGCGACAGAGTGGTTGTGATCTCCGGGGTGTCAGCCACGGCACTGGTCGAGACCGGCAGCTTGAGCACCGTGGTGGCCCGGTCGCCGTTTTCGTTTTCAATACCGGTAGCGGTGACGGTGAGGCTGAAGTCTGCGTCGCTGTTGGCCGGCGGGGTGATGGTCAGTCCCGTGAGCTGGTCTACGCTCAAGGTGTAGCTGCCATCCGCGTTCAGGGTGCCTGCAGAGAGTACCGCCCCCTCGGGGATGTCAGAAATGGTAATGCTGAGTGATTCCGAACCATCGGCATCGGTGAGCCGCGAGGCGATGTTGAGAGAGATGGCGCTGTCTTCTTCGCCGGCGGCGGGCTGCACCGTCAGCTGCGGCGCGTCGGCATCGCCCCGCACGGTGACCAGCTGATCGATGGTGGTATGGTGAATGTCGCCTTCGCGCTCAGTGGTGGTGGCGGTGATGCTGAGATGAAAGTCCCCATCGCTGTTGGCCGGCGGGGTGACGGTCAGTCCCCGGAGTTGGAGCGGGGTCAGGGTGTAACTGCCATCGTCGTTGCGGATGCCGGCCGAAAGCGACGCACCCGCGGGCAGCCCCGCGATGGTGATGGACAGCGTTTCGGAACCGTCGCTATCGGTCAGGGCCGTGTTCAAATTGAGGGCAATGGCCCGGTCTTCGGTACCGGAGGCCAGCCCGGCAGTCAGGATCGCTTCGTCGGCTACGCCGCTGACCTGCACCGGGATATTCAGGGTGGTGGTCTGACGGTCACCGCTGGCACCTTCCAGGGTGGTTGCGCTCAGGGTGAGGGTGAAGTCACGGTCGCTGTTGGGCGGGGGGGTGATGGCCAGGTCAGCCAGTTGGTCAAGGGTGAGGGTCCAGGAGCCATCGCCGTTGTCAATGCCGGCGGAAAGGAGGGCACCATCTGGAATTCCTGCCAGGGTGAGGGTCAGCGATTCGGAACCGTCGCTATCGATGAGCCCGGCATCGATGTGCAGGGCGATGCGGCTGTCCTCGCTCCCGCTGGCTGCGGCATCAAGCCCCAGATCCAGCAGGTCTGCCACCGCCGAAATCGTCACCGGCAGGGCATAGCTGCGCTGGGCGCTGCTGCCGTTTTCGCCTTCGGTGGCGATAGCGGTGACGGTGAGGGTGAAGTCCGCATCGCTGTTGGCCGGCGGGGTGAGGGTCAGTCCCGACAACTGGGCCGGGGTCAGGGTCCATGAACCGTTGCCGTTATAAATGCCGGCGGAGAGGCTGGCGCCATCCGGCACGTTGCCGATGACCACCCCGAGATGCTCGGAGCCGTCGGTATCCCTCAGGCTGCTGGTGATGTTGAGGCGGATGGCGCTGTCCTCTTCTCCACGGGCGGAACTGACGCTCAACAGAGGGGTGTCTGCCACGGCATTGACTGTGACCGGCAGGGAACTGGTGGTAAGGGAGCGGGCACCGGTTGAGGTTTCAGTGCTGATGGAGGTGACGGTCAGGGCGAAGTCGTCGCCGGAATTGGGTGCCAGCTTGATGCCCAGTCCATTGAGTTGGGCCGGGCTCAGCGTCCAGGTGCCGTCGGCGTTCTCCGTGCCGGCGGTGAACTTGGCGCCGGTCGGGACATTGCCGATGACCACGGCCAGGGTTTCGGAACCATCCTGGTCGGTGAGGGCGCTGGTAATATGCAGGGATACCGTCGAATCCTCGTTGCCGCTGGCGGCGCTGACCGCCAGGGTCGGAGCGTCAGTCACCGCGTTGACGGTCACCAGGAGCTGGGCGGACTTGTTTGCCTTACCGAGGTTTTCCGCCTCGGTGCTTGTGGCGGTGACGGTGAGCGTAAAATCCGCATCGCTGTTGGCCGCTGGGGTGATGGTGAGTCCGCTCAGTTGCGCCGGGGTCAATGTCCAGCTGCCGTTGGCATTGGCGGTGCCGGCAGAGAGTTTGGCACCGGTCGGTACGCCGGTGATGCTGAAGGACAAACTTTCGGATCCATCCAGGTCTTTTAGAGCCGAAGTGATAGTGAGGCCAATAGCCGTATCCTCGTTGCCCTTGGTAGCGGCAACGGTCAGGGTGGGGGTGTCGGCTACCGCAGTGACCGTGACATTGAGGGTGGCACTGGTGCTGGCACGGTCACCGTTTTCCGCCTCAGTGCCGGTGGCGGTGACCTGCAGTTGGAAGTCCACGTCGCTGTTGGCCGGCGGAGTGATCTTGAGACCGCTGATCTGGGCCGGGGTGAGGGTCCAGGAGCCGTCACCGTTGTTGGTGCCGGCGGAGAGTTTGGCGCCGGTCGGTACGCCGGTGATGGTGAAGGACAAACTTTCGGATCCATCCAGGTCTTTCAGAGCCGAAGTGATAGTGAGGCCAATAGCCGTATCCTCGTTGCCCTTAGCAGCGGTGACGGTCAGAGTGGGGGTGTCGGCTACTGCTGTGACCGTTACCGGTAGCGACGCCGTACTGGTGCTGGTGCTGCCATTGGCATCGGTGGCGGTCACCGACAAACCGAGGGTGAAGTCCGTGCTGCTGTTGGCCGGCGGGGTGATGGTCAGCCCCTCGAGTTGCGCCTGGGAGAGGGTCCAGGTGCCGTTGCTGTTATTGGTGCCAGCGGAGAGTGTGGCGCCGGTCGGTACCCCGCTGATCGTGACGGCCGACAGGGTTTCGGAACCGTCGAGGTCGCTGAGAGCGGTGCCGATGTGCAGGGCGATGGCCGTGTCTTCCTTGCCCGATGCGGCCTCGACGATCAGGGTCGGCGCGTCGGCCACTGCGACCAGGTCCAGGGTCGCACTGCCGCTGACTCGCTCGTGGCCGTCGCTGACGGTGAAGGAGAAGGGGATGTCTTCGGCGTTGAGATTATGGCCGGGAGTGAAGGTCCAGGTACCGTTGCCGTTGTCGCGCAGGCTGCCATAGCGCTCGTCGACAATCAGGTCGCTGACCTGCAGGGTATCATTGCCGTCGACATCCCGGCTGGCAGCCAGTAGTTGCGAACTGGTGATGAGGCGGGAGGTGTCCTCGGCCAGAGATGCCAGTTGGACGGCCCCGACCACCGGCACATCGTTGGTGCCGGTGATGGTGACGGTGATTTTCTGTTCGGTGCCGTCGACGGAGGTAACGGTGATGTGGTCTTCGGTCTGCACTCCAGCGCCCAGAGCCTGGATCTTCTCGTTCTTGGGATCAAGGGCATAGGTCCAGTTGCCCTCCTGTTCGATCTTGATGGTGCCGAAGCTGCCGTCATGCACCCCCGCATCAAACGCTGATTGCCCGGCATCGACATCGGCAATGGTCAGTTTGCCGCTGGTCGACAGCACTTGGTCCTCCACCACCTTGCCGCCAGTTTCCCCGGCGATGACCGGCACATCGTTGGTGCCGGTGATGGTGACGGTGATTTTCTGCTCGGTGCCGTCGACGGAGGTAACGGTGATGACGTCCTCGGTTCGCTCTCCAGCGCCCAAAGACTGGATCTTCTCATTCTTGGGGTCGAGAGCATAGGTCCAGTTGCCCTCCTGGTCGATCGTCAGCGTGCCGAAACTGCCGTCGTGTTCACCCGCATCAAACAATGATTGCCCGGTATCGACATCCTCGATGGTCAGCCTGCCGCTGGCCGACAGTACCTGGTCCTCGACCACCTTGCCGCCAGTTTCCCCGGTGATGACGGCACAATCGTTAATAGCCTCAATTTCGATGGCAGTTGTAGCCGCTGTTATGCCGCCGTGGCCGTCGACCACATCGTAGGCGAGCTGGATGGTGCCGTTGAAGTTGCTGCCCGGTCGCAAGGTATAAGTTCCGTCGGCATTGACGGAGATGGGTGAGTACTCTGAGGGCTCCACATTGGAGACGTCAAACTTGAGAGAACCGCTCCATGCCATGGTTTCGTAACCGGTAGCTTTGGGCGCGTCGTAATAGGCCTTTTCAGCCTCCATTGTGACTCCGCTAACAAAGGCTCCGGCATCAGTGACTTGCCCCCCAACATTGATTTTGTCGACGATCAGATTCCGGTCTTCATAAAGCTTGCCATCCTTGTCGTTGTCATAGTTGTCATAGGCATCATTGACAAAGCGGACTGTAACCGATTCGATGACGGTGTCGGCTGGCACGCTGACCGTGAAATATTCCCACTGTCCACGCATCGCCTCTACAGTAAAGGTGCTTTCTCCATCGACATTGACGGCCTGACCGTTGATCGAAACCTGAAATTTTGGAGAACCGGCGCCTATATCGTCGATATTTTTTGGATCATAGTGATCGCCTGAGATTTTCAGGGTGATCGGGATGGTGCCTCCTGCAATGACGTGCAGGTTGGCCACGGAAAGGGTATCGCCATCAATATCTGAGGCATTGGTCAGCAACTCTTCAGGCCGGATGAGGACGGTTGAGTCTTCAGCAGCGGTAAGTATCGGAGCCGCCTCTCCGTTGACAACCGGGGCATCGTTGGTGCCGGTAATGGAGATGGTAATCTTCTGCTCAGTGCCGTCGGCGGATTTGACGATGATGACGTCTTCGGTCTTATCACCCGCTCCGAGTGCCTGGACTTTTTCATTGGAGTTATCGAGGGCGTAGTTCCAGTTGCCTGCTGCATCGATGGTGAGGGTGCCGAAGTTACCGTGCACTTCGCCGGCCTGGAAATGGTCCTGGCCGTTGTCGGCGTCCACAATGGTGAGGGTGCCGGATGCTTGTTTGCCTTCATCCTCGGTCACACCCTCGGTGGTTGTCCCGCCAATCACAGCGGCATCGTTGGTGCCGGTAATGGAGATGGTGATTTTCTGCTCAGTGCCGTCGGCGGATTTGACGATGATGACGTCTTCGGTCTTATCACCCGCTCCGAGTGCCTGGACTTTTTCATTGGAGTTATCGAGGGCGTAGTTCCAGTTGCCTGCTGCATCGATGGTGAGGGTGCCGAAGTTACCGTGCACTTCGCCGGCCTGGAAATGGTCCTGGCCGTTGTCGGCGTCCACAATGGTGAGGGTGCCGGATGCTTGTTTGCCTTCATCCTCGGTCACACCCTCGGTGGTTGTCCCACCAATCACGGCGGCATCGTTGGTGCCGGTAATGGAGATGGTGATCTTCTGCTCAGTGCCGTCGGCGGATTTGACGATGAGAACATCCTCGGTTGTGTCGCCTGCTCCGAGTGCCTGGACTTTTTCATTGGAGTTATCGAGGGCGTAGTTCCAGTTGCCTGCTGCATCGATGGTGAGGGTGCCGAAGTCGCCATGTACTTCGCCAGCCTGAAAATAGGCCTGGCCCCTGTCGGCGTCCTCGATGGTGAGGGATTCGGAGGTATCTAGAGAAGTTTCCTCGACAACCTTGCCGTATTCTGTGCCGCCGATTACGGGCTGATCATTGGTGCCGTAGATGGCGATGGTGAGGATGTGGGTTGTGCCGTCGACCGAGGTAACGGTAAAGGTATCGGTGACCCTTTCGCCTTCAACAAGACCCTGGACATTTTCTTGGTCATTGGCCAGAGAATAGGCCCAAGTGCCGGTGGCGTCGATGGTAAAGGCCCCGTATACTCCAGTGACGGTTTCTGATACAAAGGTGGCCTCGCCGGTATTTGTGTCGGTAATATCCAGCTTCCCGGAGACGGCGACTGCATCGTCCTCGGTAACGCTCTCACCGATGCCTGTGATGACCGCGGCCTGCTGCGATTGACCCGTCGGAGGAGCGACGGCAGCGATTTCATCTGTCAGGGAGCTGTCTTCCCGGCTTGTAACAATTTCTTTCTTAACAGGCCTGAGCCGATCCTCCGTTGGCAATTCTGTCGGATCCGATACGATAGAGGGTGCACTGGTAAAGGCGAGATCCTCAACCTCTTGCCCCTGTTTTTCAGTGATTTCCTCGGCAGTAAAAACCTCCCTGTCTTCGGCCATAGTCGTGGCAGAAAAGGATTCTGCCTGGCTGTCAAGTGCCTTCGTCAACGACAAAGTGTCGCTGCCAGTTTCTTCTGCTTCCAACGCGACAGATGTTTCCGGTACCTTGTCGATATCCTGAATCAGATCTTCTTGGAAAGTGGCTCCGTAATGCAGATTTCCCAGAGAGGAGGAATCATCAATGATTCTCCGGGAAACATCCCAGGTACGAGCATTGAGCCGGTCTTTGCCCTCTTGATCGTTCTCCGCGTAATACCAGGAAGAATCATCTGTCTTCTGGTTGGTCGGGTTTCCTTCAGTCTTTGTTGGTTCTTTTTCACTCATGGTAACCCCTTGCACGGAACAATCTGAAGAATGTTGTTTTCAAGAATTCTTTTTCACAATGAAAAGCTGGACTAGCCAAAGGATAAGGCAATCCGGTTGCGCCATCTCGCGGGGCCAGTGATTTTTCGTCGCCATTTTGCGATGGGTTGGGCCTTGTTTTGCAAAAGACAATTGTCTGTACAGAACTGAGTGACAAAATTTTTCCGATATTGATTAAAAAACCGTGCATTCGATGTGCTGCACATCCGGGCAGCCGGTGGTCCCCTCTTGCCGGAGAGAGCATTGTTGTGTGCCGTGAACGAAGGATCTTTCTGATATATTGGACAAAAATCTTTTAACTCCAGTAATCGTCGGTGGTTGAGTCGGCATCAGATTTTTCCATGATGGCTGTCACCTGGTTGCCCTGCTCATTGTACAGCAACCGGTCAAAGGCGATCATGTTAGCCATGGCGATGCCGCGACCATGGTTATGGGTGGCGCGGGAAGGATCAAATTTCAAGTAGCCCTTCCAATTGAAGCCTTCGCCCTGATCGGTGATCTGTAAATAATAGGAGTCATTTTTTCGTTCAAAAATCACCGTCACCTGGCGGTCGCGGTACTCGGGGGCTTGCAAACGGCGTTCGACTTCCTGACGCCAGTCGTTGCGGTCCATGAGTTCAGTTTTGTCATCATAGTTAATCCCCAGGTTGCCGTGTTCCACTGCATTGATGAGCAGTTCGGAGACCCCGGTCAACGCCCGTTCCGGATCGGGAAAGCAGTTGGCGAGGAATGAAGACATGCTTTCCGCTTCATCCAGGGTGCGATAACTTCCCTTTAAGACTTGGATCAGGCCGAAACTCATCCGATGGCGGCGCATTTCGGTTTGCAGCGCCTTGCGATGCTTGACCTCCTTGACCGCCGAGGAAATGATGGAAAGCAGGGTCTTGCGCTCAATGGGTTTAGTCAGATAGTAAAAAACCCCCGCCTTGATGCCCTCGCTGATCTCCTCGGGTTTATCGGCCGCAGTCAACATGATGATGGGGATGAAGCGGAGCCGGCTGTCGGCCTGCATCTTGCGGGTCACCTCCATTCCGTCCATTACCGGCATCATCCGGTCAAGCAGAATGACGTCGAAACCGGCGGGTTGTTCCTCGAGGATTTGCATGGCCTCCAGGCCGTTGACAGCCCTGGTCACGGCGTATTGTTCTTTTTCGAGAATGGAGGCCACCAGGTGTAAGGCGGCGGGGTTGTCTTCCACCACCAGGACCGAAGTTGGTCGGGGCGGGACGGCGGATGTGCTGAGTGGACTGGATATCATACGTGTTCCTTAGATGTGCAGGGTAGGCTAACGTTCAGTAAAGGCTGAGTTAAGGGCCCGGTGAATGGGCTTGAGAAAATATTCCAGCAGGCTCTTGGTGCCGGTGATGATATCGGCGTTGACGATCATTCCGGGCAGGATCATGTTGTTGCCGGGTTGTTCACCCAGATAATTTTTCTCCATGGTGATGACTCCACGGTAGAAACTTTGCCCCTTCTCGTCGACAAAGGTCGTAGCCGACAGTCCCTTGACCGTTCCGTCGACTGACCCGTAGCGGGTAAAATCATAGCTGCTGATCTTGACAATGACCGGATACCCGACTTTGATGTGGCCGATGTCATTGGGCGAAATGCGAACTTCGGCAAATATTTCACCTTCAGTGGGCACGATTTCCATGAGCTTGTGGCCAGATTGAATCACCCCGCCTTCGGTGTGGATTTCCAGTCCTTTGACAATGCCGTCCAGCGGTGAGCGGACGGCGAGCCGTTCAGCCTGCAGCTGGATTTTTTCCAGCATTTCCGAGGTTTCAGCTCGATCGGCTTCCACGGTTTCGAGTTGATGCAGGGCCTTATTGCGGCCTTCGGCGACAAGGGATTGCAGGCGGCCCTCGAATTCATCAATCAAATCTTCGGCCTGACTGATCCTGATCACCAAGGTGTCGACTTTGCCCTGTTGTTCATTTCTATCGCGGAGAACGGCCAAGTAGGTCGTCTCTGAGACCAGGCGTTCCTTGTACAGCTTATCCTGGGTGGCAAAGGCGGTACCGGCAATGCGCAATCCTTCCCGGGCAGTTGCCAGTTCACGCTTGTGCAGGTTGACCTGTTCGCGTTTCTGGATGATCTGCTGTTTAAGCACTTCCTGTTCCTGACGCTGGCTTTCGGACATGCTGATCAATATGTCTTTCTGAGCCGAGCCGGCTTCACTATTTTCCTTGCTCAATCGTTCGAACGCAGCATGGTCGCCGCTGAGAAAGGCCTTGAGCCGGGAAGTCTGCAGGTTCAGCAGTTGCAGTTTGTTGGCCAGCCGGTTGACATCGCGCGTCTGTTCGTCCCCGCGAAGCTGGATCAGGATCTGCCCTTTGTGGACCCGGTCGTCATCATGCACCAGAATTCGTTCGACGATTCCGCCCTCCAGGTGCTGAATGGTCTGCACATATCCCGAAGGAATAATGGTTCCAGCAGTGGTTGCCCGTTCGGTTATCTGGGCGTAGGCGGACCAGATAACAAAGCAGATAAAGCACAGGCAGATGATCAAGGTGGTGGTCCTGATCAAATAAGGGGTGCGTGCCTCCTCCAGCATCGCTGATTGCGAGAGGATTCTGAGTTGTCTGGTTGTATCCGCGTTTTTCTGTGCCATGGTCGGTCTGTCCTTGGGTAGGTCGATGTATGTACTGGTCAGGATTGCAGGGAATCAAGCAGTTCAGCCGGTTTGCCGGCCAAAACCTGTCCATTTCCGGGCAAGTAGACCAGCCGGTCAGCGAGGAGAACGTCGGCTCTGCGCTCGGTGATATAGAGGATGGTCTTGCGGCCGCGCTGTAGGTTAAGGAATTCCCGGAATCTTTGCCCGGTGATGCCGTAGAGCACCGCCGAGGGAAATTCGTCAAAGAGCATGATAGGCGCATCGCGCAGATAACCGCGGGCCAGGCTGAGCTGAAAGGCGAGACTTGACGACAACTGGTCGGACCGGTAGTCGCCGATAAAGGTATTGAGTCCGGCCGGCAGGGCATTGACCTCTTCCAGGGCACCGGCCAGGGCAAGGGCCTCGTGCAGTTCCTGATCGGAGGCGTCCGGTTTGACCATGCGCAAATTTTTCTCGATGGTGCCATGAAACAATTCCACCACCTGGGGCACGTAACTGATGCATTTGCGCAGTTCGACCGGGTCGCGCTGCCGGATGTCCAGTCGATCAATAAGTATTGACCCTATTTGTGGCTGATACAGGCCGTTGGCCAGTTTGAGCAGCGAGGTCTTGCCTGCGCCTGATGCTCCGGTTATGGCTATGATTTCGCCTGGTTGGATGTCGAGGTTGAGTCCAGCCAGAATCGGTCCCCGGTCACCGGTGTAGCGGAGGCCGACACCGGTGAAGGTGATCTGGCCGTTGATCTTGATGGTTTGGGCCTGGCTGAAGGAGGGGCTGGATTCGGGCGGAGTCTTGATGAGTTTATGCACTTGGGCCACGCTGCGGAAGATATAGCGGATGCGGACCAGGGAATTGCAGATAGCCTGCAAGGGTGAAAGAACCCGCCAGACAAGCATCATCGAGGCGATAAGGGCGCCGGTGGTGATCTGTCCCTGCCAGACCAGCCAGATGCCGTAGGTCAGGGTCATAACACCTGCCAGGATCGAGAGTCCGTAGGCAACAGCCTCGATGATCGAGGTAAGGAACGAGGAGGAAAATGAGGTCAAAGCGGCCTCGCCGGATACTTCGCGGAAACGCTGCAGCCAAGTTTCGCCAAGGCCGTGGTATTTGATCGCCCGATTTTTTTTCATGGTTTCAACAAGGAGGGCTTGTCGTTGCACCGAAGCGACGGCGCCGTGTTCGGTGCTCGCCTGAATCCTGGGCAGCATGATCATGGCCAGTGCAATGTAGCAGAGGGCCAGGGCTATCGGGATGAAGGCCAGCGGGCCGCCAATGATTCCGATGACGGTAATAAAGATCAGGGTGAAGGGCAGTTCGAGCACACTGACGCTGGTCGAGCCGGTGAAAAATTCGCGAATCGAGTCGAAATCGCGCATCCGTGCGACCTGGGAGGGAATGGACGAACCTTCGATCAGCCGGGGCGGCAGGAACAGTAACCGTTCAAAGATGGCTTGGCTGGTGATGGCATCGATCCGCACCCCGAAGTAGGCCAGGGAGCGGGCGCGCAGGTAGCGCAGGCACGTTTCCATGATCATGGCGATCAGGGCACCGACCACCAGATGTTCGAGGGTCTCGACCGAGCGGCTGCCGATTACCTTGTCATAGACCACCATGACAAAGAGCGAAGAGGCCAGCGCCAGGATATTGATCAGGAAACTGACCCCGAAGGTCTGGAGAAAAATTGAGTCGAATCGACGGGTCAGGCTGCGGAACCAGCGGAAAGGGCTGGCGTCGACATTGGCGCTGAACCGGTTTTGAGCGATGAGTTTTTTGCTCTGGGACGAAAAAACATACAGGGTTCCGGGCTGATCGGGAAGATCGGTCAGCGACAGCATGGACTCGTCGGCGGGGTTATACACCTTGGCGAGTCCGGATTCTTCTGGACCCGGGATGAGCACCAAGGGCATGCCGGGCACATTTTTCCGGTCATCGGCAATGAACAGGCAGGGAGCTAGGCGCTGGTCGAAGTGGTGCAGGCGGATGCGGGTTGAGCGGGCGTGGAACCCCAGGTTGATCATGGTGTTGATCAAGTCGACCCGATCGAGTTCGCCGGGCATGTGCGGCAGGGATTCGCAGACCCGGCTGATGCCGCTCTGCCAACCGAGGGCAGCCAGGAGAAAGGGCAGCGCTCGGGCAAAGGGGGAGATTCGGTCAAGGCCGAGCCAGCCGGGAGGTTCGAGGATGGCCCGCATTGACTGGGCGGTTTTAAGATACATGGCTTCGCCGCTCATAGACTGAACTCCCGGAAGGGCAGCACACCATGGATTTTGGAGTCGGTGGGCGCGGTTTCCTGCAAGGTGGAGTTGACGATGAAATACTCCCGGTCGGCGAGACGGAGAATGTTGCGGTCATCGGAGATAATGATCAGCACCGTCCGCCGTTTCAGGCGGCCGAGAACGGAAAAGATCAGGTTGTATCCGTTCTTGTCCAGACCCCGGTCGGCATTGTCAAAGAGAATGACCCGCGGTTTATTGGCCAGAACCCGGGCTATGGCGATCCGTTGTTTCAGCCCCGGTGGAATGGGATCGGTGACGCCGTCGGTGAGCATGGTTTCATACCCCTCCGGCAACAGAGCCACCGCTTCGTCGATCCCGAGAAAACGGGCGGCGGTCATGGCGTCCTCCTCAATGGTGGCGCCGAAAAAGGTCAGGTTTTCGCGGATGGTGCCGTAGAAAATAGCTCCTTTTTCCGGGAGATACCCAACGTGGGTGCTCAGCAGTGCCGGATTGACGAGGTGCGGCTCAACGCCGTCAACGGTCAGGATCCCGGCACTGGGACGGAGGATGCCGGTGAGCAGCTGCAATAGGGTGGTTTTGCCGCAGCCGGCCGCCCCGGAGACGGCGATGGAGTCGCCAGGGTTGAGGCTGAGGGTGAGGTTGTGCAGCAGCAGGGGCGCATTTTCGCCATAGCAGAAATCGACGCCATCGAGCACCACCCGGCCTTCCGGTTTCTGCATGCCGCGGGGATCGTTGTATTCGGCGACCGGCAGGGCAAAGATGTCGCGCAGCTCCTGTTGATCGATGAAAAAACTCTGGAAACGTGTCCAGAGCGACAGGGCCCGCTGTACCGGCTGCATGATCCGTCCGGAGAGAAGAATGCACGCTGCCAGACCGCCTGTGCCCATATCCCCGTGGATGACTCTGAGGGCGCCCGCCGAGACCACGGCCACGGTCATGATCTGGGCAAAAAGGGTGGCAAAATTCTGGGCAATGTTGGTGGTCAAAGCCACCTGATAGTGGGCCATGGAGATGCGCTGCTGGAGCCGGTCGTTGCGGCGAAGGAAGAATTTTTCCAGGCCGATGCCCTTGAGGGTATGAATGTGGGAGAGCGTCTCGATGATGAAATTGTAGCGGATCTTGCCGCTGAAATCCTGTTCCTGCACTTGCTGCCGCAAGCAGTAGCCGACATACCAGGCCAGGAGGCAGAAGAGCACGAAAAGGGTGAGCGGCACCAGAACCAGGCCGCCGGCGATGTACCAGATGAGATAGAGGAAGATAAAAATGAACGGCAGGTCGACGATGGTCAGCAGGGCCTGGCCCGAGTAGAAGCCGCGCAACCGGCTGATGGCCGCCATTTTTTGCAGATACGCACCCGATCCCTGGCGTTCGAAGGCCTGGATCGAGGAGTTGAGGATGTGGCGCATGGCTTCGCAAGAGGTCGTGTGTTCAAAGACCGCGCCCGACCAGGCAGTCAGGTAGGAGCGGGTCAGGCGGAGCAATATTTCCAGGAGAACGGCAATGATCACGCCGGTGACCAGCAAGGTCAGGGTGCCGAAGCCATAGTTGGGCAGGATCCGGTCATAGGCCTGGAGCATCATGATCGGCATGGCTAAGGCAAGGAGGTTGATGACCAGGGAGGAAAGTACCAGGTGAAAAATGTTCACTTTGAATTCGCTGGCAAAGGCGGAGAGGTTGCGGGAAGGCAGCAGGTTGTTGATCATTTCAGCTCGCAGAAGGGGCGGTTGTTGTCGGTGAGGGTATTATAGGGGGGTAGATTCACGAAATAAAAGCGAAAAAGGAATAGGGTGTTTTTTTTGGGAACAATTCTTTCCGTCACGGACGGAATCGAAGCAGGCCTTCTTTCGAAGATGATCCGTGCTTTTTTTCTTCTGTCTTCTTTATTGTATACCTGAATGGGTGTTACGACAGAGGTACCAAAAACCGCGCAGAGAATGCGGTTCTCTCTTGGGGGATGGTGCTGCGGGAATCGTTGCTGAAAGGGTGTGAGGTGGATTGCCCGTCATGTCAGCGGGCAAGAAGGCTCAGTACCTGTTGGAGCTGCTCATGGTTGCAGTGGTTTTCCTGATTTTTTGGCGGATGGGGTTATCCGGTGCGGCATAGCCGAGGCTGATGAGCAACCCGATCCGCTTGTGTTTCGGGATCTGCAGCAGCTCCTGGATCGCCGTTTCGTCAAACCAGCCGAGCATGCAGGTGCCCAGTCCCAGTTCGGTCGCCTGCAGGCAGAAGTGGGCGGCCGCGATGCCGATGTCGATCAGGGGAAATTCCCTATCCTTCAGCCGGGCCCCGATCTGGGTGATCACCTTGGGTTTTTCGATGACCAGCACCGCCAGGGCAGGGGCCTGGGGGACGAATTTGTTGAATGACACCAGGGTGCTGTAGGTTGCCCGAGCCACCCGGTCTTTCAGGATGGGATCGGTGACCAGGATCAGTTTCCATGGCTGGGAATTGCTGGCGGAAGGGGCCAGGCGGACCGCCTCGATCAACTGGTCGAGTTTTTCCTGCTCCACCGGCCGGTCTACATAAGCTCGTACGCTTTGTCTGCGGGTGATCAAATCGGAAAAGTGCATGGATCTCCTGACTGCGGTTGAAAACGACCTTTTTGCCGCTGAAGCGAGTCCGGCATAACGGCGGGGTCACTATCGGCCAACATACCAGGGAGGAGGTCGAGAGGGAACCGGCTTTTGCTTGCATTCCGACAACAGGCTACGGAGATCCGGGCACAGAGATGGCCCTCTTTTTGCGGCCTCCTCTTGTGATGTATGGTACCGTGGTGATCGTCTTCTGGTGTTGCGGCAATGATGGCAGGAGCACCGTTTACCCCGTCCCCAGCACGGAGACGGCCCTTTTCGTGCGGGCCATGGACGATCTGCTTGCGGGCCCAATGCTGGAGACCAATGTCCAACTCTTTCAAACTACCCAATAGCGCGGTCAATCATGGCAACTTCCAGGCTCCGTCGTTTCATGCTGCCCGATTTGAATAGGAAATTAATTCTTCGGCTGCTGCTGGTTGCCCTGGCGGCGGTGGTTGTTTTTACCCAGATATTGATCCCTCTGCGCATCGAGGGTCACAGCATGGAGCCGACCTATGACGACGGCGGCTTCAACCTCTGCTGGCGGGGGCGCTATCTTGTGTCGGAACCCAAACGGGGCGATGTGGTGGTGATCCGATTTGCCGGACGAAGGGTGACGCTGCTTAAACGGATCATTGGACTGGCCGGGGACACGGTCGAATTTCGAAACGGGTCGCTCTTTGTCAACGGGCAATGGGTCAAAGAGCCGTATGTGCGCATGCCTTCGGACTGGAATCTGGCTCCGCGCACCGTGGAGCCGGGCAAGGTCTATGTGGTGGGCGATAACCGCGCCGTGACCCTGGACCGCCACCATGTGGGCCAGGTGGAGCAGGAGCGGATTCTGGGAGGTGTGGTGTGGTGAGCGGAAAGGTTTTTGTTTTCGTGCTGATCGTCCTGGTCGCGGCGGTTGGTGCCTTCCGCTTCTGGCCGAGCGATGAACGGGCGATTCGCCAGCAGTTGGCCGTGATCGAGGAGGCCGGATCCAAGGAACCGGCGGAAAAGTCCATCGAGGCGCTGTTCAAGGCCAAGCAGATCGCCGCCTTGTTCAGCGACCCCTGCCAACTGACGGTGGCATCCGCCAGTCATGCGGGCGAATATCCGCGCAAGCAGATCCAGGACCGTCTGCTCATGGTCCGTGGTTTCTATACCCAGGCAAAGGTCTCCTTGCACGATATCACCATCGATATAACTCCTGAAAAAACCGCTGTTGTGCGCGGCACCATCCGCCTGCGCGGCGAGGGCGCGGGCGGGAAGGTGGCCGATGTCCATGAGCTTCGGGCCGAGATGCGCTCCATCGACGGCAAGTGGCTGTTCACCACGGTTGAAATCGTCCAGGTTTTGGAGCGATAACCTAAGAATTTGGTGTCAAAGTCGCCACCATTCCATTCGCTTTGTTTTATGGTTCCATTAGAGACGAATTGGATCGCAAGCACCCCCAATTAAATTCAGTGAATTTGCTGTGTTCGAAGGCTTGCATCCAGGGAGCGGTTCGTCTATTGGGCTGCATACTTGCTTCTCGACATGGAGTGTAGCAGGTTTTTCGCAGATGGCTGCCTGCATTGATGGGTTGATGTCAAATGGTAAATACTGCGTTTTGCTGCTTTCGCCACGTTGTGCTGACGTAGTGCGCACAGCTAGAACGATTCCAGCGCCTTTGTAACCAATAATGGCATAGTCCTTCTTTCCGTCGTCATTGAAGTCTCCTTCAACAAATGTTGATATGTCCCATTGGACGTCAGGGCGCGCAGCAACAATGATGTTAGCGGGGTTAAGTGAATTGGCGTTTTGTTGCGCGTAGGCGTTCACAGTGATTGCGATCGAAAAGCTGAGGAGGATGGATCGTTTCATAATACCTACAAAAGTTATCCCACGATTAACAAAATCAGCGCCATCGAGCCGAAGGACAGCAGGGTCGACATTACAATCACCGCCGAGGCCAGCTCGGTGTCGGAATGGAGCTGGGAGGAGAGGATATAGATGGCGGTCGAGGTGGGGAGGGCGAAAAAGAGCATGCTCACCTTCCAGGCTAGGCCGGTGACCCCAAACAGCCACAGCAGCAACAGCCCCAGCAGTGGCAGCACCGCCAGTTTGAACGCAGCCGAGGCCAGGGCCAGGCCCATGTTGTCGCGGAGATTGGAGAAAGTGAGGCTGCCGCCGATGGAGAACAGGGCCAGCGGCAGGGTGACCTGGGACATCAGCTTGAGGGTGTTGTCGATGGGTACGGCAAAGGAGCCGATTAACCGGGAATAGAGGATGCCGGCGACGCAGGCGATGATCAGCGGATTGGCCAGCAGGTGCTTGAGGGTGGCGGTCAGCCGGTTGCCCTGGTTACGGGCGTCCTCACCATACCAGATCAGCACCGAGACGCAGAGGACATTGATCATCGGGATAATCAGGCCAATGAGAATACCGTACAGTTGCACCCCAGCCTCGCCGAAGGCGTTGATGACCACTGCCATGCCGATGTAGGTGTTGAAGCGATAGCAGCCTTGGTTGAATGAACCGGCCTGGAACGCGGCCACCGGCAGGAAGCGGATAAACACCAGGCTGAGGCCGCAGACGCCGAGGACAGCCAGGGCCGAAGCCGGCAGGTAGCGCCAGCCGTCGTCAAACTGGAGCGGGGCCGAGCCGATCTTCCAGAAGAGCATCAGGGGGAAAAAGACAAAATAAACCAGCCGGTCCGAGGTGCGGAGAAACGCCACGTCGGTAATCCGCCAGTGTTTGACTGCCGCGCCGAAGAGGATCAAGGCCAGGACCGGGAAGAGGGCGTTGAGCAGAATCATGCATCCATCATGGGCAAGAGTAAGTGGAGAACACTTCAGCCGAACCTGTAGCGGGGGCGGCGGATGCGGGTCTTTTTGCACCGGGGACAATGACCCGGCGGTTGCGGCCGTTGACGCTCTTCAAAAACAAAGCCGCAGCCCAGGCAGACTGGCGGCTCGATCACCAGCCGCTTGCCCTCGGCCTTGAGGCTGCGCTCGATGTGTTCAAGGTGGGCGTAGATTTCTTTTTCGCTCTGGTGCAGTTCCTGGGAAAGTTCGCGCGCGCCAAGGGTTTCGGCGGCCAGCAGCTCGATGATCTGCTGGCGGATTGTCGAGGGGCCGGTTTCCGTTATCTGCTCCATGCCGTCTCCATGGGGTTGCCAGCGTGCAGTTCCGTATACCCTCGAAGAAAGCGATCCACTTTTCTCCGGCCGATCCGGGTCATTTCCTGCATCAGGGCAAAGGGAATCTCGCTGAGGTTGTAACGACTACAGAGCAGATCGGTCATAGCGATCCACAGATGGCTGGTCATCTCGGCATCGGCGAGGGCGCGGTGGAAGGTGCCGTCGGTGAAGATGCCCAGGTGGCTTACCAGGGTTGCCAGTTTATGGTTGGGTGACTCAGGATAGAGACGGCGGGCTGCCAGCACGGTGCAGGCCATGGGATTGGTTCGTTCCCTGCCGACCAAGGCCAGCTCGGCATCGAGAAACTTGCGGTCAAAACCGGCGTTGTGGGCAACCAGCGGGGTCTCGCCGATCCAATCGGCAAAACGGGTCATGACTTCCTCGCAGGGCGGGGCCTCGGCTACCAGGTCGTTGCTGATCCCGGTCAGGGATTCAATGAACCAGCTGATGGTAAACCCGGGATTCATCAACTCCTGGAAGCGGTCGACGATCCGGTCGTGTTCGATGCGTACCGCGCCCACCTCGATCGGCCGGTCGCCGTAGGCAGGAGACATGCCAGTGGTTTCAAAATCAAGGACAATGACGGCGGGACTGGGCATGGACAGGATCCAAAAACAATAAAGGAAACGGGTGGATGACCGAACTGCCCCACCTGATCGGTAAAAAAGGCGGCCGCAGAGATCCCGGTGAAAATCGCAATGCAGATCGGGGATGAATCGGGTACAGTCAACGGACTCATACTCTAATCCACCTTCAAACTCAATGCATGGAGGAAATGATGCGGCCAGATGAAATGCGGGAAAAAGCAATTGAACTGTTCACCCAACGGTTGCACTGCAGCCAGGTGCTGGCCATGGTCGGCCTGGAAAAACTGGGCATCGAAGATCCTTCGGTGATCAAGGCCTTGGGCGCCTTTGGCGGCGGCATCGGCGGCACCGGCAATATCTGCGGGGCGCTGGTGGGAGCGGCCAGTGTCATCGGCAGTTTGTACAGCCGGTCCAGTCTGGAGGAAAAGGAAAATCCCCGGATGTGGGCGGCCACCAAGGCGGTGATGAAGAATTTCGAGGAACTGGCTGCGCCGCATGGCGGCATCAACTGCTGCCAGATCGCCCGGGTCAACTGGATGGACCGGGATCAGGTCAAGGATTTTTATGGTAATTCCGAGAGCCGCCGGCAGCACTGCCTCAAGGTTGTCGGTGACACCGCCAAGGCCTTGGGGGAATTGCTGGAACAGGAGGCCGAATACATGGCCGCCAAAAACGCCGAGCAAAACAAAACCAAATAAGCCAGGGCAGGGGAGAGCGAAAACCGCACCTTGCCAATAAACCCCGGCTTGGATGCGAGCCGGGAGACGATAAGGCAGTCACACGGCTGCCTTTTTTCATGGAAAAAGGATTGTGTATGGAAATGTTCAATTTTTCTGCCGGTGAGACCAGCCGGATCAACCAGGCCCTCGGGTTCATCGGCAAACAGGAGGTCGACCTCGATCGGTTGGCGTCCCGGACCCTCATCGTTAAGACCGAAAATTTTGCGGATGAATGCGAGCAAATAGCGCCCTACTTCGCCGGTCTCGGTTTGGAGAACAACAACGCCCGTCTGGTGTTCAACACCTCTAAGGACGGCGCCCACAAAATTCTGCTCAACAAAACGAACATTTCCGGCCTCTCCTACATTCACACCCTGGTCAACGAGCTGGTCCATCTCGGCAATCTCAGCCGCTTCAATGCCGATCACGGCAACGTCTACCGGTTAGAACCCGAGCAGGCCATTGCCGACCATTACTACGAGTTTCTTCTCTGGACGAAATTTCAGGCGATGAAAATCGCCACTCGCGCCCATGCCTTGGTCTCCTGGCATGAGGTCAACGGAGAGGCCCGGCCCGATGGCGGCCACTATCAGTTTGCCCAAGTGGCGTTTCCCGGAGAGGGGATCAACGCCGCCTTACAGGGGGTGCAAGGTGCGGCAACGATAGCCACCTGGCGCGAGGGATTCTGGGATCTGCTGGAGGAACTGGCCTTTTATTTCGGCCGCCTGGCTTTTTATCAGCAGGAACCACGTCCCGGCGATTTGGACGAGCATTTCCCGGCGGCGGTGATCGAAGAGACGGTGGGGTTGTATAACTGCCTGGCTCTGTATGCAGCCTTGCAGGCGGCGCGAGATTATCCCGGCTGGCTCGCGGAAAAACACAACCTTCGCGCTGCCATTGTGGGTATGCAGGAACAGGGCAAACAGCGATATGCACCGGGCACCTAATCTTTCAGTGGAGAGGAAAAAAAGTGGGCAGAAAATGGTATTTGTCTCCTGATACGAGGGGCAAGCTCTGCTCACTCCAACCCCTGGTTACAGCCATGGTCCACGCTTGCATCGGCTGTAGACCATCAGAAAAGGGAGAGGTAAATCGTGTGACCCTTCTTATAGTTACAAGAAACTGAAAAGCCGCGGTGCAGTGGCAAAGCAGCTTTTGGGTTCACCCTTTTGGGTTACGATGAACTGTCAACTGTGCCCTCGGCACGATGAGGTGTTCACTATGAGTACACTGATGATTTGTCCCGGATGCGGGGCCAAAAACAGGATTCCGGCGGAGAAACAACATCTCACCCCCAAATGCGGCCGTTGCGGTGGTTCCCTTGCCGGTGCCCCGCTTTCCGGAATGGTCAATCCCCTTACTGATCCCCAGTTCCATCAACGGGTCGAGCAGTCGACCCTGCCGGTACTCGTGGATTTCTACTCGCCCACCTGCGGTCCTTGCCGCTCAATTGCTCCCGTTCTTGAGATTCTGGCCCAGGAGTATGCCGGTCGTCTGCTGGTGTTTAAACTCGATACCTCCACGCAGCAGATGAGTGCGGCTCGATTCCAGATTCGGGGAGTGCCCACCCTGTTGTTCTTCAGGCGTGGCCAACTGGTCGATCAAGTGGTTGGCGCTGTGCCGCGCTCGGAGATCGAGCAGCGGATTAGCAGCCTGCTGCAATAAAAACAGGCGCAAACTGCCCGGTTCCGACTGGCCAGATCGTTTTTGCATTTCCGCAATCCACCCTGTTGGAAACTGTCCGTACTCTGTTGAAACATAAAACAAATTCAGAATATTATGAGAGTTTTACCTCGGCATTCCGGTAATGCATGGTTACTGTTATTATCTTTCTTCTTGTTGAATTGTGGAGTTACACCATTATCTTTGGCGGCCGACAAACTGAACACCCGATTGGGAGATGTAAAAATCATTGAATCTCCAGGGAGCCCCCGTGGGGCGATCACTGTAAATGGCTTAGTTGTTTTTGACAGCGATGCTCAATATGTTAGTTTTTATGACCACGTTGATACCGCAGAAGGCGTTGTAATTCTATTCGGTGTAAATCCAGGCGGTTCAGCTACCCCCATTAGTAATTTTTATTTTTTACTCCTAAAAGCGGGCGAAAAGTCTCAAGTTGTAACGACTAAAGGGTTTGATTCCTATCATGCAGCAAAGATCACTAGCAACGGCGATGAAATACTGGTGGAACTAGCCTTTGATGCCAAGCGCAAGAAACAAGCGAAACTTCAAGGAAACAAAGTGATTGTTGAATATAGTCAAGTATCACCACTACTATCTATGTCCGAAGAAGACTGCAAATGGTTGCACAAATACTCAGCACAAGAGTGCATTGACGATAACAGAAAAAGCAAAATAGATTGCGAAAAATATGCACATAACTATAGCGGATATAGCACTGTGGTCATGACAGGAATAACAACGCTTTCTAATCATCCTGGTTTTAATGCTACGGCTCTTGAAGATGCCTGCCTTCGGGAGTGTAAAATAGGTGCTGAAGTTTCATTCTCGGAATTCAAAAGAGATGTATGCAGTATTCAATAAAATGGCAGGCGATGTTTGGTGTTAACCATAACCGCCGAGTATTCTAATAAATTTTGCAAAAAGACCTCTCGCTTGTTCAAGCAAACTGCTCAAGCTGACGCAAGTTTCTGGATGGTATGTTCTCGTTATATCGAGTTTCCAACCAATCAATAAAACCTGAAATAGCAGCGTTCTAAAAAATGGCCAGTCGCTCGGTCGGCAGGTTATTTCACCATTCTACGGACCACGTTGGAGTGCTGCCGTTTCGTGCCGTAACCGGCCACGGCTCGGGGGGGGGGGAGAGCTTACCCTTTCGTTGGGGCGGGCACAAAGGCGCTCCCGCCGCCCAGAGCCTTGGACAGGGTAATATGGTTCTGCAGCTGATTGAGCCGGTTTTCAGCCAGGGCGATTTCCGCTTGCCGACGGTTTTCCTGAGCGTCGAGCCAGGATTTGAGGGCGCTGCCGCCAGCCTGATAACGGATTCGATAGAGCTCCTCGGTTTGTTTGGCGGCACTCAGCGTTTGTTCCAGTTTGAGCGCTTGCTCCCGGTACTGCTGCCGGGCCGAGAGACTGTTTTCGACATCGGCCAAGGCGTTGTACAGGGTCTGGCGGAAGCTGATTATGGCTTGCTCATACTCAGCCTCTGAGATCTTGATGTTGCGCTGCATATCCCGCCATTGGACAAAAGGCAGGGCCAGATCAGCCCCCAGGGTAGCAAGGGGATTGCTCAAGAAACGGGCCAGCTGCTCGCTGCTGCCGCCCAGTTGGCCGCTCAGATTGATGGCCGGATAAAAGGACGCTCTGGTGGCATCGGTGTTTGCCAGAGCTGCGCGCAACCGGGCCTCGGCTGCACGGAGATCGGGGCGACGTCCTAACAGGTGGGCTGGAAGTCCCGCACTCACTTTTGGGACTGTTGCCTGGGAGAGATCCTGCGGTTCGGTTGTTTTCAGACTCTGGGGCGGACCGTCAAAGAGAATGGCGAGACCATTGCGGGCCTCGACCCGTTGCTGGATCAGGATGGTGTGGCTGGCCTCCTGGCTGGCGAGGTTGCCTTCGGCTTCAAGAATCTCCAGGCTGGAAGCTGCTCCGGCCGTTTTTTGCACCTGCACCAGCTGCAGGGTCTTCCGGGCATACGCGATGCTGGCTTCGGATTGACGGATTCGCTGATTCAATGAGCCGATTTGCCAGTAGAACGAGGCGGTTGTGCCGATCAGAGAGAGTGCGGTGCCAGCACGGTCTTCTTCGGTGGCCATGGCCTCCCAACGGGCAGCGCCATAGCTACTTCCAAGTTTACCCCAGAGATCCAATTCGTAGCTGACCGCAGCCGAGGCCGCAGCGTTGCGAATCTCCCTGTTTCCAGACCCAAGATAGCGGCTGATCTCGCCGTTGCCCTGCACCGAAAAACTCGGCAGACGTTCGCTGCCGGCCTGTTCCGCCTGCAGTTGCGCCTGACGCACGCGTATGGTTGCCGCGGCCAGATCGTTGTTGCGTTGCAATGCCTCGGCTACCAAATGATTCAACGCCAGATCGCCAAATTCTTCCCACCAGCGATCCTGGGCCGATCCATTGATTTCTCCTTGATGGGTCCAGGTGCTTGGCAGGGTGACCTGAGGTGTCTGGTAGGGTGTGTGCATTAGAGCCGCGCACCCCGTCAGCGAAAAAGCTAGGATAAAAATGCCGAAATATAGGCATATACATGTTTTCATAGTCGTCCTTATTCTCTCGTCAGGGCAATAACCGGATCGAGCCGGGCGGCGTTGCGGGCGGGGAGAAAACCAAACATTACGCCAATGATAGTGGAGCAGAGGAAAGCGCTGACGATAGCGGTGGTGGAATAGATCATTTTAAAGTCGGCACCGGAAAGCGAAACGGCGACCCCGATACCCAGAGCCAGGCCCACACCGAGTAAACCGCCCATCAGGCAGACCAGCACGGCCTCGATCAGAAATTGCTGCATAATGTCGCTGTGGCGGGCACCCACGGCCATGCGCACCCCGATCTCCTGAGTCCGTTCGGTCACCGAGACCAGCATGATATTCATGACACCGATGCCGCCGACCAAAAGCGAAATCAGGGCAATGGAAGAAATGAGCAGAGTCATGGTCTGGGTGGTTTTTTCAATGGTTTGGCGAATGGCGTCCAGGTTGGAAACAAAAAAATCCTTGGTGCCATGGCGCTGGGTGAGCAGCTTGACGATGCTTTGTTCGGCAATGGCCGTGGTCACATTGTCTGCCACCCGCACGGTGATGCTGCGCAGGTACTGTTGGCCAGTCAGCCGGTTCATGGCCGTGGTGTAGGGCACCCAGATGTTGAGACTTTCAGTGTCGCCGAAGCTGGTATCGGCCTTTTTGGTCACCCCGATGATCCGGCAGGGGACCTTGCCCAGCATCACCACCTCACCCAGTACCTTGTCTGGATGGTCGCCGAACAGGGAGCGACGGGTGTTCTGGTCGATAACCACGTCTTGGGCGCTGCGGCGAACGCTATCGTTTTCAAAGAGTTGTCCCTCCGCCAGCTCCATGCCCCGCACCCTGAAATAGTGCTCGCCCACGCCGTTCACCTGGGCGGTGACGCTGATATTGCGGTAAAGCAGGGTCACCGATTTGCTGATCTGCGGAGTGACGGTATCGACATAGGGTTGCTGACTCAGGGCATCGGCGTCACGGGGGACGAGGGTGCGGATTTTGCCGGAACGTAGATCCCCCCAATCCTTGCCGGAATAAATACTGATGGTGTTGGTGCCCATCGCACTGATATCTTTGAGAATGCGCTGCCGGGAACCTTCGCCCAGTGCCACCACCGAAACCACCGAGGCGATGCCGATGATGATGCCGAGCATGGTCAGCAGGGTGCGCAGCCGGTGGGAGGCCATGGCTGCTAGGGCCATGCGGAAGGCCTCGGTAAAGCGGTCGTAGTGGGCGCGCCAGGGATGGGCGGTGACAAAGGCTGCCGGGACGAGGGTGTCGGTTCGCGAGGTTGGCTTGATCCGCCGGTCGGCAATGATTTTGCCGTCGCTGAGTTCAATGATTCGATCGGCATGTTCGGCCACCTGCATATTGTGGGTCACCAGAACAAGGGTATGCCCGTCGTCGTTGAGCTCCTTGAGGATCTTCATCACCTCGTTGCCGCTGACCGTGTCGAGGGCGCCGGTGGGCTCGTCGGCGAGAATGACCGATCCGCCGTTGATCAGGGCCCGGGCAATGGAAACCCGTTGCTGCTGGCCGCCGGAAAGTTGACCGGGAGCATGCTCGAGCCGGTCAGCCATGCCCAGGCGGGCCAATAAATGGCGGGCGCGGTCTTGCCGGGCCTTGGTATCAATCCCCGCATAGATGGCCGGCATCTCGACATTGGCCAGGGTCGAGAGACTGGCCAGCAAGTGATATCGCTGAAAGATAAAGCCAAAATGTTCACGGCGCAGGAAGGCCAGTTCGTCCGGCTCCAGCTGCCCGGTTTCCTGGCCGTTGACCCGGTACGTGCCACGGCTCGGCCGGTCGAGGCAGCCGATGATGTTCATCAGCGTCGACTTGCCGGATCCGGAGGCGCCGACAATGGCCACCATTTCACCGGAGGCGATGGTCAAATCGATGCTGTTGAGAACGGTCAGTAACTCGTCGCCGGCAGGGTAGTCGCGGCAGACCCCCCGCAGTTCGATCAGAGGTGTTTCCATCAGAACATGCGCGGCATCGGCGGCCGCCGCTGCTGGGTCGAGCCTGTAGCGGTCCCGCCGTTCATCTGCTCGCCGATCACCACCCGTTGTCCCTCACGCAGACCTTCGAGCACTTCGGCTTGGACATTGTTGTTCAGGCCAATTTTCACCCGTTGCTCTTCAAGCTTGTCGGGACTTGCCTCTACCCGTACCGGGTGCAGCCCGTCTTTTCCCTTGTCGCCCAAGGCGGCTGAAGGGATCATCAGTGCATTCTTGGCCTCGGCCAGGACGATATTGACCTGGGTGGTCATGGATATGCGCAACTTGCCGTCGGTATTGGGTACATCGAGGATACCCATATAGAAAATGGCGGTGCTGGAGGAACTGGTGGATGTGCTGGAGGAGCTGCCCGACGAGCTTTCGGTGGCAATGGATTGCGGGGCCGGCTCAATGGATTTCAAAACCGCCGGGTAGCGATTGTCCGGCTCACCTAGGATGGTAAAATAGACCTTTTGCCCTGGTTTGACCCGGACCACGTCAGCCTCGGAAATCTCGACCTTGATGGTCATCTGGTCGAGCCGGGCCACCTTGATAATGGTCGGGGCCGATTGGTTGGCGTTCACGGTCTGGCCTTCCTTGGTGATGATGGCAACAACCACGCCGTCAATGGGCGAACTGATCTTGGTGTAGCCCAGGTCGAGTTGGGCGGTATCGACGGCAATTTTGGCCTGTTCGATCTGAGCGTCCAGGGCGGCAATCTCCGAGCGCAGCACCTTAAGATTGGCCTCCGCGGTTTCAAAATCTTCACGGGAGGCAGCCTCGCCCTTGAGCATCTGCATCTGCCGCTTGTAGGTCAGCTCCGCCAGGGCCAGCGAGGCCTCCTTGGCCTGTTTCTGAGCCCGGACCGCCGCCAGGGCTGCAGTTTTGGTGCGCAGGGTGTTCTGCTGCGGCAGGCTGTCGATTTGGGCGACCAGTTGCCCCGCCTTGACCGTATCACCCAGTTCCACCTTCAATGATTCGAGTTGGCCGGAAACCTGGGCGCCGACGCTGACCAGATTATCCGATTCCACCGTGCCGCTGGCCAGTACCGTGGTTTCAATATCGCCACGGCTGACCGGTGCGGTCATATAACCGGGTTGCTTGTCGCCACGGAAATAAAAAAAAGCCACTGCCGCTCCGAGGGTCGCGAAACCCGCCACCAACAGCCAATAACGCCAGCGGTATTTTTTGTTCACAGTCGTTCTGTTCAAAGAGTCACCTGGTACCGGAAAGAAAGACAACGTACAGTTTGCTTGGAAGGTCTGGGTTTCGCGCGCAATCGGCGGGAAACCACGCCATTTCCGCCAAACAATATCGCATGCGAGACGGAATGCCTAGACCTAGTCTGTTCTTTTTGTTGTCAATTTTTGTTACAGCGTTGATTTTTGTTAAAAAATCACGGCAAGGAGATCCAGGGCGCGCCGGTGGTTATTATCCGCAATCTCCTGAATGGTTGGGTCTCCGCTAAAGAGGTTGATCCCTTGCGTTTTGAGCAACGCAAGGGTTTCATCCGGACTATGGTTGGCGACCTGGGCTACCGCCGAAAGCGGCGCATGCGTCAGGGCTTCCGCTATTGAACTGGCGGGATGTTGACGTTTCCCTCCTGCGCCGAAAGGAAGCAACGACCCGCAGATCAGTAGCAAAAAGACCACGAAAATGGTTTTACCAACAGGCCGAGAAAAATAAAGCACTGTGGGACGCCAATTGGCAAGCAGGTGGAAGACCGTACCGATAACCAAGAACCAGCTCAGCCACTCATGCACTGGCTTGACCAGGCCAAGATTAATCTTAAAAAAAAGCAGGACCCCGGTCAACGCACTCAGGGCAAAGGCGCCCATGGTGAAGGGGGTGGCCCATTCGCGTAGAAGGCTGTTTCTGGAGATGGGTTTTTTGTCAGTTGTGAGCATCGTGTTCATGGCGGATTCCTACAATTTTATTCTATGTTTTAACCCTCGTCGCCGGAAAACCAGCGTGCCAGGCCCCTTTGAGATGGTGTGTGCTGGAGGAAAACGGTCAGGGAAATTTCTCTGAACCCGATCCTCCAGCCTGCGTTGGATACCCAGTTATTCCTTTTCGTTGTCCGGTCGTGGTGGTGGTCCGTTCAATGGCTGGGCGACCAATCGCTCATCCCTATATTTGCACACTGCCGCAATTTCATCGCCGTGTGGAGTCTCGATGAGCACGGCCTCGCCGACCTTTTTGCCCTTGCAGGCTATAAAGGCTTCAGGTGGCCGACCACAAGGACGTTCTCTTCCGGCAGTCGGTTCCTGCATGGTGTTGTCGAATGTCATCTGGCCGAGAGCAGGTGCGGCGAGCACGAGGGTGATGATCAACACGGTGGTTACTAATCCTTTGGGTTGCATGAGGGGCTCCGGTTGGTTGTGCTTGTTTACTCCACGCTCTGCGCCCATTGATGGCGACGGTTGCACGGTACCCGGTAAATTTGCAAAAAATGTGGAGGAATAAAGGAAATACGTCTTCTGGTAAAAAGAGGGTGGAAGCGGCTGGCACGGTTGTGGTAGGAAAATGCGAGGAGGAACACCCTTGATGAAGAGAAAACTGACCATCGGCATCCGCTACCGCCTCTTTTTTGCCTTCCTGGCCACCGCCTGCTGCGTCATTGTCGGCATGTTTGTGATCACCCGGATGAGCTTTGAGCGCGGCGCGTTTCGCTATGTCCATCAGGTTGAAAAAGAGCGGCTGGAAAATCTGGCTCACACCCTGGAGGAATACTACGCCGACAAACAACACTGGAATTTTCTCCAAGAGACGCCCACCACCTGGATGGAATTGGTGACAGGCAGTAGCCCCCAGCATCACCCTCTGTTTAATCCCTATAAACGGCAGGGTGGCCGCGCCTCTGAGCCTGGCCCATCCTTGCTGCGACTGGAACCGCCGCGACCGCCACTGCCCAAGGGTGAGCAGATCTTTGAACTGCGGGTGTTGCTGCTCGATGCCGAGCGGAAGGTCTTGTACGGTCCGGCCGAACCCTGGCCGCAACCGCCGTATTTTGAGCCGCTTAAGGTCGGGGATAAAAAAATCGGTTTCCTCGGCCTGGTACCGCCGCGTATTCTGGCCGATATTCGGGTGCGGCAATTTGTCCAGGAACAACACCATGCCCTGATCGTCATTGCCCTGGGTGTTGCCGCTGGCGCAGCCCTGCTGTCCATTCCCCTGGCAGGCCGACTGGTACGAAGGATTACCATTCTGGCCTCCGCCACCAACCGTCTGGCCTCGGGGCACTACGACATCCGGGTGCCCTCGGTCAGTACCGATGAACTGGGACAACTGGCCCGTGATTTCAACAGCTTGGCCCAGACCCTGGAGCACAACGAACAACTCCGCCGCCGCTGGGTGGCGGACATCTCCCATGAACTGCGGACTCCACTGGCAGTGTTGCGGGGCGAAGTAGAGGCAGTGCAGGACGGTATCCGCCAATTGACGCCGCAGACCATGGACGTGCTCCACTCCGAGATACTCCACCTCAGCCGCCTGATCGACGATCTCTACGAACTGTCCCTGGCCGACATCGGGGCGCTGACCTATCGCAAAGAGGAGCTCGATTTAGAGGCTTTGGTTGCCCAGACGGTGCAATCGTACCACAATCAATTCGAGACCCAGGATATTGCCCTGTCTTTTGATGGACCGGGGCAGCCCCTGGTCATGTTTGGTGACGCTGAACGGCTGCGCCAGTTGTTGACCAATCTGCTCTCTAACTCGTTGCGCTATACCGATTCCGGTGGGAACTTGCTGGTGAGCTTGACGGCTGGGGCGGCTGGTGTGCTGCTCCGATTCAGGGATTCCGGCCCCGGTGTGCCTGAGGAGGCCTTGGAACGTCTGTTTGAGCGACTCTACCGGGTCGAGGGATCGCGCAGCCGGGCTCATGGCGGTGCTGGTCTGGGATTGGCCCTGTGCAAAACGATTGTCGAGGCCCATGATGGGACCATCACTGCCGCGAAGTCCAATCTTGGCGGCCTGGATATCACCATCACCTTCCCTCAAAACGGCTGAACCCATGCAACGAATTTTGATTGTTGAAGACGAAGCGCGCCTGGCGTCAATCCTGGACGATTATCTCCACGCCGCCGGTTTTGCCAGCCACTGGTTGGGCGAGGGGAGGGGCGTGGCCTCCTGGGTGCGGGCGGAGCGGCCGGATCTGATCCTCTTGGACCTGATGCTTCCCAGTCGCGATGGCATGGAGATCTGCAAGGATGTTCGCACCTTTTCCACCGTGCCGATCATCATGGTCACGGCCCGGATCGAAGAGATCGACCGGCTGCTTGGCCTGGAACTGGGCGCGGACGATTACATCTGCAAGCCCTTCAGCCCCCGCGAGGTGGTAGCCCGCGTCAAAGCCGTGCTCCGCCGCACCTCTGGTCAAACCCAGCCGGACCAGGGACTGCTGCTCGACCCACCCACTATGCGGGCCACCCTTGATGGCCGCAACCTCGATCTCACCGCCGTCGAGTTCAAACTGCTCGCCTTTCTCCACGCCCGTCCCTGCCTGATCTACAGCCGCGATCAGCTGATGGAGCGTATCTATGCCGATCAGCGTATCGTCAATGACCGCACCATTGACAGCCATATCAAAAAACTACGGCGCAAGATGGAGCAGGTTCGGCCTGGCTGCGACCTGATCCGCTCGGTCTACAGTGTCGGCTACAAATTCGAGCCGGATCTGGGGTGAAGAGTTCCTCCTGTATCGGTGCAACCCGCTGTTTTTCACCCGCATTATTGAACATTGGATCGCAGTCGTGCTATAGTGCCGCGTTTAGCCGCTTCCCGGCCCCTTCCCCATCCATTCATCACAGCGGAGGTTTGTATGTCCCTTTTGCCGGCCATTGAGCAGGAAACACGCAGCAACCCGGACGCCACCGTCATCTGGTTGCACGGTCTGGGAGCCGACGGTCACGACTTCGCCCCCATCGTCCCGGAACTGAACCTGCCTGCTGAATTGGGCATCCGGTTCATCTTTCCCCATGCGCCGTCGATTCCGGTGACAGTCAATGGAGGGTATGTCATGCCCGCCTGGTTCGACATCCTGGAAATGGATATCGACCGCAAGGTTGATGCTGCCCAGCTGCTGGTTTCGGCGGCGGCCGTCAACCGCCTCGTTGAACGTGAGCTGGAACGCGGTATCGTCAGCCGCCGGATCATCCTGGCCGGTTTTTCCCAGGGCGGGGCCGTGGCCTATCAGGTGAGCCTCAGTCACCCTCAACCGCTCGGCGGCCTGATTGCCATGTCGACCTATTTTGCCACCAGCGATTCCATTACCCTCAGCGAGGCCAACCGTGACCTACCGATTGAAATCCAGCACGGCTTACACGACCCGGTTGTACCTCAGACGCTGGGCATCCGTGCCGCCGAATTTCTCAAGGATCGCGGCTACGCCGTGGCCTTCCGTACCTATCCCATGGACCACTCGGTCTGTCCCCAGCAGATCGGCCACATTGCCGAGGCGTTGCAGCTGTTTCTTGCACGGTGAAGAGCACGCCAACGTGTCCCATTTCTTAAAGTAAGACTATGCAGATACAATCAAAAACCGAGGCGCAGCAGCGGGCCGACCAGATAGAGTCCTTTCGCGCTGAACTGGGCATCATCGAGCGGGAGCATGTTGTCACCCTTGATACTGACCAGCAGGCATCATTGGCGAGGTATCATAGCCAACTCCTGGACCGCCTTGCCGCCGCCTTCGACATCGACGCCACCAATCAAGAGAAGCAATTGAGCTTCGGCATGCGGATAACCTCCTTCCTTGGGGCCTTGGGGCTGGCGGCCAGTGTCTACTTTTTGTATTTCCAGTACTGGGGCGGGATCGCCACCAAAATGCAGGTGATCATCCTGGTCACCATGCCTATTTTGGGCTTGGTGCTCACCATGGGGGCGGTCCGGCTGGAAAAATCCGGCTATTTTTCCAAACTGTTTGCCCTCGTCAGTCTGGTCTGTTTTGTGCTCAACCTTTCCATGCTCGGCCAGATTTTCAACATTGCGCCCACGCCCAATGCCTTTTTGATCTGGGCGATGTTCGCTTTTCTCCTTGCCTACGCCGCCGATGCCCGCCTGCTGCTGGCCATGGGCATCATCAGTTTTGCCGCATTTCTGTCCGCACAGGCGGCTACCTGGAACGGCTGCTATTGGATTTCGTTTGGTGAGCGGCCGGAGAGTTTTTTTCCTGCCGCCTTGTTTCTTTTTCTGGTCCCCCTTCTTCCCCATCGGCGATACACCGGTTTTGCCATTGTGTACCGGGTGTTCGCGATGCTGCTCTTTTTCCTGCCGGTGCTGATTCTCAGTAATTGGGGCACCGTCAGTTATCTTGAGTTGCCCAAGGAGCAGGTCGAGTATCTCTACCAGATTATTGGCTTTGTTGTCAGTGCCGTGGCTATCTTGCTCGGCATCAGAAAAGGCTGGCCGGAGGTGGTCAACACGGGCAACACCTTTTTCACCCTGTTTCTCTACACCAAGTTTTATGACTGGTGGTGGGACTGGATGCCCAAATATCAGTTTTTCTTGGCCATAGCAATGACTGCGATCCTGATGCTGCTGGTCTTGAAGTGGATGCGGCATGCCTCTATCCGGCAAAAAGGGGAGGGAGCGGCATGAAATCGTCCCTCCTCACCGGTCTTTTATTTGCCGCCGGATTTGTCCTGCTGGCAGGGGTGAACTTCACGGTTCTCTCTGGAGTGGAGACCAACAGAAAAGGCAATCCTGACGCCCGTCTGTGGCTGACTGAGCGCGAACTACCGAAGATCAATGTGTTGTCGGAAAAGGAAAACAGTGGTCTGCGTCTGCGTTTGACCTGGCGGGCCCTGGGCAGGGAAGAAAACGACGTCAATGATCGCCTGCCCTCCTGGCTCAAAGGAAAAAAGCTCGAGGAACTGGGGTTTCGGTTTGTCGATGGCGCTTCGTCCGGCAACCTGAGGGACAGGGAGTCGGAGTCAAGGGAAGTCTTTGTGGCCCTGGAGTACAACGGTCCGGCCTACCGGGAAGCGGTTAGGCGGGCGGAGCGGGCCTTGGAAAAAGAGGAAGAAGTGTTGCGAGCCAACCCGGCGGATAAAGGTTTGCTTTCGGCCCGGCAACAAGCAAAAAAGAGAGTTCAATCGGAAGAACTCACCCAATCGCGGTTGTTTGCTGTTGATGCAGGAACCGATCCCCGGCAGCTCAGGGCAATGTACAACGATCCTACACGATTCATCATTACCCGAGGGGTGGTCAGCCTGACCTACCGCAATGAGGGGGACCGGCAGTGGGCAGCCGGGTACCTCGAATCGATCAGTCCCGCCAAGGTGCATGTGCTCCTGGAGCATCGTCTGGTGCTGGAAGCCATTCTGCCACAGCAGAAATCGCCGCTGAGCGAATGGAAACAACCGCGTTATGAGGTGGAGTTAGTCTGCGGCAGCCGTTATGAGCCGTGGATAACGGCCATTCGGCCCCTGGAAGTCCAATAAGGAAGAACCGGTGGAGATCGTCTTGCAGGTGACGATCTACCTTTAAATTTTTTCAGCGCGTAAAAAAGCAAGGAGGAGCCATGATCACCGCCAGAAACCACAGATTTTTTCACCAGCTGTTCACCAAGAGGACATCAGTTTTGACCAGCCTGCTGCTGGCATTCATGCTGGCGGCCACCACGATCCAGGCCAGCCAGGCAACAACTCCCTGGCCGCAGGTGGCCATTTCCAAGGACGGAACGCCCATTTCCTATGAGATCTACGGTACGGGCGAGCCCACCTTGGTCTTTGTCCATGGCTGGAGTTGCGATTCGCGTTACTGGCGCGCCCAGATAGAAGAGTTTTCCAAAAAATACCGAGTGGTGGTCCTTGATCTTGCCGGTCATGGCCATTCGGGCCTGCTCCGGGGCCGGTACACCATGCGGGCCTTTGGCGAGGATGTGCGGGCGGTAACCGAGCCCACGGGCAGTTCCACTGTGATTCTGGTTGGCCACTCCATGGGCGGGCCGGTTATTGCCGAGGCGGCTCGGTTGATGCCGGAGCGGGTGATTGGTCTGATTGGCGTCGATACCTTTGACAACATCGAATATCCCATGACCCGCGCCGAACTGGACCAGATGATCGCCCCTTTGATCGATGATTTTCAGGGAGAAAGTCGTAAATTTGCCCAATCCATGATTCTGCCCAGCACCGATCCCCAAATCCGTGAATGGATACTCGCCGACATTTCCTCGGCACCGCCGTTTGTTGCCCTCAGCGCCATGGAGGAGATGATGGCTCAGTTCATTTCCGGCGAGGCGGCCCGCATCTTTGACGGCATCAAAGTGCCGGTCTTCAGCGTCAACGGCGACCTCTGGCCAGTCGATTACGAGGCGAATCGTCGCCACATGCAATCATTTGCAACCATTACGCTCAAAGATACCGATCATTTCCTCATGCTTGATCGCCCTTATGCCTTCAACCAGGCACTTGAGCAGGCCATTTATGCAATTCTGAGAAAGTCAGCCAAGAAGTAAGGGGAAAACAGGCGGGAAAGAACGGCGGAGCCGGGCTAATGAGGGAGTGCATTCGGCCCCTGCTGCACAGCACAACGGGGATATCGGCAAGCCAGCCGATATCCCCGTTTTTTTTTATTAACCGGGAGAATTACCGGGGCACAAGCTCCACCCGGCGGTTCTTGGCGCGGCCCTCGTCGGTGCTGTTAACGGCCACCGGGGCCAGGTTGGCCACGCCGTTGGCGGTCAGGCGGCCGGCGCTGATGCCGTGTTCGCTGGTCAAGGCGGCGACCACTGCCTCGGCCCGTCGTTTGGACAGGGTGAGGTTGGCGTCATAACTGCCGACATTGTCGGTGTGGCCGACCACATGCAGGGTGAGGTTAGTATCGGCTTTCAACAATTTGGCTATTTCTTCCAGGGCCGGTTTAGACTCGGGTTTGATGTCTGCTTTATTGAAATCAAAGAGGATACCGTAGAGGGCGACCCGTCCCGAGGAAGCGATGGATTTGGCCATCTCGTCCGCCTTGACCATCACCATGTTCTGGGTCATGGGCTTGACCTCGATGATGTCCACTGCGATGTAGGCCCCTCGTTTTGATTTGTAGGTGGCATCGTCCTTGCCCCATTCCACCGTGGTCAAGGAGACGTAGATATCCCCCTCGGGTCGCTGTTTTTTAGCGCTCATGACCTTGATGCTTTTGGCGTCTGCAGCGTAAAAGACATAATAGCTACGGGTTGTCTTAATGGTCATACCGCTGAAGAAGGCCAAGAAATTGTTCCACTTGGTCGCCGCACTGTCCTTGGTTGAATCGTAGAGAATCTCAAACCCTTGGGCTGATAATTCATTTTCGTAGTTGCGCAGCAGTTCCACACCGCTGGCATCGCCGGCAGCCTCATACCAGATGCGGGTCAGTGCGCCTTCAAGCTTGAGAGGCGGGCTTGCATATTCCCGTTTTTTCGCCTCAAGATCGTAGGTGGTGAAAGTGGAGGTTTGCAAGTCGTATTCGACAAATCGCTTGGTGTCGTACCCAACGATATCCGAGCCGCCGAACCGTTTGAGCAGGGGATGGTCTTTGGCGCCCGGCAGGTCGGCGGCCATTGCCGCTCCAATGGATACGACCGTCAAAAAACCCGTGCAGACGAATGCGAGTAGTGTCCTGCTGTTGATCAAACCTGACAATCTGGTGGTTGTTTTTTTCATCATTCCCCGTTCCTTTGTTGAGTCATCGAGCGTTGTTGTCATTGTCGGTTATACCATGCGCCAATGGTTCCGCGAAGGAACAACCGTCGCGCCTCCCTCAAAAAGCAAGGAGTCCGGATGATCGCGGAATCCGGGTGATGTTCATGGACGGCACCAAGCCTACGGCAATTCCACGGCCCAGGTGTCCAGCGGCGGCACCTTGGTGACGATTTTTTCTTTTTGCAGAAACTTGGCAAAGCGGTTGTAGCGGTTCTTGTCCAGCGCGCCTGGCCGCAGGGCAAAACGCGGCAGGGTATCCTTCCAGGCCCGCCGGTTCAATTCATCGTCCAGATTCTCCCGGCCATGGCTGACGAACAGCTTCCAGCTTTCGTCCGGATGGTTAATCAGGTACTGCACCCCTTCCTCCAGGGCATCAACAAACTTGCGCATCATCGGGTCGTTGATTGCTTTGGCATTGGCCACCAGAATCAACTCGTCGTAAGCCGGAACTCCATATTCCTCAACAAAAAAGGCCCGGCCCGGCCGTTTTTCGATGGCCATCTGGTTGAGCTCAAAATTGCGGAAGGCCCCGATCACGGCATCCGTCTGCCCGGTAAAGAGCGAGGGAGAGAGGGAGAAGTTGACATTGACCAGTTTGACATCCTCGATCTTCAGCCCTTCCTTTTCCAGCATCACCTTTAACAGGGCGGTTTCAAAGCCGCCGACCGAATAGCCGATGGTCTTGCCCTTGAGATCGGCAATCTTTTTAATGGGGCCATCTTCGAGAGCCACCAGGGAATTAAGCGGTGTGGCGATCAGGGTGGCGATGCGGACCAGCGGCAAGCCCTGGTCCACCTGCATCTGGTGCTGGTGCTGGTAAGAGACAGCGATATCGGCCTTGCCGGCTGCCACCAGTTTGGGCGGGTCATTGGGGTTGGAGGGGGCGATCAGCTCGACCTCCAGCCCCTTTTCTTTGAAAAAGCCTTTTTCCAGGGCCACATAGAGCGGGGCGTGGTCGGGGTTGACGAACCAGTCGAGCAGGACAGTCATTTTTTCCGCAGCCCTGGCCGGTCCAGCCGACAGAAGGAGGACGGCACAGAGCAGGGGCAGCAAACAGGCGAAGATTTTTTTCATAGTGAGGTTCCTTGGTTGGGTTGCCAGTAAATGAGTCTGTCGAGCAGACGGTCAATGCAAAAATAGAGCAGCAGGGAGACGGCGGCCAAGATCGTCAGGGCCGCGAACATGAGATCGATCTGCATGCGGGCGTTGGCGTGGAGCATATAAAAGCCGAGGCCGGCGCTGGAGCCGACCCATTCTCCCACCACCGCGCCGATTGGAGCCACCGCCGTGGCTACCCGGACACCGGCGGCAAAGGCGGGCAGGGCCTGGGGAACAACGATGGTGCGAAGCACGGCCAGGGGACGCGCGCCCATGATTCGGGCCAGTTCCAGCAGGTCCGGATCGGTGCGCTGCATGCCAGAGTAGAAAGAGGCGGTCACCGGAAAGAAGATGATCAACACCGCCATGGCAACCTTCGAGGCCATTCCGTAGCCAAACCAGAGCACCAGCACCGGGGCCAGGGCAAAGACCGGGATGGCCTGGCTGATCACCAGCACCGGCAGCATCCACCGCTTGAGCAAGGGCGAGACGATCATGGCCAGAGCGCTGGAGGTACCCAGCAGGGTCCCGAGTAGCAGGCCGAGCAGGATCTCGGTCAAGGTGGTGACAAGATGCCCTCCGAGCACCGGCAGATGGCTGACCAGGGCCCTGGCAACCGGCAGCGGGCCGGGCAGGATATAGGGGGGCGCCCCGGTGAGGATGACCAGCAGTTGCCAAAGGACCAGCAATCCGGTGATCAGAAGAAGAAGCCGCAGAGCCTTCATCAAGGTTCCCCGTTCATCAGCAGGGTGAGCAGTTGACCATATTGCACCGCTGTAGCAGGATCGCTTGCCTCCCGCGGCGGTTTTCCGCCTGGTTCGATGATTTCGGCCACCTGCGCCGGCGAACCGGCCAGAACGACAATCCGATCACCCAGACGCAGGGCCTCCAGGGGATCGTGAGTGACTAGAATCACGGTAGCGCCTGCGGTCAGCCGGGCCGCCAGATTTTGCAACCGTAGCCGGGTGAGGGCGTCCAGGGCCGAGAAAGGCTCGTCCATCAGCAAAACCTGCCGCTCTTCCATCAGGGTGCGGAGCAGGGCGCCGCGCTGTCGCATGCCGCCGGACAGGGCCGAGGGCAGGGCCTGTTCGTAACCGGCCAGGCCAGCCTCCGCGATCAGGTGCAGGGCTTTGTGCCGCAGGGGTTCGCTTAACTCGTGCCGCAACCGGGCCCCGAGTAGCACATTGTCCACCAGCGGCAACCAGGGCAGGAGCAGATCGTTCTGCCCCATCCAGGCAACCCTGCGGCCAGCCTCCGGTGGAGGATCGAAATGGATTTCGCCGCTGAAGGGCAGGGTGGCGGAACCGGCGATCAGCTTGAGGATGGTCGATTTGCCGCAGCCGCTGGGGCCGAGGATGCAGGTGGTCTGGCCGCCCGGCAGCCGCAGCGTCAGATCATGAAACAGGGGTTTGCCGGCAAAGTCCAAGCTGACCCGGTCAAAGATGAGGGCCGGGGAGGGGGGCGCGGACAGGATCATCCGCGCTGCTCAGGAAAAGCGGTAAAAATGGTGGACTGGTCCGTGGCCGTGGCCGATGCTGTATTCGGCTCCGGCCCGGATGGCGCCGGTGATATAGTCCTTGGCGCGGCGCACTGCGTTCTCAATGGTTTCACCACGGGCGATGAACGAGGCAATGGCCGAGGAAAGGGTGCAGCCGGTGCCGTGATTGTTGCGGGTGGCAATCCGTTCGCCCGGCAGGATAACCATCCGTTGTTCCGGCCCGAGGTAGAGGCAGTCGTCGCTGTCGCTTCCTTCCAGATGGCCGCCCTTGATCAGCACGTTGCCGCATCCCATGGCTGCCAGTTCGACCGCTGCAGCTGCAATGGCCTCGGTGGTGTGGATATCTCGGCCAAGCAGGACCGAGGTCTCGGGCAGGTTGGGGGTAATCAGGTGGGCCAGGGGGATAAGGTACTGTTTGAGGGCCTCGATGGCCTCGTCCTGCAACAACTTGTCGCCGCTCTGGGCCACCATCACCGGATCGAGGACAACTGTGCGAATGGCGAATTTTTGTAGGTTTTCCGCCACGGTGCGGATCAGTTCCGGTGAGAAGAGCATGCCGATCTTGACCGCATCGACGCCGATGTCCGAGAGAACCGCCTCCATCTGGGCGGCGACAAACTCCACCGGTACCGCATGGATGCCAGTGACACCGAGGGTGTTCTGGGCGGTCAGGGCGGTGATCACGCTCATGCCGTAGCAGCCGTTGGCGGCAATGGTTTTCAGATCCGCCTGGATACCAGCCCCGCCGCTGCTGTCCGAACCGGCGATGGTCAGCACCCGGCGATATGTCTTTAATTGATCCATGCTGTTAATCCTTTTTCCTTGCTGATTGAATCCGTTGCTTGAGGGCTGTTGCCGCGCTCTGGGGGCAGGAGGCGCTGACAATAGCTGAAACCACCGCTACCCCGTCCGCCCCGGCGCGGATGATCTCGGCGGCGTTCTCCACCTTGATGCCGCCAATGCCGACCAATGGCAGGGAGACAGCGGCCCGAATGGCACGGATGCCCTCCAGGCCGAGTGGTAGGGCTGTGTCATTTTTGGTGGGAGTGGCAAAGACCGGGCTGACGCCGATATAGTCGGCTCCTTCAGCCTCGGCGCGGAAGGCATCGGCCACCGATTCCACCGAGATGCCGATAAACAGCGATGAGCCTGCCAGGCGGCGGGCATCGCGAATATGCATATCGGTCTGACCGAGATGGACACCGTCGGCGCCGATGGCCATTGCCACGTCGATCCGGTCGTTGATGATCAGCGGAATGCGTGTCTCCAGCCCATCGAGCATTGCTCGAATGGCAAGCGCCTCCGCGATAAATTCACGGGTAGAGCCCTGTTTTTCTCTGAGCTGCACGCAGGTGACGCCGCCGCTGATGGCGGACCGAACGATGTCGATGGTGGTTCGTCCCTGGGAGAGGCCACGGTCAGTCACCAGGTAGAGCGAAAAATCGATCATGGCTGGAGTCAACCCTTAGCGATGCGGCACCGGGCCTCCACCTCTTCCGGGGTGAGCGTATAGAGGGCGTCGAGCAGGCGGATCATGAACGTGCCGGGACCCACGGATCCGATGCCGGCAACTTCCCCCGCAACGCCGAAAAAGGCCAAGGCGGTGGCGGCAGCGGAGACCGAATCCTTGTCCACCGCATGAAAGGCACCGATCAGGGCGGTGGCCGAACAGCCGGTGCCGGTGACCCTGGTCATGAGCGGATGGCCGCCCTCGATGGTCAGGGTCCTTCTGCCGTCGGTCACCAGATCGATGGGGCCGGTGATCGCCAAGGTGGTGCCGAGTTCACGGGCCAGGGTGCCGGCGGCCTCGGCGGCTTCGGTCACCGAATGAATGGTATCAACTCCTTTGGTTGCCGATTCCTGGCCAGCCAGAGAGAGAATTTCGGAGGCGTTGCCCCGGACCACGCTCACCCAGGTTTGGGCCAGGATCGCTTTGGCGGCGTTGGTTCGCAGGGCGGTGGCCCCGGCACCCACCGGGTCGAGAATGATCGGCTTGCCCCGTTCCGAAGCCTTGCGTCCGGCCTTAATCATCGCTGTCACCCAGGCATCGGTCAGAGTGCCGATATTGAGCACCAGGGCGCCGGCATGATCGACCATCTCTTCCACCTCGTTGTCGGCATGGGCCATGACCGGGGAGGCGCCGCAAGCCAGGAGCACATTGGCGGTATAGTTCATCACCACGAAATTGGTGATATTATGGATTAACGGCTTCGTTTCCCTGATTTTTTTCAGGTTCTCGGCGGTTTTCCCGGCAAGTGTGGACATGGATGGCCTCTGGCAAAAAAAATGGGGGATCGCAAACGCAGGAGCGGGGAAAGTGGGGGAGAGCAAGATGAAAATATGCACTTCTCCCCTCCGGAGTGATCCGGATCAGGTTGAATGGGTTCCCTCCCAGGCTCGTGACGCCCCAACGAAAAAAGAATAAGTCCTGTGTATAGAAAAAGAAGCCACGGGTGTCAAGGCGAACCTCGCGGCAGGAGAAGACCTTCGGAATAAAGGTGAAATCGGCGAATTTCGGCTAGAGGGGTAGGGTGACTTCCGACGAAATGGCGACGTCTTCAGGGAAAATCGAATCGCGGCCTGCGGGGACGATGCCGAGAAAGCGGAGCCCGTTGCCTTGGGCGGCGTGGTAATCAGCAAGGGCGTCACCGATGAACAGGCATCGACTGGGACGATATTTGTAGCGGGCAAGAATGTCGGCAACAATTGTCAGCTTGGCTCGCGGTGAGCCGTGGACTTCCAGGAAGGACGAACCAAGCCCTTTGTGCTCGACAATCAACCGCATTTCGTCCTCTGGTGTGCCGGAGACCACAAAAGCAGGAATGGCGGCCTGTTGCAGCCGTTGCAAGGTCGACAGGGCGCCGCTGATAAAGGGAGCAGCCACAACCTCATCCAGCACCAGATCGGAAAAGGTTTGTCCAGCGCGGCAGAGTTCTGAGTCAGTGGGGGTAAGGCTGGCAAAAATCTCGAAACAGTGGCGGATTTTTTGATGCCGGGGCATGCCGCCATTGTCCAGATGGTAACCGATTACCGCCTTCTGCACCTCCCGACCATGGGGCGCAAAGAGGGTGGCAAAGGCCCGGACCTTGACTTCGGTGGAGTCGGCGATCACCCCATCGAAATCGAAGAAGACTGCCTGCCAAGAGGGAGATGGGGCGTTTGTATTCACTGTATTTTTGAATAAATCCTGAATGAGTGACGGCTTTGGCCGGGTTTCTCTTCTGGGGTACGGCTAAAGTGATGTTTACGGGACAACTCCCACTAAAGCTTGCATTACCGGCACAAGGCGGCAACATGGGGTCCTGTTCTTTGAAAATTTCAGGCCTCGTCCGCAGAATCTGTGGGTAGATTTTTGATGATGAGCCCCAGAATCTAAGCCCAGCTGGAGGGAAAGTGGGGGCGACTGCCGCCCCATCACTCTTGCCGCCTTCAAGTCAAGCATGGCGTTTCGACTTTGTCAAGACTGTGCGCTGCAAGCTCCCCTCTCTTCCTAGATGTTTCTGAAAGAGAACCGGACACCGGTGAAGGTAGTTGAAAAAACGTACACTCTAATTGAACGAAACAAAGGGGGGATGGGCAAATCGCTGACTAATGCTCGGCGGCAAACAGATAGCCGGATCCGCGAACGGTTTTGATCATTGGGGCCAGATTGTGGTACGGAGCCATCTTGGAGCGGATACGGGCTATATACATATCAATTGAACGATCATACCCGTTATACTCAATGCCAAAAACCGATTTGTAGGGATGGTCGCGGTCAAGGGTGGTGCAGGCGTTTTTTGCCAGATACCAGAGGAGGTCAAATTCCCGTGAAGTAAAGGGGAGCTCTTCGCCCAGGTAGGAGGCCCGCCGGAGACCGCTGTTGATTTCAAGACGATTAAACAGGAGGTTGGCCGGGGTTATCCGTTGATAGCCACGGTGGAGCAGGGCCCGAATCCGTGCCAGCATCAGCAGGTGATTGATTGGTTTGACCAGGAGATCATCCACCCCCTGTTCATACAGCAGCACCTGGAGCATCTCGTCAATATTGTCGATCAGCAGCATGAGCAGACCGGTATAGACCGAGCGGATGCGTGGATAGGTTGACAGCTCTTCCAGAGAGAATTTGCTGGAATCAATAATGAGTAAATCTGTGTTGTCAGGTGCACGCCCATCCAGGTGCTCCTCTTTTTTGGGGTGCAGGCGAACGGTGAAATCTTCCTGGATCAGGGCGTCGACTAGAAGTCTGGCACCCTTCTCATTGTCAGTGAGAAAGATGATGGATCGGCTCGTTTTTTTCTGATGCGGCCTGTGGGGCATGACGCTGGCTGAGTCTGGGCTGCATGAGGTGGTCCGGTCCGAACTATCTGAAGAGATGCGCATACGATAGAGGAGAAGTTTGCACCTGGATTGAGGTGGTAATTTGCTTGCCGGCGTTTCTTTTCCCCTCACTTTATCGGCTTTTGCCGACCGGTATCTGGGAGGAAGAGGCACTGTTTGGCAAAGTTCGTTCAACCTGGAGGGCTTGGAAACACAGGCTTCACCATGACAAGCCTCTCCTCACTTATGCGTATCATACGAGTTTCCTGTCGATCCTTCTGTAAAGAATTCGTTAAGCTGTGCAAAGTAGCGTTACAAACGAATTCATGTTCAAGAAATGGCAGAAGCAGGGGTGGACTTAATCCTTGCAGGGCAGCCCTGTTGCTCAAGAGGTAGAGTTGAAGCTCTCAAAGAAACTGGTCAGATAATCACCACGGGAATTGAGGCTGCTGACCAGAGTTTCCATGGCGGCGAATTGGGATTCCAGCGTTGCCCGCCGTTTTTCCAACCGGGTGGTCATTGAATCGATTTTGTCATCCAGGGCGGAGACTTGTTTGTCAATTGAATTTGTTTTCGTCACCAAAAATCCGGTGGTGGAGTTGAGTTGTTCCGTTAAATAATCGTCAAGTCTGCTCATAATTCCCTCGTTGTCATCATCGCCCATTAAGGCCACCTTCATCGCATCGGCATCCTCGTCGTATGCTTCATCGAATATATCGGTATCAAAGGTCAATTCTCCGGTTTCCCAGTCCGACTGGATCCCGAGCGAGAGAAAACTGCTGCTGGTCATATAATTGCGCAGGCTGCGTTGCACCGATATCATGGAACGGGCCAAGGTAGAGTCGGATGCTTCAATGGTGTCTATAAAGGTCTCCATGGCATTGAAGGCGTCGACCATCTCCTGCAATTGGGTGGAGATCACGTCTTGGGCATCTGAATTGATGTTGAGAGTGACTGCGCCATCTTTACTCACTGCCATCAAGGTGATGGTGGATCCCTTAAATGCATTGGTCACTGTATTGCTCGAACTGTAGTAATCAACTCCATCGACGACTAAATGGGCCAGGGAGCCATCAACCGTATGCCCATCGGTTGCAGTGTCCATCTCAATTCTCCCGGTCCCGATGATCTCAAGCTCCTCGCCGGCGGTCTCGGCGGTCAGCATCAAGCGATAGCCGGAACCCGTGCCATCGTCGATCATCGAAGCGGTCACTCCATAGGTGCCTTCATTGATCTGGTCCACTAAGCCGCTCAGGGTTGCGCTGTCATAATCCAGGTTTTGGTCGCCGATCTGGAGCGTACCACTCAGGCTGGTGGTGCCGGTGTCGGCAACGTAATTGGCACTGACATCCTTTTGCTGCTGGGCAAGGCTGACAATCTCCACCGAATAGGAGCCTACCTCGGCAAGACTGGTGGTGCTGATGGAAAAATATTCCGAACCATTGTTGGTCACCTCAAACGAATTCAAATCGTTTTCATTGTTCAGCCCTGTGACCGCGGAATAAAAACTCTCGAGGAGGGTGTTGAACTCATCATAGGTGTCCTTTTTGGTCTCAAGATAGGTCTGCTTGTCCTCCATCGTCGTGATGGGGGCGCTCTCGATTTCCATGAGCGAATCGACAATGGAATCGGTATCGACCCCGCTGGCTAGCCCCGCGAAGGTGACCGTACCGGTGCTCGTTGAGGAGATAGTCGACATGATGTTCACCTCCCTTGGTGTTTTTTTCCAATGAAAAAGGAGAAACTGATCTATGTCTAATTATCGCCTTAAAATGACGAAATTATTATGGCGAGATAGTCAAGCGTTCTACTGTTTTGTCGTGAAAAAGGAACAAAATATTTCGTTTGTCACGAAATGTTGCCAGCGGCTTAGTCAAGGAGGAAGAAGGAAGGTCGCTGCTTTCGTCGAGGTCATTTGGGAAAGCCTCTCTTGTGGCATAGCGTTTCTTTATGCAGACATGGTAAACGAGCCCTCAGGTTGGAAATGTGATGTATCTCGTTTTCCTATCCAGACAGATTGTCAGGTACATTTTACCTGAAGACCTGTTTTACCGGAGCCAGTCGTGCACTGGGCAGGAACACGAAATGATTGAATGTGCCGCCTATGAACAAAAAAGACCTCACCGAGGCGGACATCCTCACCTCGTTCATCATTTCTTCATGGAAGGTGGAGTATAAGACTGCAACACTTAATCCTCCATGGAGATACAGATGCTTGCTACTCACCCACCATTTCCGGAAATACAGAGTTCCAGCAGATCATTGTTACAGAGACTCATTTGGATAAGCTTTTTCAGAGTCATTCTTGCTGATACACGAATCAAGATTTTATTGACTCTGGGTTGTTTTTACCTCAGTGTCTCTTTTTTGTTGCGGCTTGTTCTTTTCTTTGTCTTCGGAACTTCGGCTGGTGCCTCGGTGATCGCCTTAGTGCCAACTGTCAGCCTTGGGGTAATTAATGATTTAATAACCCTTTGCTTTCTTTTTATGCCACTATCCTTGTATTTTTTTCTTGTTTCCAACAAATTCCATCAATCCTTACCTGGAAGGATATTGACAGCCCTCATCGCCTGGACAGGTTTTTTCACCATGATGTACATGGCGGTCATTCAGTATTATTTCTTTAAGGAATTCAGTTCGAAATTCAATTTGGTAGCAGTTGATTATCTTATTTATCCTCACGAAGTTTTTGGAAATATAATCGAGTCATACCATATTATTCCTATTTTTTTTATTGTAGCCGTCTACGCCAGTATCATGCTGGGCATCTGCTGGAACAAAATGACGAAGACTTGCGCTCCTCCTCAATCCTTATCAAAAAGGAGCCAATGGCTCATGGCGCATGTGGTGATCATCGTCCTTTGTCTTTCTATTTTTTCAACCCACAGCCTTGATTTTTCAAAAAACCGGGTCGTCAATGAAATAACCGCTGATGGAATCAGTAGTTTTTTTGAAGCATTACGTACTAACCATCTTGACTACAACACCTTTTATCGAACCGGTGATCCGCAGACACTCTCTAACCTTTTGAGAAAAGAATTGGCAACAGACACCAGCAGATCGCTCGCTAACCCTTCTGATATTAGTCGTGTCAGTGCTGGGTCTAATCAGGGGTTAGGAAAATTGAATGTGGTGGTGATTGTTGAGGAATCGATGGGTTGCGAGCAGGTTGACGCTTGCGGCCAAGGGCTTGATATTGATGCGGCCATGGCCACCTCAGCCGCCCGGTTGACCCCGGAATTGGATAGACTGGCCAAGCAGGGGGTGTTCTTCAACAAAGCCTACGCCACCGGCACGCGAACGGTGCGCGGACTTGAAGCGATCACTGCTTCGTTTCCACCCATACCCAGCGAATCCATCGTGAAGAGACCGGGAAATGACCACATCGCAACGTGGGGAACAGTCATGCAGGAGAATGGCTATCACACCAGCTTCCTCTACGGTGGATTCAGTCAGTTTGATAACATGAAAACATTCTACGCCGGTAACGGCTATGCGGTCAGTGACCGTTTGGATATCGAAAATCCCCGGTTCACCAACATTTGGGGTGTGTCGGATCAGGATCTTTTTGATCATGCCCGCACATATTTTGATCAGCGGGAGGCGAGCGGCGCGCCGTTCTTCTCCATTATCATGACCACATCCAACCACTCGCCGTACACCTTTCCTGTCGGCATCGACGGTGTGAGACCGCATGGTGGGAACCGCATGGACGGTGTCAGGTACGCTGATTATGCCCTGGGCGAATTTATTGAAAAGAGCAAGAACGCCTCATGGTACGAGAACACTTTGTTCGTTGTTGTTGCCGATCATGGCGCCAGGGTGTACGGCAGCGAAAAGATTCCGTTGCAAAGTTACGAAATTCCGCTCTTAATTATGGCACCAGGGCATGTCCAACCCCAACAAGTTGCCAGCCCTATCAGTCAGATCGATATCGCCCCGACAGTCCTGGGATTATTGGGGCTTCCCTATCAAGCGCCGTTTTTTGGCCAAAATGTGTTAGCCGCAAACGAACAGTCTCGGGTCCTGCTTTTTAATCATAACCACGATGTCGCCCTCTATCAGGACGGTAAACTGGCTGTTCTCGGGTTGAACAACACTCTCCACACCTACAGGTGTCGTCTCGGCGAAAATCGTCTTGAGGCGATTGCCGACGACAACGCAGTTGCCGATCTTGCCGCCGCTTATTATCAAACGGCCTTTACTCTTTTTACTCAGCATGCCTATTTGTAAAAAAAGCAACTCTGGCCGGATAATCGCGTCAAAGTTTGTGTGCAGAGCAAGGCCGGCAAACGATTCGCCGGATTTCCCCATTTGATCGAGAACAACGGAATTAGCTAGAAATCTCTGCTAGAGAGGGGGACCGGTGGGGAGTTTTACCGCAAAGGTGGTCCATGTTGGTGAGGAGCTCTCCACGGCGATGCTGCCGCCGTGCAGTTCGACAATCCGCTTGACGATGGTCAGGCCGAGGCCCGAGCCTCCACGGGCAGTGGAGCGCGATTTTTCACAACGATAAAATTGGTCGAAGACGCGTGCCTGATCGGCAGGTTCGATCCCCGGACCGGTGTTGGCAAGGGTGAGGACGATCTGCCCTTCGTCCATTTCGGTCCGGCAGACGATCTCGCCCCTTGGTTGATTGTAGCGAATGGCATTGTCCAGCAGGTTGATCAGCATCCTGCGGATTTTTTCTCGGTCCGCATGGAGGTAGAGGGCACCACCAAGCTGGCTCACGAAGTTGAGGTGCTCTTCCTGCATCAACAGCTGAAACTCCTCGACCACGGAGGTGATCAAGTCGTCCAGGGAAAAGGTTTCTTTTTCGAGCAGTTCAGACAGTTCTAACCGAGAGAGGTCGAGCAAGTTCTTGACGAGCTGACTGATACGGGACAGCGCGTTCTCCTGGGCCAGCAATTTTTCCTGCAGAGCAACCGGTAGGTGCTCATCCTGTAAGGTTTCCTCCATGGAGAGACGCAACAGGGTGATGGGAGTTTTTAACTCGTGGGAAGCATTGGCAATAAATTCTTTTTGCTGGAGAAAGGAATACTCCAGCCGGTCGAACATCTCATTGAGCGAGGTGGCTAGATCATCGATTTCGTCGTGGTTGCCGGCAAGTGGAATCCTTTTTTTCAAGGTTTTTTCAGTAATTTCGGCAGTTAATTCGTTGATCTCCTGCACTGGACGCAAGATCTTGCCGGCCACTTGATAGCCGACCACGATGAGAGTCAGGGCCGTGGCCAGTAGCGCTGATGCGATCATGAACGCCGTTTCGATCGATTCCTCCATCAGGTTTTCTACCGGCCTGGCAACGTGCATTTGATAGGGTATGCCACTTACCGGCAGGGTAAACACCCTGTTCCAGAAGGTCGTGGGTTCGTCATTTTCGCCGCTATAAAATTGATTCAGGGGGATGTCCGTGCGTATAAGATACCCCTTGTCCCCCGCTTTCATAGGCAAGGGAATCTCCTGAGCCATCCGGGAAGCAAAGACCAATTGTCCTTTTGCATCATAAATTCGGGTCCAGTAGAGATGGGAAAATTTTTCCAGTGTTTCGCCGCCGACCGGTACGCCGGCTGTCAGCTCTCTCCCGAGTTCGTCAGCCAGGGTATGGGCCCGGATCTCCAATTCCTGATCGAGAAATTCATAGGGCGTATCCAGCCCCCAGAAGAACACAATCAAGAAAAGGACCGAGCTCGATATCAGCCCGGCCAAACTGACCCAAAGGGTGGTGCGGGTACGGATTTTCATGCCTGCTCGTCTCTGGCCATGTAACCAACCCCACGGATGGTGACGATGATTTGCCCTGCCTGGTCGTCGAGTTTTCTCCGCAGGTTCTTGATGTGGACGTCGATGTTGTTGGACATGGTGAAGGGGTCGAAGGCTTCACCCCAGACATGTTCGGCCATGTTGAAGCGGGATATTGCCCGATTGCGGTTGTAGAAAAGAAATTCGAGCAGAGAGAACTCTTTTGGGGTGAGATTGATCGGCTCGTTGTCAAGGGTGACGATCCGGGTGTTGGTGTTCAGACGGATATTGTCAATAGTCAGAAGGGGACTTGTCTGCTCATGGCTGCGTCGCAACAGTGCTCTGATCCGGGCCAGGAGTTCGGCCATGGAAAAAGGTTTGTGCAGGTAATCGTCAGCACCCAAATCAAGTCCTTTGATCCGGTTGGCCACTTCGCCCTTGGCGGTCAGCATTAACACCGGGATGGTCACCCCTTTCCTTCGCAACTCCTCAAGGACCGCAAAGCCATCTTTTTCCGGGAGCATAATGTCGAGCACGATCAGGTCGTAGGGATCGGTAAAGATTTTTTCCAAGGCAAGGGTGCCGTCACCGGCAGTATCCACTGTATATTGCTGTTGCCTGAGAATCAGCGCGATTTGCTCACACAACTCCGGCTCGTCATCCACAATCAACACTCGCATCTCGTCCTCCCTGTGGCGTTCTTGTTACCCCTGCCAACATTTAACTCGTTCTATACCTTTTGGCAGATGAAGAAATGATGAAGTCCAGTGAACGAAGAACGCCATTCATCATTTCTTCATCAAGGTTATGGTAATTCCTTTTAAAATTGGAGTCCTTGCCCCATTCAATGAGAGGCCCTTGTCCAGGGAGGCTCAGAGAGCCTTGCTTAAGAGAAGGGAAAACCATGTTTACCGCACAGGAAAAGTACACTAGCGCAATCCCCTTGTTAAGGATTCGTACCCCTTGCCGGTCATTTTTAATGGCTGCTCAAGATAGAAGGAACTATGGTATGAATTCTCCATTTTTGATTTATCTGTTCGGTTGAGCTGAAGAGGTGCCGATTATTGAGACAGGTGTATAAGCAATGAACCAACCTATTTTGCAAGGAGAAGTTCAATGTCAAACCCACCTCATCGTCCACGTCACAGCGCAGAATTTAAGGCCACAGTAGCCCTGGCCGCACTGTCGGAGTCCAAGACTCTGGCTGAACTGGCTACTGAGTACCGGGTTCACCCGACCCAGATCACCCGCTGGAAGCAGGATCTGACCAAGAACGCTTCTGAGCTTTTTGGCAAGGGCAAGAAGAAAGAAGTCAACCATGAGGCCGAAGTGGCCGAGCTCCACCGTCAGATCGGCAAGCTCAAGGTTGAGAACGATTTTTTAGCCAATCTGCCCGGTCTGAACTTGGCCGGGCGCAGAAACAACAGGTGATCGCTATGGGACATCCTGAAGTTTCTGTTCAGCGTTGCTGCCAGCTTTTCGGACTGCCTCGTTCCAACTATTACCGCGGCCTTGGCTTCGGTCTACGTGTTGGTGATTTGGAACTGATGGCCCGGATAGACAAACTCTATATTGAGCACCCCTGGATGGGGAGCCGTTCCTTTGCTGATCACCTCACAACTCCCGAACTCGTGGTGGGAAGAGGTCGTGTCCGTCGCTTAATGCGGGTCATGGGCATCGAGTCTTTAGCTCCCAAGCCGGGCACCAGCAGGCGACAGCCGAAGCATCCGGTCTATCCCTATCTGCTCCGGGGAGTGACCATTGACAGGCCCGATCAGGTGTGGGCGACTGACATCACCTACATCCCTATGGCTCGGGGTTTCATGTACCTGATCGCGATCATGGATTGGGCCACCAGAAAGGTTCTCGCCTGGCGACTATCCAACACTCTGGACACCAGATTTTGCGTTGAGGCTTTGAAAGAGGCTCTCTTTAAATATGGCGCTCCTGAGATATTCAATACTGATCAGGGGTGCCAATTCACCAGCGAAGCGTTCACCTCAGTCCTCAAGGCCTGGAACGTCAAAATCAGCATGGACGGCAAAGGACGATTCAAGGACAATATCTTTATCGAGCGACTTTGGCGCACCCTGAAATACGAAAGGATCTACCTGAAGTCATACGAAACGGGAACTGAGCTTGTCAAGGATCTGACTTCCTGGTTCGGCTGGTATAATGAGAAAAGAAAACATTCGTCACTTGACAAGCAGACTCCAAATGAGGCTTATTCAAAACGAATCGAACAATTGAGCAAGGCAGCCTGAGGCCTGTAACTGTATAATAAAAGCAACATTGCTTATTTCACACCTCAGGATGTCTCACAAACCCCGACCACCTCAAGCACCCACTTCTAACTACGGCTTATTTTCAGCAGAAATGAGAACTACCCAAACACAACTTAATCTCTCCGGCGCCATCTTTCTTGTTCTTTTTAGCAACTTTTCCTTCTTTCAACATGTGGTTGAGGTCTACCCCTTCACCCTGAAAAATAGTGGCTTTTTGATCTCCCTTGTGGTGGGACTGGCAGCTATAATCCTGCTTGTTTTGACCCTGCTCAGTTCGAAGTATACGACCAAGCCGGTTTTAATTCTTTTCCTGCTGACAGCATCAGTCACCGCTTATTTTATGGACAATTTGAGTGTGGTGATCGATCATACCATGCTGCAGAATGTGTTTCAGACCAATCTCAAGGAAACGGCCGATCTGCTCAGTGTCAAATTGCTGTGGTATTGCGCGCTCCTGGGAGTGCTTCCCTCCATTGTGGTCTACAAGATCCGGATTGAATCCATGCCCTGGAAAAGAGCTCTCCTGGCTAAAATCAAGACGGCAGCGCTCGCTGTGGTGGTTGTGCTTGCCCTGGTGCTTGTGTTTAGTAAATTCTATGCTTCTTTTTTTAGAGAACATAAACCGTTGCGCTATTATACCAACCCCACCTACGTGCTCTATTCCATCGGAAAATATATCAACAAAAACTTCTACACCACCAAGGATGCTGTTCGTCCCCTGGGCCTGGATGCTCAAATTCCGGCAACGGATAAAGACCGGGAATTAATCATTCTGGTGGTGGGTGAGGCAGTTCGGGCAGACCGGTTTTCGCTCAACGGCTACCAGCGTCAAACCAACCCTCTCCTGCAAAAGGAGGATGTCCTCTCCTTCACCCAAATGTATTCCAGCGGGACCTCAACTGCCTATTCCGTGCCGTGCATGTTTTCCAATTTTCCGCGCGACCTCTTCGACGAGCGCAAAGGGGCAACCAACGAAAATCTCCTCGATGTTTTGCAGCATGCCGGAGTGCATGTCTTGTGGCGGGATAACAACTCAGACTCAAAAGGCGTGGCGTTCAGGGTCCTGTATCAGGACTATAAGCAACGGGCAATCAATACGATGTGTGATGATGTTGAATGCCGGGATGAGGGGATGCTGGTCGGTCTGCAAGACTACATCAATACACACCAACAAGGGGATATTGTGATCGTCCTTCACCAGATGGGGAATCATGGGCCTGCCTATTACAAACGATATCCCGCAGCCTTTGAACACTTTACCCCGACCTGCCAGACCAATCAACTGGATGAATGCACCAACGAGGAGATCGGCAACACCTACGACAATGCTCTCCTCTACACCGATTATTTTTTGCAAAAGGTCATTAATTTGCTGAAAGACAACACCAGTCGTTTTGAAACCGCCATGGTCTATATGAGCGATCATGGCGAATCCCTCGGCGAATTCGGCATCTACCTGCATGGGCTGCCTTATGCCATGGCACCGGACAGCCAAAAACACATTGCCTCTGTTCTTTGGTTTGGTGACAGTTTCAAAATCGATAAAAAAGCGCTCCGCAAGAAGGTGAATCAACCTTTTTCCCATACCAATCTGTTCCATACCATGCTCGGTCTGGTGGAAATAGAGACGTCGGTCTACAATAAAGATCTTGATATTCTTTCTGATTGCAAAATTCTGGAATAAGCGTGGAACCCGCAACATTTTGTCCAAGAACGCTCATCTTGTTTATCGGTTGTTTTGCCCTGTCACAAATAATTCATCAGGCTGAGCGAGGAAACCCTGGCCGTGACCTGCATGGTGGCCTCCAGCGAGGTTTCCATCTTGGCAATTTCAGACAATATTTCGGTGAAATCGGCGTCCTGGTGCCGGGATAAAATCGACTCCACCAGCAAAAGCGAACTTTGCTGGGTGCGGACTTGCTCGGCGGCCTCCTCCAGTGGCGTCAATTGGGCGGAGACGTTGGCACTGTCTCCACTGGTCAAGGCGGTTTGCAGGTCCTCCAGGGTGGTGAACAGATTAACCGGATCCATCAACAGTTCTTCGCCGGTGATGTTTTTAGCCACCGTGGCACCAGGGCTGATCTCGATTTTCTGATGATCGCTGGTGCCGGCGTAGGCAATCGGAGTGCCGGAAAAAGGCAGGGTTTGATCGTTGTAACCGGCAAAGATATATTTGCCATCCACCTGGGTGTTGGCCAGATCGAGCAGTTCTGTGCGCAACTGGCTGACTTCGTCGGCCAGAGTCGCCTTGTCCGACGTTGACAGACTGTCGTTGGCCCCGGCCACGGCGATTTCCTTGGCTCTGGTCATCAGTGCTTCAATGGAGTCAATCGAGACTTCCGCCGCGGAAAGGCTGTCCTGGACATGCTTGCAATTTTCCACATAGCGTTCACCCTTGACGATGTCACTGCGGCCGCTGATGATCGATCCGACCGAGGAGGGATTGTCCGAGGCCTTGGCCACCTCGATGCCGGTCGATGATTTAATGTACAACTGATTGAGCGTTGTCGATGTTGTGCGGAGGTTGGCCTGCAGGTTTCGGTAGGCAGTGGTGTCTCTGGTGATGATCATGGTCAACCTCACATCATAAGAAGGGTGTCGAGCATTTCCTTGACGATGGAAATATATTTGGAGGCGGCTTCGTAACCGGCCTGATACTGGATGAGCAAGACCATTTCCTCGTCAGTGGAAACACCGGCAATGGAATCGCGTTTGGCGCTGAGCTCAGTCATCAGATCGGAACTGGCGCTCAGGCGTTGTTCGTTGCTCTTCACCATCAGGCCGGCATTGGCGGCAATCCGGGCAAACTCCTCGGTATAGGTCGCCCCGTTGAGACTGGTAGTTTCACGGAGAGCGGCGATTGCAAGACAGAGGCTGTTGTCGGCGGTTGAACCGGTCGTGCCGGTGGCGATCAGGGCCACATCGTCGAAGGCAACCGCGACTGAGGCTGCGGCGCCGTCCCAGGCGTTTGCCAGGGGATCGGTGGGAGATATCAGGGTGAACAGGTCGGTGGCCGGGTCGCCATTCTGATCGATGCCGCCATTCGTGGCGATCAGGTTGTTGATGTCGGTGGCGATGTTATAAGCCAACCGGTCGATGTCGTTTTGAAATTCCGGAATGGTCACATCCCGCACATTAAGTAATCCTTCAAGTTCGCCTCCGACATCCTCATGGTTCAGAGAATAAGTGGTGTTACCGCTGGTAAGGCATATCTGGGTTAGGCCATCGACCTTGGTGGTCGTCAAGGTCGATGCCACATTGCCGGTGACCAGCGGTAATCCGTTTTGCAGTTGCAGGCAGATCATGCCTTTGCCGTCGGCGTAAGTGGTGGCGCCGCAGGTTTCACTGATCTGCTGCACCAGGAGATCGCGTTCGTCGCGCAGGGTGTTGGCATTGCCGCCTGCCAGCACGGTTTGCATGATCGACTGGTTGAGATTGGCGACCTGCTGCAATTGATCATTGAGATCAGGAATGGCCGATTCGATGCTAGTGTTGATGCTGTTCACCACATCGCTTAGCTGTTGAGAAATCCGATTGAAATGATCCGCCAAATTGGTTGCTTCTTGAATAACCTGCTGCTGTTCCGCTGTTCCGGACGGGTTGGTGCTCAACTCCTCCCAGGCATCAAAAAAACTGTTAATGTCGCTGGACAGGCTTGCGTCACTGATATCAAGGATCTGTTCGATATCGGCGAGTGGGGTGCTGGCCGCTTCGTATTCGCCGTAGGTGGCGCTCTGGGCAACCAGTTGCTTGGTGACAAAGCTGTCGCTGACCCGGTCAATGGAATCAACTGAGCTGCCGGTGCCGTAGGTCAGGTCACCCTGGGTCAAGGGGGTGGAGCTGTTGACGTTGGCGATCTGGCGTGAATACCCCTCGGTGCCGGCATTGGTGATATTGTTGCCGGTGATTTAAACCGCCGTCTGGCTGGTGAAGATGCCGCTGGCCCCGGTATAGAGCGAGGTGATCAAGGCTGCTCACGGCTAGACATTCCGGTTGAGTAGGTGAGGTCCTGCGCCGATGCTGAGGGAACGGCCATGGGCGGCATAGGTCAGGGCCAGGCGACGGAAGACGTTGTCCTGCAGTGTGCCGATCAGTTGCAGACCGGACTCCAGCAGCATCCGGTTGCGTTCATTGTTGATCTTTATCCGTTTGATCAATCCGGTGCTCTCCTCGTCGACGGACTGCTCGACCTGGTGCAACAGTTTAAGCAATCGCGTTTTATCCCGCCGGATCTCGACCATCTGGCCAACCCGCAGATGAATGATGGCGTGCCGCTCACGGACAAGAAGGTCGTCAAGGGCTTTAAGGTTTTGCTTAAGACCTGCGCGCTCGGTATTCATGCTGTTCGTGCTCCCGGCTTATCGTTTGATGTTTAACAGTTCCTGCATCATTTCATCGATGGTGGTGATCACCCGGGAATTGGCGGAATACCCGTTTTGGATGGTGATCAGGTCAACGAATTCGGTGGCCAGGTCGACATTGGAGAGTTCAAGCGCTTGGGTGATCAGGTTGCCCTGGGTGGCGCCCGGGTAGCCGATGGTTGGCGAGCCCGATTCAGAAGTTGCCGAATAAAGACTGTTGCCCACCGCATCAAGTCCATCGGCGTTGATGAAGGTAGCAAGCGAGATCATGGCTATTGCCATGGTTTCGCCGTTCGAATAGATGACGCTCACCGTGCCGTCGGCAGCGATGTCGACATCCGTCACCTCGCCGGAGGGGTAGCCGTCTTGATCCTGAGAAAACACCGTGGAATCGCTGTTAAACTGGGTGGTGTCAAAGTTGTAGGTGAGGTTCTGGGCGGCCGAGCCGTTATCCCAGGTCAGTGCGGCAATTGCGGCCGCCCCACCGGTCAAGAGATTGCCGTTTTCGTCAAATTCTAGAGCGCCGGTGCCGATCTCTTGCACCACGCCCGCTGTTCCCCCTACATCATCGGCGTCAACGGTCAGGTGCCAGCCCCACTGCTGGTCGGCGTTTTTGGCGAAATAACAGGTGAGCAGATGAGAGGTTCCCAGCGAGTCGTAGACTGTGGTGGTGGTGGCATAGTTGGAGGTGTCCTCAGGCGCGGTGATGTCAAAGCCGGTGAGGATATCCGAGTTGGAATCAAGATTGGTTTGCAGGGTGACATTTTCTGTCGGCTCGGCTTCGATTTGTGAAACCAAGTCCACCAGGATGTCGCTGAGGTTGCCGCTGGCAAGGATGCCGTCGGCATTGTAGGACGATCCTTGCACCCGAAAGCCGTCGGCGGTGACCAGATATCCATCGTCGTCAAAACTGAAGTTACCGTTGCGGGTATACAGACTGGTGGCGCTCATCGGATCGCTGACGATGAAGAAACCACTGCCCTCGATGGCGATGTCGGTGCCGCTTTCGGTTGACTCAAAGCCGCCTTGGCTGAAGCAGGTCTGGACGGTCTGTACCTGGGAGCCGCGGCCGATCTGGGAATTGCCGCTGGAACTGGCAATATTGGCCGAAAGTAGATCGGCAAAGACCGTTGAGCTGGATTTGAACCCCACGGTGTTGCTGTTGGCAATGTTGTTGCCGGTGACGGTCATGGCCTGCGAGCTGCCCTGCAAGCCGCTGATCGCTGTATATAACGCGCTGGAAAGTCCCATGTTTCCTACCCCTTAAACCGGTGGCCGTTACCGAAGGGCTGTCATTGGTGAGCCTTATCGGTGCCGATGTTCCGGTGACATGGCCAGCGGCGAAACCGTCGGCCGTTGAGCGCATCCGTGCAACAGCACTCTCCGTCCTGGAGAGAAAGAGCATGTTCCAAGAGGGGGCGATTCCGGGAACTCCTGCTTGTTGCAGCCACTCCGCATGAACAGATCCTCTCTGTCATGGGTATCGACGGGGAGGTGATGTTGTTTTTATTGTGATTGCGTAACGTTAGCTGTTTTTTGGTAGGTGTTGTGTCGTGGAAGTGTTCGTCTGTAACATTGTGTCTGGAGGCGGGTTGTGCTGATGACAAAAGAAAGCGGCAATCCTTGAGCTCAAGGATTGCCGCTTTCTGTTTATGCTACGTTATCAGTCTATCAGTTCATTGGTGTCCGGTTGTTATTCGAATTAATTGAATTGGTTACATGTAACAGTTCTTTGGCATTCAGGATAGTTTTTCCTTGGCCTTCCCTAGGAGCTGCATGACAGCATTGAGCACCCCGGCCGGTTGCGGGCCCACTCGGGCCGTTTCTCGGCAAACCGTTCTTTGCCCGGCTGCTCGTCGTAGGGATGGCGCAAAACCTCCAGCAGTTCCTCCACTAAGGAATAATTTCCCTGCAGCACCTTGTCGATGGCCATTTGGGCCAGATAGTTGCGCAATACGTATTTTGGGTTGACCGCGTTCATCTGCTCCCTTCGTTTGTCGTCGGGCCGGTTGTCGCGGCGCAGCCGCTCGCTATACCGGTCGAGCCAGGAGGACAGCCGACTCCGATAAGCCGGCGTCAGTTGTTCCGGCTGGTAAAAGGCCTCATGCAGGGGTGCAAACCGATCCTCGGCGGTCATTGCAGCTTCCATTGGCACCAATGCCAAGTGCCGGAAAAAAAGGGTCATGTCCGTTTCTACCTCAGTCAGAAGCCGCAGCAGATCCTCGATCAGCGGTCGGTCCAGCTCCGGTTCAAAGGCGGCGAGCCCGAGTTTGTGCGCCATCATCGCCTGCCGGCCCTGTTCGAAATGGCGGGTGTAGTCGCGCAGGGATTGCTCCAGAGGTTCGGTTGCGCCGATCAGCGGATAGAGGGCATTGGCCAGTTGCGCCAGATTCCAGTGGGCGATGGTGGCCTGCCGACCGTAGCAGTAGCGGCGGCCTTGGGCGTCGGTGGTGTTCGGGGTCCAGGTGGGATCGTAATCCTCAAGCCAGCCGTAGGGCCCGTAATCAATGGTCAGACCATGGATCGACATGTTGTCGGTGTTCATCACCCCATGGACAAAGCCAACCCTCAGCCAGTGGACCATCAGGGAGGCGGTGGTCCGGCATATTTCGTCAAACCAGCGGCCGTACACCTCGGGGGATGGTTCGCCCAAATGGGCGAAACCTGTGCGAATGGTGAAATCAGCCAGATGCTGCAGAACGGAAAGCTCATTTCGAGCGGCAAAGAGTTCAAAATTGCCAAAACGGATGAAGGAGGGCGCCAACCGGCAGACCACGGCTCCAGGTTCTTCCTCTGGGTGACCGTCGTAGAACATGTCGCGTTCCACTGTTTCGCCGGTGAGGATCAGGCTCAGAGCTCTGGTCGTCGGCACACCCAGGTGAAACATAGCCTCACTGCACAAAAATTCACGGAGCGAGGAGCGCAGCACCGCCAGGCCATCGGCGGTGCGGGAATAGGGGGTCGGGCCGGCGCCCTTGAGTTGCAGGGTCCAGTGTTGTCCTTGCTTGTTGACGATTTCGCCCAGATTGATGGCCCGACCATCGCCCAACTGTCCGGCCCAGTTGCCGAACTGGTGGCCGCCGTAGCAGGCGGCATGGGGATCCATCCCCGGGAGCAGCTGATTGCCGGAAAAAATATGGGTGAAGAGTTCGGAGCGGCATTCCGCTTCCGTCAGGTCGAGCAGATTTGCCGCCTCCCGCGAATAGGCAACGAGTTGCGGCCCTACGGTTTGGACGGGTGCCACCCGCGAGTAACAGGAACCGTGGACCTGGCGTCGTCGGTTTTCCCTCAGAGGGTCGGTGGGTAATTCACGGGTGAAGCGGTTGTCGAAACGGAGCGCGGTGAGCGCATGGGGTTGTCCCAGAAGTCGGCTCATTGTTTAAACTCCTCGTGTGGCAGGTTAAAAGCTCTTGATCTACGCCGTCGCCCGGTAGCGACCGCGAAAGGCTTGCGGGTGGGAATAATCCGGAGTAATGCTGCCTGCGATGAAAACGATTAAACCCTACCTGGCCGCCTTGGCCGTGGTCTTCATTTGGTCCGGCTGGATCACGCTCTCGCGCCACGGTGTCCACTCCCTCTTGCAACCGGCTGATATCACCCTCTTGCGGTATTGGACAGCCTTTCTTGCGGTTTCACCCCTGATTCTTCGTTATCCTTGGCGGCGGTTCAGCATGTGGCAGTACCTGGTCGTCGGTCTGGGTGTTGGCTTCCCCTACACCATGCTCTCTTTCTACGGGCTCAAGGTGGTGCGGGCTGCCCATGCCGGGGTGCTGGTCAACGGCATGCTGCCCGTGCTGGGGGCTATCGCCGCCTGGCTGCTTTTCCGGCAGCGAATTGCCTTCCACCGTTATGCCGCCATCGGCCTGATCTTTTTCTCCAACCTGGTCATGACTGGTGGTTTGGTGTTCACCGTGGACCGGACGGCCGGGATTATCCTGCTCCTGATCGCCGCACTCTGCTACACCTTTCACATGACCGGCATCCGTCTCTGGCACATGAGCTGGCAGGACGTGGTGGTTATTGTGCCCATGGTCAACGTGGTACTCTTTACCCCAATGTGGTACTTTTTCCCCTCTGGTTTTTCTCAGGCTTCCTTGCAAGATATGGCGGTTCAGGCGATTTATCAAGGCGTCATCGTCAATGTTCTGGCTCTGGTCTGCGTGGCCTATGCCATCCGTCATCTGGGCACGATCACCGTGTCCTTGTTTATGTCCTTTGTGCCGGTGACCACCGCCCTGCTGGCCTGGATTGTGCTGGGTGAGGCGCTGCAACCGTGGGAAATTGCCGGCATCATCGGCTGTTCGGCGGGATTATTGTGGTATTCACGTGAGCCGAAGTCCCAGGCTTTGAAGGCGACTCAAACGATCAAACCGGATAGAGACTAATCAGGCAGGACGAAAGAACGATTGTGTATTGCGGGTAGTTGCTGAACGGAGAAAACTCTTCACCATTGAAGAGTGGCGGTGGTGTATTGGGGAACTGGTCGGAATTTTAGGGGATTATAGCACCTTGCCTGATAGGGCGCAGGTGGAAGATTGCGTGCTGGCCGATAGTCTGCTTGCTCTTGGGTGAATTCAACCGGCTGTTCCTGGCAGTAGAAAAGGGGGGGCGAGGGCGCTTACAGGACGCGCATTTTCAGATTGCCGACACCCTGTTTGGCGATGGAAAGGCGTTGGGCCAGGCCATAACTGAGATCGACATCCCGGCCCCGATGATAAGGACCCCGATCGGTGACCACGGCCCTGGCCTTTTCCCCGGTTTTTGGATTTTCCAGTTCGACCTCGGCGCCGATGGGTATGTCGCGGTGGGCGATGGTGGCGCCATGCATGTCAAACGGCTCGCCGTTGGCCATGAGCCGGCCTTGGTGGTACTCTCCGTACCAACCGGCAACCACTTTCTCCGAGGCGCCAGTCAAACCGCCTTGGGTTTCGGTGGGGATACGAATCTGCTGCCCGACCCTGAGTTTGTTGGGGTTGTCGATCTTGTTGCAACGCAGAATCTCCGCCGGATCGACCTTGTATTTTTCCCTTGCCAGCTCCCAGATGGTTTCCCCCTTTTGCAGGATGTGCACGATCTCGTGCGTTCCATCGGTTGTCTGCTGTGTCGCAGCTGTTTTAGAAGAACCGGCCTCTGCCTGATTGGCGGTTTTCCGGGAGGATTGGAGGGCGGTTTCTTGTGCCAGAAAATCCTGGAAGTTGGACTGCACTGAAAGGCCTGATGCGGCGTTTGACCATGAGCCGCGCAACGATGTCGAGTCTTTCGCCTCGGGACGATTGTTTTTCCGCGTTTTACTGCCCGCTTCAAGTTGGCGGGTAGCATTGGTGGCGGCATCGTTTGGTTGAATCATGTATTCCATGCGTATCATCCCTTCCCGTCTGCATACAAAAAAGCAATCCCTGTCTCCCACGTCTTATCGACCGGTCTCCCCTTAAAATTAAGCTTATTGGTGCAAAGACTCACGGGTCAAGTGTTCATCCACCTGTTATTACAATACTATTTTGGTCGAAGAAGTTGCCTGGACAGTTGTTCTTCTGTTCCAATTGAGAGAGAGAAGATGTCTAATGTTCTGTTTTTTTGACATTTTATTGATAGGCAAAAAGATTTTCTTTTTCGCTAAAGCTTTTTCAGGTCGCCAGCCGATAAAGACATACGGAATATTTAATGGTACGTGATCAGAAAGAAACGTTACCGAATATTTACTGGGCATGGCGGGAGTTCTTTGATTGCATTTGATTAAGGGAATAATCATTCATCCAAGGGAGGAAGATATGCGATTCAGAATCAAGAAGGAGAAGGACGGAACGGTCTATTCCATTGTTGTTTCAGGGGAAGTAGACGATGATGCCGGGTGGGACATCTTGCAGATTGCTCAAACCATGCTCAATATGCCCCGTTGCCGGGAATTGATCATCGACCTGCGGTCAGCGGTGATTGACGATGAGCTTTCCGTGCTGAATACCGACACCCTTGTATCCGTTTTTGAAGAGGGGTTGCTGAAGAAAGACAGTACCTTGCTTGTCCGTTTTTTGGATGACAGCGAAATTCGCCTCTGTTCTGATCAGCTCCCCTTGGAACCGGCCATTTGTTTTGCCAATGTGAGCATCGATGAAGCCAAATTTTACGGCAGGGCCATGAAATGGCTGGAACAGGAAGCCCGATTTTGGGCAAATTGACCTTCAGCTTCCTTCTTTCTGGTATGAAGTTGCTGGAGTGACTCGGGCATTTCTTAGATATTAGAACGTGAAAAAAAGCCCCTTGGCCAACCGGTCAAGGGGCTTTTTTTGTGGAATGTTTAGGTCGTTGCGGAGAGTGTTTTGGTCGATTGGTTTTATACGGGTTGAAGAAGCCGATCAGAACTCAATCCCCTTTTGCGCCTTGATACCACTTTTTAAAGGATGCTTGATCATCTGCATTTCAGTGACTAGATCGGCCGCAGCAATCAGTGGCTCAGGCGCGTACCTGCCGGTGATCACCACATGCTGATTTGGATTACGGGCGGCAAGAACATCGAGGCAGGGTTCGATCTCCAGCATGTTGTAATGAAGTAGGTAGGTGAACTCGTCGAGAACGACGGTATGATATTTTCCCGACGCAATTGCTGTGCTGGCAAAATCCCAGGCTTCACGGGCCAGGCGCGCATCCTCCTCGATGTTGTCGGATTTCCAGGTGAAGCCTTTTCCCATCACGTGCAGGTCGATCAAATCTTCGAACCGTTTAACTGCGTCGAGTTCGCCATAGTGCCAACCACCCTTGATAAACTGGATAAAGCAGACCTTGAGGCCATGGCCAGCAGCCCGCACCGCCATGCCCAAGGCTGCGGTTGTTTTACCTTTGCCGTTGCCAGTGAAAACGATCAGTAATCCCTTGGGCATCCTCAGTCTCCGTCCTGCATTTTTCGTGATCGTATCTGAAGCACAAACACCATATTACCATCTTACCTAGAGAGCGTCATTGCTTCCTGCATTTCTCTGAACAGGTATTCTCTTTCGTGTTCAAAATGTCACGAATCCAAGCCTAATTTGTTCGCCTGCTGATAGTATGCTTGCCATGCAGCCATGGCTTTCTGTCCAAATTAAGCTTGAGCTTCGGCAACGAGCCACCTCACCCCCTATGCCCGTCTTTACAGTCTGGGCAAATTATTTCGCCTTCCCCTTCGCAAAAGTCACAGGGCAATCCTAACTCATCAGGATTTTCCCCTTCGCCGTTGCAATGGGGGCACACAATGGCATTTTCGTCTTTGCATTTCTCGCATTCATAAAAAACCACATCATTCTTGCTCATAAATTTTACCTTTGAGATTATATTTTTGGAATTGTTTGGGATTTCACGCATGCGGAGGGAGGAAAAGTTAATTTCATCTGACCGGCATTCGACGAGAGTGTGCCAACAAAAAAGGAGCCACACAGTATGCTGTGTAACTCCTTGATTTTTTTGGTACCGGAGGTCGGAATCGAACCGACACGGGGTCGCCCCCGCTGGATTTTGAGTCCAGTGCGTCTACCAGTTTCACCACTCCGGCTTGAGTGTGCCGTTCTTTTACCTTACCGGGCTTTTCGCTGTCAAGGGGAAAGCTGGACTCGCTTCATCGTTTCGCCTGTAAAATCTCCGTGCCGATTCCTGTCCATGGATAGGGTATCCGGTCGAAAAATCATTGCAATTCACGTCAAGCATGGCAGAGTGCACCTCTACTGATTGCTTGATGGTATTAGATTTTTTATAATTTTAATTAATTGATATTACAAGGATAATTTTCGAACTAGCTATGACTTTACCTTCTAACCCCATCACACCCAGGGCCGTTGCCGTCGAGGTGCTCTGCCTCTGGGCCACTACTCACAATTCGATAGATCTCCTTTTTCGGACAGCTATCGAACATCTGGCCGATATCGATCGTGGGCTGGTCAAAAACCTGGTCTACGGGGTCCTGCGGCAGAAAGAGTATCTTGACCATATCATCCGCACCTATTCCAAGCATCCGCTGCGCAAGATGAAGCCACGCACCCTGATGACGCTCAGGATCGGGGTCTATCAGTTGTTGTTTTTAAGCCGTGTTCCGGAGTCGGCAGCGGTCAATGCCACGGTCAATACGCTCAAGGCGGCTGGCCAACCGGCCTGGTTGATCGGGTTTGCCAACGGTATCCTGCGCACCGTGGCCCGGAGCCGGGCAACCCTGCCCACCGCCGAGCAGATGGCCCAGACCGATCCGCCGGTCCTCAACCACCCAGCCTGGCTGATTGAACGTTGGCAGACGCAATTCGGCACGGAAAAAGCCCGGACGATTTGCCGCTGCAACAATACGGAGCCGCTGCTCTCTCTGCGGGTGAACACACGGCGCACCAGTCGATCCGCTTTAAAGGACCTGATGGCGAAAACAGGGATCGACGCCCAAAAAGGATTCTTCAGCCCACTGAGCCTGACAATCGAATTTTTTCCCGGCTCCATCACCTCTCTGCCCGGCTACGATCTGGGCCATTTTCAGGTCCAAGACGAGGCGGCGCAACTCGCGACTCTACTCGTCGGCCCGCTGCGCAGTCGTTGCCGTATCCTCGATGGTTGCGCCGGCCTCGGCGGCAAGACGTCGCACCTGGCCGAGATTCTGCCGCCCGATGGCACGCTCGTCGCCATTGAGCCAGATGCTCGCCGGTATCGACTGCTCCGGGAAAACCTGCACCGCTTGGGCCACAATGAGCCGGTACTGCCGGTACGCACCGATTTGCGGAGCTATGCCGCCACCCGGCCCCAGCCCTTTGATGTCATTCTCATTGATGCTCCTTGTTCAGGCACCGGTGTTATTCGCCGCCAGCCCGACATCCGTTGGAACCGCCTGCCCGAGGATCTGGCCCAGTACCAGCAGACCCAGGTGCACCTGCTTGAAATCGCTACCTCTTTGCTCAAACCCGGCGGTGCCTTGGTTTACGTCACCTGTTCACTGGAACCAGAAGAAAACCAGGAAGTGATCCGCCTGTTTCAAGAGCGCTGCCCCCATTTTGCGGTGGAAGATGCAACGACGTTGCTGCCGGATGCAGCCCGAAAACTGGTGGATGCTGCCGGGTTTTTCCGGCCCAATCCAGGCGATGGCCTTGATGGTTTCTTTGCCGCTCGCCTGATCGATCGCCGCAACTTGTAGTTTTCGCCGACAATGTATATAGTCGAGGGCCATACCGTCCCCCCCCCTCAAAATCTATAAGGAGAAACCGTTCATGGCTGGGATAAAATCAACTATGGATCTGGTCATGGAGCGCGCCGCCCGCATGGGCATGGCCACTCCGGACGAGATGCGCCACGAGGAACGCCTGAAAAAAGGGATGCAGTCCACCGCCGAATACCTCAATGGGACCAAACCCTCCCTAGCGGCAATCCTCGGTGAGCACGAGCCGTCCGAACACGCCTCCATCCGTAAGGGCATGCTTAACTCGCTGCTGCGCAATCTTTTTTTGCCCCGAGACGAAGAAGGCACCAAGCGGATTGAAAGGGCTGTTCGAGGTATTATCGAACTCAACAAAGACACCGCCGATATCGCCGCTCTGTGCCAGGAGTTACAGACCATTACCTCACAGTATGGCCAGCACCGCACCCAGTTGTACGACCAGCTCAAGGAACAGATGCGGATGCAGATCGAGCAGATGTTGATGCGTAAGGGAATGAAGGCCGACACCTCGAAGATCGACCCAACCATGGAGCCGCAGTTCAAGGAGCAGTGGACACGGCTGGAGATGGATCTTGATGGTCAGTACGGCCAGGCCCTGGAGCAGTTTAAAGCACAACTCAAGGATTGGACCGGGGTTTGAGTATGACCAGGAACGATGAGTTTGACCGGATCGTCCGGTTGCAATCAACCTTGCGTCGGAAGAAAATCGACGCCCTGCTGGTTTCCCAGCCGGACAACCGCCGCTACCTCAGCGGCTATACCGCACCTGATCACGGTATCCAGGAGACGAGCGGGTTTCTCCTTATCCCCGCCGACGGATCGCCCTTGCTCCTGACTGACTCCCGTTTCACCCTCCAGGCCGAGGCCGAGGCCCCGCTATTTAAGGTGGAGATGTATACCAAGGGGTTGTTGAAACTCCTGGAGAAGCTCAAGAAAACACTTGGTTTTCATACCCTGGCCTTTGAGAGCGACTATTTTCTCCACTCGGCCTATCTTCGGCTCTCCGATATGGCGCAAAAACGGGGACTGACGCTGCGGGCGGAAAGCGGTCTGATTGAGGCGATGCGGGCGGTGAAGGACGAACGCGAGCTTGACCTGCTGCGCCAGTCCACCCGGCTGAACGAGAAGGTGTTTCAGTCGGTATACCATACCCTCGAACCGGGCATGACCGAACGCGAGATAGCCCTGGCCCTGGATTTGACCATGCGGGAGATGGGGGCCGAGGGCCCGAGTTTCGACACCATCGTTGCCTTCGGCACCAACGCCGCCCGGCCCCACGCCGTGCCCACGGATCGTGAGCTGCAGGCGGGCGATCTGGTGCTGGTCGACATGGGCCTGGTCTACCAGGGATACTGTTCCGATATGACCCGGACCTTTGTCGCCGGCAAACCCAACCCGACCTTTATCGAACGCCACCGGCTGGTGCGGCAGGCCATGCTTGCCGGCATCGGCGCCATCCGCGCCGGGGTCACTGGAGTATCGGTGGACCAAGCCGCGCGTCAGGTGCTGATCGATGCCGGTTACGGCGATGCTTTCGGCCATGGCCTCGGCCATGGGGTGGGGATTGCGGTCCATGAGGAGCCTCGCCTTTCGCCGCGCGGCCGCAAAAAGCTGCAGGCCGGCATGGTCGTCACTGTTGAACCGGGCCTCTACCTGGCCGATTGGGGCGGCATCCGTTTGGAAAACATGGTGATCGTCGGCGAGGAAGGGTGCGAGGTCCTCAACCGCGACACCACCAGCCTCGATCTGTAAGCGCTCAGCCTCTTCCATCCCTCAGCCTTAGGGAACAGCATGTCCGATAAATATTTCATCCTCGATACCAACGTCCTTCTCCACAACAGCCAAGCCATCTCCTGCTTTGCCGACAATACCGTGGTTCTGCCGATGACGGTGATCGAGGAGTTGGATAAATTCAAAAAGAATAACGATGAGTTGGGCCGCAACGCCCGCGGTGTTATCCGTGACCTCGACCGACTGCGCGGCCAAGGCAGCTTGGGCAAAGGGGTGCGCACCAGCGACGGCGGCACCGTCTGGATCACCATGGAGAAGGAAGGGGACTGCGGCACCTGCATCGACCTCAATATCCCCGACAACCGCATCATCGCCACCGCCTACCGTCTGTTCAAGGAGGGTAAGCGGGTGATTTTTGTCTCCAAGGACATCAATGCCCGTCTCAAGGCCGACGCTCTCGGCATAGAAGTGGCTGATTTTGAAAAGGAAAAGGCTGATTTTGACCAGCTGTACACCGGTTGGCGCAGTCTCAAGGTGTCGGCAGCCACTGTCGACCGTTTCCACCAGAGCAAGGAACTGCAACTCGATCAGGAGACATTGCAGCCCAACGAGTTCATTCTTCTGGTGGACGAGGCCAATGAAAAACACACCGGCATTGGCCGGGTTGTGGCCAACAATCGGTTGAAATCACTTAACCCCGTCTTTGAGAGTGCCTCCAGCCTTCGCCCCCGCAGCATGGAGCAGCGGGTGGCCCTGGAATTATTGATGGACCCTGAGATTTCCCTGGTTTCGCTCATCGGCCAGGCCGGCACCGGCAAGACCCTGCTGGCTCTGGCCGCTGGACTGGCCAACACCCTTAAGGGCAGCCGATACGAAAAGCTCTTGGTTTCCCGGCCGGTGATTCCGCTCGGCCGGGATATCGGCTACCTCCCCGGCACCAAGGACGATAAATTGAAATTGTGGATGCAGCCGATTTTTGACAATCTTTCCTACCTGATGGGCCTGACCAACGGCGGCAAACAGGATGCCGCCTCCGAACTGGGCATCAATCGCATGCTCCGGGAAGACCGGATCGAACTCGAGGCCCTGACCTATATCCGAGGCCGCTCGATCTCCCGCCAGTACGTCATCATCGACGAGGCCCAGAATCTGACCCCGCACGAGGTCAAAACCATTATCAGCCGGGCAGGGGAGGGCACCAAAATGGTCCTCACCGGTGACCCCGAGCAGATCGACAACCCCTATCTCGATGCCAGCAGCAACGGCCTCAGCTATACGGTCGAACGGCTCAAGGGGCAGGAAGAGTGCGGTCACATCACCCTGACCCGTTCCGAACGCAGCCACCTGGCCTCGTTGGCCGCCGAATATCTTTAAAATGACGCTGCCGGCAGGCAGCCAAGGAATACACCATGCGCCAGTACATGATCGACGAGATCACTTTTCTCGAACGCGACACCCTCGACAGCTATCTCAAACGGACCCTGAAGCCGGGCGGCCTGGAAGGCGTCTTTTTTCTTAGCGTGCCCCCTGATCTTTTGGGGCCGGAGCAGCTGGGGCATGCGGAGTGCGGTCCTTTCTATTTCACCGTTATCCTGGAGCAGAGCTCGCTGCGCTTTGAGCTGCTGGTCCGCAGCGCCAGCAACATGCACTGCTCTTGCATCGCCTGGGCTACCCCGAGCCAACGGTTGTTCGTTCTCGATTTTGCCGACCGCATGCTCAAAGAGGAGATGATCCGGGCATGAACAAGGCATCAATCCCTCTGGACGAGCGCATTATCTTTGCTCTGGATCTGGCCGATCCCCGCGAAGCTCTGGCTCTGGTCGACCGGTTGGCCGGGCAGATCCGTTTTTTCAAGGTCGGGCTGCAGCTGTTCTTTGCCGGTGGCTGGCCGGTGGTGGACTATATCGTTGCCAAGAACTGCAAGGTGATGCTCGACCTCAAACTCTATGACATCCCGGCCACGGTGCAGCTGGCGGTGCACCAGTTCGCCGACCGGGGCATCAGCTTCACCACGGTCCACGGCTACGGCCCGGTGGTGGAAGCGGCGCTGGCTGCTGAGACCGGCATTCAGATCCTGGCGGTCACCGTACTCACCAGTTTTGGTGCCGAGCAGGTGAGCGAACTGCAATACCCGGGTTCGGTGGACGATCTGGTGCTGCAGCGGGCGCAAACCGTGCTCAAGCTCGGCTGCCATGGGGTGGTCTGCTCGGCGCGCGAAGCGACCCTGCTGCGGCAGCGCTTGGGCCAGGACTTCATCATGGTCACCCCCGGCATTCGACCCTCCGGGGCCGACCTGAACGACCAGCAGCGCGTGGCCACGCCTGGCCGGGCCATTGCCGACGGCGCCGATTATCTGGTCATCGGCCGTCCCATCCGCGACGCCGCCGATCCGGACGCATGCATCGCCGCTATCCAGCGAGAAATAGCGACCGCCCTGGAATAGATCTCTATCAAACAAGTGAGGTGTTCTATGTTGATCGATCTCTTACGCGCCCGCCGAAGTATCCGCCGCTTCACCAAGCAGCCGGTCGAAAAGGAAAAACTCGATCTCCTGTTGGAGGCGGCCCTTCGCTCACCCTCATCCAAGGGCAACAACCCCTGGGAATTTATTGTGGTCACCGAGAAGGAGCGACTGGAGAAACTGGCGGTCGCCAAGGCCCACGGCGCAACCTTTCTCCACGGCGCCCCTCTGGCTATTGTGGTTTGCGCCGATCCAGCCAAGAGCGACGTTTGGGTGGAAGATGCCGCCATCGCCACCACCCTGATTCACCTGCAGGCCACCGATCTCGGCCTGGGAAGTTGCTGGGTGCAGATCCGTTTGCGGCAGCGCGAGGATCTGACCAGTTCGCAAGTTTATTTAGCTGATCTGCTTGGATTGCCCGAGGGGATGATGGTCCTGGCGATCGTCGGCATCGGCTATCCGGTTGAGGGCAAGAACGGTCATCCCTATTCTTCCCTCTGTTTTGACCAGGTCAGTTACGAACAGTTCGGTCAGCGGCGCTGATCCCAGATCTCTTCATCACTTGATCTGCGTCAACCAATGGTTGATAAACAGACACACCATCCCCCATTCTCATTCACCATCAGGAGTTTTCATGAAAAACGTGCGTCTTCTCCTTGCCCTCTGCTTATTCCTCGTCTCGACTGCTGTCAGCGCCCAGGCGGACCTGGACGGCTTCCTCTCCGGGCTCAACAATAGCGCCCATTCCGACATCAACGATTACGGGGTTCGATTGAGCATCCAGTTCGGTGTGGCGCAGCCACAGGTCTACTCCCTCATCAGGTCGGTGGCCACTCCCGCCGATGCTTTCATGTGTTTACAGCTTGGTCAGATGCTGCGTCTCCCGCCTGAGCGGATCTTGCAGACGTACAACACCAATCGGGGCCGAGGTTGGGGTGTCATAGCCAAGGAACTAGGCATCAAGCCTGGTTCCGCCGAGTTCCATGCGCTCAAGCGAGGTGATTTTGCTCTGACTGGTGCCCCCGGCAACGGCAAGGGGCAGGGCAAAGACAACGTGCAAGGGTACGATCAAGGCCAGGGACAGAGCCAGGGGCAGGGTCAAGGGAAGGGTAAAGATAAGGGCAATAAGGGAAAAGGGAACAAGTAAACACCAACCCTCTCCATGAGAGCCAATCCCGAGCAATCGCCGGCAGACAACCGGTCTGCCCTTGAACGATCAGCGCTTTTTGTCGCCACCCTGACCTCGTTCATGGGGCCGTTCATGATCTCCTCGGTCAATGTTGCCCTTCCTGCCATCCAGGCCGATCTCCAGATGAATGCGGTGCAGTTGAGTTGGATCGCCACCTCCTATCTATTGGCGGTGGCGGTCGTTTTGCTGCCGGCAGGGAAAATCGCTGACATATACGGCCGGAAAAAGGTGTTCACCGCCGGCCTCATCACTTATACCCTGGCCTCGACCGCGGCTGCCTTTGCCGGCAACGCGATCTGGCTTCTTGTTTTTCGGGCGATGCAAGGCCTGGGCGCCGGGATGTTTATCACCACTGGTATGGCCATTTTGACCTCTGTTTTTCCGCCGCACAAACGTGGCCGGGCGATCGGCATGTATGTGGCCGCCGTCTATGTGGGGCTCTCAGTCGGCCCCTTTGCCGGCGGCATCCTGACCCAGCAGTTTGGCTGGCGGTCTATTTTTCTGATCATGCTGCCGCTCGGCGTCGGTTCCACCGGCATCACTCTCTTCTTCCTCAAAGGCGAATGGGCTGACAGCCGCAGCCGAAAACTCGATGTTCTCGGCAGCCTGATCTACATCGTGGCCATCCTGTCACTGATCTACGGCGCCACCATCTTGCCTTCGATGACAGGCTGCATTCTCTTGACCATCGGGCTAGCCGGACTGGTTTTTTTCTTCCGGCAGCAAAATCGGACACCCCATCCGATATTTGAGGTCTCCCTCTTTGTCGAAAACCGCACCTTTACCTTCTCCAGCCTGGCGGCCCTGCTCAATTACTCGGCTACCTTTGCCGTCACGTTTCTCATGAGCCTGTATCTGCAATATCTCAAAGGCATGCCGCCCCGCACCGCCGGGTTATTGCTCATGGCTCAGCCGGTCATGATGGCGATCTTTTCGCCCCTTGCCGGCCGGCTTTCCGACCGCCTTGAACCGCGCCTCTTGGCTTCTGCGGGCATGGCCATCACTGTGCTGGGCATGTTGGTGTTTACCCAGTTGCAAACTGACAGCGAGCTGGTTGGCATTGTCTGCACGCTGGCGCTGCTCGGTTTTGGCTTCGCCCTGTTTTCCGCCCCGAACATGAGTGCTATCATGGGATCCGTGACCAAGGAGCAGTACGGCATCGCCTCCGGGGCCGTGGCTACCATGCGGTTGATGGGCCAGATGATGAGCATGGCCATTGCCACCGTGGTTCTGGCTCTGCTGGTCGGGCACGAGGCGATTGGCCCAGAGAATTACGACCGGTTCCTCCTCAGCATCCGTACCGTGTTCACCCTTTCGGCTGCACTTTGCGGCATTGGTGTCTATTTTTCCCTTTTTCGCGGACGGTTGCGGTAGCCGTGAGCCGTTCCTCGGTTCCCAAACATTACGATAGGAGTGAAATGCCATGACAAAAGTTGATTGGAAGCCGGGCACCATGATTTATCCCCTGCCGGCGGTCATGGTCAGCCTGGGAGAAACGGCCGAGGAGTACAATATCATTACCATTGCCTGGACCGGTACTCTCTGTTCCGATCCTCCGATGTGCTATATCTCGGTGCGGCCGGAGCGCCATTCATATGCGATACTGAAGCGGACCGGAGAATTCGTCATCAACCTCACCACCCGGCCGCTGGCCTTTGCCACCGATTGGTGCGGAGTTCGCTCGGGGCGTCAGTACCACAAATTTGATGAGATGCAACTAACGCCGGGCCCAGCCACCAAGGTCAAGGCACCGATTATCGTCGAGGCACCTATCAATATCGAATGCCGGGTAACTGAGATCCGAAGGCTGGGAACCCACGATATGTTCATGGCTGAGGTGGTCAACGTCAAGGCCGATCAGCAGTACATTGATCCCCACACCGGTGCGTTTGACCTTGCTCAGGCGGAACCTTTGGTCTTTGCCCATGGCCAGTATTTCACGTTGGGAAGGAAGCTCGGAAAATTCGGTTTCTCGGTGGAGAAAAAGAAGCGAAAACGGAAAATGCCTTCTCCAGTCCTTCCAAAAGAATGAAAAATGGGGCCGCCGTTACCGGGGCTCCGGTTTATTCCGAGAAATCAACCGTCTCCACGAGGGATAAGGCGAGGCTGGCAGCGTTTTTTACATGTCACAAACCCAGCAGTGTCCGGTTAAGAACGTGCACGTGGTTTCCCCCTTTCTTCCATGTCTCTTGATCGCGAATTCGTTCGCCATTCTTTCTTCCGCTGGTATATTCGACACACCGTTTCCTCCCGGACCGACCGTACGGGCAAACTTCCATTGCAACCGCCGCAATACCTGATCCATGGGCATAGCCACCGATATCATCCTTCTTGTCCTCACCGCCTTTTTCTGTGGGCTGTTGATGCAGCGGCTGCGGCAGCCGCTCATCCTGGGCTACATCCTCGCCGGAGTCATCCTAGGTCCGCATACCGGCGGCCTGACTATCACCGAAGTGCATGACATTGAACTGCTGGCCGAGATCGGCGTCGGTCTGCTGCTCTTTGCTCTGGGCCTTGAATTTTCACACAAAGACCTCAAGCCGGTCAAATGGATCGCCCTGATCGGTACACCCCTGCAGATTGGCCTGACCATCGCGCTCGGATTCGGGATCGGCCGGATGATGGGATGGGACTGGAAGGTGTCGATCTGGTTTGGCTCCCTGATTTCTCTGTCCAGCACCATGGTGATTCTCAAGACCCTGATGAACCAGGGCTGGCTCGGCACCCTGTCGAGTAAAGTGATGATCGGCATGCTGATTGTGCAGGATCTGGCGGTGGTGCCCATGCTGATCATCCTGCCGCTGATGAACGATCCGGCCACCGGACTGGTAGCGCTGGGACACGCGGCCATCAAAGCCGTTCTCTTCCTGGTCGGCATGTTTGTTCTCGGGGCCAAACTGCTGCCCTGGTTGATGCGTCATATAGCCAAACTCGGCTCACGCGAACTGTTTCTCCTGGCGATCATCGCCATTGGCCTCGGCATCGGCTACGGGACCTACCTGGTCGGGCTTTCCTTTGCCTTTGGCGCCTTTATCGCCGGCATGGTGCTCAACGAATCCGACTACGGTCACCAGGCGCTCAGCGACATTATCCCCCTGCGCGACGTTTTCGGCCTGCTCTTTTTCGCCTCGGTGGGCATGCTGCTCGACCCCCAATTCCTCGTGCACAACTTCGGCGTCATTCTCCTTTTGGTGGTGCTGGTTAGCCTGGGGAAGAGTTTCATTTTTTCGGCAATTTCCTGGCTGTTCCGCTACGGCAACGTCATCCCGGTAGCCGTGGGCCTGGGACTGTTCCAAGTCGGCGAATTTTCTTTTGTCCTGGCCCGGATCGGTCTGTCTACTGGATCAATCGACCACAAGTTGTACAACCTGGTGCTGACCACTGCCGTGCTGACCATGGTCATGACCCCGCTCGTCTCGGCGCAGACCGCCCGGTTGTACACCTTAAAGAAACGCTGGTTCCAGAAGGAGCCGTTGGAATCGATCAACTTCCCCGACAAAGGGCTCCATCGCCATGTGGTGATCGCCGGCGGCGGCCGGGTGGGCCTGCAAATCGCAACCACCCTTCACCGGCTGGCCATGCCGTTCGTGGTCATCGAGTTGGATCAGCGGCGGATCGAACAGGCCAAAAATGCCGGTCATGCTGTGGTGTACGGCGATGCCAGCCATGAGATTGTTCTCGAGGCGGCCTCGGTGGCCAATGCCGCCCTGTTGGTGGTAACCATCCCCGGCATTGTCGAATCGCAGGCCATTATCACCCACGCCCAGCGGCTCAACAGTGGCATTGAGGTGGTCGCCCGCCTCTCAGACCCGGATTTTTTTACCATCTTCAGCGAACTCAATGTCACCGATCTGGTCTACCCCGAACTGGAGGCCGGCCTGGAGATGATTCGCCAGGTGCTGCTTGCCCTCCACGTGCCGGTGACCGAGATCCAGCGGCAGACCGAGGCGTTGCGCCAGGAATACTTTACCAGCCGGGTCAGTCAGACAAAACGGTATCAAACCCTGTCCCAGTTTCGTTCAGCCGAGCAGCGCTTTGATCTTGAATGGGTGGCAGTCGCCTCGGACAGCAGCCTGCTGGACCGCTCCATCGGCGAGGCCGAGGTCCGCAAAAAAACCGGGGTTTCGGTGGTCGGCGTACTCCGGGACGATCAATTGGAACCGAATCCCGGCCCGCACTTTCGTTTCCAGAATAAGGATCTGGTGGCCATCATCGGCTCCAATGAAGCCCGCGCTGCCTTTCAAGCCTACTTTTTTCCGGTTAAACCGTCGCAACCAGAGGTTCAATAACCGAACCTTGGCATTCAAGATCAAATCCACCATCCTCCTTCATCGGTCCTTCCTGGAAAGATCTTTGTTTTTCCATTTTGACTGGGCCAGAACGCGAAAAACATTCAGAGACAAAAAAATGAGTTGACAGAATGACCCATTTTTTGAATCATGGTCCGCAGTAAAGCTTGTGCGCATAAAAATACCACCCTGTGCCTAAATGGTTTTGCATGCCAAGTTAAGCTTCACTTATAAATATATGTAGTTTTCAATTCCAAACGGTTCTTCTAGAATTCTTTCCAACCTGATTCAGGTTTCGTTTCTTTACAGAGTTGTTGCTTTAATTTTTGTTGCTTGAATATTTGTTATCAAACAAGTAGTTGCTTCAATAAATACAAAGCTTGTCGATTAAAGAAACATGCCCATTTTCCCTCACGATTGCGACGAATGCGGTCTGCCCGAAGAGAACTTCAAGTTCTGTGAAAGCAGATGCATGCTGCCGAGCTGCCCTGACTGCACGTTCACTTTACAGCTCTACGGCACCGGCTGCGGCAACGTCCGCGTTTATTATCTGTGTCGTCCCTGTTACGAAAGACTGAGCGCTCGGGGCTTTATCGAACCATAGCGTCCTGAACCCGCAAATGCATGTGATGTGCCCCGAATATACACCGTAAATGGCCCGGATAAACACAAGCCATCCTTATCCGAATACATAACTGAACAACAAATACAACAAGGAGGTGCCAACTACTCTCAAAGATTTGTCGGAAAGTAACCTTTTCCCCATGAGTTTGGCTAAACCACTGGAAGGAGGTGTACCCTGGTATTCGAAAAATTCTCATCGTTGCTTAGTTCTTTTCTTAACCCAAAGAAGGAAAAACAGAAGGAGAATGGAATGGATCTCGACAAAAGGATGACGCTCAAGGATGCAGTAGCTAAATACATCCAGGATGGCGACACAGTGTACTATGGTGGATTCCAGATTATGGTCCCCATGGCTTTGACTCATGAAATCATCAGGCAGAAAAAAAGGCATCTGACCACCATCGAATCATCCACCGACGTCGGCGGGCTCGATATTTTGGTTGGCGCCGGCTGTGTTACGGAGATTCACTCCGCCTGGATCATGAACTGGTACGTCAAAGCACCCTATGCCATCCGCCGCGCGTTCAACAAGGGGCATCTCAAACGATATGACATCTCCAATTTCGGTGCGACCAGCGCCCTGATTGCTGGTTTCCTCGGCATTCCCTTCATTCCCGTGAAGGGCAATATCGGAACAGACATGCCCAAGCACAATCCCACCGACATCAGATTTGTCGAAGATCCTTTCACTGGCGATAAAACAACCGTTGTCCGGGCTTGGCGAGCCGATGTCGCCGTCATCCATGCCCAGAAGGCCGACCGTTATGGCAATGTGGTCTCCTATGGTACCCGCGGTGTTACCGATGAGTTCGGCGCCATGGGATCAAAGCGGGGCGTCATCGTTACCTGCGAGGAAATCGTCGAGCCGGAAGAGATCAGAAGCGATCCCGACCGCGTCATCGTTCCCTACTACAAGACTTTGGCCGTTGTTCATTGCCCCTACGGCGCCCATCCTTCTGCCTGCCGCGGTTACTATGGTCTCGACATCCGCTTCAGCCAATATCAGGGTAAATACGAACGGCACGAAGAACTCTTGCCTGAATTCCTCAACGAATGGGTTTATGGTTGCGCAGACCACGCCGCCTACATTGAGAAATATAAAGCCAAATTCGGCCAGGAAGGATTGGATCGCCTCAAACCTGTCCTCGGCTTCAAACCAAAAATGGATGTTGACTACGGCTATCATGATCCGGCATGCTGGAAAGGGGTGCCCTTGTACTCTGACGACCGTCTCAAAGCTTATGAAGAGGCACTCGCCGCAAAAAAAGGGGGTAAATGATCATGACTGCACCTACTTTCAAACTGACAGAGCTGATGGCCATTCGTTGCGCCAAGGAAATCAATGACGGCGAGGTTGTCTTCGTAGGCGTTGGCCTGCCGCTGGTTGTTGCCGGATTCGCAATGGTTTCCCATGCTAAAAACATGGTTATGTTCACCGAGGGCGGCGCCATTCGGGCCACCGCGGCTCCTGGTCTGGCCATCACCGTCGATGATCCCTGCCTGTTCACCAATGCCGACGCGTCCTTCGGTATGCTGTCCACCATGGCGGCCTTGCAGCGTGGCGAGGTTGACGTGGCCTTTATCGGCGGTGCCCAGATCGATAAATTCGGTAACATCAACTCCACCGGCGCTGGCGACTGGGCCAAGAGAGAAAGCTTCACTTACTTCGCCGGCAGCGGCGGCGCCAACGACATGGCCACCTCGGGCAAGCGGGTCTTGGCCATCATGCCCCAGGACAAAAAGAAGTTCGTTGAAAAAGTCGAGTATCTTACCACCCCTGGTTTCCTGGGCGGCCCGGGTGAACGCGAGAAACTCGGCATGATCGGCGGCGGACCGGACTGCGTGGTCAGCACCATGGGCGTCTACAGATTTGATGAAGACACCAAGGAAATGTACTTGGCCGAGTATTTCCCTGGTCAGACAGTCGAAAAAATCAAAGCTGCCTGCGCATGGGATCTCAAGGTCTCGCCCAATGTTATCGAGACTCCGTCTCCCACCGAAGAAGAGCTTGCAATCATCAGGGGTATTGACCCAACCAATTTCTATCTCGGATAATCCGACCTTTTTTCCTTCACCCTTCGAGGGGCGGTGTTCTTATGACACCGCCCCTCGAAGCCTGTCACCATCGACTCATTTGCCCACCTGAACGATTCCTGTTTCCTTTATCGCCAGACAGTCGAAGAGAGCACGGTCTGCCTGAAAGGATGTTTCCCGGCTTTTAACAATACACCACCCGTTGTTTTGGAACTTGCCCTGCGTGGCAATCCCCTCTGCAAGATCGGTAGAGCTATCGAGCAAGTCAACGAGTTCCCGGTCATGCGCGAGCACAACAGGTTTTGCACCAGCACATGTTATAATGGTCACAGGCTCCACGATAAGGTTCGCAAAATTGTAGGAAGGCGCTTCAATGACACTTGGCCTAGCCTGTAACTGAATCATTCGTGCCCTTGTGTCTGGGCCGACCGTTCCCTTGGTTGAGCTTATCAGATCAAGCAGGTGATCACGAACCTCGTTCAATTCGCTGGCTTCGTTTAGCCGATCAAGTCCGGGATAGATTTCGATGGCTTTTGCTAACAGGGAAACCTCCCGCAGATAACTGCTCCGCTGGTTTTCCGGCACAAGATACATCGCAATTATTTTGACCGGTATGCCATCCGGTGCGCCATAATCTATTCCTGTGGGGCTCCATCCCACAACACAGATGAGGTCTTCATTGAATGCAACTCGTGCATCCGGGCAGGCCCAGCCTTTGCCGAGCGCTGTTTTGGTGGACCCTTCCTTGGACATGATCACCCCAGCCACATCGGTACCCGCCGGTAGTGAGGGTATTGCCTCAAGAATATGCGCCAGGAACCGGAGGGAGTGTTCCTTGTTGTTATCAGGAAATTCGATCAACCGTCCTTCCTGTAATGCGTCCAGTAAACTATCCATTGTCAATTACCTCCATAACGGTTGAAATACCATGTTTTCACGATGTGGGTTAGAACGCCATAGGTTGCGAGGAAACCCGCAATCCATGCCCAAAAAATGGGAGGCAATGGAACCATACCGAGCGCGTCCGCAAAGGGTGAGTACGGAAGCCAACTAGCCACGGCCATGATGATCAGGGTGGTTAGCGTCATGTGCAAAGAGGCGCGACTGCCAAAGAAGGGGATGCGCCGGGTTCTGATAATATGCACAATCATGGTTTGCGTTAAAAGCGATTCCACAAACCACCCGGTCTGAAAGAGCCGCGCGTGCAGCTCCTGCTGCGCAGCTCCGATTCCCGGATCGCTGAACGCGCTGCAGCCGAAGAAGTACCACATCAGGGCAAAGGTGGCATAATCGAAGATCGAACTGATCGGTCCTATGCAGAGCATGAACCGCTTGAGGTTGTCGACGTTCCACTTGAGCGGCTTGAGGACAAGTTCCTCGTCCACATTATCCGTGGGAATACCGGTCTGAGAGAAATCATAGAGAAGGTTGTTGGTCAAAATCTGCACCGACTGCATCGGCAGGAACGGGAGCAGGTAGCTGGCACCGACGACGCTGAACATGTTGCCGAAGTTGGAACTCGCGCCCATGCGGATGTACTTGACGATGTTAGCAAAGACCCTCCGCCCCTCCATGATCCCCTCTTCGAGGACCAGCAGGCTTTTCTCCAGCAACACGATATCCGCGGTTTCCTTGGCCACGTCCACGGCTGAGTCGACGGAAATCCCGACATCGGCGGCCTTGAGGGCGGGCGCATCGTTGATTCCATCCCCCATGAATCCGACCACATGACCGGCTTCGCGCAGAGCACGGACAATCTGCTCTTTCTGGGCCGGGCTGAGCTTGACGAAGATATCCTGTTCCTGCACCCGTTGGCTGAATTCCTGCGGCGCGAGTTGGGACAGTTCCGCCCCCGACACTACTCGCTCCGCTTTCAGTCCGACGTTCGCACATACCTTTTGCGTGACCAGACCATTATCGCCGGTCAGCACCTTGACCCGAACCCCGGCTTTGTGCAGGAGGTCGAGCGCTTCAGTTGCCGAGGCCTTGGGAGGATCGAAGAAAGAAACATATCCCAAGAGAACCAACTCGGCTTCGTCTTTTACAGTAAATTCGGCCTTCTCCTGAGGAAACTCGCGATAGGCAATGGCCAGTACGCGGAAACCATCCTTGTTGAGATTATCGACTTCTTCGAAGAGATTGTCCCGGATCATCTCTATGAGAGGATACACCTCTTCGCCGATCTGGTAATGGCTGCAGCAATCGTAGATCTCCTCCACCGCGCCTTTGCAGATCAAAACATGGTCTCCATCATAGTCCATGATCACCGACATGCGGCGGCGTTGAAAGTCGAACGGTAGTTCGTCCACCAGCGGACACCCCTCGACATCCAAGGCGCTATGGTCAAGGATGGCACGGTCTATGAGGTTGCGCAGCCCGGTTTGATAATAGCTGTTGAGATAGGCATAACTCAGAACGTCCTCGCTTGTGCGTCCGGTGATGTCCACGTATCGCTCCAGAACCACCTGATCCTGGGTCAGGGTGCCGGTTTTGTCCGTGCACAGGATATCGATGGCGCCGAAATTCTGAATGGAGGGAAGCCGCTTGATGATGACCTTTTTAGCGGCCATAGCCAGCGCCCCCTTGGCCAGGTTGACGGTGACGATCATGGGGAGCATTTCCGGAGTGAGCCCCACGGCGATGGAAAGGGCGAACAGGAGGGCTTCGCTCCAATTCCCCTTTGTCATGCCCACAATGAAAAAGACTGCACAGGTCATGACCAGCATGAAACGAATCATGAGCCAGGTGAAGGAACGTACGCCGATATCGAAGCTGGTTTTCTCGCGTTCTTCGCCAAGACTTTTGAAAATGGCGCCGAACAGGGTCCGTGTCCCCGTGTTCACTACCACGCCGCGAGCCGAACCGCTGGTCACACTGCTTCCGAGATAGCAAGCATTGACCAGTTCCCATGCGCTCTGGCCCTGAGCTTCCCCGACATGAGCGGTCTTCTCCACGGGCATGGATTCACCGGTTAACGAAGACTGGCTCAAGAAAAAATCCTTGGTGACCAGCAGCCGCACGTCTGCCGGCACGACCGAACCGGCTTGCAGCAGAACAATATCACCCGGAACGACTTCCGAGATCTTGACTTCGCTCTCCTCTCCGTTGCGCAAGACCAGGGCTCGTGATTGAACACGCTTACCCAGCGTCTCGACCGCGCGACTCGATCTGCGATCAAGGATATAGGAAAGCCCAACGCTGAGAACAACCATCGCACCAACGATGACCGCTGATTTAGCCTCGCCGATGAATCCGGCAAGGGCGGCGATCACGAGCAATTGTACCACCAGGGGACTCTTGCAGCGGCGAAAAATGTCACCCCAGAAACCGAGTTGCTTGGCGTGGGCAAGTTCGTTCGCGCCGTACTCGTTAAGACGGCGTTCGGCCTCTTCGGAAGACAATCCCCTGGGGGTTGAGTTTAACGCCTCGATCGCCTCCTGTGTGGAAACCGCGCAGAGTTCAACCATGCGGCGCTCATATTCGCTCGAATCTGTACCCTTATCAAGAACAGATCGAGCGTCAGAACGACTGGAAAATATATTTGATAACTTGAACATAGACGTGAATCCCCTTCCGTCTCAGGGCGAACAAAAAGCAACAACGGCAAGCGCCGCAGGTTGCGATGACCCGCAAAATCTGAGACTGAAATGTTGGGAAGAGAGATATCCGACTCTGGATTCCTCGCTTCAGGTTGTTTCCCGCAAAATGCAGCAAACCACACCCAAAGCAAATCCAGTGAATGAGGAGGGAGCTTTTAGGTGCTTACTGCTGGAATTGCGGGCTGCATAAGTGATAATCGCTACTATGACTGTCCAATTTGAAAAATTACTCCTTTCTGTTTAAGGATGAGCCAATAAAAAAGGCCATGGAGAACCATGGCCTTGTGGATATAACGGCTTAGATTCCCCACTCGTAGGTTTTCGGCAGAGCACAACGTAGGTCCAACTGAACCAGCTACCTTAAGTCAAGCCTTAATCCGGCAAGACCTGGTCTGCCCGTTGGCGTCTTTCGACGTTTCTGGGCAGTAGCCTGTGTTTGTGCAAACGCCTCATTCTAACGAGGAACTGGGCCTTTATGTATATCTTACTCGATAAATGAGCAACCTATTTTTGCTTGGTTATATAAGAAATATCGCTTTCTAAAGCGACCTCACTCCGGACAATTCCTGCCCATTAAACAGAAAAATTTATTTTGTCTAATGGACAGAAAACATGGAAACATTGGCCTAAGCTATCCGATCACTACTGTAAATTTCATAATTGCCCAGGTAAACAGGTGAGGAAGCACCTTATCGTCGCGTGATGCTCGAAATATTTGCATCGGTTCTTCCGTTATGGTACGAGACTAGGTCGCTTTTTTATTCTCCAAGACGTCTACGGCAGTTTTTCCGAGAAACGTCTATCACCCTCCAGTAACGAATAAACAGCAGCAATCTCCCTACAGACCATTACTATCGGCCGCGTCGCCGCATCAACCTCACGGCTGAGGGCTTCGTTAGTTTTTCCATAGTATCAAATTTGCCGGACAACCAGACAATATGAAAAGCATCAACTACCGAGAAATTCCTTACAATTTCACCTCCGCCGATGACCGGCTGATCATCAACCACCTCTTCGGATCCACGGTCTGGGACGATCTGGAGGAACTCCGCAGCCAACGGGTCACCGGCCGATCCGCCCGCCTAGTCATGCGTTGCGTTGGCGATTTGTTCATCCTCCATCGCAACCCCTTCTTGTTCCAGGAACTGATCGATTCACCTCGACGCCGCCACTCCTTCTTCAAAACTATGAAGAAAGATCTGGAAATTATTGAAGGCACGGCAAAAAAGGTGAAAGTGGATTCGGATCGGAGCGACAAGGTGGTCAACCTCGTCCACCTCTGCCGGGAGCAGGTGCGGGAACTGCAAAAGGAGATTGGCGGCGCCTCGACCGCCCGGGCCCGCATCAAAAAACGGCTTGGTGCGATCATCGGCAGCGATAATGTTTGTTTTGATCCCTTTAGCCTGATTAGCCACGCCACCGACGCCACCGACTGGCGGCTCCACCTGCCTCTGGCTGTTGTCCGGCCATCAACCGAGGCACAGGTGCCGGTCTTGCTGGCAGCCATCGAGGAATTGGGGCTGCATGTGATCCCGCGCGGTGGCGGCACCGGCCTCACCGGCGGCGCCGTACCGGTCAGTGCCGGCTGCGTCATGATTAACACCGAAAAACTCAACCGTATCCACGGCGTCGACTACCGTGAGTTTTGCGACGATGACGGCAATCAGGAACAGATGGCAGTGATCCGGCTTGAAGCCGGAGTCATTACCCAGGATGCCATGGCCTACAGCGATAAACAGGGGCTGGTGTTTGCCACCGACCCAACCAGCGCCTGGGCCTCGACCATCGGCGGCAACATTTCGGAAAATGCCGGCGGTAAGACCGCCGTGCTCTGGGGTACGGCCATCGACAACCTGCTGGCCTACACCATCGCCATGCCTGGCACCAGCCTCCTGAATGTGCGAAGGGTCAACCATCCGATGCGCAAAATCATGCCCGAGGATCTGGTCGCCTACGATGTGTTCGATGCGCAAGGGGGGCTTCTGCGGAGGGTGGAACTACGTGGTGACGAAATCCGCAAAAAAGGCCTCTGGAAGGATATCACCAATAAGGCCTTGGGCGGGTTGCCCGGCGTGCAAAAAGAAGGGACCGACGGCATCATTACCTCGGCCGAGTTCATCCTCTACCGGGCCTATGAAAAAAAACTGACCTTCTGCCTCGAATTTTTTGGCGAGGACATGGACGAGGCCAGTCGGGTGATAGTCGAAATCTCCGAGCAGTTTGTCAACCGGGGCGAGGAGGCCCTGATGGCGCTCGAACATTTTGACGAGGAGTATATCCGGGCGATCAATTATAAGTTTAAAGCGGCTCGGAGCGAATCGCCCAAGGCGGTGCTGCTGATCGACATGGTTGGCCACACCACCGAGCAGATTCTCCGGGGTAAGGCAAACCTGTTGCGCCTGCTCGACCGCTACACCAACACCGAGATTTTTGTCGCCAGCGACGCCGACGAGGCCAGCCGTTTCTGGCGTGACCGTAAGCGGCTCGGGGCCATTGCCGCCCGCACCAACGCCTTTAAGCTCAACGAGGATATCGTTCTGCCCTTGCCGGCTCTGGCCGAATTTGCCCGTTTTGTCGACACCACCAACCTCGAAGAGGATCTCTACAGCCAGGAGAATGTGGTTCGCGAGATCATGACCTACCTGGAAACAGCCGAGCCTATCGAAGATCCGGATTGGCTTGAAGCCAAGATCCCCAAGGCCGACGAACTATGCCTGGCAACCCTGGACCATCTGGCTCTGGGGACCAAGGAAGCGGTCCGGCATGAAGCCTACCTTAAAACACTTGCAGCCGACCTGCTGGAATTGTTCCGCGGCTATCCCCGCATCAGTGGCAACATCCAGAGAATCGTCGAGGATGTGCGCCAGCGGCGGATCATTATTGCCACCCACATGCATGCCGGCGACGGCAATGTTCACGTCAACATCCCGGTTTTTTCCAACGACCGCGCCATGATGCAGCGGGCAGCCCAGACCGCCGACGATATCATGGCCAAGGCCGTTTCTCTCGGCGGCGTAGTCAGTGGCGAGCACGGCATCGGCATCACCAAGATGAAGTTCCTGGACCGGCAGTTGATCGACGAATTGAGTGTGTATCGCCGTCAGGTCGACCCCAGGAATGTGATGAATCCGGGCAAACTGGTCGATCCGGACATTATCGACAAGGTGTTCACCCCGTCCTTCAACCTGCTGGAGTTGGAGGCACGCATCCTCCAACATGGTTCGCTGGAAACGCTTGCTTCCAAGATCTCCAAGTGCATCCGTTGCGGCAAGTGCAAGGCCGACTGCTGCGTGTTTTATCCGGGCAGCACGATCTTTTTCCACCCGCGCAACAAGAACCTGGCTATCGGCTCGCTGATCGAAGCCCTGCTCTATGACATGCAGCGCTCCCACTTCCCTCGTTTCAACCAGCTCAAAAACCTGGAGGAAATCGCCGACCACTGCACGCTGTGCGGCAAATGCCTCAAACCCTGCCCAGTTGACATCGACACCGCCCAGGTTTCCATTCTCGAGCGTGAAATCCTCAGCGAACGCGGCTACAAGCACTTGCCCCTGCCGACCCGGATGTCGCTCCACTTCCTCAAAACCCGCAACCGACTCTACAACAGCCTGTTCCGCAAAACTGTGGTCGAGTGGGGCGCCAGCCTCCAACAGATCGGAGCGGAGATGATTCGGCAAGCGCCCAAGGCCTTGACCACGAAGAAATGGCGGTTGGTGAGAATGCTGCAATCGCCGATGATGTCACCCTCCAAACATTCTCTGCGCACGGTGCTGCCTAAAACCTCGCTCAACGAGGCCCTACTGCTCAATCCACCGGGGGTTGTCCAGAAAACGGTTTTCTACTTCCCCGGATGCGGTTCCGAACGGCTGTACGCCGACATTGCCGAGGCATCGATTTACAGCCTGCTCAAAACCGGGGTGCGGGTGGTCCTGCCGCCGCCGCATCTTTGTTGCGGCTTTCCGGCCCAGGCCAATGCCAAAACCAAAATGCACAGTGACGTGACCCTGCGCGACACGATCATCCTCAGCCAAATCAGGGAGATGTTCGGCTACATCGCCTTCGACGGCCTGATCGTCAGCTGCGGCACCTGCCGTGAAGCCTTGCATGAACTGGGTGCGGAGACCATTTTTGGCTGCAGCCTTGCCGACATCGCCTTTTTTGTGCTGGAACATGCACCGGAACGATTTGAGCAGAACAAAGAACGCTCCTTCCTCTATCACGCCCCCTGCCACGACTCCCTTCAGGGCGAGGGCAACCTGATGGTGCGTCGGATCGGCGGCCAGGTGACCTCTATCGGCGGTTGCTGTTCCGAGGCCGGAACCCTGGCCCTGTCACGACCCGATATTGCGGGGGCCATGCTGCGGCGCAAGCGCGATAACCTCCGGGCTAAAGCCAATGAAGAGAGCAACCAGCAAACAATTGTCACCAACTGCCCGTCGTGCATCTCCGGCCTGGGCCGCAACCGCGACCTTAACATCGTGCCCCAGCACCTAGCCGTGCTCCTGGCCGAATCACTTGGTGGCGCCAACTGGCAAAAGGATTTGCGCACACTGCTCCAAGCAGCCGAGGTGGTGACATTTTAAAGCTGGCATCTATTTCGAAACCGGCCATGAATACCACCGGAAAAACAGGTTGGTAGAAAAGACGATAAATCTTTTGAACATCCTCCATCGCTGGGCCTGGGTGTGGTGCCGCTTTTTTCACTGCAGCAGGGCTTGCCGCACACTCATTGCCAGAGCAACGGCAGTAAAGGGTTTTTGAATGAAGTGGAGCCCATTGTCCGCGACCTCCTTGCCGGTAATAAGAGTATCCGCATAACCGGACATGAACAGGCATTTCAGGCCGGGATAAAAAGTTTGAAGCAGCACTGCCAGGTCCCGGCCGTTCATCTCCGGCATAACCACATCGGTCAGCAGCAGCTGGATACCATGGGGTTGTTCATGAGCCAGACGAACGGCCTCGGCGGGCCCGTTGGCCGCATGAACCATATATCCCAAATCTGCAAGCAAAGTACTGGTGAAGGTCAGAATTGCCTGATCATCTTCAACGATCAAGATGGTTTCGCCCTGTCCGCGTTGAAGCACCTGAGGGCTTTCCGGTTGCACCTTGTCGATGAGCCGAGTGTGCCGAGGCAGGTAAATTTTGAATGCCGCCCCTATCCCTAGCTCGCTTTCGATGTCGATGAACCCGTTGTTCTGCTTGACTATTCCGTAGACAGTTGCCAAGCCAAGGCCGGTGCCTATTCCCAGTGCCTTGGTGGTAAAAAACGGTTCAAAAATCTTATCGAGGATTGCCTTATCGATGCCGCAGCCGTTGTCGCTCACCGTCAACACGACATACTCGCCTGGCACAGCCCCGGCTAAACGCGCGCAATAGGCTGCATCAAAGGTAGTTTTCCCTGTTTCAAGGGTGACTTTCCCTACGCCGGAGATGGCGTCGCGGGCATTAATGCACAGATTGGTGACTATTTGATCGACTTGGGAAGGATCGATATGAACCGGCCAGAGGTCCGGTTCAGGGCGCCAGATCAAATCGATATTCTCACCGATAAGCCGGCGCAGCAGCTTCAATGTTGCTTCAATTGCATCATTGAGGTCAAGAATTTGGGGCGTGACAGCCTGCTTGCGAGCAAAACCCAGCAACTGCCGACTGATAGTGGCGGAACGTTGGGCGGCATCAATGATCTGATGCAAATTATCCCGCAATGAGGAACCCGGTTCCGCCTTGTTGAGCGCTATTTGCGCGTAGCCGAGAATCACACTCAGCATGTTGTTGTAGTCGTGGGCCACTCCGCCTGCCAACCGGCCGACGGATTCCATTTTCTGCGCTTGATGCAGTTGGGATTCCAGGTCTTTCCGGATCTCCTCAGCCCGTATCTTTTCGGTAACATCCCGGATAAGACCGATAAATCCCGTCATCTCTCCGGCATCGTTGCGCAGAGGAAAGATATTAACCTCACCGGGAAACACCAAACCGTCCTTTTTCTTAAAGCGCACTAAATGCAAAAATCCCGGATCGTCGATGTGGTTGATTAAGGTTGCGCCTAACTGGTTGTATTCCTCCTCGAGCGCATAGAGCATCCGGGTCTTTTTCCTCACCATTTCGGCAAGCGAATAGCCGAATAGATCGACAAAGGCCTGGTTGCAATCGATAATGGTTCGGTTGATGTCGGCAACTAAAAGCGCATCCCGGATACTGTTATACAACGACCGGTATTTGTTCTCGCTTTGCTTGAGGACCACCTCGGTTTTCCGGTGTGCCTCAACCTCCTTTTCCAATTGCAGCATCTTCTGCTCCAGCTTTCGTACCAGCCGCTCGTTATAGAGTTTCAGCACTTCCTCTTCCTGGGTAGGGACAGGCGCTGACGCGGCAGCGTCCTCTTGGGAGGCGGCCAGCACCTCACCTATGATCTTGATGAGAAGGTCCGGCTCACAGGGTTTCTGGACAAACCTGTCCGCGCCAATTTTCATCGCAAAGGCTTCATCCTGAGGGCCGGTGTAGGTGGCGGTATAGACGATGAAGGGAATGCGACAGAACCGTTCATCCGCCTTGACCTTGCGGCACAGCTCAAAACCGTCCATCACCGGCATGAGAATATCGCTGAGGATCAGATCAAAATGCTCAGCCTTCAGCCATTCCAAAGCCTCGGCACCGTTGGCGGCTGATCGGACTTCATATCCGTGGCCCTTGAGCAGCGTTTCAACCAGGTATTGGTTGGAATCTATATCGTCGACACTCAGAATGCGCATCTCAGGCTCCTTGGCCATCCCAATTTTCAGGAAGATACTGTGCAATTTCGGCTACAAAGGTTTCCGGATTGATGGGTTTTTCAATGTATCCGGTGGCACCGGCCGCCAGAATCCGTTCCCGATCCCCGACCATGGCGTAGGAAGTCACGGCAATGATCGGAACATGCTCGAGGGTGCGGTGTCTTTTTAATGCAGCGGCCACATCATATCCATCCATTTTCGGGAGTTGGATATCCAGCAAAATAGCCAGGGGATCGCACTCCAAGGCCATTGCAACCCCCTTGAACCCGTCCTCGGCACCGATAACCGTAAAGCCGCTCTTTTCCAGCAGAAAACGCATCATGTAAAGATTCTGGGCGTTATCCTCGATGATCAGCAACCGCCTGTTCATGCCACACCTCTCGCCTGCAGGGGTAAATGGATGATGAATTCACTCCCCGCTCCCTGTTGACTCAGCACCTCGATTGATCCACCCATGAGATCCAATAACTTTTTGCAGATGGACAGACCGAGACCGGTTCCTTCATGCTTGCGCGCCAACCCGGCGTCGATCTGGTGGAATGGTTGAAAAATCCTGACCAGTTCCTCGGCCTGCATGCCGATACCGGTGTCGACCACAGAAACCCGATACTGGTTTTCTTCAAGACAGCAGGCTACGGTTATCTGCCCTTGTTCTGTGAATTTAACCGCATTGTTCACCAGGTTGAGCAATATTTGCTCAAAGCGGCGCTGATCTGTGACCATATCGCCAACTTCATCACCGATTTCCATCCGGAGTTTGAGCTCCTTGTGCGCGGCCAACGGTGTGATCATTTTGATCACTTTCTCGATGCACGGCTTCAATGCAAAGGAAGCCGGAGCCAGATCGAGCTGCCCGGCCTCGATCTTGGAAATATCAAGGACATCATTGATTAACGACAATAGATGCCGGGAGCTGTTCTGCACCATGGTCATCTGTTTCTGCTGTTCTTCGTTCAACGGCCCGGCCAAGCCCTGGAGCATGATTCCGGTGAACCCGATAATGGAATTTAAGGGAGTGCGCAATTCATGCGACATGGTGGCCAGAAAGGCTGACTTGATCCGGTCCGCGGCTTGAGCCTGTTCCATGGCCAGGCGCAGGCTTTCGGCCGTTTCCCGATCCTCGGTAATGTCCTCGATGATGCCGACCGCCCCCTGGAGCGGATCGGTTTCGTCAATGGCACGCAGACTCAGCCGTGCCCAGAACAGCGTCCCATCTTTCCGCGCCAGTTGCTGTGAGCGGCAGTGTGTTTCCCCTCTGGCCATCTGCCCATACACCTGCTTCCCGGCAGCCTCAAAGGTCTTTTCGTCGGGATACCAGGGACGGGTCGATTTGCCGAGCAGTTCGCCGGGGCCGTAGCCGGTCAATTCTTCCATTTTCCGGTTGCACCGCACGATGGATCGATCCCGCAGAACAACAATGCCAACCCCGGCAGATTCAAAGATGGAGTGCTGTTCCCGGTTGATAGTGGCGAGTTCGGCAGTACGTTCCCTGATCCGCTCGTCCATCTCCTGATTGATTTGCCGCAACTCGCGGGTGCGCTCGTTGACCTGATGCTTCAATACCACACTACCGATCAGGCTGAAAACCAGAACCCCGATGACAACCGCACCGGTTATTTTCAACCACATCGGCAACCGAAACCGCACCTTTTCCGAGGTCCATTGCCGCAAGGAGTGGTAGTACGGCGATTCGGAATTTTCCTTCAATTCGGTCAGATGCCGATCAATGGCGGCCAACAGCTGCTTGGGATCGTTCTTGCCGGCCACATAGAAAAGATCGGAGGGTTCAAAGAGAATGGCTGTGTCCTCAAGGTCGAACTTTCGCGCATGGGTCATACCGTAAAAACTATTGGTCACAGCCACGTCCCCCTTGCCTTCTCTCACCTGCTCAAACATGGTGTTGTAATCCGGAACATTCACCAGGGTACACTTGAGGCCAAAGCCATTGCTAAGCCGGGTGAAGGACTCCTGTTGAATGGAACGATCGAGGATGAGGATTCGCTTGCCATTCAGATCCAGGATCGAACGAATATCGTGACCTTTGGGGGCATACACCTGAAACCAGGAAGAAAGGGCCGGCACCTGGGGAAAGGAATACAACTTACTGCGCACGGCCGAATAGGCCATGTCGGGCATGAGGTCAATTTCACCCTGGGCCAGACGATCCAGATTCTCCGCCCATGAACCGGGCATATAATGGAGTTCCCATCCTTCGATTTTGGCAATGTATTCAATGATATCGATAAAGATACCGGCCGGTTTTCCCTTGTCGGTGAAGATCTTCGGCGAGTTTTCATAGACGCCGACAGTCACTGTTTTACTCCCGGCCAGACACCAGGAGGCGAGAAGGCTTACAATAAGAAAGAGGAGGGCAATAATTTTTGCGCAGAAAGGCGAGGAGAAGGTTGGAGCTGTGCTGCTTGTCATGCCGGATACCTCCGCTGGGGAGACAGCGAAACAGGAATCTCTTGAACAGCTTAACGTTATGATTTTTCCATAGAATAATAAGGGTAGTATTGCACAATGTGTGTACTGAAAGCAAACAGGGAACAGCAAAAAGCTGCCAAACAACAAAAGGAAAAAGGTCTGCGGGCCGTTTTGTTCCCTCTCCCCTTGCTGCCCATTTAGGATTGGACGGGCCGAACCTCCTGCTTGAGCAGGCAGCAGGAGATGCGGTGGACCGGTGAGCCATCCGTGTGGTAGCTGATGTTGTCTGGCTGGAGGAGCTTATTCATCACGCAGCCCTCCGGGATGGTCAGCGAGAAAAAACGATCCTCGTTGAGGCCATCCCTTTGGATCAATTGATTGTTCTCAATGGTGGCGCTGTGGATGGGATGGTCCTCGCAGAGCGGGCAGCGGTAGACACGGCCGTTGGGGAAAATAAAAAAATTCTCGGCCACGATGCCAGCGCACTGAAAGGATTCTTCGGATTCGAGATAGACCTTGGGATAAACCACATGAATGCCCAGCCGAGCTGCCTCCTCGGCAACCCTGGGGACAACCTGCAGCCACTGACCAGGATCGACTTGCCAGTTGACGGTGTCCGAGGCCTTAGTGATCGCCGGATTACCGCGCAGGCCGATCACCTGGATGAACAAGCGCTGTACCCCCAGGTGGGCGACCAGAGCCGGCATCCGGTGCAGGTGGTCGATGTTAAGCCCGGAAACCGTGTAAATCAAACTGGTATTAAACCCCTGCAACACGGCCTTGCGGATATTGCCGGTGCAGATCGAAAAAACGCCTTCACCCCGGATAGGGTCGTTGACGGCCGCCTCAGGCCCATCAAGGCTGAAGCTCAGATAGTCCAGTTCCTTGGGCGTCACCTTGTCGAGCAGATCGTGAAAAAGATAGCCGTTAGTGTCCACGGTCACTGCATAACGCATCGATTTGGCCGCTCTGATGATGGCTGGCAGCTTGGGATGCAGGGTCGGCTCGCCGCCCAGAAGGATAAGATTGGTCTGACGTTCGGGACGGGCAAAAAGCTTCAGCCACTGGCGCACGGTCTCAAGCGGCAAGGTGGCGGTGCCATGTTGGGCGGGATTGATATAGCAGTGGCGACAGGCGAGATTGCAGGCGGTGAGCAGATGCAAAAAAACGTTGCGCTCCCCCGGTTGAAACCCCACGGTACGGGCGGTCGACGCTGTGCTCATGGATTCTCCGCCTCCACCGTCTGCGCCATGGTGTAGCGGGCCAGCAGGCTGTCCTGCCAGTAGGAGCCGGTCCGGAAAAACTGCTGAAAGAAACGGAGGCTTTCGGCTCGCAACACCCGATCAAACAGATGGACCCGCATCTGGGCGTACAGGGTGTTGAGCATGTAAAGCGGCAGGTTGGCCCCGCCGCCCATGACGTCCTCATAGGCCCAGACAAAGCTGCGGATGCCGGACAGCAGCATGGTGGTGTAGCACATCAGGCAGGGTTCCAGGGTCGAGTAGACGGTGACCGTTCCCAGGTCAAGACCCGGTTGTTCGGCGATCAGCCCTCGCAGGGTGACAACCTCGGCATGATCAATCTCGTTGCGCTTGCCTTCAAGGCTATTGTGCCGCCTTCCTTTGCCGACAATCAGGCCGTCGGCTACCATGACGCAACCCACCGGGAATTCGCCCTCCGTCAGTGCCTGCCGGGCCTCCTCCAGGGCGACCCGCATGAAGTATTCGTGTTCGCTCATCATTTTTAATCATGTAAAAAAAAGAAAAACGGCTCACTAACGCCGCATTGAAGATGTTACCGATATACCACGCGACCGGTTGCCTGTCAAAACTACAGCGTTCGGCCAAAACGGAGGATATTTTTACCGATGGCCACCCCGGTTTCCGGTTGTACCCAGTCATGCCCCTTATCGATAAAGGGCAAATAGACTAACTGCATCGTCACATCGGTTAGCCGCACCTGGGGCAGATGGGGAAAAATTTGCCTCGGGCTGGCAGTGGCTGCCGCCAGCATCAACTTAACCGCCTGGCGGGCCTCCGAGGACGGCAACGTCACCGGAAACAGGTTCGGCACCACCCTGCCTTCCACCGGTTTGAGCTGCCACTGGCCGAGGGTTACCTGTCTGCCGGCCTGGAGGAAAATCTTCGGTCGCAGCTTGATTGCCGGAATCCACAAGCTCATCACCCGATCCCGCCACTGCGGCCGGGGCAGGAAGGGCTGGTTGCTCCGTTCGACAAAATCGGCAAAACTGTAGATGTCAAGGGCGGGTATATGGGTGGACACCTTCCAGAAAGGCAGGTAGAGAGGGGTTTCCCCGTCACCCGGATGGATGTGCCAGTCAACCCCGGTCAGCCCCTCCGGCCCGAAGGCCCAGGCGGTGTGACAGGTGGCGCAGGTCATTACCTGACAATCTCCGGCTCCCTCTAATCCGGCGCCACATTGGGGGCAGAGGGTCGCCAGGAACCACACCCGCCAGGCTTCGTCATAACGCTTACCCTGGAGGGGATATCCGTCCAGTTCATCCAATTCAATCAACCGGGCGTCGGTCACCCCATCATGCACCCCTTGATCCTTGGCCACCAGGGGTAAGTAGATGTAGCTGTAATTTTCGCCGATATAGGACCGATGAAAGAGATTCTCACCCACCTCGGTGGTGAGATTGCCTATGGCGGCGGCCTTTTCGAGAATGGCGTTAGCCTTGAGGGTCTGCGGTAAAAACAGGTTGCCGGCTTCGGGGTCGATCCGGCGCAGTTGCATCGCCTGGGGCCGCAGTCCCAAGGAAGGCGGCAGGCCGGGCGCCGGGTTGGCCGCCTGGGTGGTGTCGATCACCCGGTGTTCGATGCCCTCGGCGGTCACTAGATAGATCGTGCCCTTAAACCGCAGGTAGGGGACCAGGAGCAGGCCGTCCGAGGAGGCCTGGCCCGCCATGGGCAGGACATAGCGAAACGGGCCGTTGCTCTGCAAAAGATTTCTGGTGCCGCAAAACACGCAGGTTAGTACATGGTCGGTCTCGGGGAGCACAACTGAGGCCCCACATTGCGGACAGCCCTGTTCAACCCGGATTTCCATCAGGCCACTCTTTGGATAACCGCATAACCGTTACTAAGACGGATCAACACAGTTTTTCGCCGCATTGGTTACAGAACACGGCTCCGGGTAAATTGGTGGCATGGCATTGGGAGCAGACAATGTCCGTGGCCCGTTCCTCGGCCGGATGGCCGCAACGAGGGCAGAAGGCTGCGTTGGGCTGCAGATTCTTGCCGCAGTTGCCGCACTGTTGATTCAGCACCTGCTGGTGGCCGCAAAAAGGACAGAAACGGGCGTTGGCTGGAATCATGTTATCGCATTCCTGGCATTCGACCTCAGCCACCTTGGTTCTGCCAGCCCCGCCATTACCGTTAGGCTGCAGATTGGCAAACATCGCCGGCATCATCATGCCCAACCCTAATCCGAGCCCGGCCCCGGCTTCGCCGCCACTGGCCGCTGCTTTTTCCATGGCCATGGCGGCTTTCATCCGCACAAAATTGTCCATATCCTTGATCACGCCCATCCGTGAGCGGTCATCGATCGCCTGCTGCACTTCGGCGGGTGGCGTGATCGAGGTCACGTACAACCCGTCCAGGGCCAGACCGAACCGGGAAAAATCCTGGGCCAGCCGCTTCTGTAACCCCTCGGCGATATCGTCGAAGGTACCGGGAAGATCGAACAGGGAACGGAGTTTTTCGCCGAGATAATCGTTAAACCGGGAGACAATCACCTGGCGCAGGTAATCCTCGACCTGCTCGGTGGTGTAGCGGCCCATGGTTCCGGCCAGGGTATTGATCAGGAGCAGCGGCTGGACCACTCGAATATTGAACACCCCATGGGCCCGGAGGCGGACCAGGCCGAGTTCGGCGTCTCGGAAGGCCACCGGATCACGGGTGCCCCATTTGAGATCGGTGAAGACCTTGAGGTTGACGAAAAACACTTCAGCCCGCAACGGACTGATCATGCCCCAGGGCGCGGAGAGGATCTTGGTCAGAATGGGAATGTTGCCGGTCTTCAAGGTGTGGCGTCCCGGCCCGTAGGCATCGCAGGCCTTGCCCTTGTAAAACAGCACCGCGGCCTGACTTTCTCGCACGGTCAACTGGGCGCCGAACTTGATTTCTCCAGAACCCTGCTCCGGCAACCGATGTAGGAGCTCCTTGCCGCTCTCATCAAACCACTCCAGAGACTCCAGTAAAATAACGTTATCCATACCCATTGTTGGCTCCTTTGCTGAATATATTGCCGTGACGAATGCCTGTATTATAGTGGAGGCTGGAGAATGGACCAAAGGGAAATGTCTTCCCCACGGAAAAAGATGCGGACGACAAAACCGGTAAGGGATGCGCTGCCCCGCCCGTTTTTGCAGAAGTCACCTCAAGGGCACAACAGGATAACAGGCTATGACAGATTTCAAAAAGGAATGGACCGTGGAATCGGCCATGGAGATTCTGCAGCATCCGACCGTGGACAGTGCGATCTGGGCTTCGGCGGTCGAATGGTTGCTCCTCTACGGCCCGCCGGAGATACAGGAGTTATTGCAACAGGCAAGCGGGCACGCCACCAGCGAGAGCTTTCCCGAACTCAAGCCGCAGCGCTATGGCCCGGACGGTACCCCCTGCTACGACCTTGCCGAACTGGCCCGGACGCTGGACATCTCCGAGGAGGAAGCCAGGGCAAAGCTGATGGAAAAGGAGATGAAACACGGCATCCAGCACGGTTTTTCCGACGACGACACCACGACTTTACAGTAGCCACACCGTCTCAACCTGCAAGAGGAAGAAAAAGAGCGCCTACCAAAGACCTCCCGCTGGTGGTGTGCTTTTGTACGCCACCATCTCGAAAATCCGTTTATGGGGATCAATCTGGATGTGGTAGTAGCGGTCCTGGGGCATGTAGATGTAGGGAATTTCCTCTTCCTGGCGAGAGAGGAACGAGGAGAGAATCATCCGGTTGACCGCCCGATGACCAACGATCATGATGTTCTCGTCGTAGTTATTGAGGAAAAAGACCTTTTTCAAGCCCCGGTGTACCCGGTCCTCCATGGTCTTGTAGCCCTCACCTTCGGGATAGACGTAGCGGTACTTGTTTGGTCCCCTGGCCTTGGCAACATGCGGCATTTTCTTGCGGATCTCCTCATAGGTCATGCCCTCGCAGATCCCGGCATGGATCTCGTTGAATTCCGGCAGGGCGATGATTGAACAGGGGTCCTGCCGCTCGGCGATCGGGGTGGCGGTCTGCAAGGTCCGCTTGTAATTGCTGGTGAAAATGATAGGGATGCGAATGGTGTTGAAATGCTCGGCCAGGGCGTTGGCCTGGTCCCGCCCCTTGTCGGTGAGATCGGAATCACCACCGATGCGATCCTCGCGGTTGTAATGGGTCTCGCCGTGGCGCACCAGAAAGAGGTTGCGCACCACCCGGGTGGTGATGATGTCTCGGATCCGGTCGTAATACGGCAGCACCTCGGTGATCCGCTCCTGGAGGATGCAACTATCAAAAGAATCCACCAGAATACGGTTGGGCTCGGTGTCGAGCGGTTCGTAGATCGACTCATAATAGGCGATCCGCTTAAGAAAACTCTCCAAGGCTTTTTCCGGAGTCAGATGGCGGAATTCCTTCAGCCCGGCCTTGCGTTCCAGATTGGCCTCCAGGGCCTCCTCGTCGGTGTTGAGGCATTCAATATAGCAAAGCGCCATGCCCGGAAAGGCCGCAGCAATGGACTGCCGGCGCTCCCGGGTGACGTTGCTCGCATCGAGAATGACCACCTCCCCACCCTCGCGGAGAAAGGCCTGGGCCTGTTCGATGTTCATCCGCGAAATCTGTTCCCGGAGCTCCTTGCCGGTAGGATTGACCGGGGAAAAGAATTCCGAAGAGGAGGTGTTTTCACTGGTGTCCAGCTTGCGCCGCAGTTCGCCGTTATTGAAGATGCGTACCTTGACGCCATCTAGTTCCAGGGTGCGACCGAGCTTACGCGCCATGGTCGATTTGCCCCGGGCCGGCAGCCCCACCATTACAATGACCAGTTTTCGTTTCATACTCCCCCCTCCGGTGACGAGCACCGGTGACAACGGCTTGGTCGGAATCTCATGGAGTTATTGTACGGAATTGGACGGAAAAATGCATTGGAAATTATGCGGGAAGTATTAATAACTACCCAAAAATGTTCAATAATTTATAAAATGAATAATAAGGGCTGAAGAGGTGCCGATTATTGAGACAGGTGTATAAGCAATGAACCAACCTATTTTGCAAGGAGAAGTTCAATGTCAAACCCACCTCATCGTCCACGTCACAGCGCAGAATTTAAGGCCACAGTAGCCCTGGCCGCACTGTCGGAGTCCAAGACTCTGGCTGAACTGGCTACTGAGTACCGGGTTCACCCGACCCAGATCACCCGCTGGAAGCAGGATCTGACCAAGAACGCTTCTGAGCTTTTTGGCAAGGGCAAGAAGAAAGAAGTCAACCATGAGGCCGAAGTGGCCGAGCTCCACCGTCAGATCGGCAAGCTCAAGGTTGAGAACGATTTTTTAGCCAATCTGCCCGGTCTGAACTTGGCCGGGCGCAGAAACAACAGGTGATCGCTATGGGACATCCTGAAGTTTCTGTTCAGCGTTGCTGCCAGCTTTTCGGACTGCCTCGTTCCAACTATTACCGCGGCCTTGGCTTCGGTCTACGTGTTGGTGATTTGGAACTGATGGCCCGGATAGACAAACTCTATATTGAGCACCCCTGGATGGGGAGCCGTTCCTTTGCTGATCACCTCACAACTCCCGAACTCGTGGTGGGAAGAGGTCGTGTCCGTCGCTTAATGCGGGTCATGGGCATCGAGTCTTTAGCTCCCAAGCCGGGCACCAGCAGGCGACAGCCGAAGCATCCGGTCTATCCCTATCTGCTCCGGGGAGTGACCATTGACAGGCCCGATCAGGTGTGGGCGACTGACATCACCTACATCCCTATGGCTCGGGGTTTCATGTACCTGATCGCGATCATGGATTGGGCCACCAGAAAGGTTCTCGCCTGGCGACTATCCAACACTCTGGACACCAGATTTTGCGTTGAGGCTTTGAAAGAGGCTCTCTTTAAATATGGCGCTCCTGAGATATTCAATACTGATCAGGGGTGCCAATTCACCAGCGAAGCGTTCACCTCAGTCCTCAAGGCCTGGAACGTCAAAATCAGCATGGACGGCAAAGGACGATTCAAGGACAATATCTTTATCGAGCGACTTTGGCGCACCCTGAAATACGAAAGGATCTACCTGAAGTCATACGAAACGGGAACTGAGCTTGTCAAGGATCTGACTTCCTGGTTCGGCTGGTATAATGAGAAAAGAAAACATTCGTCACTTGACAAGCAGACTCCAAATGAGGCTTATTCAAAACGAATCGAACAATTGAGCAAGGCAGCCTGAGGCCTGTAACTGTATAATAAAAGCAACATTGCTTATTTCACACCTCAGGATGTCTCACAAACCCCGACCACCTCAGGCTTCCTCTCGTTTATGTTTTTTTTGACATCACAGAACATTTTCTTATAAAATTCCTTCACCGAACAAAAGCACTTTCCTCGGCAACTCAACATCGGAAAACGAATGGCAAACGCAAAGCCTCTGGCTAAGGCTGAGGCAAATATTAAAAAAAACAGGCTGCATATTACAATATCAGGAAATATTGATATAAAATCACTGGAAAAACTCTATACAGAGATTCGATTTTGTGTCGCCGACTTAAAAAAAGGCTTTGAGGTCATTAGCGATATCTCACAATGTAACCTGCTGTACATCAGCAGTCTTCCTGTATATAAAAAAATAATTGATTTCTTGATAGCAAAAAATATTGGAGAGGTAGTTCGAATAATCAAAAAAGATAACATTAGTTATAAACAAATAGTAAATTTCTCAGAAAAAATCCATTGCTACCGAGCTGTCTACGCTGAGAATAAAGAAGATGCTGAAAAGAAACTCGAATGCCTCATTAAAAGAGACGGTATAAGATTTCCCCTGAACAATGTCCTGTTTCATTATGAAAGAAACAATGAGGCCGGCAGCGGTCGCATAGTTGACATCTCTATTAGTGGATGCGCTGTAGAGTCAGCGACTCTTCCTCTTGCAGAGAATGATGCGATTGGCATAATCATCACCTTTGACAAACACGAAACCCTCCCTTCAGAGTTTCACCTCAAGGCCTGTGTTGTTCGCAGGGGCGAGCACCTCTTCGCGGCACGGTTCATTGACGTCGACGATGAACGCAAGGCCAAGCTCTACCAACGCCTTGCCTACGAAGTGGGCAGATCCTCTAGTTTCTTTTAAGCGTACTGTCTCGCATCTCTCGGGACAACACTCTGTCCATGGTTAGAAAGCGCTCCTCAACCTAAGCGATGCTGCGCCAGCAACTCCGCCACCTTTTCCCCGCACCGTTTACCTTGGCAGGGCCCATCGCCGATGCCGGTGGTAGCGGCGACCTGCTCAAAGGTGGTGGCCCCATTCTCGATGGCCTCGATTAGCCGAATCAGCTTGACCCCCTTGCAGACACAGCCGGCCTTGAGCTTGGCCATCACCCGTTCACTGGGTTCCATGTTCCTCTCCGTGAAGTTGCCGGTAAATTTGCCGAGCCAACTCCGCGCCGATGCCGGGCACAGCAGCCAGTTCCTCGACCCCGGCCTCAGTCACCCGTTTGTAACTGCCCAAGGTCTGCAATAATTGTTGTTTTCGTTTCGGACCGATCCCCTCGATGGCGTCGAGCTGGGAGTGCAGCTGCTCTTTGCCGCGCAACCTACGATGAAAGGTGATGCCGAAGCGGTGGGCCTCGTCGCGGATACGCATTAAATAGAGCAACACCGGCGAATGGGCGGGCAAGAGGATGGGATTCTTGCGGCCCGGCCGAAACAGTTTTTCCCCTTCTTCAGCCTTTTCCTTGGCAATGGCCACCAGGTCCACCTGATGCAGGAGGTTGAACTGGGCCAGGACATCCACCGCCACCTGCAACTGGCCCTTACCGCCGTCGAGCAGCAGCAGGTCGGGAAGATTGTCCGCCTCAACCCCCTTGGCCATCCGTCGCTCCAGGACCTCGCGCATCATGGCGTAATCATCGGGAGTGTCCTGCAATTTGATCCGGTAGTGGCGGTAGAGCTTGGCCGCCTTCTCGCCTTGGACAAAACAGACTAAGGAACCGACCGCCTGTTTGCCCAGGAGATTGGAGATATCGAGGCATTCAATGGTCTCCGGTCGGTTGGCCAGCCGCAGCTTGCCTTGCAGGGTCGTCGCCAGGGTTTCCCAGGACTGTTCTTTCTTGGCCTGCTCGGAAAAAATCTGGGCCGCATTGGCTTCGGCCATCTGCATCAATTGCATCCGCTTGCCGCGCTGCGGGGCAAGCAGGGTGACGGGTCCTTCACGCAGCTCAGTCAACCGTTCCTCAATCAGGTGCTGATCCTCGATCCCAAAGGGCAGCAGTAGTTCGCGCGGCGGTTGGCGTTCGCTGGAATAGTAGAGGAGGATGGTCTGGGCAAGGAGGCTGTCGTCTTCACCCAAGGGGTCAGCGAGGAAAAACGATTGGGCTCCAGTGATCATGCCGCCCCGGACAAAAAGCAGGGCCACCCCAACTGAGGCGTCCTGGCGGTGGAGGCCGAACACATCCTGGTCGAGATGATGCTCGGCAACAATGGCTTGGTGCTCGATGGTCCTGGTCAGCCCCTTGATCTGGTCGCGAAACAGGGCCGCCTTCTCAAAGGCAAGGTTGTGCGCCGCCTGCGCCATCTTGGTGGTTAACTCCTTGACCACTTCACCGACTTTCCCCTCCAGGATCAGCAGGACATCGTGCACCATCCGCTGGTATTCCTCGGCATTCACCTTGCCGGCGCAGGGGGCAAGGCAGCGGCCCATCTGAAAATTAAGGCAGGGCCGCGTTCGTTCGCGCATGACCTTGCAGCGGCGTAAAGGAAACTGGGCATAGAGCATCTGCAGGGTGATGCGCATGGCCGTGCCTGAGGAATAGGGGCCGAAGTAGCGGTTGCCGTCGCGTAGCCGTTTGCGGGTCACCACCACCCGGGGCCAGGGATCGCGGGTGGTAACTTTAATCAGCGGGTAATTTTTGTCGTCGCGAAGAATGACGTTGTAGCGTGGCCGGTGCTGTTTGATCAACGAGGCCTCGAGGATGAGTGCCTCCTTTTCGGTGGTGGTGAGGATGGTTTCGACCCGCTGCACATGGGAGAGCATGACCGCAGTCTTCGAGTGGACAGGTCCGGCGAAGTGGGCGTACTGACTGAGGCGCTTGCGCAGGTCGCGAGCCTTGCCCACATAGAGGACCTGCTTCTTGCCGAGCATTTGGTAGACGCCTGGCCCGTGGCTGAGGGTGGCGAGGAATTCAGCGGACAGGGACGATTTCCCGTCCGGGGCTGTGCCTTGCTCGTCAGGGTTTGATGTGGGCGAATCCATGCTTCCCGCTCCGATCTATTTTGCTGTTTTATTGAGTAGTTGCAAGAATATCATGGAACACCAGTAACCACTATTCTACGCCTTAAACCTAAATAAAAGTACATTGAGAGTACATCAGATCCCGGGAGATTATTCAAATCCATTTGATTCGTCAAAGAGCCAATCTTGTAAACGAGGGCTTTGGCGGGATGGTGGGGGACGCAGGCATAATGTCAATTCACCTCGATAGGAGAAAGCTTGATCCTGATCATTGCGATAAACGGCCGATCGATATGCTTCTTGTGAATAACGCGTTTTATTCTGATCGGGTTGATCGATTTGAGTTTTTCAACGCCCTGTTAGCATCTTTTTCATGAGCGGTTGCCCCAGATTCGTCTTTTGGCAGCTCTCCGATCTCACCATCAACAATACAGTAGTCGCAAGAGCTATCAATTCCTGTATGCCCATGCCAACTATCCTCAGCCCAATCTTTTTCTTGGATTTGGTTCATGCTCTGGTCTCTTAAGTGATGTAATTATTCAGGTCAGGTCTATTGACAGCCTAAGGCTAATGTTTCCGCCAAGTTAAAATATCTTCTTGCCAAACATATCAAGATGGACCATGTCGGCTACAGTTTTGCGTGGTGGTCCCCCTTTTGGTTCGACCGCTGGGCGTCCTATGGGAATGACGGCAACAGTTTCATAACCATCAGGCAGGGCAATTAATTTCCTGCAAACGTCATGATCTAGGAGGCCAACGACGACTGTTCCCAGCCCCATTTCGTGTGCTTTCAAACAAAGTGTCTGCGTGGCGAGGCCCAAATCGAACATAAACCAGTTCGAGTATTTGGTGGATTCCTTTCCCCCCTTGCAGCCCGAGACACCTGTCTTGGCACAAACGACAATGAGTGCGGAAGCAGCAAGGGAACATTTGGTTGCGGGATTCGTCCCTTTATCCATCTGATACGTCTCGGTTACCTTTTGAATCAGCGCTCGATCTCGAACCACAACAAATTCCCAAACCTGTGTATTTCCCCAGGAAGGAGACCAGCGCACAGTTTCAAAAATCTGCTGCAACTCTTGGTCGGTAACGATATCTTCCGTGAACCTTCGAACACTACGCCTTTTGAGTACGGCTTCCTGCAATTCCATCATCAAACCTCCTTGATTCTATGAATTTTTGCTAGTCACTATCCCACATAAAGAGGCGCTTGACCAGTCTCTCACCCCCCTCCAGAAAAAAATGTCTTGTCATGGAGCAACCGGCAGGTAGTGGTGAAAAACAACGGTTGCATTGCTTCTGATGAAAATGGCGGACCTATCCGCCCACATATCCTTCATCAAGAAGAATCAGGGATTTTTGAAGCAGCTATTTGACAACAATCAATTTGTAATTTCGTGTTCCTACACCGATTTTCTCCGCATGTTCCAGGCAGGTGCGCCACTCGGATTCTGGGGTCGAATTGGTGAAGTGATCGTGATGGTCAACAGAATCCGGCTTTGCCATGTTCTCAAAGAGCTGACTTCCCGGCATCGGATGAGCCTTCAGGCAGGCATCGACACAGGCTTGATCCAGCGCCAATGGATCGAAGGAGGCAAACATCCCTAAATTGGGAAGGATGGGAACGTCGTTTTCGCCGTGGCAGTCACAGTTGGGGGAGACATCCACAACCAGCGAAATGTGGAAACACGGGCGGCCATTAATGACAGCCTTGGTATATTCCGCCATACGTCGGTTCAAAAGTTCGTTGGCCGCGAAATTGGCAAAAGCAATGGCATCGAAATTACATGCTCCCAGGCAGCGACCGCAGCCAACGCAATTTTCTGCGTTAACGCGCATCTTCTTTGCTTCGGCATCAAAGGCGAGTCCGTTGTTAGCGCATTCCTTCAGGCATATGAGACAACCTCGGCACTTGGCTTCGTCAATCTCAGCTTTACCGCTGAAGTGCTGCTCGGCCTTACCGGCGCGGGAACCGCAGCCCATACCAATATTTTTGATTGCCCCACCGAAACCGGTCATCTCGTGTCCTTTGAAATGCGTCAGGCTGATGAACACGTCCGCATCCATGATGGCACGACCGATCTTGGCAACCTTTACATATTCGCCTCCTATCACCGGAACCTCAACATCGTCGGTCCCTTTCAACCCATCCCCAATGAGTATCGGACAACCGACGGTCAGCGGCGTGAAGCCATTTTCCCAGGCACATTCCAAATGCTCCAAAGCATTTTTCCGGCTCCCAGGATACATGGTGTTACAATCTGTTAAAAAAGGTTTACCGCCAAACTCCTTAACCACATCGGCAACCGCTCTGGAATAATTGGGGCGAAGATAGCTGACATTGCCGAGTTCACCAAAATGGAGTTTGATGGCAACAAATTTGCCCTCCATATTCAGACTCTTGACTCCAGCCTTTTTAATCAGCTTTTTTAATTTGGCGGGCAGACCGTCACCAAAAGCTTTGGTCCTAAAATCAGAAAAATAAACTTTTGCCTTTTCCATGGTGTGACGCCTATTTCTCCTAGGTTCCTAGCTATCCATCAAGGATGGCTTAGCTAAATAATTTGCATAGAAACAACTCGTTCGACCGACCTATCTCACATTATTCCAATCAAAGTGAACAGGAAAATGTGAACTGTATATGTTACCCCTCCTTCAGTTTGTTTTTTTTGTTTAATTTATAAATGACGAGGATCAAGCTTATGGTTGATCATGGTTGCTGGGCCGGTGATGCGGCCAACCGAACCGCCGCCAAGATGCCGGCGCCGTTGGGAAGTTCGATCGGTAACCGCCGAACCTGGTCGAACCCGGCCTGGCGCATCATGGCCACCAGTTCCCCTTGAGCATAAGCCTTGCCTTCAGGTGTGCCGATCAGCATGTTCAAGGAAAAAAGGGCGGGGTGGAGCGGTGCGGTACGGCTGTCGTCGAGGATGAACTCTTGCACCAGCAGCAGGCCGCCCTCAATGAGTGTTTCGGCCGCCTTGGCGACAATGGCGGCGCAGGTTTCCGGGCCTTCGCTGTGGAGCAGGTGGGAAAGCCAGACCACATCAAAACCCGAGCCGATGGGGTCGGCGACAAGGTCGCCGGCGGTAAAGGCGATACGATCGGTCAGATGAAACCGGCCTACCGTTTGTTCGGCAAAGGGACGGGTGGTGGGTAGATCGAAGATGACCGCAGTCAGCTCAGGGTTCTGTAGGCAAAAGTGGATGGCGTAAGTGCCAGGGCCGCCGGCCAGGTCGAGCAAGCGACGCCGGCCACCCAGATCGATGGCTGCCGCCACGCGCGGGGCAAGCAAGGACGCCAGGTTGTACATGCCCATGAGAAAGCTTTCCCGTTCAAGGCCGTCGGCGTCGTGGGACGATCGCTTGCGCACCGGCCGCCCGAACCGGACCGCTTCATCGAGCCGGCTCCAGCCATCCACCAGAAAATGGTGGTGCATGATGATGTGCCCCAAATAGTGGGTCGACTGTCGGGCGAGGTACTCGGTGCTGAACGGGGTGGTGCTGAAGCGATCCTCTTCCTTACACAGCAGGTCCATGGAAGCCAGGGCATGGAGCAGCATGTCAAGCCCACGAACGTCAACCTCGAGCAGACGGGCCAGGTCCGCAATCGTCATGGGGCCGTGGGCCAGGTGACTGAAGACATCCAGCTTAACCCCGGCATGTAGGGTACAGGGTTTCCAACAGTCGCTGGCCAACTTAAGAAGTTCCGGGACCGTCATTGCGGCCTTGATCTGCTCCGGCGCGTCTGAAGTGTTCATCATTCGTTATGCCTCCTTGCCGCCACTGTCAGCGGGGAATGCGTTTTTCAAAAATAGGCCTTCACGCCCTCATTTGCTTCCACGGTGGCGCATAGGAGAGGTGGCCTTTTTTTCGCCGGAATGGTGGCAAGTGAGAACTCTCTGAACAAATGTTTCTGCCAGACGTGGCCAGTTGTTTTTTCTTAGAAGGTGGGAGCCTGACGATGAATGAATCTTTCAACCATTCTTCGGGCATCGTCAAGGGAAAGCGGGAAGCCAAATCATGTTGAGGTATCCTTATGTTCTAAATTTTGATGCATTGCGAAAAGGTTCGAAAGTGCTTATACACCGACAATATCACAATTTCGTTTAGATAGATTGGTTGTTTTTATTTTATTTCAACAAGGGAAGCCGGCATGAACTCATTAAATTTTTTCACTCAGGTGCGTATCTGTCTCGTAAGCCTCTGCCTCTCGTTGATGTTATCAACTATCGCATTGGCCGCCCAGTATGAAGAAGAGATTACAACTCAAGATTATCTCTATATAAAAGGGATGGTCAATTCAGTTTCTCTTCAAAATCAGACTGTATCGATCCAGCAGAATAAAGGACAACGAATTGTTATAGTTGTAAACCAGGAAACTGAGTTCAAGGGGTTTGGAAAAATAGAGGAACTGCAAAGCAGGCAGGAGGTTAAGGTGTGGTATCGCCCCAGTCAAGCCGGCAATGTTGGTCTGAAAATAATCAGGTTACCGGAACTGGGATGCTGATTTTCTCTGGTCATTCGGAGCGAAAAAGGAGGTGTCCTTATGAAAAAAATGATTCAAGTGTTGATCATATTATTGACCACCATTTTCGCACAATACGGATTGAGTGCAGAAGTATTAAGCAACGACAAAGCCTTGACTGGAAACAAGGAAATAAAAGCCTACTTTGATGTCAATATCGGAGAACCGGATAAACTGTTCATCCGACTCAAAATGATAGAAACGACATATAGCCAGTTCCTTGCATCAGGGATTTCGCCGCATTTTATTATCGGCATACGTGGAAAAGCGAGCAATTATTTTACTAAGGATAATGACTATGTCCTTGATGTGGATATTCCAGTAAAAAAGAAAATCGCTTCCATGGTTAATCAGTTTAAGGCAAAAGGTTTCCGCATGGAGCAATGCAGCCTTGCCGCAGGAATGCAGGAGATATCAGTTGCTGATTTTCTTCCTCTCGTGGAGGTTGTCAGCAATGGATACGCCTCGATGATTGTCTATCAGTCTCAAGGTTATGCTTTTGTCCCTATGGATTGAGGCCGTTAACAAAACCGTAAACGGTTCCATACTCTCGGCGGCTGATGCCTCCAATGTGAGACGACCATTTTCGCTCAAGTGCTCCTTGGCGCTCAAATTTGACACCTGCATGGGGGGCGTTTTCATTTAAGGGGATATGCTTCAGGCTGAATACGAACTGCCGGCCGGGAACAAGAGAAGAAATTTGTCCCCAACTACTTTAATCTCCTCATCTTGTGATTGAGAGAGACCGTCATCTGTGTTTTGCCAAATTCTGCGGATTTCCTTGTCAGCAGAGTTTGGCTTGCTACCATGGTTTTATCTCAAGACAGAGGAGGTGATGCTGGTTTGCTGTGCACAGCAAAATGAGGTCATGCTACATAACCATTATAAACAGGAGGGGGTATGGGATTGTTCAAGAAAAATTATATGTTACTTGGCTTTTCAGTGATGCCGCTGCTGATAACTGGTGCTTTGGCAGCAGAGGAGAAGGCAAAAACCATTGCCGAACTGGCGGCAATGTATGATTCAACCTCATGTAAAGAATGTCACCTTGAAATTCATGCACAATGGGAGAAGTCAATCCACGCTCGTTCGATTTTTGGCGATGCCCAGGTCGGCAGGACAGCCGCAACCATCAAGACCACCATCGAAAACGGGCTCAAGGAATGGCCCTATTCCGGGGTTAAGACACCGGGGGATGTTGGCGTCAAGCATCTGATGATGTGCACGAAATGCCATCTGCCGCAACTGCAGGATGCAGAAGACAGTGTGGCCAAGGAAATCGTCAAGAATGTCTATGCCTTTGCCGACGGCGATGAAAAGGCCGGGCAGACTCTGCAGACTCTCAATATAGGTTGCACCATCTGCCACGGAAGAAACGCCATTGTCCATAAATGGACGGACGGCTACCCGCAAAAGGATGCTGTTTACGGCAGCAAGGATGGCGTTCATGAGGATCCGTCCCATCCGGTGATGAAGCAGAGCAAGATCATGAAGGAATCCATCCTTTGCGGGCAATGCCATGGACTCGGGCCGAACTTGGAACAAGATAACCCGACCCAATGTGCGACGCTCTATGGGACGCATCTCTATGCCTATATTCCTGAAGGCGGACAGGAAAAATGTCAGGAATGCCACATGCGCAAGAGCAATCTGGGGCACAATATCCAAAGCTATCGATCGGTCGAAATGGCCAAAATGGCCCTTGATGTGAATGTTGAGGCACAGGCATTCCAATGGCGTGATGTCACGACCATAACCCCGGTCGCAAACGTTGTGGTGGCGATTACCAACAAGGCTGGTCATGCCATCCCAGATGGCTGACCCACCCCTAACCGGGTGGTCCTGGATGTGACCGCGAAAACATTGGATGGCAACGTATTCTACAAAAATGAGAAAATTTTCATGCCTGTTCCGCAGCAGTTCGGCCGTGGCGACAAGATGGGCAGGGGACCTTACGAGAAGAGCGGACTACTTCGCGATACCAGTCTGCCTCCACAGAAGACTGTCAAAGAACAATTTTCTATCCCTGTGTACAAGGAAACCACCGTGGATGGCAAGCTGGTCAGGACGATCATTGCCAACGACTTCACCATTGATGTGGAAATCTGGTATCTGCCGTACGGGAAGAAGGATGATCCCGGTAATGCCCAGAAGTGGTTTGCAGTTTCCAAGAAAATGAATATTGAAAAAGGCGGGAAATAGAATCCGGCCAAGAAAAAAACCGATGTATGGTTATGTTGGTTAAAAGCAGAATGCTTTGTCTCTGTCTGTTCGATTGAGGAAATGTTTTTCAAGAGGAGGTCAATTTGAAAGTGAATAGAGTCTCGCTCTGGGTGCTTCTCTGGGTGGTGTTCTCACTTACCGGCTGCGGTTACAATACCATGCAGCAAGCTGAAGAGCGTGTATTCAAAGCCTGGGGTGATGTGGAGGCTACTCTGCAGCGCCGTGCGGATTTGATCCCGAACCTGGTGGAAACCGTCAAGGGGTATGCCAGCCACGAGCGCGAAACGCTGGAAGCGGTTATCAATGCACGTGCCAAGGCGACTTCCGTAAAACTCACGGCGGACGACCTCAGCGACCCTGCGGCTCTTGCGCGGTTGCAGCAGGCGCAGGGGCAGATCTCGTCTTCGTTGTCTCGGTTACTGGTCGTAGCCGAACAGTATCCTAACCTCAAGGCCAACGAAAATTTCCGGGATCTGCAAAACCAGTTGGAAGGGACCGAAAACCGTATCAACGTGGCCCGACAACGCTATAACCAAGCTGCGGAAGAGTTCAATTCCATGATCCGGTCCTTTCCCAACAGCGCTACCAACAGCCTGCTGCTTCATTTACAACGCAAAGAGTATATCAAGGCTGACGAGGCCGCCAAGGCTGCACCCAAAGTGAAGTTTTGAGAGGGGAGGGCGTGCGCCGCATGAAGCAATCGCTGCACATGGGTTGGATCCGAGGCATAGGGGTGCTGCTGCTGTTCCTGGCCGTGTTGTTGCCGTGTGCGGCAGTAGCACTCGAGGTGCCTATTCTCAAGGGTCGAGTGAACGACTACGGTGCAATGTTATCCCCTGAAGCCAAAAGCCGAATCGAAACTCTCCTGAAAGATCTGGAGGAAAAGGATTCCACCCAGGTCGTGGTGCTCACCGTCCCCTCGCTTGCTGGGGACTCGCTGGAAGACTTTTCCATGCGGGTAGCCGAACGCTGGAAGATTGGCCGAAAAGGGCTCGATAACGGCGCCATCCTGGTCATCGCGCGTGACGATCGTAAGGTTCGAATTGAGGTGGGGTACGGATTGGAGGGCCGCCTGACGGACATCACCGCCGGGCGGATCATCCGGGATCGGATCGTACCTGAGTTTCGGGCGGGCCGGTTTGACCAGGGGGTGTTGAACGTTGTGGTTGCACTGATCGAAGTTGTGCGGGGTGAATTTCAGGCCAGTGGCCAGACACCTGCTGCATCCGGCGCCAAAGACCTTATGCCATTCCTGCTCATTTTTGTTTTCATGGTCTTCACGATGGGCCGCGCGAGCCGGCTCTTGGGTGCTGCTGGCGGTGGATTTCTCATGCCCTTCCTGGGGCACATCGCTTTTGCCCCCGGGCCATTGATGCTGGTCGTTCTGGGCTGTCTTGGCCTGATAGCCGGCTATATACTCGCGTTAATTGCAGGCGCTACTTCGTTCATGGGGCCGCGTTCTTCCGGCCGTGGCGGGTTTCCGATCGGCTTTCCGCGAGGGGGGGGAGGGTTTTCCACCGGAGGTGGCGGCTTCTCAGGTGGAGGAGGCGGATTTGGTGGCGGTGGAGCTTCCGGGAGTTGGTGAGAATGTTGAGAAATCCAGTCAAAAATTTGATAAAGAAAGCTGAGCTGGACAAGATTGAAACTTGTGTCAGCGAAGCTGAACAAGCGACACGAGGAGAAATCGTGGTTATGATGGCCCCTGCTAGCCACGATTATCCAGTTGCTGGGCTGCTTGGAGCTGCAGCGTTCTCAATTCCGGCTGCTGTTGCTTTCACCCGCATGGTCGGACGACTCGTTTGGGCCGGCCCCCACGACCTCTGGCTTTTTTTGGGAATCTTCTTTCCCTTATTTTTTCTCTGTCGCGAAATTGTCATGCGGCTTCCCTGGCTGAAGCGTTTGTTTATTTCGGAAAGGGAGATGGACCTTGAGGTCAGGGAAGCAGCCACGCTCCATTTTTTTTCGAAAGGCTTATATAGGACAAAGGAGGAGACCGGGATATTGATCTACCTCTCGATTTTCGAGGGGAAGGTCTGGGTACTCGGCGACCGAGGGGTCGATGCCGTGGTGCACCCCGGCTTCTGGCAGGAGGTCGTGGACCAGATCGTGGCGGGGATCAAAGACGGCCGTCCAGCGGTCGCAATCTGCGCGGCAATCTGCAGAATTCGGGGAGTACTTGTGGAAAAATTTCCAGGTGGCGCGGATGACAGGAATGAGCTGCCGAACCTGATCATCGAAGTGTAAAACCATTTTGCCACTCAACTTCGACGGTGGGTTAAAGGGAAATCACCGGATGTATGTACCCCCCGTTACGACCAGCACGGTTCAGTTGCAAGCAGGACTTAAGCAGTTGAGGCGAGATAATGAGCGTCTTCGAATGGAGCGAGAGATTCTAAAAAAGGCAGCAGCCTTCTTCGCGAAAGAATCGGTTTGAGATTTTCCTTCATCGATATCCAGAAGAAGGCGTTCCCGTTGGTTTTGCTGTGTAATGCAGGTGAGTCGTAGCGGTTATTACCACTGGAAAAAGCGTGGAACATCGGCCAGGGAGAAGGAGCGATCCCAGCTGATTCCCAGGGTTCGTTCCATTCATCAGGACTCGAAAGCAACGTACGGCAGCCGAAGGATGGCTCAGGAGCTGAATGCTCTTGGGTTTCATTGTGGCAAGCATAAGGCCGGAACTTTGATGAAGCTGGCTGGCGTTGCAGCAAAACAACGGAAAAAGTTCAAGGCCACAACCGATAGCAAGCATACGTTTCCTGCCGCCCCTAATCTTCTGAACCATAGGTTTTCCGTGACCACACAGAATTGCGTCTGGGTTGGCGACATCACCTATATTTGGCCATCCGAGGGATGGCTATATTTAGCGGTTGTGATCGATTTGCATTCCCGACGTATCGTAGGGTGGTCGATGAACAAATGCATCACCAGGCGATTGGTCATGGATGCGTTCACCATGGCGATTTGGCGACGAAAACCATCGAGTGGTCTCGTTTTTCACTCGGACAGGGGCAGTCAATATTACAGCCATGATTTCCAGAAATTACTCAAGAAGCATGGAATACTGACCAGCATGAGCAGAAAGGGCAATTGCTGGGACAATGCTGTGGAGGAGAGTTTTTTCGGCAGCCTCCTCAAGGTTGAGCAGGTTTTTGGGGTGAGGTATCCCAGCCGATCTAGCGCCAGACAGGACATCATCGAGTACATCGAGATGTTTTACAACAGCAAGCGCCGTCATTCCTCTTTAGGGTACATGAATCCCATGGAATTTGAGAAACAACAGCTTTGGAAAAAAGCGGCTTAAAAAAACGTCTACTTTTATTTGACCACGTCACACAAGGTTGGAGCGGTTTTGGCAGCCAGGATGTTTTCACATCGAGGAGTGACGCGATCAATAAAAGAGGGCTAGCCGCACACAATCAAACGTAGGACTCATCAAGAGCGACTATCGAGCTATATATTACGCTCGAACACAAGGTATTGGTAGCCCACGGCCCCGGAGCAAGTAGCCAGTTGGAGAGCATTACCACCGGTCAGCGCGCTCCAGTAATCTCCTCCGTGATATCCGAGATATTTGCCAGTGCTTACGAGAATGCTGATTAAAATATCGCGCGGTCGACGAATCTCTAGAAACTCTGTCAAATCAAGAACACTGATCAACTTAAACCCAACTGAGTGAGCTGTCTCACAAGCGCTATCGACTGTGACGAGCGAGCTTATTTTCCAACCTGTTCGAAATTCTTGCAACCACTTCCACTCCTTGGTTGAAGGATTGAGGGATGCTCGTTGCGAAAGAAAATCATCACAAATGATCAATTTTCCACCGGGCCGGACGACACGGGCAGCCTGGGAGAAATAACTCTTGGCATCAGGTGAATGTACGAACGCTTCAATAGAGAAAGCCAGATCAACATCATGAATGTCAGAAGGCAGCGCCAGAAAATTGCCGGAACGGCAGCGAAGATTAATCACTCGTGTGCTCTCGAATAACTCAGTAGCATATAAGGCTTGCAGAGGGCTGATTGTGACTCCCTCGCCCACGATTGCGAGTCTCTGCGCAAAGTAGAGTAAGCTTGCACCGACTCCGCAGCCCATATCGAGAATCTTTGGATTCGGTTCAAATTTCCGGAGTTGATTCAGAATCAGATCATCAACGAAATGTACTGCTGAATCGCGTGAGGTGACACCAGGACCCCAAACGGAGCGATGGATTGAAAGACCCGACTGGCCATGCCGTTGGAAGCTTTTGGTGTTACGATCGTAGTATTTTTGCACGTCCTGCAATATGTCTGTCATCACCATGGGCTTACTCGTCAGGGAGTGGAAGGCGTAAGACTTACAAGAAATTCAGCTGCACGCCATGAATGACACTGTCTCAACTTGTTTCGTCAGGATGTCGGCCGGGATTAGAATACGTCGCAATTCCAATCACGTCACGGCAGACTTACTTGTCTCGACACCATAAATGCTTGTTGCAACAGAGAAAAAAACCGCCCAAAGCTGTTTTCAGCACTGGGCGGTTTGTGGTCAATTGGGGCGCCGGCACTTCAATAAGTAGGTTGTCCTCTGTGTCTGGTACCTGTATCGATAATGTGGCCATGGCGTAAAGACCTCATTAATCCGAAAACAGCCACAAAACGTTTGCGGTAGAAGGCAGTCCTATTTCTTCCGCTGCGCCTCGATCGTCACTAGAATATCAACGTCCTTGCCAACCACGCCCATGGTGTAATATTTACCGTCCCCGACTGTATAGGCCAATCGGTCAAGAGTCAATTGGCCGTTAAAGCCCGTCACTTCCATGCCTGGAGCCATAGGGTTGTCCTTCTTGCCACCATAGGTGAGCGGAAGAATCAAGTCAGTGGAAACGCCTTTTATGGTCAAGGTGCCGTTGACGTTATAGGTGTTCCCCTCTGCCTTGGCGATTCTGGTACTGGAAAATGTTATTAATGGATACTTGGACGCATCAAAAAAATCGCCTGACAACAAATGGTTGTCGCGTTTACCGATGCCGGTATCAACGCTCTTCACCTTGATCTCAAAAGAAATTTTACTGTCCTTGAGATTGTCGGGATCAAAAACAATCGTACCGGTAAAATCGGTAAAACAACCGCGGACCTTGGCATAGATGTGATCGACACTGAAATAGAAATTTGTATGTTCCTTGTCAATCTCCCAGGAACGGGCTTCGGCATGCTGAGGGGATCCGAGTAATCCGACGAGAACAGCGAGGACAAGGGGAAACAGCATTTTCTTGTTCATATGTGCCTCCAAATGGTGAAAAATGTTCGTCCTTTGACCGTGTGAACATCGCGGTGGCCATCAGGGCAGGGATGGTAAGACTGCAATACAACGATAAATGGTGATGACAGAAAGGCAAGCCCTCCAGGTCAACTTGGCCGAAATACCCCTGTATTCGCCCTCTGAACACCTTGGACCGATCATGCCAAGCACCAAATGCGGACCGGGAAACGTCCGCGGCCGGTCATTGGAAATCCTTGAGAAATCCCAGTAAAAAGGTCTCCATCATCGCATGAGGCACCGGCTGTTCAGGGAACAGGCCGTCCGTATATCCCCGTTCTCGGAACGGCTTCAACAAGCGGGCATTGCGGCTGATGACATGCACCGGCACCGACCAGGGTTCTCCTGGACCGGTGAGCTGCAGATTGGGTTGATGATCGCCCAGAATGATAATCAGCGTGTCTCTGGTGACATACTGGGCGAGATAGTTTCCGAGGGTCTCGAATTCGTAATCCAGCGAACGTAGGTAGGCCTCGCCCGCATTTTGGAGATTTGACCACTCTGTGGGAAAAAAGACGGGTTCGCGCGTCTTGTAAAGGCTGCCATCACCAATCGTTTCCCAATCAACGATATATGGCGGTTGAATATTGAACAGGGCATGACTGCTGATCAGGGCGTAGCGGGCAAAAATTGGTTTTGCAGGGGCAATGAATTCGCGGCGTCGTATCCAGTCGAGCACGAACTGATCAGGCATGGGCGCCCAGCCGAAAGCGGGTCCTTGGTAATCGAAATGCCAGGCGTAATAGTCCTGTTCGTAGCCGAAATAGGATCCTTGCGGAAAGACAAACCGGGTGCCCGGCATTACCGAGACGGTGCGATACCCGTTTTTGCCGAAAATTGCAGCCATGGGTTCTAAGGAAGAACGCAGCAGCGCGGTCTCCTCAAGGTCATTTCCCACCCGTACCCCAGACTCCAAGGTGCCGTGGGCCAGCCAGGATTCGCCACCGTAGGTGGGCGATCCCAAATACGAAGACACCGCCTCGAAGCCATGCTGCGCAAGAACGTTGCCAAAGTGGTCCATGGTCGACTCCATCAACTGCCGATACCTGGGCTGGCTGAAGACGACCCGACCATAAGATTCGATGATAAACAGCAGCACATCCGCCCCGCCAAGACCGTTGAGGGTGGCGGCGGGACCGGCCGATCGCTCCTGAGCGGTCTGTGCCAGTCGGGCAACAAAAGCTCGCTGCTGTTCGATCTGCCGGTGGATCGAGCGAATCTCCTCCCCCAGGCGAACCAGAGCGAGTGGCTTGGCAGGCTGCCATCCCCAGACCAGGGCCGCGCCAAGGACGAGGGCTGATGCTCCCAGGAACGGAGCCCGGACCCGATGGTCGGTCAATGCCTTAGCGGCCCATTGCCAGGCCAGCCAGCTGACAGCGCAAATCGCCAAGGTGGCCAGGGTCGAACCCGCAGCCAGCAGGAGGAAATTCCCCTGGTGCGACGAGGTCTTGAGCAGGTCATAGAGTCCGTACAGGTAGCCGGAATCGATGTAGAGGTTGAAGGGCCTGTCAAGGTACATGGGGACGACGGTGTCGCCGATACGAATCAGGCGCAGGACAAGGAAGATCGCCCATGTCGGTAGTGTTATCCAATACAGGGAGCGTTGACCCCAGCAGGCGGCCAGGGTCAAAGGTAGAAGCAGGAGCAAAACATCCAGGGACGGCAGGAGCAGGTACCAGGAAACAAGAGGGTCAGCTGGATATTCAAAATTCAGCAGGATGCTGAGTGTGCCAATGGCCGCAGCCAGGGCCAGGGATGCCGGCCAGGAGCGACTGCCGAATTTCATAGCAGCGGCGTCCGGCGACGGGCGAGAAAATCGAGGTTGCGGACTAGAAACGACAAGGTGCCCGCATCCACCTGCCAATGCCGGGTGCGGGCCCAAGCGGCCAAGCCCGACGGCGGGGGACCGCTTTTTCCGGCAAGCTCCTGTTCCACGGTTGCAATGAGGGCATGGAGAAACACCACTTCATCTCCGGAATAGGTCGTGTTCCGGGGATGGATGACCCAGTCCGAACTGCCGGCTGCCAGAAGCTCAAAGCCCGGACCCTGCAGCAGGCTCAGCAATCGCCGGCCGGTGGTGCTTGCCCCGGTCAGCCGAGCCTCCATGGAGGCATGATAGCGGCGCAAAATTTCCTGTTCTTCCCCTCCGGGGTATTCGGGCAGAAAAAGGGTGGCACCGTCGAAGTTGCAGGTGCAATAGGCCAACCCGTTGGTGGCGAGTTGCGCCAGGAGGCCGGGCAGCAAGGCCGGCAGGTCGAGCAGGTCGAGCACGGCATGGGCGATGACCAGGTGGAAGGTGCCCCTGGTCTCGGTCCGGCGGGCCATCTCTTCGGCCCGGACTGCCTCAAAGACCAGGGCAATTTCAGCCTGCGCGGTGCATAAGCGGCCGCGCTGCTGTTCCGGCCAGTGCAACGGATAGCCCCGTTCTTCGGCCCAGGCTGCCAGGTAGCGCCGGGCAAGCCGGAGGTGGTCGGTATCGCAATCGGTGGCCAGGTAGGTTGCCGGGCCGGTCAGCAAGCCCCAATCGATTATTCGCGCCAGCATGGTGCCGATGCCGGCGCCGATCTCTACGATATTTGCTGGCTCACCGCTTCTGGTCTCCGGCAGGGCCTGGCAGAGTGCGGTCCAGACGTATCGATTCAATGCCCGGTCATCAATGGACTTCTTGGCCGCCAGGTAATGGGGATCAAAACCCGTCTCGGGTCCATCCGCGGGCGGCGAAGTCAGCCCCCCACCGGCAAAATTATCCGTTTCCATGGCCATTTCCTTGCGCTTGGCCACTCTTCATCTCCGCCAGAAAAGCGTTAATTGCGGCCACGCTGTCCTGCCAACCGGGCCGGCCGGCATAGGTCAGGCGGGCCGCAAGGCTAAGCCGCAGCAACGCTTCACGATCATACTGCAGCTGCACCACAAGCGACGCCAATCCCGCCAGGTCATCGGCTGCCAGCAGAAAGCCGTTGCTCCCATGGCTGATGGTCTCGTCCGCCGCTCCATCCCGGCAGCCGATGGCCGGCAAGCCAAAGGCCATGGCCTCCAGAAGGGCAATGCCGAACCCCTCATAGGCATAGGGCATGCAGAACAGATGGCTGGTGCGCATGATTTCTACCAGGCGCTCATCCGAGCACGGGCCGATGAACTGGACCGAATCGGCCAGGCCCAGTTGATCGACTTGGTCCCGGACTTCGGCGGCATGGGCTGGGTCGAAGTCGAGACTGCCCACCACGGTCAGACGCCAAAGTTCGCAGTCCATTCCAGCCAGAGCACTAAGTAAGGGCAGCAAACCTTTCCTGGGGATGACGATGCCCAGAAAGAGCAGTTGCAAAGGCCCGGGCTGGCGGGCCCGCTGGCTGATGCTGTCAACGGAAAAGGGGCTACCGAAACGGTCTCCCGCCGGGTAGGCGATGACGTGGGGCTGGTGCTCGCCCACCAGGTCTGTTACCGTCCTTCCAGTGGTCTTCGAGTTGAAGATGAAGCCATCCGCCGAGGCCAGATATCGTCGTTCAACCAGGGTCAGGAACCAGTTCTGCCACCAGGGCCGCGGTTCCCGGCACATGAGGTGGTGGACGATGGCAACTAGCGGAGGTCCATGCAGGCGGCGCAGGCGTTGGTTCAGCCAAAAAAGAGAGGGGTGGCAGAGTTCGTCCTGCAGGAGGATGTCGAAGCGACCGGCCAGCAGCCGCTGGCAAAGATCGGTCGACAACCCCTGCCCGAGTCGACGGAGATACGAGCCGTTGGCGAGACTAATCACCTTCACATCATGGCCCAGCCGCTCCAGGCCTTTGACCACGATCCGGTCGTAGAGGTAGCCGCCGGTCAAGGTCTCCAGGCTGCCATAGATGACCAAGCCGATGCGCATCAGAGGGGTGCGCGGTAGGAGGTCCAGGCGATATCATCCTCCCAGAGGGTGACGGTCAGGGCTTCGAGCCGGAGATGGGCGAGTCGAGTCCGAAAGGCGGTATGGAGGATGGTGGTCAATCGCTCGATACTGGGGTTGAGTTCGGCAAAGGCGGCAAGATCGTTGAGGGTATGGCCGGCAAAATCGGCAACCACCGCCTCCAGGTGCTGTTCCACCTCGACAATATCGACCAGATAACCGTGCCGATCCAGGTTCAAGGCCTCGAGAACCAGTTCCATCCGATAGTGATGGGCATGCTCTCTGTTTTCCGCCCCCCAATCACCGCCGATCAGATAATGCCGGGCGCTGAATTCGCGCCGCATCCCGAGACTGTACATGCTTGTTTACTCCCTAAAAAAATTCACCGCGTGTTTGCGGATGGGTGTTCGAAGATGACCTGAATGGTCTCACCCGGGCTGCGGTCAATGAGCGCATAGGCCAAGGCAGCATCCGCCAGGGCAAAGCGATGGGTAATGCAGGTCTGAAGCCGCACCTGACGCAGCATCTCCCAGGCCACATCCAGGCGGCGGCGGGCCTGCCAGCGGGCCGAGAGCGCGGGGGCGATGCTACTCACCTGGGAGCTGATCAGGGTAAGACGGCCGCGATGGAAGAACGAGCCCAGGTCCAGCTCAACCTTTTTACTGCCGTACCAGGAGCCGACCACCACTCGGCCGCTGGGGCGCGTCAGGGCCAGCGCCGTGTCCAGACTCGCCGGGTTGCCGGAAAGCTCAAAGACCAGATCCGCCTGGCCGCCCTGGCCGGGAATTGCGCCCAGCCGGGCAAAAAGGTCCGGACTCGCCGGATCAAGACAGAGGGCGGCACCGAGACGAATCGAGGCCTCGCGCCGCAACGGGTGCGATTCAAGGGTGGTGAGGGATGCCAGCGGAAAACGGGCGAGCAGAGCGGTGGCGAGCAGCCCGACAATGCCCTGGCCGATGACCACCACCTGTTCACCGATCAGGGGAGCACCGTCCAGCAGCAGGTTGACCGCGGTCTCCATATTGGCAAGGAAGAGGGCGGTCTCGTCGTCCACATCATCGGGGATGGGATGCAGCGTCGAGGGTGAAGCGCAGAAGAGGTTGTCATGGGGATGGAAGGCAAAGACCCGGCGGTCCAGCCAGTCGCCTGGCACCGCCGAACCTGTTGCGATCACCCGGCCAACAGCGCAATAACCGTAGGCCAGGGGATAGGCAAAGGTGCCGGCCAAGGCCTCAAGGGAGGCGTCGACCGTGACTCCCTGGGGCCACTGCCCCCGGTACACCAGCATCTCGGTTCCTGGACTGATCGCGGAGAGCCGGGTCTGCACCAGGACCTGATCCGCAGCCGGTTGCGGCGCCGGTCCCTCGTGCATCGCGACCCGGCCGGGGGCGACAAATTCCAGCCGATGTCGCCTCATGGGTCCTGCCATTGCGGCTGGGCCCAGAGGATGAGATCCGGGCCGCAGGGTTGGTAGGTCGGGGAGTTGAGATACAGCTGGGCACCGTTGTTTACGGCCGGGCGGTCCAGCACCGGCAGGCCGCCAACCAGGCGAGGGGCGATGGTGATGATCATCTGGTCCGCCAGGCGCGCCTCGATGAAGCTCGAAATCACCTGGCCGCCGCCTTCGACCATGAGGCTGCTGATCCCTCTCTCGCCAAGCTGCTGGAGCAGGTGCGGCAGGTCCACCCGGCCTTGACGATCGCGGCGGCAGCGGATGACCTCGGCCCCCTGGTCTTCCACCGCGCTGATGCGTTCGGGATCATTCTTTTCGGTACAGGCGACCCAGCAACTAAGGTCGGACCGTTCAATCAGACGGGCCTGCAAAGGGATGCGCAGCTGGCTGTCAAGGACGATGGGCTGGGGGTTCGGACCATCGGCGAGACGGACGGTGAGTAAAGGGTTGTCGATCAGCAGGGTGTTGATGCCGATGACAATGGCGTCGCAGGCGGCGCGGATGCGATGGGTGACCACCATGGACTGGTGGCCGCTCAGTCGAAGCTGTTCTCGATTCCGGGTGGCGATGCTGCCATCCACACTTTGGGCGTAGGAAACCGTGACCAGCGGCCGGTGATGCTCGGCCAGGAATTGCGCGGCCAGGAGCGGCAATTGATCGAACCATTGTTCCGGGTCGACCTTGTGGGCACTGGTGCCGGAAAGGGAGGGTGGGTAGTCTTGATGCCGCATGGTTTATTGAGAATGCCTTCCTTTAAAAGGAACAGAGGATGCGGTGCATCCGTACGAAAAAAAGGTGCAGGTATGCGGAGAAAAAAGGTCCGAACCCAGAGAATTTAAAGGGGATTTGTTTTTCGACCGCAAACTGTCATTCCACATTTTTGGCCACAGTACTGGCCCTGCCCGGACAAGTCAAATATTTCATGGTCAGTCCTAATCCGCCTAGACTGAAGAGAATATCGCGAACCCGAATGAGCAGGCAGAGGCTGAAACCAAGGACACTCCCCAGTCCAAGGGCGGCGGTTACCCAGGGTAGGGCGGACTCGAGGACGCCGAGGCCCGCCGGCAAGGGGGTGAGAAAGGCGAGGCGGGCGGCAATCACAACACTCAGCAACTGCAGGAACGACAACGAATGCCCCAGCAAGGCAGCCATCAGCCAACATTCGGCAAGTACCCCGAGCCATTGGCCAAGGGAATAGAGATTGGCCAGCAAAAACGGGCGCCGAAGCCGATGGAGGAGGGATTCGGTCAGCGCCTCGCCCTGCTGAAGAGTTTCGAGCAACCGGCCGGCGAAACCGGTGGTCGCACCATGAGCCATACCGCATGACCCCATGAACCAAGAGAAGAGGCGGGAGAGAGGACGCTTGCCCATCCTCAGGGCTGCCAGGAGCGAGGCAACAGCGGTCACCAGGGTAACAGCCAGGGGAAGCGCCCATTTCCTGGAAAAGGGCCCGCTGCCAGTGTGCGACAGCATGATCAGACTCAAACAAAGAACCACGATGCTGGCCCAAAGCTCAAGCATACGGTCCAGGGCGACCGAGGTCGCGGCCGCAGGCAGCGGTATCCCCTGGCGTTGGCGCAGGAGATAGACCAACAGCGGCTCACCGCCGAAATGGGGCCCAGGAGTGAGATAGTTGACTGCATTGCCGGCAAAGCGATAGGCGCAGACTGTACTCAAAGCGACCGGTGCGCCTAACGCCTGCAGGAGTTGCCACCAGCGGGCAGCCATGAGCGGCAGTATCGCCATATTGAGTCCCAGGAGAATCAAGAGACCACCAGGACTTATTGCGGTCAAACGTCCCCACGCTTCGCCCCAGGGCATGCCCCGTAAGGCATACCAGGCCAAGATCAAGCCGAGAATCAGCAGCAATCCGCGCCAGCCGATGAGCGGGGAGAGAAAGGCCGCAACTGATGATGTGTCGCGCGTGATCATGTTGTCTCGTTCCCCGCCGGAATTCCACTATCACGGCGGCGGCGATACAGGATACCCTCTTCCGGAGACCAGAGGGACAGCGGGCCGGTGCCGGTCAGCATCAGGGTGGCGGCAATACCGAAAAGGACCAATACCGGAAGGCCAGTCCCGTAAGGGGCCAGGCTGCAGCTCAGCGCCAAGGTGAGCAACAGCGCAGCACTACGGCCCATCCAACCGATACCGGCCAGCAGGCAGCAAAGGCTTTGTGCCCACAGCCAGGCGGGATGCGGCAGGGAAGCTGCTCCCTGAACAAGGTTGACGATGCCGCCGGCCAGGAGAAGCAGGCGCAACACCAAGGGAAGGAAGCGGGTCAACACGAGGCCTGCCCATTGGTCCATGGCGGTGCGCTGGTTGCTGTCGATGCGCAGCCGGCAGGAAACCACCAGCCAATCCCGGCCAAAACCAACCAGAAGTGGCGTCATGACCAGAGCGGCGGCGATGGAGGTAAAGGGCGGATTGAAGAGAGGCAGCAGTGCCATGGCCACCAATCCCATCTGGAAGCCGGCGATGATCCGCGCATAGGGCCGCAGTTGCAGCGCAACCAGAGGCAGATGCCGCTGCTGGCGCCACCAGATACCGAATAGAAAGAGGTAATAAGCCAGTCCCACCAGGAGGGTGAGAGCCGGCAACCGATCAAGGCTGACGGCCACCAGCAGGGCCACCATTAGCCCTGCGGCATCGGTCTCGATATCCAGCCTTTGGCCGAGTTCGGTTTGCCGATGTTGCCTGCGGGCCACAAAACCGTCCAGCAGATCGGCCAGAGAAATAGTCAGGTAGATCAGTCCCGGTGCCCAAACCTGGGCCTGTGGCAGTGCCGGAACCGGGAGAACAGCCAGGGGCAGGAAACCGGCAAGAGCAACGATGGCCGCACCGCGCAGCAGGGTGATCCAGGTGGCCGCCCCCAGAGTGGGAAAAGGCCGGTCCGCTTCGCCGTATCGGTGATTAGACCCTAGATGGAATATCAATCGCAGGTGCAGATAGATGGCCGCAATGAGTCCCGGCAGCAGGGAGACAATGACGAAGGGGTGTAGGTGCAGTTGAAGAAGGGGGCCACAGAGGAAAAGGGTCACCAGCCAGGGGCAGAACAGGAGCGCTGCGGCCAGCCACGCCTGCCGGCGCAAGGCCGACGGCACCCTTCCCGGCGCTCGCCAGGCCGGGACATTGTCGCTCCGACCGGCGGAGGTGGTCGAGGCTGTCATTCGAGCAGGTTTGTCCGCAGGGCCGCGAGGGTCGCTTCGTCCAACCCAGCCTTGGACAGCAGGTAGTTGTCGATGGTGCCGTAGGCTGTGCGGAGGTGCGCCAACATTGCGGCCAGGGGCTCCCGAGGTGCTTGCAGATAGGGTGCGGCCAGCTCCGGCCCGATGCCCAGATCGGCGAATCGGGCATAGATCGGTTGTAGACGCTCGGCGTTGCAGGAATTGGAGTAGTCGTGATCGAGGAAGATATCAGCCTCCCTCACTCCCAGAGTCAGCAACAGCAAGGCCGCGCAGATGCCGGTGCGATCCTTGCCGCCGGTGCAGTGGAAGACCAGGGGCAGGTTCGCGGGAGCGGCAATGAGCCGCAATATTCTGCCCCAAACCGGACCGAAATCGTCAAGATACTGCCGGTAAACACTGATAAAAAAATCGAGGGACAGCCAGTCCCGTTCTCCGGATCGCAGCCTATCCATGGCCAAAGCCGGATCAAAGCTTCCCGCTTGGACCGGGAGGAGGAGCAGGCGAATCGAACCATCCTGCGGCAGCTGGTCAGGGTGGCGCTGCTGCTCCTGAACGGTGCGCAAATCGCAGACCATCTTGAACCGGAGGCTCCGCAGCATTTGCTGGTCTTCTTCTGTCAGACGGGACAGATGATCGGAGCGAAATACCAGTCCCTGCCTTACCTGGCAGCCATCACCGGTCCGGTAGCCGCCAAGGTCACGGAAATTGACGGCCCCGGAAAGCGGCAAACGGTGCGGGCAAAAGGGATGAGAGGTGGATGCTGTCATGGCGATAGAGGCATACAGGTAAGCTGGCGAGGGTGCCTCATCACCGCCGGAGCGGACGGCAACCCTCATTGGCCATAGGGTTGGTAATCAATATATCCTTCCGGGCCAGAGGTATACCATTTCGACATGTCCTCGAAGGGTGTCAGAGGGTAGTTGTTGTGTAGTCTGGCCACCAGATCGGGATTGGTGATGAACGGCCGGCCGAATGCGGCAATGTCCATCACGCCTTCGGCAAGCCGTTTCTCGGCATCCTCTTTAGAGTACCCGCAGTTGCCGATGATAATCCCGTCGTAGTGGGCGCGAAATTCCGCCAGGGTCATGGGTTCTCCCTGCTGGTGAAAACCGAAGGCCAGCCCGTCCATGATGTGGACATACCCAAGGTTAAGTTTGCTGAGTTCCTTGATGGTATACAGGTAGGTCTCGCGGAAATCCAGGCTGCCCATGTCATTGAACACGCCATTGGGAGAGAGGCGAACGCCAACCCGATGCGCCGGCCAAACCTCCAACACTGCGGCCAAAACTTCTCTCAAAAAACGGTACTTGTTCTCCAAGCTGCCGCCATAATCGTCTGTCCGAAGATTCGTCTTGGAATCCAAGAACTGATTGAGCAGGTAGCCGTTGGCACTGTGCACTTCAACTCCGGAAAAACCGGCCTCCCTGGCATGAAGCGCAGCCAATCTATAATCAGCTACCGTTGCCCTGATCTCGGCGGCAGTCATCGGCCTGGGCGCCTCGTACGCCTTTTTCCCTCCCTGGGTTTGGATGCCGTCCCCCTCAATTTTCACGGCTGAGGCCGAAACAGGGAGTTCTCCGCCATGAAAATCGCTGTGCGACGCCCGGCCGCAATGCCAAAGCTGAAGGAAGATGGGGGTTTGGGTGGGTTTCAGCCGGTCAGTGACTCTGCGCCAACCGGCAACCATCTCTGGTGAGTAGATGCCGGGCGAACCAATCCAACCGATCCCCTGCGGGCTGATGACGGTGGCCTCGGTGATCAGCAGGCCGGCGGAGGCGCGCTGAAAATAATGTTCGGCCATGATCTCGTTGGGCACCCGTGTCTCCCCAGCCCGCCCGCGGGTCATGGGGGCCATGGCTATCCGGTTTTTCAGATGCAAATCGCCCATACGCACTGTCTCAAAGAGTGATTTTTTCATTGCGTTCCCTATTGGTTAGAGTGTGTGACTGCGGCTGCCCATCGTGTTGGCAACCTTCTGAATCTTGTCATTTGAGAAGTCTATTCTCCAAGTGGTGCTAAGCCTGCTGACGCACTGCAGCTATTAATGAACTTGGCTCAGGGGCGCGTTTGACGACTAGAACGGCACAGGAAAGGCCAAGGACCACGCGGTCCGTAGTCTGCCCTGCAATCTTCCGCGGCAAGCCCTTACGCTGGTCATTGCCGATAATGACCAGATCGGCGCCGATGTCCCCTGCGGCGTCAATGATGGCGCGATCCGGTGTTTTGCCGATGACAAAAAGAGCATTAGCTTCAATCCCCTCCGTTTTGAGTAAACCAAGTTTATCGGCTACCTCCTTCTCGAGCTTATCACGCTGGGATTCGTTAGAAACAACTGAAAGTACGGTCACCGGCAGTTTTGAGACCTTGGCGATTTGGATAGCGACTTCGATCACGGTTTCGCTGATCCGACTGTCATCGACGGCAACCAGTATGTGCTTCTGCCACGGCTGAACCTGCCAATTCGCCACCAGAACATGGCAGGGGGATCCGATCAGAATCTGCTCGGCAATGTCGCCGATCAACCGTTCCTTCATGTCGCCGCGCAGAGGGCGGCGCCCGATGATGAGAATATTGGAATGGGCCTTTTGGGCGGTTGCAACGACCTGTTCCACCGGGTCTTTGCCATAACTGACCCAGGTCTCACATTCAACTCCAGCAGCCTCCGCCTTCTTTTGGGCAAGGGTCAGACGTGCTGTGGCAATTTCATCCGCCCTTGGCGATTCGATACTGGTCATCACATCCAACTTGACGCCAAAATCCCTGGCGAGGGCAATGGCGACCCCCTCAGGGGCGTGACTAAAGGCACTACCATCGGTGGCAAGCATAATGCGCTGACGGCGCAATCCGCCCGGTAAGACCCCGAGTCGACACTCTTCAAAGAGGCGTACCTTGCAGGTGCGACAAATATCCGGATTGAGCTTCCAATAAATGGCACCGGTGACATGGGTCATGACCGGGAAAAAGGCGTCTTCGCCAAAATCTTTGAGATAGTCGCCCTGGCGCAGGAATTCGTAAATGGATTCCTTCAGGCGATAGAAATATATCCCTCCCCCTTGGCGGCGGCGGCGGCGCGCCTCTGAAGCCAAAGCTTCCGCACCGGCAATATCGATATAATTGAAACTAGCGGAGGCGATTAACACGGATTTGCATTGCGGGTTTTCGACGTCAATACTGCGCAGGGCCTGTTGAACATGGCTGGCTGAACCGAAAAAGACCGGGCCATTGATCCTCACTATTTTCAGTTGCGGACATTCCGGTTCATTGTGGGCGAGTACAAAATGATAGGCCCCGGCTTCGTTGGCTGGCACCATTGGCATAATTTCCGGCTTTGAGGCACGATAAAGGTAGACCACCAGCGACAGAAACACGCCGCTAAAAATGCCAGCTTCAATATTGATCAAGGTACCGCTGAAAGTGCAAAGTAAAATGACCGCCTCAGCTTTGCTGGTCTGCCAGATGTGGCGGATCTGATGGAAATCAATGAGCCCCCAGGCCACCAAAAACAGAATTCCGGCCATGGCGGCATTCGGTAGATAGGCGGCCAAATGACCGACCAACAACAGCAGGAGCAGTAACAGTATTGAGGCAAAAACTGATGCCAGCGGGGTTTTGGCACCTGCCTCGAAATTGACGCCACTGCGATTGAAGGAGCCGGACGAAGCATACCCGGAGAAAAAACTACCAATGACATTGGCCAGTCCTTGGCCGATGAACTCCTGGTTACCGTCAATACACTGCTCGGAACGCACTGAAATGGCACGGGCGATGGCCACGGCCTCGGTCAACCCCAGCATAGTGATGACGAGGGCCGGCCCAAAGGTGAGCCGTATGCTTTCCAAAGACAGGTCGGGGTGGGACAGTGGCGGCAAATGAGCCGGCAAGGCCCCCACGGTGCGAATCCCGGTGGCGGTCGTGCCTAGCCAGTAATTCAGCAAACTCGCTACGATGCTGCCGACGACCATGGCAGCAACCATAAACGGAATTTTGGGGCAACAGCGCTTGATAACGATACCGGTGGCCAGGGTCACGAGGCTGATACAGAGTACCGGCCAATGAATACTGCCGATTTGCAGGATTAACTGATGTAGGATTTCGTGCAAAGGTGCGCCACGCACGATTTCAATGCCAAAAAAATTGCGGATTTGGCTCGCAGCAATGAGCAAGGCTGCGCCTGAGGTGAAACCAATAATAACGCTGTGCGAGATGAAATTGACCAGCGCGCCCATGCGTGCCAGCCCAAGCACCAGTTGAAACACTCCGGTGAGGAAGGTCAGGGTCAGGACCATGCTGATATACTGTGCCGAACCCGGTTCATAGTGCGTTGATAACACAGCGAAGATCGCTACTGATATTGCCGTGGTCGGCCCAGAAACCAAGTGCAAACTAGAACCGAACAAAGCAGCCATCACGGTCGGCACCATGGCGGCGTACAATCCGTATTCCGGTGGCAATCCAGCAATGGTGGCAAAAGCCACGCCCTGTGGTAACACCACCAACGCACCAGTACCCCCGGCTACAAGGTCGTCGCGCAAGGTGTGTCGATTGACCATAGGCCACCAGCGTAGGAAGGGGAATAGACTGTGCAAATTGAAGAATGGAATGTTCATTGGCAAAACCCTGTTCTAGAATACCGTCTTTCGGTCGCACATGGGGGAGAGTACATCAGGAGATATATGAGCAATGAATGCTAGCATAATTTGCCGCATACATCGAAGCGTTTTCGGAAAAGTTGATGGCGGTTGTTAAAGTTTGGTTGCAATTGAATAAACATCCTTTTCAGGGTACTAATCAAGGGATACTCATAACAAACGAGATGAAAAGTTGCTTAACCCTAAGGACTAGAGTGATGAAAACCACTGACACAATCAATCTGCTCCTCATGGCCGGAGTGCTGGCCGGAATGATCGTGATAAATGGCTGCAAGCAACAGGCCGCACCTGATGGTCCGGGCACATCCAAACCCAACCCTGAGGTGGGGGTGGTGATCATGGCCACTGAGCAGGTGACCTTAACCATGGAACTGTCAGGCCGAATCTCGCCGCAGATGGTGGCTGAAGTTCGTCCCCAGGTTGGCGGCATTATTCAGAAACGGCTGTTCACCGAGGGCAGTGAGGTCAAGGCCGGCGAGGCCCTGTACCAGATTGATCCGGCGACCTATCAGGCTGCACTGGCCAGTGCCAAGGCTACCTTGGCCAAGGCCGAGGCCAATGGGTTCACCCTCCGGCAGAAAACCGAGCGGTACAAGCAGTTAGTGGCCATCTCAGCCGTCAGCCGACAGGAGTACGACGATGCCACCGCCGGACTCAAGCAGGCTGAAGCCGATATAGAGGCCGGCAAGGCCGCAGTGGAGACCGCGCGAATCAACCTCGCTTACACCCGGATCACGGCGCCGATCGCAGGAAAAATCGGACGTTCGACCGTCACCCCCGGTGCCCTTGTCATTGCCAACCAGGCGACCGCGCTAGCCACGATTCAGCAACTTGATCCCATCTATGTGGACGTGACCCAGTCCAGTGCCGACCTGCTCCGCCTCAAGCGGAACCTGGCCAGCGGCGAGCTCAAAGGCAATGATCCAGGCCAAGCCACCGTCAAGCTGCTGCTGGAAGACGGCAGTCCTTATCCGCTTGAGGGGACACTCAAATTCAGCGAGGTGACCGTGGACCAGGGAACCGGTTCGGTCACTCTGCGGGCCCTGTTTCCCAATCCGAACCAGTTACTGCTGCCCGGCATGTTTGTCCGCGGCCTGGTACAGGAGGGGGTTCGGGAGCAGGTGATGCTCGTGCCCCAACGGGGAGTCAGCCGCGATCCTGCCGGTAATGCCATTGCCCTGGTGGCCAGTGAAAACGATGTGGTGGAACGTCGGATGTTGAAGACCGAACGGACAGTGGGTGATGCCTGGCTGGTCACCGAAGGTTTAAAGGCCGGGGAGCGGGTGATCGTGGAAGGCCTCCAGCGGGTTCGCCCCGGAGCGACAGTGAAGGTCGTGCCCTTTGAAACCAAAGCGGTAGCGCCCGGCAGCCAACCCGCAGCGAAACAACCGTAAGGAACCGCCATGCCCCGTTTTTTCATCAATCGTCCGATTTTTGCCTGGGTGATCGCCATCCTGGTCATGCTGGCAGGCCTGCTCTCGATAAAAACGCTGCCGGTATCCCAATATCCGGCAATCGCGCCGCCGCAGATCGCCATAAACGCCACCTATCCGGGTGCCTCGGCCCAGACCGTGCAAGATACAGTCACCCAGGTGATTGAGCAAAAGCTCAATGGCATCGACAATCTGATCTACATGTCCTCCACCAGCGACTCATCAGGCGCGGTGTCCATCACCCTCACCTTCAAGGCGGGAACCGATCCGAACATCGCCCAGGTCCAGGTGCAGAACAAGCTGCAACTGGCCGTGCCGCTTCTCCCCCAGGTCGTGCAACGGCAAGGGATAGCGGTGGTTAAATCCACCCGAAATTTCCTGTTGATTGTTGGACTGGTCTCGGAAGACGGGACCCTGGACCGCAACGCCCTGGCCGACTACATGGTCTCCAACATCCAGGACATCATCAGCCGCCTGGATGGAGTGGGGGAATTGGTGCTGTTCGGCACCCAGAATGCCATGCGGATTTGGCTGAATCCGACCAAGTTGAATAATTACCACCTGACCACCACCGATGTGATTGCAGCGCTCCAGGCTCAGAACGCCCAAGTCTCCGCCGGTCAGTTCGGCGGCCTCCCCGCCGGCAAAGGGCAGCAGTTGAACGCCACCGTCACCGCCCGTACCCTGCTTCAGACCACGGAGCAATTCGACGCCATCATTCTACGCACCAACAGTGACGGGTCTACGGTCAAGCTCAAGGATGTAGCTGAAAGCAGGATCGGCACCGAAAACTATGAACTCCAGTCGTTCTACAACGGCAAACCGCTGGGCGGCATGGCCATCCGGCTGGCAGCCGGCGCCAACGCCCTGGAAACAGGGAATCGAGTCAAGGTCAAGATGGAGGAGTTGGCGAAATACTTTCCTCCCGGAATGAAGGTGGTTTATCCCTACGACACAACTCCCTTCGTCAAGATATCCATCGTCGAGGTGGTCCATACCCTGATCGAGGCGGTTTGCCTGGTCTTCTTCGTCATGTTTCTCTTCCTGCAGAACTTCCGTGCCACCCTGATCCCCACCATCGCCGTACCGGTGGTACTGCTCGGCACCATGGGGGTGCTGGCGGCGGCCGGCTTTTCCATCAACACCCTGACCATGTTTGCCCTGGTGATTGTCATCGGCCTGTTGGTGGACGACGCCATCGTGGTGGTGGAAAACGTCGAACGGATCATGTCCGAGGAAGGGCTGTCGCCCCATGATGCCACCATCAAATCCATGGGACAGATCACCAGCGCCCTGTGGGGTATCGCCACCGTCCTGACTGCGGTTTTCTTGCCCATGGCCTTCTTCGGCGGCTCCACCGGCGTCATCTACCGCCAGTTCTCCATCACCATTATCGCCGCCATGATCCTCTCGGTGATGGTGGCCATGATCCTGACCCCGGCGCTCTGTTCCACCCTGCTCAATCCGATCGAAAAAGGGCATGCACCAGGTGAGTGCGGTCCATTCTGCAAATTTTTCCAATGGTTTAACAGGTTTTTCGACTGGAACAGAACCAAGTATGAAGGCATCGTGGGCCGTTCCTTTGGCAAGCCGGTGCGTTACCTGGTGCTCTACGGCGTGATTGTCGCGATCATGGCGTACTTTTTCCTGCGTCTCCCCACCTCCTTTCTCCCCGACGAGGATCAGGGATTTCTTATTTGCCAGGTCCAACTACCGGCCGGGGCGACCCAGGAGCGGACCATCCAGGTCATTCGCCAGTTGGAGCAACATTTTCTTACCCAGGAGCCCAAGACCGTGGAGGGGGTTATCACCGTGACCGGCTTTAGTTTTGCCGGCCGGGGCCAGAACATGGGGCTGGCCTTTGTCAAACTTAAGAACTGGGATTTGCGCAAGACCCCGGACCTGAAGGCGCCAGCCATTGCCGGACGAGCCATGAAGGCATTCTCGCAGATCCGTGACGGTTTGGCCTTCGCCTTTTCACCACCGGCGGTCCTTGAGCTCGGTGTTGCCAACGGCTTTGATTTGCAGCTCCAGGATCGAGGCGGCCTGGGACATGAAAAGCTGATGGAGGCCCGCAGCCAAATGCTCGGTATGGCAACAAAAAATGCGAAATTGGTCGCGGTACGCCCCAATGGCCAGGATGACTCCCCCCAATTCAAACTGGATATTGACGATGTCCGCGCCAGCGCCCAAGGTGTGTCGCTCTCAGATATCAACAACATCCTCGCTACAGCCTGGGGCAGTACCTACGTCAACGATTTTATCCAGAACGGCCGGGTTAAAAAAGTCTACCTCCAATCAGATCCCCGGTACCGGATGTTGCCGGAGGATATCAACAGCTGGTATGTCAGCAATAAAACCGGGTCGATGGTGCCGTTTTCCGCCTTTTCCGCCGGACGCTGGCTGTACGGCTCACCCCGTCTGGAACGGTACAACGGCATTCCATCTGTGGAGATTTTGGGTCAAGCTGCTCCGGGGATCAGCACCGGTGAAGCGATGACCGAAATGGAAAAGATGGCCTCCCAGCTACCGACCGGGATCGGCTACGAATGGACGGGCCTCTCCTATGAGGAAAAAAACGCCGGTGCCCAGGCGCCAGCACTCTATGCCATCTCGCTGCTGGTTGTGTTTCTTAGCGTGGCAGCCCTCTATGAAAGCTGGACCATCCCTTTTGTCAACCTGCTGATGCTGCCGCTGGGGTTAGTGGGAGCGGTGACCGCGGTCAAGCTGCGGGTGCTGCCCAACGATGTCTATCTCCAGATCGGGCTATTGACCACGGTCGGTCTTTCCACCAAGAACGCCATCCTGATCATCCAGTTCATCAAGGCGCAAATGCAGCAGGGACACGAGCTGGTTGAAGCCACCCTAACGGCGGTGAAGATCCGGCTCCGACCGGTGATCATGACCTCGCTGGCCTTCTTTTTCGGCACCCTGCCGCTGGCGTTGACCAAAGGGGCCGGAGCTGCGGCCCAAAACGCCATCGGTACCGCCGTTACCGGTGGCCTGCTCTCGGCAACCTTCATCGACCTGATCTTTATTCCGTTTTTCTTTGTCCTGATCTCTCGGGTGTTCGGAAAAAAACCAAAGAAACCGGTCATGCAACCTCCAGCGATCGAACCTGCTCCGAGAGGGAACTGACATGGAATCAAGAAAAAGGACAACAACCGCCCTCTGTCTCTTTCTGGGCTTATGTATTGGCCTGACCGGATGCACAATGGCCCCCACGTACATCCGGCCGGAAACACCAGTTCCAGATGTCTGGCCCAGCGGCCCCGCCTACCAGCAGCAGCCTGGCAACGCGTCCGGCCAGGGGGTGACCGATATTCCCTGGCAGAGCTTTTTTACCGATTCACACCTGCAGGGATTGATCAAGCTGGCCCTTGAAAACAACCGGAACCTGCGGATTGCTGCCCTCAATATCGAACGATCCCGGGCGCAGTATCAGATTAAACGAGCCGAACTCATCCCCAAGCTCGATGCCCTCTCGATCGTCAACAACCAGGCTGCCAGCGACCAGAAATATACAGTAGCCCTTGGTGTCAGTGGCTACGAACTCGATCTGTTCGGCCGGGTGCAAAGCCTGAAGGATCAGGCCCTGGAGCAATATCTTGCCACCGAGCAGGCACGCCATACGGTTCAGATCAGCCTGGTGGCGGAGGTAGCTGTGACAGCCCTCAACCTTGCCGCCGACCGTGAACGGCTTCAGCTGTCCCAGGAAACCCTGAAAACCCAGCAGTCCTCATTGGCACTGATCCAACGTCGTTTTGAGGTCGGCGCCTCCTCCGAGCTCGATCTGCGACAGGCACAAACCCAGGTGGAGTCAGCGCGGGTCGATATCGCTCGCGCCATCACCCTGGTCGCGCAGGATGAAAACAACCTCAACCTGGTGATGGGATGCCAGGCCCCTGCAAACTTACTTCCCAGTAGGTTCTCGGAAAAACTCGAAGTACAAGAGGTTAGACCTGGCCTGCCCTCCACAGTACTCCTGCGGCGACCTGATATTCTCCAGGCCGAACACCAACTCAAGGGCTTCAATGCCAATATTGGCGCAGCGCGGGCGGCCTTTTTCCCGCGCATCACTTTGATTAGCACCGTCGGAACCCGGAGCGATGAATTGTCCGGGCTGTTCAAATCCGGGTCCGATGTTTGGACCTTTTCCCCGCAAATTGTTGTACCGATCTTTGATGCCGGGGCACGCTCAGCACAGTTGCAGGTGGCCGAAGTAGATCGAGAAATCGCCGTTGCCCAGTATGAACAAGCGATCCAGACCGGATTCCGGGAGGTAGCCGATGCCCTGGCGCAACGTGGAACCATTGATGAACAATGGGCGGCGCAGCAGGCACTGGTCACAGCCACCAACGTCCGTTATCTGCTTGCCCAGGCTCGATATGACAAGGGCATTGACAGCTACCTCAATGTGCTCGACGCCCAGCGTTCGCTCTACAGCGCCCAACAAGGGTTGATTGCCACTCGCCTAGCCCGGTTAATAAATTTGGTGACCTTGTATAAGGTCTTGGGAGATGGGAGCAAAGAGGGGCTGCATTCCCAATAGGCAAATTCCCCTTAGCAGACAAAATAAGGCATTTTGCCTACTAAGGGGGAATGGACATTGAAACAGGTTGAAGGAAATGGAAGAGACTTGGTCAATATCTTCAGAGATATGTTGGCTTGTAACGGTGAAATAACCTATTCAATCAGCAAGTTGCTTGGTTAAATTCATAAAGATACCTCGCATAGAGAAGGAATGAATACTCTTCAAACTTGCTATGAAACTAACCAGATAGACAGCGAGATCATTCACCACCGCATCCATCTCATAGATGACCCTAGTGCCATCTTTTCCACTCTCCAAACGCCAGTTTGCGGCCCCCCTCATGTACGTACCGTCATATTGCAGGCAGATGCAGGCTGGTTCTTCGAAAGATGTCACTCGGCACAAAATGGAACGCCATCCGTAAGGTCGTATCACGAACTCCGTCCCTATGAAATGTGGCGCCGGATGCAGGAATCTTACCAATAAATATCGCGGCCACCATTGCGAATATTCAGCAATATTTGCCAGGACCGGCCAAACCTTAGCCGGAGGACAGGGGACAAGTATCTCGTCTGAAAATCGCAACGGCAGGCTTGTGATAGCAGTCATAGATAGGAAAACTCGTGCGTTGTTGAACAGGAAATGGGAGCCACCTTTGCTTCATCACTTCGTTTAGACATGGCTGTAATCCTGGAGGCAACTGCGGCGGCAAAAAAAAAACGCCCGGTTCGGACAAGTGCGGACGCACTGCAAACAGAGCTCGCAATCGTCATATTACGAAAAAGGCGTAAGGGTGATCGCGAGACCACTGGGCATATCTCGGCACACTCTCAGCATTGCAGGCAACCTACTTCCAATCACGTAAACAGGAGTTATGTGAACAATAATGTGAAATAGTTTCGACTTGACCTGACACCTCACCTCAAGCCTTGTTCCTTTGAAATGTGAGGAAAGCACCGGTATCCAGGTTATTTTCTCTTCCGTTTCTTTCTAATTCAGGTATACGCAAGACTGGATTGTTTTCCTGAAAGTGGATCGCAATATCGCTATGCTTCTTGACGGTAAAAACAGCCCAAGTCATACAATCGTCACCTTGTCCGGCCCGGGAGTCAATCGTTCTCCCCCTTCCGCGGTGACCCGAAAGGTGTTTTCCACCCCTACCAGACCAATGCCTTCCAACCCCTTTTTCGGCTCCACGGCAATGACCATGTTGGCCTCAAGGGGTGTATGCACTTTGCCGGCGATGACTGGGAATTCGTCAATGGTCAATCCGATCCCGTGGCCAAGAAACGATACTTGATTGCTGCCAAACCCCATGAAGTGCTTTGCAAAACCACGGGAATGAACGAATTCGTCGTAGACCTCCTCGTATATCTGAGAAGGAATGGCGCCAGGCTTGAGGCGGTACCGGACGGCCTCCTGGATCTCCAGGCACATCTTATGCGCCTCCATCGCCGCAGCAGGCAAAGCTCCAAGGGAGAAGACTCTTGTTTTATCGGTGAAATACCCCTCATAGCCAAAGCCGGTGTCCACGAATATGGGTTCACCCCTTCCAAGTTTTTTCATTCCCCCAACCAAGGGGAAGGCTGGAGACAGTCCCACCTGTCCGCCCGGCCCTATCGAAGCGGTGGGATAGTTGCTTGATTCACCAAAGCTGACGATCCCCAAAAACATCTCCATGCCAGAAACAGCGAACCGTGTAATCCCGGTGTAACCCAACGCCATCGTCTTCCTGTGGATCTCGGCCCCGAGCTCCCATTCCGTCATCCTTTCACTAATCATGGCAGGGATGGCGTCATAGACTCTCCCATGCAGTGCCCCGGCTTTGCGGATGAGCCCCACTTCGTAGTCGGATTTCACTGCCCGAACCATGCCCAATAGGGTGCTGATATCCGTGAACGTCCCTCTTGGAAAAGCCTTGATTAACATTTTAAAAACGGCAACAGACAGGGTTGCTTCCGCCACCCCCAAGATATTGGCTCGTAGGCCAAAATCTGAAAGGGTTGCCTGCAGTTGGCTGAACCCTTTCAAAGGAATAACCCTTTTCAACGGTGTTTCCAGCTGTGCCCGCTCAAAACTTCGCCTGACCAGGAAGACCGGATCTCCCTCTGTCGGGACAAAGACAACCCCCTGTTGCATTGTCCCTGTGTAGTAATACATGTTCACTGGATCGAGAATCAGAACTCCATCCACCGTCCCTTCTTGTAACCGGTGCTGAAGCCTTGAGACACGTTGGGAAATTTCGTTGGTAGGAACAAGGTTATATTGAAATAAGCCTTCTATACTCAAGGTGCATCCTCGCTCTTTGGGTTCATCGGCAATCATCTTCGATTAATCGCATGCATGTTGTTGCACTGATCATCTATAATTTCCGTTAGGTAAACCCCCGGCTTTGCCGGGGGACAACAAAAGTTTGACGGTTCCGGCATAATAAAGAAGCCTCCTCTCACGTGGACCGCTCAAAGTCACGAGAAAGGAGGCTTCATGAACAACTTACAATGTTTAAGCCACACGAAATGGGATTGCAAGTTCCATGTAGTGTGGATACCGAAATGCCGTCGGAAGATGCTTTACGGTCAACTTCGCAAGAATCTTGGAGATGTGTTCCATGACCTTGCCCGGCAGAAGGAGAGCCGGGTGTTGGAAGGGCATTTGCAATCCGATCATGTGCACATGCTGATTTCGATACCGCCGAAATATGCGGTATCGCAGATGGTTGGGTATATGAAAGGAAAAAGCGCGATCCATATAGCGCGGACCTACCTTGGCCAACGGAAGAACTATAGCGGCATGAGTTTTTGGGCACGGGGCTATTTTGTTTCAACTGTCGGTGCCGATGAAGAGGTTGTGCGGGCTTACATCCGCGAGCAAGAACAAGAAGACCATCGTGTCGAGCAACTGCAACTATTCAGATAGTCGACCACCGAATGGTGGTCAGAGTATCTGTTAAACATACCGCTTTGAGCGGTTCACAATCTTTCAAGCCACCGGCTTTGCCGGTGGTCACTGACTTAGGTCGTGGTAAACTGGAGATATATGGACTCGGCGCAGAGAGATGGATCATCCCCTAGTTCCACAATGAAAGAAAAAATATCGGGTTCCGTTCTCATTTAACGCAAGAGATCTGACTGAATCCTTGCCCAGTCTCTTCGATTATTTCCTGCCATCATCAATAGTGACACCATCAATCTGATCCAAGCAATTTTTCACGTCAATATCACTCGGATACTTGTAGCACTCCTGCTTTTCCCTGTTTTTCAACCCTTCAAACCAGGCCTGTTTTGTGCATCCAAGGAACATCATGGAAATAAAGATGCTCACAAAAAGAAGATAAATTTTCACGCTTTAAACCTAATGGTAAATTTCATAAATCCATCGGGGGGGGGACCCCCTAATTTTCCAATTTCCCGCCCGCAGCCCTTTGAACCAGAAAGGTTTGAAATGATCCGCGAGAGCGGTCGTCTTCAATCCTTATTGGTTAGCCATTCAGTGTTTCTATCCAGCCGGTCCACGAGTCACCGTTTTTTGGGTTTCAGCTGACTGGTTATTATGCAGTTTTGAAGGATACCTGGTTCAGAAAAAGTGGACACAAAGTTAAGAGCGATTAGTTTGCTCTGAGTAGGTGTTCACATGGGGAAAAAAGAACGCAGAAAATTCACTGACGATTTCACCTCGGAGAGGGGTTTGACATAATTCACCAAAGTCACAAATATACAACTAGGCCACCTTTGTTGGTGATGCAATGGAGCGTTCGGGCTCATTTGATGATTAGAAAGTCTACGCTCGGGATATGCTTTTCGAGATAGTTCTCTTTGTCAAAGAGAGACCTCGGCAATATCGCCGATTTTGATGTTGCTTGGCGAGAATCCTTTTGGCACTTCCCAAAGGAAGTTAAGTTCGACGTACCCCCCTTTGGGTATCATGAACTCAATCGAACCGTCTGGACCATCAATCAACAAGGTATTCCATTGAACAACATCGGTTGATTTGCTGCCTTCAAGTCCAACGCCAAATGTTTTCATACTTATTGGCGCCTGCTGAGAAAGTGACAGTCCTGCAGATGCTCCAGCTATATGAATCCAGCATTTCGAATATTTCTTACTTTTCTGGTCTGATACGAAACAGGTGTCTTGTTTGAAAAGCACGGATTTTTCTGTATCTGCTGCAATTTTTGCTCTGTAATAATAGTAGCTGATATTCTCACCTTTGATATTGGCGTAGCCGTGTGAGGGATTGACTATTTTTACCCCTGTCAGCTCTGCTGCTACCCCCGACAGAAAGCATGGAAACAAGAAAAATCCCAACAAATACAGTGGAAACACGCCAAGCATAAATATTTTTTTCTCTGAAATCATTGTCCCCTCCCTGTTGTCTGGTAATCGAAATGACAGGCCAAATTGCCCGGCTTAATGGTGAAAGAGCCTGCCTGTCGATACACCGGCCTTGAAAGAACACGGTTACTGATCTGTTTGTTTTGCACAATCCCAACGGAAACAGACTTACAAGCCGGAAGTCAATATTTCAGATATGTGAACTCAGCATAGCGAAAATGAAAAACAGATCTGCTTGCATGCATAAGCCCCTCTTTTACCGGACCATTTTTTTACTCAGTCGTCGATCTGTTCAAGAGTTCGCGAATTCCAGTCGAGTACGGCTGTGCACTTTTTCATCTTGTGCGCCAATGCACCGAATTCGTTACCGATGACCTCTGCGGCGAATTGGGAAAGAAAAGTCGACTTCAATTCCGCCCGCGCCCGGTCGACACCGATCTCGTCGTAGGGAACCGAGGCCAGAAGCAGGAAACCGTCATCCGGGATGCGGCCTGCCCGCATATTATTTTCGATAATTGCGGCTGCTTTACGCAAGGGGTCGGCCAGATCCGGACTGTAGGGGCCAATGATCAGGGCCAGGTTGGGTGTGTGGAGGAAGTCGAAACCACGGCCAAGGCAGATCATCCACTCGCGGTGTTCGATATCAAGGGTCCGCTCATGTCGTTGAACCTGCTCGCGCACCTGGGCGATGTGCTCCATGTTGCCTTGCAAGAGCGGCAGTAAATCAGCGCGCATCTGGGCGGGCATGTCCGGCAGGAGCGATTCCAGCAGATTGGGCAGGGTTGCTCCGTCGTCGGCAGAAAGGGAGGCAAGATCGAGTGCGCCATTATCCGTCCCGTGAATCACCAGGGCATCCTCATCGGTTTCAAAACCGCAGACGAGCGGGTAGACCGTACCATGACCGAGGCCGAAGATGTGTTCCACCTGGCGGCGGATCTCAAGGGTATGGGCAAAGGCCGCTTCTGTATCGTGATTGAATCCGGCACAACCACGCTTGGAATCGCCCTTGGACCAGTGATAGGTGATAAGGATGAGCACGCGCCTGCCCGAACCGGTCATGCGCATGACATGATGGGCCAGCACTTCGCCGAGGTGGGGCCAGCCCAGGTTGAACATGCCGCCCAGATTGCGGAATGGCATAAGAATGCCGGTGGGCGTGTTGGTTGCCACGGGAATGTTGATGCGGCCATCCATGCATTTCAAAACTGCAATCGCGGTGGGGTGCTCGGCAAGATAGCGCTGGCGCGCCAACCATGCCTCGGGGCTGCTGAAATTCTCGCCATGTCGCCTGGCGAGTTCAAAAATCCATTCAATGCGCTCGGCAATCGGCCTGTTCTGAATCTGGTACACGATACGCCCTCCTTACCTGTAACTGCTCGCACTCTTAAACGGGCCAACCCGCAATAATCTGATCCCGACCCACTTTATTTAACACGATATTTTTATCGATCCATCAGAGTCGAATGGGGCTACTGAAATAGTGAAGTTATCAGGAGAAAGGTTAGCTTTGAACGACTGAAGTAGTAGAAACGGAGCAAGAAAAACCGTGTCACAAATATCGTGGCGCCGGGATGATTTGAGCCTTTATGATTTCAGTGGGTTCCACATAATATCCGACTATATTCGCATTCTTTTGTATATCTTCTAATTTTTTTCCTGTTATCGTACGTTCATAATATCCTCGAGTTGGATTATTGGCTTCCGACAACCGCATTGTTATCATACCATCTTTTTGTTCTAAACCTGTCACCTCAGCGAGGTGTCCAATTCCTGCATTACTGCCAGGTGTTTTAATGATTGCGACACTTTTTTCACATGGAAAACGTGAATTGATGATCGATAATTTTGAAGCATAAGTCGTAAGATTTTGAGCTGGTAGTTTAATTCCTCGCTGCTGCCTTAAATACAAAACGCAATTGTGATCGTTACTTCCGTTGCCAACTTTTTTAATTACCGGATTGGCAGCAGAAAAGTTTACTGGACAGGCAGTAGAAGATATTGATGTGTTTTTTGTTGTGGGCGAGGATGTGATTCTTCGAACCGTCGACGTTGAAGACGTCTTAGTTGTTACGGTGGTACTCCAAGATGTGGTGGAACTCGCGTCTACTGTTTGGCATATACCACCCTGATATGTCAGGAGAAATGCCATGACAATCTGAATAATGAGCGCTCTTTGCATAAGACTGGTCCAATTTTGGTTGCTGGGCAAAACAGGCCCGAGGGTTCTCAGGATAAAGCATGAAATATCGTAATCGCCACAAAACTCTGCGAGGAACAATCGATCAGATCCAGGCAGTTAGAGAAAAGAGGGATACTGCCCACTCAGTCTTTTCGCAACAACATTTATAATCTCGGTTACGAAACGATTTCCAAAGCCCCTCCCACCCAGTTCCCCATACAGGATATTCAGACCACATCAGCCTTGCCTAACTGTTTGAGACAGGTAAATTTGATGATAAGTCCAGTTCTTTCCAGCCCACTTCTCAACTATTTACTACCATTGACAACCGCATTTCCAGTCCTACGTTTATAACAAGAGCTGACTATACTGGGCGTGGGCTGACTTCCTGGCTTAGTGATAGCATCACGTTCAAAGGTAGATGCTCTCCGGGGGTTGTGGAGAGTTGCATGCACCTCTTCCACGATATGCATTCCATAGGTGGTGTCCGGGGTTTCGGAGGGGTGAAGTCATGGCAAGGTATACTATATTATCAGACGGCCACGCTATTGAGATTAAAAAAACGGTTTTTAGCAGAGATGAGTTGGTAAAGTACGACGGTAAAGGTGAGTTTAAAACATTCTCCAACTCTTCCTTTGCGGATTATATTTTTGAAAAAGAAGAGAATGGAGAGATAGTGCGGTATAAGGTTTTTATATCTGACGATATCTGGCCTATCTCTTGGAGGATTAAAGTTCAAAAAAACGAACGGGTTATTTACTCAAACCGCCGATAGATAGGGCTAGTGGCCGTAGACATGCAAGGCGCTTTTAAAAACTTTAGAAGGAGATATCTATGTCGGATAAAGGCAAACCATCATTTTACAAGAAAGTCAGTAAAAAATTCCCTGAAGTTATCAGTGCTGTTGAAAAGCTCGGGACAATTCTGCGCACGGCCGGTCCTCTCGATGAGAAGACCTCTCATCTGATTCAGTTGGCGGCTGCGGCCGCCGGACAATCCGAAGGATCGGTTTGTTCACATACCCGTAGGGCGCTGCAGGCGGGGGCAAGCCCCGAGGAGATTTCCCATACCCTACTGCTCTTGGTTTCAACGATAGGTTTTCCACAGACCATGGCTGCCATGTCTTGGTCTCAGAACGTGCTGGAAAAGAAACTGAAAACAAAATAAGGAGCCTAAGACTCTCCGCTCATGGCCTCAAGGTTAAAGGAGGCGGATTGATTGCATTGCGGCAGATATCATTCGTTGCTACTTGACCTGACCGTTACCTATTTTTTAGGTGCCTGTCAGGTCAAATTCAATTGAGTTTTTTACCCAGACCCTGTCTTTTTTGGTTCACCCGGTAGCCAAGCCAATACCCGTTGAATCTGCGTATCCCAACAGGACCACTCGTGCCCACCTGTTCCTTCTTCGTACGTCATCGTTAAGCCCAAAGACTCTGTATGCTCACGAAAACGTACATTGTCCGCATACAGAAAATCCTCCGTTCCGCACCACTGATACAGACTGGGCCGTGGTCGCCTCTGTTCAACTACCTGCTCAGCCAGAGAGAATAAGTCATTCGGGCTGCCAGCCAAAGCGTTGGCCTCGCCAAAAATGTGCTTCAACTCGCTCTGGCCCGCCGCTTGTTCTGCTTGTGCGAGACGGACCACATCCAACGCGCCCGACAAACTCGCCGCTGCCGCATAACGCTCCGGATAGGTCAAAGCCAATTTGAAGGCCCCATACCCCCCCATCGATAGCTAGTTCTTGTTGCGATCCTCGGAGAGAGGAAAAAAGTGACGGGCAATGGCGGGTACTTTGAAGAGGTGCCGATTATTGAGACAGGTGTATAAGCAATGAACCAACCTATTTTGCAAGGAGAAGTTCAATGTCAAACCCACCTCATCGTCCACGTCACAGCGCAGAATTTAAGGCCACAGTAGCCCTGGCCGCACTGTCGGAGTCCAAGACTCTGGCTGAACTGGCTACTGAGTACCGGGTTCACCCGACCCAGATCACCCGCTGGAAGCAGGATCTGACCAAGAACGCTTCTGAGCTTTTTGGCAAGGGCAAGAAGAAAGAAGTCAACCATGAGGCCGAAGTGGCCGAGCTCCACCGTCAGATCGGCAAGCTCAAGGTTGAGAACGATTTTTTAGCCAATCTGCCCGGTCTGAACTTGGCCGGGCGCAGAAACAACAGGTGATCGCTATGGGACATCCTGAAGTTTCTGTTCAGCGTTGCTGCCAGCTTTTCGGACTGCCTCGTTCCAACTATTACCGCGGCCTTGGCTTCGGTCTACGTGTTGGTGATTTGGAACTGATGGCCCGGATAGACAAACTCTATATTGAGCACCCCTGGATGGGGAGCCGTTCCTTTGCTGATCACCTCACAACTCCCGAACTCGTGGTGGGAAGAGGTCGTGTCCGTCGCTTAATGCGGGTCATGGGCATCGAGTCTTTAGCTCCCAAGCCGGGCACCAGCAGGCGACAGCCGAAGCATCCGGTCTATCCCTATCTGCTCCGGGGAGTGACCATTGACAGGCCCGATCAGGTGTGGGCGACTGACATCACCTACATCCCTATGGCTCGGGGTTTCATGTACCTGATCGCGATCATGGATTGGGCCACCAGAAAGGTTCTCGCCTGGCGACTATCCAACACTCTGGACACCAGATTTTGCGTTGAGGCTTTGAAAGAGGCTCTCTTTAAATATGGCGCTCCTGAGATATTCAATACTGATCAGGGGTGCCAATTCACCAGCGAAGCGTTCACCTCAGTCCTCAAGGCCTGGAACGTCAAAATCAGCATGGACGGCAAAGGACGATTCAAGGACAATATCTTTATCGAGCGACTTTGGCGCACCCTGAAATACGAAAGGATCTACCTGAAGTCATACGAAACGGGAACTGAGCTTGTCAAGGATCTGACTTCCTGGTTCGGCTGGTATAATGAGAAAAGAAAACATTCGTCACTTGACAAGCAGACTCCAAATCGAGATCTTTTTGAAGTTCCTCTATTGTAGCATAGAGTTTTTTGCGAAAAGTCACCTGGTAGAATTCATTGAGGATGGTTTTATGGAACCGCTCGCACGATTGAGGCAAGAGCAGTGCGTCTCCACCTTGCCGCAGGCCTGTAACTGTATAATAAAAGCAACATTGGCTTATTTCACACCTCACCCACACCTTTGAGCGTGCCGATAAAAGGTGTCCTGGGAGCCCACAAGTTTCAATTTCGCCAGAGGCAAGATCATCAAGCGCCTGCACCTGTGCCTCGGTGAGGATCAAACCCTCCTTCGCCACCTTGCTCTCCAGTGCTCGCAAGCGATCCTTGAACCGCCCCAGTTGATGACGCAGCCAGACACAACGCACCCCGCTTGGAGAGATGAATATACCCTGCTCGCAGTTCATTGCTGGCCCGCACCTGGCCATAAGCAGGTTGTTCGACTGCATAGGCAATCACAGCCGCTTCCGTCATCTCCTCGACACGGTTTTTGATGTTGGGCTTGCGACGGCTTTTATCGATCAGCGCTTCGATGCCACCGTTACCAACAGCCGCCTTGTAACGGTAGAAGGTATCTCGGGAAAGACCCATGATCTTGCAGGCCCTCGAGACATTAGAGAGTTCTTCCGCCAGATTGAGCAATCCAATCTTGTGTTTTACGATTCGTTCGTTACCATGCAGCATGAGGGTTGCCTCCATTTGTTTTGATGGTTGGTTCGCACCATTATCAAAACTGGTAACCCTCATTTTTTCAAGTGAGGTGTCAGGTCAAGTCGAAACTATTTCATATAATGAGAAAAGAAAACATTCGTCACTTGACAAGCAGACTCCAAATGAGGCTTATTCAAAACGAATCGAACAATTGAGCAAGGCAGCCTGAGGCCTGTAACTGTATAATAAAAGCAACATTGCTTATTTCACACCTCAGGATGTCTCACAAACCCCGACCACCTCACTTCTTCGCTGATATACGTCCAGTAACGCTGACCAGTCATCATGTTTGTGTAATAACTCCGATCAACAGCGGGCATGACAACCGCCAGGTTCAGGTCTTCCACATGGCGCTCGATCGACGTGCGGCGTTGCCAGGCGGTGTGATCATCGGATAGCCCATGCAGAAGGTATAATATCGGATAGCGTACTTGTCGTTTTTTGGTTGTGACGCCGACCGCCAATGGTCCTGGATCGGGGAGAATCACGCTCATGGTCGACATCAGCCCCAGAACCTGCGAATAGAAGTGGCAGTGAATAAGCGCCATTGTACCGTCTCTGTATTGATATGTCGGTTAGGCTACTACGCTCTTCAGCGGTCTAACGGTCCGCTGATTAACTCGGGCCGATTTGCCTCGCGTAGTGTGCAGTACCGGGAATTTTCCCTGAATGTTTGATTTACTCAGCACTATACCAATGAACTCCTGGCCTCTCGCTCATTTCCAATCCATTACGTGCCCGAAACAATTTCATTCAAGACGTTATCAACAACAACGGGTGTTTCTAAAAAGGTCAACGAAGGGTCCGCGCCGTATTTACCGCGCACAAACGATTTCCATTCCTCGGTATACACTCGATCAGCATCTTTACGAGACTTCCACAGGTAAATTCCGCCGGCCTTAGCGCCATCCGGCGTGAGGAAGTAATATTTTCTCAATAAACCAGGCATACCTTGGTATTTAGGTGCCGTGCTGAGGAAAATTTCTTTGGCCTGACTGCTGGTGATCGACTGCGGGAGGTTGAATTCAACAATTACGGTTATCATGAAGCTCTCCTGCGATGCTGTATTTTAAATTTGGTCTCTGTCCGCTTCTCTTTAGGGAAGGTTTGCTATTTCCACATATCGGAAGCAATCAATTGTGTGATCATTTACCATACCAACTGCCTGCATGAACGCATAGCAGATGGTAGAGCCCACGAAATTAAAACCATGTTTTTTCAGGTCTTTGCTCATCTGATCGGACCGCTTTGTCTGTGCTGGAACTTCTTCCAAACATCTCCATGCATTCTGTATGGGCTTTCCCTCAACATAGCGCCATAGAAAGGCATCAAGGGAACCGTATTCTTCCTGAATATCCAGAACACCTTGCGCGTTTTTGATTGCTGATTCGATCTTAAGGCGATTACGTACAATCCCCGGGTCAGCTATCAGACGGGCAACGTCGCCTTCCGAAAACCTCGCAACGCGTTCACATTCAAAGCCTTGAAAAACTTTTCTGTAGTTTTCTCGTTTTTTCAAGATGGTAAGCCAACTCAACCCTGCTTGCGCGCCTTCAAGCACGATAAACTCAAAAAGGCGTTGATCATCATGGACAGGAACTCCCCATTCATCATCGTGGTAAGCATGGTAAAGGGGGTCGCTGCCGCACCATCTGCATCTCTTTTTCACATCTCATCCGTTGCTCGATCTGCTATTCTTTACTGAATTATGACAAATATAATAATATTAGTCCGTTGCCATGACGTGTTCAATTGTGGAGATGATTTCATCCACTTCGTTAGGCAAAACTTCGGAAAACCATATATTCTGTGGGTAAATCATCACGTTGGAGCCCTTAGCGCAAAGTCCCATACACCCTGAAGTAGATATCCGGACCTTCTCTTTCCACCCTTTCTCGTGAACAGCTTCTTTCAATTTAGATTTAACGAGCTGGCTGTTATTGTCAGCGCACGATTTTCTCTCTCCGCCACGATCATTGGTACAAACAAAAACATGAGCGACCCAAGGTGATTCATTTTTGTTCGCCATTGCAAAATTCCTCCCAAGTTGCTTAGCCTACTATTTTGTAAAAATTGGTGTCGTGGACAATCCCATTTCAGCCATATTTCAGATTGCCAGAGGTGATTATGCAGGTTGAAGCAGAACCGCTTGATTGGCAAGTTACCAGCAATGTGATAGATTGACGTCTACATTCTTGCAGGAGTCGGACTCTATTCAACCAAATCGATTGAGCTTAAAAAATGAAACCTATCGCCTGTTCAAAATATTTATGCCTTCTCGTTCTAATTCTGGCAGCAGTTGTACCCTCTGCGACTTGTGCCGAAAAGCTAACCAGCTACCACAATGAGGAGTTTCGTTTCAGCTTTCAATATCCCGCGTCATGGGTGGAGAGACCTGGTTCGGTGCCAAACTTGAAGGTGAAGGTGGCGTCACCCGCCAACACCCAGGCGGTTGAATGCGCTGTGGTTGTAAAGCGCTATCCCAAAGCAATCTCTGCTAAGCAGAGCGATATCGACCAAATATTCCTTGTGCCGCCGACACCATCTGAAGTTGAGGAAATTTTTAGTCAGGCAAACAATGCTTTTAAGGTGTCAAAGGCCAGTACAGGTACTCTCCATTCTCACCCTGCACATATTGCGAGGGTGCAGTACAAAACAGCTGAAAATACTTATGCTTCTGGGCGTGTACTGATGACAGCTACACCGGGATTGACGTGGACTCTATCCTGCAGTGGGGTAGGGGGAACACCCGCTGAAGCTGAAAAAAATTATCAATTCTGGGAGGGCAAGATAACCAATTTAATATCGTCTTTTAAGTTCATGTAAATCCAGCTAAAGTTAACATCTTCCAATAAACTTTCAATCGGCGAGTCCGGAATTTTTGTATATCGCTGATCATCTGAGGATTAAATACGGCCATCTTCGATACAAATGGCACCGGCAGCTATCAGTTTATCGTGAAGTGTACCACCATTCTCACGGACCTTCTCGTCCTTAAGTTCAAGTTTTCCTCCTCGGAATGCAAAAAGGACTTCTCGATTTATAAAAATCACTCCGGGCGCTGTGCCTTGCTCATATTTTGCCATGTTTTTTTCCTGAATTTAAATCCATGTCCCACCTCAACCACTTCAATTGTAATCTTGAACTGTTTTCTTGCAGCACGGCTTCCTTTTTATGCTCAATGAGGTTTTGTTGAGCAAATGCGGGATATCCTTGCTTGTGCGCAGATGAGTAATTCACCACTTAGACTCTCGCAACACAAACCGGCCCATTGTTTTTCGGGTTATTCACTTTGCTGTTCACCAGGTATGATCCCAACATTCTATCCTTACAGGGCAGAAGCTTCGCTAGCACCCTATTCTGCTCTGTATCAATTTCTGAAGAATACATATTAGCCTCCCTCACTTCATTTGGAGAATAACGAGCACCTGAGAGATAATTCTACTCTTTTCTGTCCGAATGAAACAAGACAATTGTTCCGGCAGCCATAAGCATGGCAGCAAACCCGAAGCTGAATACCGGTGCAACAGCGGCCAATAAATCAAGACGACAGTGCTGGATTTTTCTGAACCCCATTTTTATCGCGAAGCGATAGGATCAACATTATTCCAATCTATTATAACATGAACATCAAAACAGGAGATATTGTACTTGTCGATTGTTATGAAAAAGGTGGCCACACAGGGTGTGATTATTACCGTGTTGCCCGCGGACCTATTCACCTACCTACAAGTGAAAGAATCGCCTGACCGTACTCGGTTTGCAGGGCTTGGAGATACTGTGGATCAATAGGACCTTTCCAGGTGGTGATTTCACGAAACCGTTTAGGGATCGTTATGGATTCAGGGTGGAAACCGCCGGCAATACGGGTCTGCCAGCGGATCTTCTGAATATTCCTGCCGCACTCGGGTATGGTGGCTGCCAGTTTTTTATAACCGAGGGACTGCAGGCAATCTGCCAGGAGTGAATCGGTATAGACATTGCGAGCAAAAAGACAGGCAACCATGGAGGTCATGAAGGCACGTGATGCTTCGTCCCGGACAAGAAATTCCACCGCAGCGTTTACATCCTGGTTTGCATGTTGCTGATCGTACGAATAACCGCCACTGTCCAGATGTGAGTGACGGAACCCGAGCGCTTGTGCTGCGAAAAACACCTCACCGGTGGCATAACCGGCCATTTCCTGGCCGAGCACGCAGGCAAAATCTTTCCCGCCATATACTTCGGCTGCTTTGAGGGTTCCTTGGCCAAGAAGCCGGTAGAAGGCATTGGCTCCGGTGCCAAACGAGCTAGCGGCCTGCTGGTAGCCGGCGAAGTCGCCAAAGGCCAGTGGCGCCAAGGTCTCCTGAACGGAAACAAAGCCCTTTTCAGTGGCTTCAGTCGCCCAGGCAAGGGCCACACCGGCGGACATGGCGTCCATGCCGGCCTTTTCGAACAGATCAAGGAGGGTGAGCACCGCAGACCTGTCCGACACTCCCAACATGGTTCCCAGCGAGAAGATCGTTTCATAGTCATAGCTGACCTGCCGATACAGGTATCGGTGGCTGTCCATGAATTTTTCCCGGACAAATCCAACATGAATGCAACCTACCGGGCATCCGGAGCAGGCTGAGTTGCGCAACAGGGCTTCATCGGCGAATCGCTCCCCAGAGATGCGATCAACGGCCTCGTCGGCCGTTGCCTGGAGGTTGCGCCATGGCAGGGATTGAAGATCGTTGAGTGTCTTGAGATTAGCCGGGGTGCCAAGATCGTGGTATTTTTTCATCATCCCATTGTCCGTGACCTGGCTGTGCACCTCGGCAAACAACTTGGAGTAGCGGTTATCTTTGGGCAAGGGCAAGATGGCGTCACCGTGGAGGATAATGGCTTTGAGGTTTTTCACCCCCATTGCCGCACCGCCCCCCAGTCGTCCAAAATGGCGATAGGTGTCAACATTGATACCCGCTATAGCTGCACCGTTCTCTCCCGCTGGGCCAATACGCAAGATGGAACGGTGTCCGGAGCCTTTGCTCATGCGCCGCAGAATTTTGCCGGTTTCGAACACATCCTGACCCCAGAGAAAACCACAATCCCTAACTTGAAAATGAGTGCCACTCACTTCAAAAAAACAAAGCGTCGGTGATCGGCCAATCAGCACCAAAGCGTCGAGACCGGTCAAGCGAAGTGCCATCGCACTGCGGCCGCCGCCGTGGCTCTCGGTATATTGATTATGGTAGGGAGATTTGAAGGCGCAGATCGTCTTGCTCATCAAAGGAAAGTAACCAGAGAGCGGGCCTATGGTAAAAATAAGGGGCTGGCCGGGAGAATCCCAAGAGGCATCCGGTTGCCCGTATCGGGTGAACAGAAGGGCTGCCAGGCCACTACCGCCAGCTACTTGGTCGCGGCCATCTACTTGGGTGCGTTCCCCTTTTCCGGTGGTCAGGTCAAAGAGTAAAATGTTGAAGTGATCCCCGTTCATGATGCAGACTCCGTCGAATTGCTGGAGGATGAAAGGCGGAGGCTGTTTGCCTCGGCCAGTTCCAGGCAGTCATGTGGACAGAAGGGGACGCAAAGGCCGCAGTGCAGGCAGACAAAAGGTTCTCCTTCCTGATCGATAAAAATGGCCTCAACCGGGCAGACGGGGGCGCATGAACCGCAGCGATTGCACAGTTTTTTTTTGACCGTCACCCCGCCGTCCTTCCGCGGAACAAGGGCGCCGACAGGGCAGGCGCCGGCACAGGGAGGTGGGTCGCAGGCCAAGCAATGAACGGCGGTGAATCCAGTGGTCAAACCACCAGAAGAATGAATACGAATCCCTGCGGTATCCCAGGAAAGACGATGATGAAGCAAGCGAGCGCAGGCCAGGGAACAGGAGTGGCAACCAATACATCGGTCCATTCGTGGTGTGATCAATATTTTCATAGTACTCCCCGCTGGCCAATGAGCTCCAGGTTGTGGTTTCAAACTCAATGTCATTAACTGAACGCTCAAGTAATTCGGACAAACATTGTCGAAAAACTATGTTATTGTTGCATTTTTCTTGCTTCGTCAACCCTGTCAAATCTACCCTCCAGAGGAGGGCATCATGGCTGATACATTTAAAAATCTTGAGCAAACTGCCACGGGACCTGCATTCGAAAACCTGTACCTATATTGTTGAGTTTGTTCAAAAAATCATCTTTTATCAAGATTTCATTGAACGAAACCGTCATCAATCATGAGACTTCACTCGTAACAGAAAACTGCCCCTTCCCGCACTGATCCTGTATTTCTGCAACCTGATCAAAAGCTCCTACCACCGAACTCAACAAATTCTGGAAGATCCTTTCAGGCAATGTAATGGCCCGGAACATTGTCTCTAAGGCAGCCCTTTGCAAAGCAAAAAAACTCAAGCCCGAGGCGTTTGTCGAGCTCAACACGAAAACGGTCAAGTATTTCTACCAGCATGCTCATCCGCTGACATGGAACGTTTTCTTCTTGGAGACCGATGACAGTTCAACGGTGACACTGCCGGATTGTCCCGAGATAGTTGAGCATTGCATGCAACAATTCGGGGCGCGTATGCAATATCTGGACAATTACCTCCAAATGCGCTCCAAGGGGAGAATCGAGATCATTCTGATCAGTGAGGATCTCGAGCTTCAGCGGTCTCCCCAGTCCCCTCCGCCGCCAGCGCCTCCCTGATTTTGGCGGCAAGGGTCTGCAGGGTGAACGGCTTCTGGATGAAGTGCATGCCCTCGTCAAGCACGCCATGGTGGGCGATGACATTGGCCGTGTAGCCGGACATGAATAGGCAGTTCAGGCTGGGGAGCAGGCCGCGCAGGTGGCTGGCCAGAAGTCGGCCGTTCATTTCGGGCATAACCACATCGGTCATCAACAGCTGGATCGTGCCGCCGTGCTCGCTGGCAAGACGGATGGCCTCGGACGGGCAGGACGAGGCCAGAACGGTGTAGCCCAGACTCTCCAGCATGGTCGTGGCCATTTCGAGGATCATTGGCTCATCTTCAACTATTAGGACGGTTTCGCTGCCCGTTGCGGCCTGGTCCGCCACTTCCTCAACCGCCGGCTCGGTACCGGCGCTGTGCCGAGGCAGGTAGATCTTGAAGGTCGTGCCCTGGCCGGGTTCACTATAGACATTGATGAACCCCTTGTTCTGCTTGACGATGCCATAGACCGTCGCCAGCCCCAGGCCGGTGCCCTTACCCATCTCCTTGGTCGTGAAAAAGGGTTCGAACAGGTGGGGCAAGGTGGCTGAATCAATGCCGCAGCCGTCGTCGCTCACCGCCAGCAGAACATAGGCGCCCTTCAAAGCCTCGATATGGTCGGCACAGTACTGCTCATCGATGGTGACCAGATCGGTCTCGATGGTGACCTTGCCGGTATCGCCGATGGCGTCGCGGGCGTTGACGAAGAGGTTAACCAGGATCTGATCGAGCTGCGAAGGATCGATGAGGACCTGGCCCGGATTGCTTTCCGGCTGCCAGACCAGATCGATACCATCACCGATGAGCCGACGCAGCATCTCCAGCATCCCTGTCACGGTGGTGTTGATATCGAGCAGCTTGGGAGCGACCGTCTGCCGCCGGGCGAAGGCCAGGAGCTGGCGGGTCAGATCGGCGGACCGTTCGGCCGCCATGCGGATATTCTGCAGGCTTGCATGGAGCGGATGAACGGTCTCCAGACCCCGGAGCGCCAATTCGCAATGGCCGATGATGACGCTCAGCATGTTGTTGAAATCGTGGGCGATTCCGCCGGCCAACCGGCCCACAGATTCCATTTTCTGCGCCTGGATCAGCTGCCCCCGCAGTTTTTCCCGTTCCTCTTCCGCCCGTTTGCGGGCGCTGATCTCGTTGAACAAGACCGCCACCTTGTCCGATGCCATCTGAAAGGCATGGACTTCAAAAGCGCCGGTAATGCCCCCTTCGGCATAGCTGACATGCTCGATCTGCCAGTTTTCGCCGAAACGGGCCGCCCGGCGATAACGCTCGGGGATGTCCGTGTCGCGCAGCTGCGGGAAGGCATCCTCGCAGATCATGCCGATATATCGGCTGTTATCGACACCCAGAAGCCGGTCCGCGGCAGGGTTGGCCCCGATGAAGACCAGGCGGTCGCCCTTGTCCAACTGATAGAGGTGAATACCCATGGGCGAGGCCTGGACGATATTGCGAAAGGTTGCCTCGCTCTCCCGCAGGGCCGCCTCGGCCCGGACGCGATCGGAGAGATCAATGGTGTAACCGGCGAGGAGGTTCCTTTCTCCTATCCGAATGGGAAACTTGATGGTGGTGTAGGTCCGTCCTTCCAGGACCTCTTCGCGCTGAAGAATGTTTCCTTGAGAGACAACCTGCCAGTCGTCGGCGGTGATCTCGGCGGCAAATTCCGACGGGAAGAGTTCAGCCATAGTTTTGCCGAGCATCTCAGCAACCGGCATGCCGATCATATCCTGAAAATTGTCGCTGGCTTTGAGGGTTCGGCTCTCGGTGGGGCTCACCTCTTTGATAAAGGCGTAAATCGGAGAATTTTTGATGAACTGCGAGAGCAGCTCACTGGTGGCCTGCACCTCCTCCTCGGCCCGCTTGATGGTGGTGATGTCGGTATGGGTACCGAACATCGACAGCGGGTTGCCTGCGGCGTCGCGGGTGAAAACCTTACCGCGATCGAGAATCCAGACCCAATGGCCGCTCTTGTGGCGCATCCGGATCTCGCAGTCGTAAGCAGAGTTTTTTCCTTCCACGCACGAAAACAGCGCATCTTTGGCTCGTTCCACGTCATAGGGATGGAGCAGTTCTTCCCAGGTGGTGTAGTTGTAAGGCAGTAATTCCTTGAGGGTATAACCAATTAACTCCGCCCAAATCTCGTTGAACACGGTTTCATTGGTTTGGACGTTCCATTCCCATACCCCGAGGCGCGAACCGTCAATCACGAACTCCAGGCGCTGTCGTTCCCACCGCAGGGCTTCTTCGGCCATCCTGCGATCGGTGATTTCATTGCCCATGCACAGAATCTCGCTGAATTGACCCTCAGCGTCGCACAGCGGATTGTTGGTCCAGGCGATCCAGACGCGCCTGCCATCGCGGCAGATGTTCTCATTTTCGTTGATGGCGTACCGCTCGGGATGGCGTCCGATGTCGGCGATCATCTCGCGCAGGTTTTTTCCGGCGGAATCGGTTTCCGGAACAAGGATGCCGATAACGCTTTGACCGATGACTTCGTCAAGTTGGTAGCCGAAAAAGCGTAGGGCATAGTCATTGAGGAAACAGATCCGCCCCTCACGATCCATGCGCAGAATAATGGTGCTGGCCTGTTCGACCAGTTCACGGTACCGCGCCTCGCTCTCCCGCAGGGCCTCTCGGCTCCTTTCCAGCTCAGCGGTTCGTTTCCGTACCGCCGCTCGCAGCGAATGATTCCAGAGAAAGAGTAGGAGTAGAACCAGGCCAAGGCTGCTGCCGCCCACCAGGAGATGAGCACCTGAAATCCCGTTGAGGAGGGGCGCGCCGTACCATTTCTTTTCGATGCTCGCCAGTTCACCGGGGGTGAGCAGGGCAAAGCCCGCTTCGATTTCCTGCAGGAGCGCCGTGTTGCCCTTTCGGACCGCGCGGTGAAATTCGCCCACGTTGATCGGCGGCGAAACCTTGAAATCGTGCTGGAGACCGTATTTATAAAGAAAATAGAGCGCCGGCGGGGTATCGACGACGAAGACGTTGACCTTATGTTCCTTGGCGGCCTGGACAATTGCCTCGTAGCCTTTGAAAAAAACCAGATTGTTGACCCCTCGGCTCCGCAGCAGGTCGATGGCGGCGTCGCCCTCCTTGACAGCGACGACAAATCCCTGCAGTGAATCGGCGTTGGTGATAGCGCTGATGGCCTTGTCGAAATAGGCGGCGACCTCAATGCGGGCATGGGGCTTGCCGAAATCGAGCCAGGTTTTCCGTTCCTCGGTTTCGAAGGCGGTATCAATGACATCATACTTGCCGGCCTTCATATCCCTGAGGGCCTCTTTCCAGTCGGTGGCGGTTATTTCCACCTGAATGCCGGTCTTCTCCTGCCACAGCCGCCACTGGTCGGCCAGGATGCCCTGGACCTGCCCTTCGCTGTTGACAAACACATAGGGCGGGTAGTTGTTGTCCATGACCACCCGAACGGTACGCGCCGTCTTGCCGCCAGGATCGGAGGCATGAACCTGCAGCCATGGAAAATGGGCCAAGACCAGAAGAATGCAGAGAGCGGCGACGCGAACGGTTATCGGTATTGTCGTGAGAGGAATAATCATACGCTGTTTCCGTGTGAATGCGGCAGGAAGGCAAGCTGTGTGCTCTGCCGGCAGCGTTTGAAGAGTATCGCGGCCGAACCAGTGCTCTTGGTTCGGACCTTTCGGAGCATGACGATGTGACCCATAAGGCGGGGAGAGTGCCGGTTGCACGCTGTCACCCCAGAACATTTTTGCCACAGGCTTTGCCGGTTTTAATCAGGGCATCGATGCGGCCGATAAGGTAATCAGCACACCAGAGGGACAAAACAGGCTCACTTCCGGTCCAACGGCCCACACAACACCGGAGGCATCCCATGCAACAAAAACCGTTCGCGAGATCACGTCAACATTTCTTCCGTCCGCCGCCCACATTTCTTGCCTCCAGCGGCTGGGGCGGCATAGCAACGCCATGGGCTGTCCACGCAAGCAAAGATCTCTTTCGCCGCTTGGACAAGCACCTTGATCAGGCGCCGATGCAACACCCGCTGAACCCCAGATTAATCGAGTGCGTCAAGATGTTTTATCCTGTCAGAATAATGCCTTGCCTCCTGATGTAAACAATTTGAGCCTGTTTGGTTTCCTTTGTAAACGCTGAACTCTCTGTCTTTTCGCTTTCTATTTATTGACTTGACATTTTGCAAAATGTTTTATTACATTTTAGCAGCAAAAAGATTTAATACAGGGGATAATCCATGCTCCAACAACAGCTCGAACTCACACCGCGCCAACGTCAATTTTTTGATTATCTGCGCAATCGAATCCAAGGCAGCGAAGGTGCACCCAGCCTTCGCGAAGCAGCGGAGGAGTTGGGAATCAGCCATACGGCTGTAGCCAGCCTGCTGCACACGCTGCAAGAAAAAGGGGTGATTCGGCGCGATGGCCGATACAGCCGCAAGATCATCCTGCAAGGTAAAGAGCTCAATGAAAAAAAACCAAGCGGCAGGAACATTCCCATTATCGGCAGGGTGGCCGCTGGCCTGCCGATGTATGCACAGCAGGAATGGGCAGGAAGTGTGCTGGTCGACGAGTCTGTTTTTCGCGGCGAGCACCTTTTTGCCCTCCGGGTTCAGGGCGATTCAATGAAGAACGTCGGCATCCTCGACGGTGACATTGCTGTCTGCGAGCCCCGCCAGTTTGCCGCCAATGGAGAAATCGTGGTGGCCTTGATCAACAGTGAGGAAGCCACGGTCAAGCGGTTCTTTTATTTGGGGGATCGCATCGAGCTCCGGCCCGAAAACAACAACTATCCGGTTATGACCTATGGCCTGGGTGAGGTTCTGATTCAAGGGAAGGTGATCGGGATCCAACGCGGCCCCGAACAAATGGCCACCCTCTGAGCCGGAAGCGCTTATGTCTGCCGATTCGACGGTCTACATCGGAACCTGCGGCTACTCCTATCCCGAGTGGATCGATGCCGGCATCTATCCGCCAGGGACCAAGTCAGCCCAGATGCTCGACCTGTATGGTCACTTGTTTCCGGTGGTGGAACTCAACTACACCTGGTATCAGATGATCCGGGCGGAGACCGTGGAACGGATGCTCACTGCCGGCGGCACCAGCCTGGTGTTCTGTGCCAAGCTCACCCGCACCATGACCCACGAGATTGGCGATGACTGGCGGACTCAGGCTGATCTGTACCGCCGGGGCATTCAACCGCTGCTTGCGAGTGGCCGTCTTCTCAGCGTACTGGTACAACTCCCTCCTTTCTTCCGCCGCACTCCAGAGAATCGCACCTACCTGGCCCACCTCTTCGACTCCCTGCAGCCCTTGCCCTTGGCGGTGGAATTTCGCCATTGCTCCTGGGCGCAGGACAGCGTCTTCAAGGGATTGGAGCAGCGCCGCATTACCCTGGTAAGCGTTGACGCTCCGCCGTTGCCTGATCTGTTTCCGGCCCTTGATGTGGTCACCAATCCCGATCTGTTCTACCTCCGCCTCCATGGGCGCAATCTCCAGGGGTGGCGCTCAGGATCCAAGCAGCAGCAGTTCGATTATGCGTACAGCGATGGTGAACTCTGCCAATGGAGCCGGGAGCGTATTCCAAGGATGCGTTCTCACTGTACCGCCGGCGTCATTCTCTTCAACAACCATGTAGCCGGACAGGCGGTGCGCAACGCTCAGTCCATGGCTAGCCTGCTGCCCTGATTTCTTTCCTGTCACCATTGTCACAATGTACAGTTTAACTTTACATTAACTGTACATTTATCTAGAATGACCTCCATGGAACGGAGAATCATTCATCTCAACATTGCCGATTTCAGCGTGGCCGTGGAACGCCTGCTCAACAGCAGTCTCAAGAGCAAGCCGGTTATCATCGCCGACCCGTCGCCGCGGGCTGTTGTCTACGACATGAGCGATGAAGCCTACTCCGAAGGGGTGCGCAAGGGCATGCTGCTCAATACGGCCCGCCGCCGTTGCCGGGCAGCCTTGGTACTGGCCCCTCGGCCCGAACACTACCGCAAGGCCCTGAACCGCTGCCTGGAGCACGCCCTTCATTATACGCCTCTGGTCGAACGCTCCAGTGGCAACGGCCACCTCTACCTTGATGTCACCGGCACCCACCGGCTGTTCGGGCCACCGCCGGACATCGGCTGGCGGTTGCGCAACACCCTGCGCCGGGATCTGGGGCTTGACCCTATCTGGTCGATCGCTTCCAGTAAGCTGGTGGCCAAGGTGGCAAGCAGACTGGTCAAACCACGAGGCGAGTATATCGTTGGCGGCGGCGAGGAGGGCTCCTTTCTCGCGCCGCTCCCCCTGGACCTGCTGCCAGGTGTTGCCCAAGTCGACCTGATCCGCCTGCAAAACCTTAATATCCGAAGGGTTTATCAGGTGGCGGCACTCTCAACGCAGGAGTTGAGCGTGCTCTGCGATCACCGGGCCCGCTTGCTCTATCAGGTGGTCCGCGGCATTGATCCCAGCCCGGTCCAACCGGCCGGGCCTCCTGGTTCGGAATATTCTCATCAGCATACCTTTTCGCCCGACACCAACCAAGAGACTGTGGTGCGCGCCGCCTTGATCACCTTGGCGCAGCAGGTGGGACATGGATTGCGACAACGTGGCCTTGGCTGCCGACGAGTGGCGGTGACGCTGTTCTACACCGACGGGCTCTCGGTTGCCCGGCAGGCTGTGGCCAAAACCCCGGTAAGTGACGATCCGGCCCTCCAGCAGTTAGCCCTCACCGCCTTGTATCGCGGCTGGCACCGCCGTGTCCGCCTCCGGCAAATCAGTCTCGCCTGCTCTCTCATTCAGCATCCGGTGCAACAGCTTTCGCTCTTTGCCGCGGTTGATCCCGATCAGCAGAGAAACAAGCGGCTCAGCGAGGCCTTTGACGCCATCCGAGCCCGCTGCGGCCACGATAAAATTCTGCGCGGCGCGCAACAACCCATTGTGGCCGGGATGCAATAATCGCCATGATCGGGTTCGGCCTGCATTCTCATTTTTCATTGATGCGGGGAACGGCTAGCCCCAGGGCACTCTGCCGCCATGCACGAGAGCAGGGCTACACAACCCTGGCGCTGACCGATATCAACAACCTCTATGGCCTGTGGCCTTTTCTCACTGCCTGCGAAGAGCAAGGTCTCACCCCAATCATCGGTGCCGAGGTGCGAGTCAAGCAGTTGCGGCTTTTCTGCTTGGTGAAAGATCGGGATGGCTATCGCAACCTCTGCCACTTGCTGACCGCCTTGCACTGCGATCAGGCCTTTGACCTGATGGCCGCTTTGCCCGCTTACCATCAAGGTTTGGTCCTCCTGGCAACGGATCGGGACTTGCTACGGCACTGCCTAGAGATCGGAGCCGACACAGCAGCGACTCTGACAGGACAACCCAATCAATACAACAGCGAGCTGCGCCGTACAGCCCGTATGCTCGGGGCGCCGGCAGTGGCGGTTCAGGACAGTTTTTTTCTTTCCCCTGACGACTCCTCAAGCCAGCGTCTGCTCCGCGCCATTGACACCAACACCTCGCTTTGCCGGCTGGCCGAGTCTGAGACAGACGTCGAAGCGTCACTCCCTTCATCAGCCGAATGGCGGCAGCGTTTTCAGCTCTGGCCCGAGTGCCTTGCCGCCGCTTCCCCCATTGCCGAACGATGTACCCTGCGCACCCCATATACCGGCCTGATCATGCCGCCCTGGCCGGAGCAGGATGCCGACGGACAGCTGCGGGCCTTGGCCTTTGCAGGGGCTCGGCATCGGTACGGTATCCCTCTCTCCAAGGATGTGGTCGTCCGGCTTGAGCACGAACTGGCCGTTATCTCCACCATGCAGTTCTCCTCGTATTTTCTGGTGGTGCAGGACATCGTTGGCCCCATCGCCCGGACCTGTGGGCGAGGATCCGGCGCAGCCTCCCTGGTGGCGTACTGCCTGCGGATCACCAATGTCTGCCCCATCCGCCACAACCTGTACTTCGAGCGATTTCTCAATCCAGGCCGTATCGATCCGCCGGACATCGATATCGATTTCGCCTGGGATGAACGCGATCAGATCCTGGCGGCGGTGCTGAATCGCTTCGGCTGCCATGCAGCCATGGTTGCCAACCACGTTTCCCTGCAGCCGCGCCTGGCAATCCGCGAAACCGCCAAGGTCTTTGGCATACCGGGTGGAGAGATCAGTCGGATCACCAAGAAACTCCCCTGGATATGGCGGGCAGGGACGGCCGAGGATGGGTATCTGGAACAGTTGCAGGGCCTGCCCCAGTTGCGGGGCGTCGATCTTTCCGGCCCCTGGCCCGATATTTTGCGCTTGGCGGCAAGCATCAGCGGCGTACCGCGCTATCTCTCAGTGCATCCCGGTGGGGTTATCATCACCCCTGAACCGGTGAGCGATTATGTACCCGTGCAGCGGGCAGCCAAGGGCGTGCCGATCATTCAGTGGGAAAAGGACGGGGCGGAGGAGGCGGGTTTGGTCAAAATAGATCTGCTCGGCAACCGTAGCCTGGGGGTCATCCGGGACGCGATCCATCAGGTCCGGGAGAATGGCCAGACGCTTGATGAACGGAGCTGGTTGCCCGAAGACGATCCCGCTACCCAAGGTACCGTGGCCAAGGGCCAGACCATGGGCTGCTTTTATATCGAGAGCCCGGCGACCCGACTGCTGCAGCAGCGTGCCCGGCAGGGTGATTTTGCCCACCTGGTCATCCATTCCTCGATCATCCGGCCGGCGGCCAATGAATTCATCCGCGAATACCTGCGCCGATTGCACGGTGGCGATTGGCAGCCGCTGCACCCTCTGGTGGGCGGAGTGCTCGATGAAACCTACGGGATTATGGTCTATCAGGAGGACGTATCGCGGGTGGCGGTGCAGTTCGGCTTTTCGCATGCCGATGCCGATCGGCTGCGCAAAATCATGTCAAAAAAGGACAAGGAGCGGCATCTCAAGGATTACCGGGGACGATTTTTCCATGCTGCTGCGGAGCGCGGAGTGGACGAGGCCACCACCGGCCGCATCTGGGCGATGATGATGAGTTTTGACGGCTACTCTTTTTGCAAGCCGCATTCAGCCAGCTATGCCAGGGTCTCTTTCCAGGCTGCTTACCTCAAAACCCATTTCCCGGCCGAGTTCATGGCGGCTGTGATCTCCAACCAAGGGGGGTTTTACTCGACCTTTGCCTATGTATCCGAGGCTCGCCGACTGGGTTTGACCGTTCTGCAACCGGATGTGAACAGGAGCGATAGCCACTGGCGGGGTAAGGGACGATATCTCCGGGTGGGTTTGATGGCGATCACCGGGCTGAGCAGCGCAACGCGTGATCGGATTGGGTCCGAGTCAAGGCACCACCCCTTTTCTTCAGTGTTTGATTTCCTGGGCCGAGTACAGCCATCCACTGATGAGGCCGAGTCCCTCGTTCATGCAGGTGCTTTGGATGCATTGCATTCGCCCGCGGAAAAAAACCGGGGGGTATTGATCTGGCTCTTGGCTTCCTGGCGGAAAAGTGCGAAAAGAGTGGGCTCTCTCTTCCCACTCGATCCATCGCCACCACCACTCCCCGCGGAAGAACATCGGCAACGGCTGCGCAACGAATACCGGGTCTTGGGTTTTCTTTGCGAGCGCCATCCAATCACACTGTTTACCGAACAACGGATTCGGGCTGGAGCCCTGACCGCCCATGCATTGCTCAATCTCCCTGCTTCGACTCTCCATCAACGCCGCCGAATCCGGTTCCTCGGATGGCCCATTGCTGGCAAGATCGTCGGCACCAAGAAGGGGGAACCGATGGAATTCCTCAGTTTCGAGGATGAAACCGGCCTGGTGGAATGCACCCTGTTCCCCAGGGTCTACGAGCAATCGTGCCATTTGTTGTACAGCAAGGGGCCGCTACTGCTGGAAGGGTATCTGGATGAGGATTTCGGAGCCAGAACGCTTACCGTGGAACGCGTTGCCGGAGCGCAGAGTAGTTTTCGTTTTTCTCTGGACCCAACAATGGAACGCAAAAACAATGCCTTAAAATAAGGGAGCTGGCGTTGAAAATAGGCGGTAAATATCGTTCCAATAACCGTACACCGCCTTTTTAGCTCACTAACGGTTGGATCTTAGTTGAAAATTTATCCTGCATCCTCTCCTGTTTGTCAATTTTGCGCCCATCTTATGGAGGTGCCCTCACCAACAGCATGGAGAATTCATTTTTCCTCTCTCACCACTGAGCCGAATCCGGGTTCACTCTTCCAACCCTCGAATAGCCTGGGCGTAAGCGAACTTGGCCCGGGACTGGAAACAGACGACATACACCTCTTTCGGTTTACCGTTGCGATTGAGGAAGGACTGGATGGTGTCGACGGCGATATCGGCCGCCTCATCCAGGGGAAAACCATAGGCACCGCAACTGATTGCCGGAAAAGCAATGGACTGGATATTGTTTTTCACCGCCAGTTCCAGGCAGTTGCGGTAACAGCTGGCCAGCAGGGCCGGTTCGTTGCTGTTGCCGCCCTGCCAGATCGGCCCGACGGTATGAATGACAAATTTAGCCGGCAGATTGTAGCCTTTGGTGAGCACAGCCTGGCCGGTCTTGCAACCGCCGATGGCACGGCATTCTTCCAGCAGTTCAGGGCCAGCTGCTTTGTGGATGGCACCGTCGACTCCGCCACCGCCGAGCAGGGTTTCGTTGGCGGCATTGACAATGGCGTCGACTTTCAGGGTGGTGATATCATTTTCAACCAGATTGATCATTGAGATCTCCTTATTTGCTATGTTCTGTCAACATCAGCCAGCGGGCAAGGGCACCGGCCAGGATGCGGATGGGCCATTCCGAGAGCGACCACTGTATGCGGTATTGTAGCATACGAATTCAAGAGCGGTAGGCGAAAATGCTTGTTGGTGTTTTTCCAGAGACCGGCGAACCACACGGATGGCTGAAAAAACAGATTATGGGGAAAAATCGGGGAAACGTCCACGATTTTAAAAAAAAGATGACGGTTTTGTAAGACAGCTAGGTGCTGTCCTTGCAGCCGGTCCGGCTAAAGGTCGAAACGATTATCGATAGAAGAGTACCTGTGCTGAGAAAAGCGGGGTGCCGTGAATGGGGTTGGGTCAGAACGAATCGTTGAGTGCTTGGCGGGATTCAATGGCCTTGGCCAGGGTGTGTTCGTCGGCATACTTGATATCCATACCCATGGGAATGCCACAGGCCAGCCGGCTGATTCGGATCTTCGTCTCCCTGAGTATTTCGGCGAGGTAGGAGGCGGTGGCTTCGCCCGGCACCGTTGAGCTGGTGGCGATCAGCACTTCGTCGACCCTGCCGGAGGCGACACGGTGCTGTAATTCACGGATTTTTAATTCCTCGGGCCCAATGCCGTCCATGGGTGCAATCACGCCATGCAGGATGTGGTAAGTGCCTCGAAATGCCCCGGTTTTTTCGATGGCGATTTGGTCGCCGGGTTCCTCCACCACGCAGACCAAACGGGGATCGCGGGTGGGATTGCCGCAGATGACACAAGGATCGGTTTCGGAAAAGGTGAAACACTGATTGCAGAGATGAATGGTTGCGTGCAGCGTCATCAGGTCGTCGGCCAGATTTCTGGCCTCGGCGGCAGGTCGGCGCAGGATGTAGAGGGCCAGGCGGGTGGCGGTTTTGCGTCCGATGCCGGGCAGTCTGGTCAGATCGGTTATCAACCGCTCCAGGGCCGGTGGGATGACCTGCATTTAGAGAAGACCGGGTATATTGAGACCGCCGGTCAAGCGGGCCATTTCGGATTTGCCCAGTTCTTTGGCCTTGCTCAAGCCGTCGTTGACGGCCGCGACAACAAGATCTTGCAGCATCTGGGTATTCTCCGGCTGAACCAGGGCTTTCTCGATGACGAGGTCGAGTAATTCACCTTTTCCGTTGAGGGTGGCAGTGACCATGCCGGCGCCGGCTGATCCGCTGACCTGGATATTGCCCAGATCGTTTTGCACAGTGGCCAGTTTTTCCTGGAACTGTTGCGCCTGTTTCATCAAATCACTCATATTCATAGGATTACCTTAAATTAACTGGTGCAGGCTGTTTGCTCTGGAGCAACGCCGGGAGAGGGTGAATGTTATTCCTCGACCGCAGGGTGTCCTTCTTCCACGGGGGGAACGACTGGTGTTGGTGTGCTGGCGCGGTAACGCGGCCCAATGCGGATTTCGCCGACCTGGCCGGTGAAGATATCCAATGCGGTTAAGACCAGGGGATCGTTGGCCAGGGCGCGACGTTCCTGGAGCGGCGCCAATCCATTGGCCGGATCAAGAGCACAGGTACCGGATCCGGGAACCTCAAATTGGATGCGTAGATTTTCCTGGAAAAAATCGAGGACAAACTCGGTCAGGGCATTGATGGTATTGCGCTGCTTCAGCAGGGTGCAGTCGGCACTATCGGTAAAATGGATGATCAACTCGTCGCCCTTGCGCTCCACTGAGGCCGCCATCTGCAGAGAGGCCGCAACCCAGGGTTGGCGTTCACGCACATATTTGAGAAAGGCGTCCCAATGCTGACGTATGCGTTTTTTTGCTTCCACCGGAGTTGGGGGAATTTGCACGGGCAGTTCAACCTTTTCAGGCAATGCTGCTGGTGAGAGTGTTTCGGAAATCGTTTCTCGTTGCTGCGGGAGTTCGACCGGTTTCGTGTTCGGGGGGGCTTGCATTATGCTGGCCGCCGGTTCCGGGGGAGTCACTGATTGTTCGACTGGAGGATTTGTTGCCGTCAACGATTCCCTTGGCAGAGGTGGTTCAGTATCTGTGATAACAGGGGGCAGCGGTTCAGGCTGCATCCGGGTGGCCACGGAGGGGGATGCCGGCTCCGCCACGGGAGGAATAGCTGCCTGTTGCCGGATGGCGGGGGAAGGTGCGGCAACCGGCAAGGTGTCGATGGGCGTGCCTGCCAGCAGACGGTCGAAGCGGGCGATCAATTCGGAAACCGGAACAACATCACGGAACTGCACCGCGCGAATAAAGGCCAACTCCAGCGCGAGCCGTGGTTGCTGGGAGAAGGAGGCCTTCTCTAGACCATCAAGGAGCAGGTTGAAGATTGCTGACAAGGTTTCCAGCGAATGCGCGCTGGCGGTTTTCGCCAAGAACACCAGTTCATCCTCGGTCACCTCAAGGAGTTGACCAGGCTTTTGACTGACCTTGCAGACGACCAGAGCCCGGAACCAGCCCAGCAGATCGTTGCTGAACCGCTTGATGTCGCTGCCGTGCAGGTACATTTGATCAAGCAGAGTATAGACCGTGGCCAGGTCGCCGCCCAGCAGGGCCGCTCCCAGGTTGGCAACCAACTGGTGGCTGACCAGCCCGAGGACCTCGATCACGTCGTCGGCTCGAACTTCCTGACCGCAATAGGAAAAGATCTGGTCCAGGAGGCTGAGTCCGTCGCGCACGCTGCCGCCGGCCTCGCGCACAATCATCTCCACAGCTTCGGGCTCCATCCGGACATTCTCCGCCGCGGCTAACCGGTTGAAATGATCGGTTAGTTCACTGTGCCCGAGGCGTTTCAGCTCGTAGCGCTGGCAGCGGGAGAGAATGGTGATCGGCACCTTGTGCAGCTCGGTGGTTGCAAACATGAAATACACATGGTTGGGCGGTTCCTCCAGGGTCTTCAACAGGGCGTTGAAAGCCTCGGTGGTGAGCATGTGCACTTCATCAATAATGATAATTTTGAAGCGCGAGCTGGTGGGCATGAAGCGGATTTTTTCCTTCAGCTCGCGAATTTCCTGGATACCGCGATTGGAGGCGCCGTCCACTTCCTGGAGATCGATACTGGCACCGTCGGTAATTTCCCGGCAGGACCGGCAGACATTGCAGGGCTCGGCTGCAGGTCCTTGTTCGCAGTTCAGGGCTTTAGCCATGATCCGGGCCAGGGTGGTTTTACCGGTGCCGCGAACACCACTGAAAATCAGGGCATGGGGAACGCGGTTCTGGGTCAGGGCGTTTTGCAGGGTGCGGACGACCGGCTTCTGGCCGACTACTTCGGCAAAGGTCTGGGGACGGGATTTTCTGGCGAGAACGAGGTAGGACAAGACGGATACCGGCGGTCAATGATCAGGAGTCTTGAGGGTGCATCGGCTGTTCGGCATACGATCCGGCAGACGTCTCACTGAAAAAAGGATAGCCGGGCACCCCTGCACACATAAAGAGTGTCACGACCGCTGCTTCCTTCCGGACCTGACGGGGTTTGTGATTCTTTATTGCACAGGACCCGGCTATCACACTGATGATCATTCGGATGTACAAAGAAACGGTTGCTGACTAGACGGCGAATGGATTTTTTTTGTATCAACGTTAGAAGTAGTACTCCAGACAGACAACCCTCTCTTTAGAGAGCCGTTTATACTCTCCATCACCACAAGCGTCAAGAGAATTCAAAGTTTGAATTTAGCCGTGCAAGCTGCGAGCAACAAGGGGAAAGAGGACGCGTTTGTTCGTTATAAGCAAGGTTAAAATTATCCGTCTTCAGGAGGATAGATATTCATTGCATCTTGGAGACAAAGACGGTCGCTAATCAGCGAATATGATGAAATCGTTACATCTCGACATTTGTTTTAACTGCAGAACGTTGAGAGGGGGCGGAGCGGTACAGCAAAGCGGCAATGACCACCGTGCAGGGAGCGACAGCAATCACCCCGAAGCTGCCGACCAGGATATTGAGGATTTCGGCGGCAACAAAGGGGGCGTTGAGCAGGTTGGCCGGAGGCAACCCCTTGGCGAGAAAAACCATGAACATAGTGATATGGCTACCGGAATACGCCAGGAGCAACGTGGTGGTCATGGTGCCGGTGACCGCACGGCCAACCCGGAGGCCGGAGCGCATGTGTTCGAGTATGCCGATCTCCGGATGCCGGAATTTGATTTCATCCATGGTCGCGGCGATGTCCATGGCCAGATCCATGACCGCGCCGGAGCAGGCAATGAAGACGCTGGCAACAAAGATATCGGTGAGGTTGAGATGATAGTATCCCGAATACAGGAGCATTTCGGCAAAAGGCCGGACCGCTCCGTGCAGCCGGAACAGGTGGGTAAACAGGGACGCCAGACCACAGGTGAGCAGGAGTCCCAACATGGAACCAGCGAAAGTCGCTAAACCGCGTCTAGTAAGACCACCCACGGAAAAACAGATAACACCGGTTAGGAGGGTGACGATGCCAAGTCCGGTGGCCAAGGGCGGATAACCGAGCAGCAGGAGAGGGAAAAAGAGCTTCCATAACACTAGGGCCGCAAAGACAAAGGAGAGACCAGCCTTGAGGCCGGTGACCCCGGCTACTGCGAAAAGCAGGAGGGCAAAAAGGGCAATGAGAAAAATCTGCAACCCCAGCCGATAGGAACCACGGGCGACGGCATTAACCGGTTTGCCGTCGGGAGCGCCGTATTCGACCAGGATGGTTGTGCCCGGTTCATAGAACTCGTCGAGTTCCATTTTGCCGGTAAGCATATTGACCACCTCAACCTGCTGGCCTTCGTGGGGTCCGGAGAGCAATTGAACGGTCAGGGATTGGATGTTAGTCTTGACGATCAGGTTAGTGCGCACCCTGGAATTATCGACATTATTGATCAGGCCACGGCAGCGAATGCCGCTCGGGGCCGGAGGAACGTGGGCAATGTCGAGGAAAAAAAGGACGGTGCACAGCAGGGCAATGATCAGGGAAAAAAGCAGTTCGCGGTGGAATGAATTCATGGACTTTGAAAAGAAAGACCCACGACGCTGCCAAGGGGGAGCAGCGCCGTGGGTTGGTGAGTAAGAGAAACACAGAATTATTGAACTGCTGCTGTCTTCACAACGGGCAGTTGCTGCCAGATGCCCATGGAGCAGGCCATCTGTTTGGCGATGTCAGTGTTGTCATAAAACCCGGCAAAGCGTTTTGCATCGGCACCGATGGCAAAAACCGGTACCGGCACACCGGTATGGGAATAGGAGGTCCAACCGATGCTGGCACGCTCGTTGAGGATGTGGGTGATGGTGACGATGATTGGTTCATAGCCGCCGTACAGCAGTTTATTTTCATCGGTTTTGTTATCGTTTTGGCCACTCATTGACTTGTCGTAGGCATCTTCGAGTTTTTCCTTCTGATACTCATTGAGGCTGGCCCACTCGAGACCAAAAACGCTCTTCATCAAGCCGATCATCTCGCTGCTGCTTTCCAGGTTGTTGGGGGCGGTCCAGCTGTAGCCCACCTTATTGGCATCATAATGGGCTTTCCATTCGTTCAAACCAAAGGCCTGGAAACTGCTGGTTTGATCGAGCAGCCGGTCGTAATAGGCGGAGTATCCGGTGGTGGCGTGGCCGACGGTCATGCCACCGGTTTCGTGGTCGCCGGTGACCACGATCAGGGTCTGGGACGGATAGGCCCGGTAAAAATCAAGCGCCACGCCGACCGCATCGTCGAAATCCATGGTGTCGCCGATGGTGGCCATGGCATCGTTGGCATGGCAGGCCCAGTCGATCTTGCCGCCCTCCACCATCAGAAAAAAGCCTTCATCCTTGGCCATCCAGCCTTTTTTACCGTCTTTTTTCCGGGTGACGAGAGAGGCAATGGCCACCTCGGTCATCTCGGCCAACGACAGGTTGGTTTGAGGACGGTCGATGGCGTAGGGCATGGCAGCGGCATCCTGCAGAAAGGGATTGATTGCCACCACTTTGCTTTTCGGGTCCTTTTTCAAGGCCAGGATGGATTCCCGGTCATTGAGAATGGTATAGCCCCCCCCTTTCATCTGCGTTTTGATAGCATCCGCCTCGGAAGCCGCCAGCCCGCCGCCGCCGAAAAAGTCGTATCCGGAAGCCGCCATTTGTTTGGCGATGGTGTTCATATCACCACGACTGGGCACGCTGGCGTAAAAGGAGGCTGGGGTGGCATGGTCCAGGGAGACGCTGGAAATGAGGCCGATCCGTTTGCCTTTTTCCTCAGCCAGTTGAGCAATACTCTTATAGCTGATCGTTTTGGTGTCATCCATGCCGATAACGCCACTCATGGTTTTGATGCCGCAGGCAAAGGCCGTTCCTGCAGAGGCGGAATCGGTCATTAAGGAATGAGCATCATAGGTAGTTTGCATTCCTTGAACCGGCAATTTGCTCATGTTCAGCCGATTTTCTTCTTTCAAAAGATCCTTGGCCTCGGTCGTCTTGCCACCATTTTTTATGGTCAGGTAGGCCTCGGTGGCCTGAATCTGGGCACTGGACATGCCGTCTCCCACAAAAAAGAAGACATACTTGGGCATCTCGGCCAAGGCAGCAGTGGACAGCAAGGTCACTGCGGCAAAGGTCGTGACGCAGAGCCATTTTTTTCCTCTCATTTTCCCCTCCATTGTTTTCAATCCCTCGAAGAACAGGATCATTGATGCAAACCGGGGCTGATGCCGAACGGCTCTGCAATCCTGATGATGCCTGTTCTCAGGTTTATGCAATCAGTAACAAGGTATCCCGGCTGACGGGCATATATATGTCGGATAAATGTTAGGATGTGATCAATGTCGGGATAGAGGATGATCAAATTTTGGATAAAATACAAGAGGATCGTCGGACGATCCTTGACTTCTTTTGACGTGCAGACTATTTTAATTTTAAATGTGAACATATTTTCATATAAGAGAGTGGCATGGCGGAACTAGACGAGAACGAGCAGGATTTATGCGGGGTTCGCTGCATTCATAAGGCACGAATTGCCGAGGCGCGGGACGCGGCATTACCGGTTAGCGAATATGAGGCCATGGCTGGCCTGTTTAAAGCCATGGGGGATCCTAACCGGTTGCGGGCTTTGTGGGCCTTGGGGCACGGTGAGATGTGCGTCTGCGATTTGGCCGCCCATCTTGAATGCTCGGAATCGGCAGTCAGCCATCAGTTGCGGCTGCTCCGCCAGATGGCGCTGGTCAAGAACCGGCGGCAGGGACAGATCCTCTATTACCGGCTCAACGACGATCACATTCATACTCTGATCCACATGGCCCTGGAACACATCCGGGAATAATTTTTCAATTTGGCGGTAGGTTATGCATTATTTCACTGAAATTTTGATTGCAGCCTGGACCCTGCTCGAGCAGTCCTCGCTTTATATTCTCTTTGGTCTGGCGGTGGGCGGACTCCTCAAGATGTTTCTTTCCGCCGATTACGTTGCGGCGCACCTGGGGACAGGCAAGATTAAATCGGTCTTCAAGGCGGCCCTGCTTGGGGTGCCCATTCCGCTCTGTTCCTGCGGGGTGTTGCCGGCTGCGGCTCAATTAAAAAAACAGGGAGCCAACAACGGCGCCACCACGGCCTTTCTCATATCTACTCCGGAATCGGGAGTGGATTCGATTGCCGTGTCCTGGGCTCTACTCGACCCGTTGATGACCGTAGCCCGGCCTCTGGCCGCCTTTTTGTCGGCCTTTGTCGCCGGAGTTTTGGAAAATATGTTGTTTTGGCGGGAGGGGAGCCCTCAGGCGCTTCGCACCCTGCCGATGGCCTTGGTGCCGGCCTCAACTTGCGCCACTGACGACTGCGGTTGTGCACACAATGAGCCACCACCGATCGGATTATGGAGCAAACTGACGCAAGGGCTTCGCTATGCGATCACGGACATCTGGGGAGATCTGGCCGGTTGGTTTTTCGTCGGCATCGCAATTGCTGCCTGCATCACCGTCTTTATTCCAGACGACCTGATCACCCGGCACCTCGGCGGCGGCATCGGTTCCATGCTGTTGATGCTGGCGGTCGGCATTCCGATGTATATCTGTGCGACCGCTTCGACACCGATCGCTGCGGCCCTGATCCTCAAGGGGGTCAGTCCAGGCGCGGCCCTGGTTTTTCTCCTTGCCGGACCGGCCACCAACATTACCGCGTTGGCAGTCCTGATAAAAATTCTGGGGAAACGAGGGATGGCCGTTTACTTGGTCTCGATTTCGGTGGTCAGTGTCCTTTGCGGTCTGGCGCTTGACGGACTCTACTTCTCCCTGGGACTTTCAGCAGCGGCAACCATCGGCGAGGTAGCCGAGACTTTGCCGCACTGGTTGATGCTAGCGGCAACCGGTCTGCTGCTGGTGCTGTCGCTGCCGATACTTGGCCGCTGGTGTTTCCGGAAGAATTCGATATTGGCTTAATGCCGAGGTAAGGGCAGAACTGAAATCTACAAAAGCAGGGCTGAGACCGCCGTTCCGGCCAGCACCATCCAGAGGATGTCGACCTTGCGCCACAGCGCTAACAGAGCTAAGGCGACCAGGCCCACCCGAAAGAAATTCCAGGGGATAGCCAGGGCGAACCGAAGGGTGACCGAAAGCAGCAATCCGGTGAACGACACCAGGATGCCATGCATGGCTCGCTGAAAAAAGATGTTGTGCCGGAAGCGGTCAAAGGTCGGGACCACGGCGGTGAGGAGGATCAGCGAGGGAGCGAAGATAGCCGCGGTGGCAACAAAGGCTCCGGGCAACCCAGCTTGCAAAAAGCCGACAAAAGTAGCGGTGATGACGATTGGGCCAGGTGTCACCTGGCCAAGGGCAATGCCGTCCATGAAGGTTTGGCTGGTCATCCACTGCTTGCCGGTCACCACCTCGTTGAACATCAGCGGCACCGAGGCGTAGCCGCCGCCAAAGGCAAAAAAGTCGATTTTGGTCATCATCAGGGCCAGATCAAAGAGCCGTTGATCCAGAAAAAAACAAAGGAAGATTCCAAGGATCAGGGCTAGGCTGAGCAGCAAGGCGGGAATGAGGGTGGAAAACGCCAACGGAAGCCGGGACTGTGGCTGTTGCTGCCCCGGTTGGATGGTCTGTTGAAAGAGCAGCCAGCCCAGGAGAGCGGCAGCGAGAATAGCCACCAGCGGATTGCCGCCGATCAGCAGAAACCCTGCCACTACCAAGCCAAGGCCCAGGTCGCGCCAGTCCCGCAGAGTGGAACGGCCAAAATGAACAGTCGCATGGGCCACCATGGCCACCACAATCACCTGCAATCCGGCAAAGATGGAAACCACGGTCGCCAGATCGTGGCTCTGCCCGTAGAGAGCCGAGAGCAGTACCATCAGCACAAAGGCCGGCAGGCCAAAACCCACATAAGCCGCGATCGCTCCCCAGGCACCACCCGCCCGTAACCCCACGTACGCCGCCATCTGCATGGCGGTGGCGCCGGGGATCGTCTGGCAGATTGCCACCCCCTGTTTGAAGCTGTCCTGATCGAGCCATTTTTCCTTCTGCACCGCCATGTCACGGATATAGGCAATCATGGCCGGACCGCCGAAAGCGGTCAGCCCGAGGCGGAAAAAACGGTAAAAAAGGATGCCGAGAAAACTAAGGGTGTGGGGAGATGTTGGTGGAACCATGAATCAAAAAAGACCTTGGAGTTGAGATACTTATTCAGGATTACTAGCCAGGATACTCCGATCATGCTCTGATGCGCAAGCATCGCCGTTATAGAGCCCCAGATGTCAAAGCGTTATGGTGCATTTTGGCGTTATTGCCCACTCTTTTGAGCGGCTGCATGTCCCTGGCTGATTCCAACCCATTGGGGCTGGGTACGAGCTGGCAGGAGGAGATTCTGCTCCACGACGGCAGGACGATGGTGGTGGATCGGTCGGTGGTTCGCGGCGGGGGGCATGAGATCGGCCAAAAGCCGCCCTACAAAGAACAGCGTTTATCATTCACCATGCCGGACGCCAGGCAGAAGATAACCTGGGAAGACCACTTTAGCCAGAATCTGGGCAGTTCCAGTTTTTTGCCGAAGCTCTTGGATGTGCACAACAATACCGCCTATCTGGTGGTTGAACCCATGGGCTGTCTCTCCTACAACAAATGGGGTCGGCCCAATCCCCCGTATGTCATCTTTAAGTACGTCAACAGCCAGTGGCAGCTCATCTCCTTACAGGAGCTGCCAGCCGAGATCAAGACGGTCAATATGATTTCCTCCATGCCGGACATTGTGGTGGAACGGGCTGGAACCAGCTTTATGACCAAAGAAATGATTCAAAAGATTGTCTCGGAATACAGGCAACCCGAACACCAGACCATCCAGCGGGAACCGTTAGCCGGATCAAATAACTGCGTTGAGCATATTCACACTGAAAAGCACAAATGGCTTTCGATTGATTGGTTTTCCGACCAACCAAACCATGAAGGATGTTTGAAGGTTTGTGAAAGAGAAATGGTTACCCCTACTTAATGTCCTTGCGACAGGCTTTTCAAGAACAGCAAGAAGGAGAAATAAAATTGCTACCGATATCCAATTAGCATTAATGGCCGGGCGCGCTTACCAATCAACGCGAAATGAAATAAATTGGTTTCCTGTTATTAACACGGTCGTTAATCACCGAACACTTAGAAGGCCCCCGGTTGTCAACGGATAAAGGTATCCGGGAGCGATGAACTTATCACTCTGTGGTCGGTACAATCCGACCAATTGCCCGATGAAGCGCGCCCTGACTTGGGTTTCATATTCGACGACAGAGTGACTCTGCGCCAAACACTTATCGAGGATCAACCACTTTGCCAGTTAAGACGATGCTGGCAAGAGCAACGAGCGAATGGAACCCGGTCGAGAATGGGCCACTCTCTTGCTCGTCGGAGACCGGGTTCCATTCGCGGGCTCGCCGGGAACGAAGGCCGGGTGATTGCGGCAAGGATTTTGTTGTCGCGTCCTAGAAACAATCGCGTACCCTCGTGCCGTCCCATTCAAAACGGCTTGGTCATGCGGCGGCATGCCAGAGTTAGAGCCGGGCTCGGGTGAGGGGCAGAACCACATCAACAAGCAGATGTTCAACGAGCGGGACGGACGGCCAATCAAGCCTTCTGGCTGCGGTGCAACCGGCAGACCATGGCCCATAATGCTGACGGCAGACGGAGGATATGCTCCGGAGGGCCATGCGGATATGCTCGAAAAAAGCTCCAGTTAGGTGTCGGGCTCGCCCGTCCCCTCGATTAGACGGCCAGGAACGTATGCATGTTGAACCCCTGCCGGTTTTTCAGCATGAAATAGACCGCTCGGCCGAGCTTGTGCGCCAGGATGGAAAGCGCCTTGCCTTTGCCGTGTTTCCGCACCAGCTTGTCGTGGAATTGCCGGCCCGGTTCGTTGCTTTTGAGGAACAGTTGCGCAGCCAAGGAAAAGGCCCAGCGGAGATGGGCGTTGCCGATCTTCTTGCCGCCACTGCCGTATTTCTTGCCGTTGGATTCCTTGGAGCAGGTGACCAGGCGGCAATAGGAGGCGAAATCCTGAACCCTGGGAAAGCGGCTGATGTCCTCGATCTCATAGAGCAGATTGAGGGCATTGATCCGGCCCACGCCGGGGATGCTCTTCAAGAGGGCATAAGCAGTCGGGTCATGCTCCTTTGCGTGGGCAATGATGTCCTGTTCGAGGACGGCCAACACCCGGTCATAGGCGTCGATCATGTCGAGATTGGCGGCCATGGACATGCACACCGAGGGATCGTCGAACCGATCCAGCAAGCCTTCCCGGTTTTGCGGTTTGGCGATCCGGCCCAGAGGCACCTGCAGGTTGTACTGGCTGGCGGTATTCTGGGTGTGGGCAAAGAGCTCGGCCCGCTTGCGCATGAGATGGTTGCGCCGGCGCATCAGGTCCCGAGTGGCACGCATCCGCTGGGGATACACGTAGGCCATGGGAATGAGGCCGCCCCTGAGCAAGGCAGCGATCTTCTGGGAGTCAATCTTGTCGTTCTTGCTTTTGCCGCCGTGGATGGCTCGCATGTAGAGCGCATGACCGAGGATAAAGGGGATGTTTTCCGTGGCGCAGAGATCGGCCAGCCAGTACCAGGAGAACATGCACTCGGCGCACACCACCAGATCATCCCGATAGGGGGCGATGGTTTTGAGGAAGGTTTCCGGCTCGGTCTTGATGTTGCGATGGAGCAGGATGTCCCCTTCCTGGCTGAGGATGCACAGGTACATTTTGTTGGTGTGCAGGTCGATTCCACAGTAATGCTTGTGTTGCTTGGTGTACAATCGCATGAGAAGGCCTCCTTGCTAAGGGTTGCTGATACCCCCATTATAGCGGAATAGTCCGCCGGGTGCTCAGGGGGCCTTCTCTAGTATCATACCTTGATCTGTCATTGATGATAACCCATTGAATTTACATTATTCACTGCGGTTCGCCTCGAAAAATGCGTGGTCAATGTCCGGTGATTAACGTACTCCTTAATACAAGCGAATGGACAGAAAAACGCCATGAACATGATGATAGTAGCGGCTTCGAAGCGGTCTCTTTCCAACGCGGCGACGAAATCGTCATCTCCTATGCCGGAACCTATCCAGGGCAGACTGGAGATCTACTGGCTGATGCCAACCTGGCCACAGGCAATAATTCGGAACAACTCACCCAGGCGATCGACTATTACCTGCAAGTCGCTGCCCAAGTGAGGGCAACTAACCCCAACACCACCATCACCCTCACCGGCCACAGTCTGGTCGGCGTCTGGCCTCCCTGGTAGAGTTATGGCAAGAACTCTACCTCAAGATCACGGCTAGCACTGCGTCCCTGATCATCGACTACCGTCAGTTCGTAGCGGCCCGAACTCCCCGGTCGCCACGGCAGTATGCCTTCACGCTGAGCACTCCCCAAATATCGGGTTCCCGCAAACCAGTACATCGTTTCCGAGCCAGCCCCGAGCGAGGCCTGGAGACCAATAGTTTCGTCCGGTCGCGACAGGCGTAAAGTGTACACCACACCCGCCAGGGGCGAGCGCAGCCGGGGGGGATCATCGACAGACGCTACGGCGGCGGGCTGGGTGCAGCCGGGAGCGAGTTGGGGCGGCAGGCGGCGGGGCAGGCCTGCCTCGCGGAACAACCGCTGTACATCCGAGGGCCAAAACTCAAAAACCTCCGCCCGGATCTGGTTTGGATCAGTGGGCGTGCAGGCGGCTAGACCGGTGCGAATGTCCACGGTCACCGGGCGATGGAGGGTAGAGACACGGATCGGCGATTTACCGGGAATGAACCAGGTGGGGGCGGTCTGCGGACACCAGCGGTTGGGCAGTTCGCCGGAGGCAGCACAGACCTCGACTCGGGTGACGCCCGGTGGTGGTTTGGCTGGAACAGGTGTTTCGTCGGCCAGAGTCAAGGCAAGCGCGTCGGTCAGGCGGAAAAAAAGCGGCGTCGCTGCCTTGACGCCAACAAAGGCCGGGTTGGGTCGGCCATCGAAATTACCGATCCAGACGGCAAGCACATAATCTCCTGCCAGGCCGACAGTCCAAGCGTCGCGAAAACCCCAGGAGGTGCCGGTTTTCCAGGCAACCGGCCAGGAGCGGTGGTGAGGCTGCCGCTGATCCGGACGCGGATTGGCGCCGAGCATGTCTCGGACCATAAAAGCGGCCTGGGGGGAGAGCAAGCGGACACCTTCGGGTTGGGGATCGCGTTGGCGGTAGCGCAGGGGACGGAGTTGACCGTCGTTGGCCAGCATGGCGTAGAGACCAGCCAGCTCTTCCATGGTCAGCTCACCGCCGCCGAGCACCAGGGCCAGACCGTAATGCGCTTCCGAACGCAGGCGGCCGATGCCGGCGCTGTGGAGAAAATCGTAGAGGGTGGGGTGCTGCAGTTGATTGGCCAGCCAGACCGCCGGGACGTTGCGGCTGCGGATGAGGGCATCGCGGGCCGAGATCGGGCCGACGAAACGGCCGTCGAAGTTTTCCGGCTGAAAAGGGCCGAAGGCGGTGGGCGCATCGTTGAGGATCGACAGGGGATGGATCAATCCCTGATCAAGCGCCAATCCGTAGAGAAAGGGCTTGAGGGTGGAACCGGGCGAGCGTTTGGCCAGGACACCGTTGACCTGGCCCTGGATGGCGGCGTCGAAATAATCAACAGACCCGGCAAGGGCCTTGACGCTCATATCGCGGCGATCGACCAGAAGGACTGCCCCGTTGACCAGCCCTAGGTTGCGGTGCTCGTTGATATATTGATGGAGGAGCCGTTCGATCAACCCTTGCAGGCGGGGATCGAGGGTGGTGTCGATCACCGTTTCGCCAGCGGCGTTCTGCAGCAGGTGATCGGTGAGATGCGGGGCGAGAAAGGGCAGGCGGGTGCGGCCGGAGATGTCCTGGTCGAGCAGAGCAGGTGCCGACAGTTCATGCGAATGGTGTTCATGCCAGGCCAGGGCCAGCCTGCGGCGAGCCTGTTGCTGCTCTGCATCGAAATCGCCCCGTTTGGCGGGATTCTGGGGCATCACGGCCAGGGCCAGACTCTCGGCCAGGGTTAACCGGCTGGCCTCTTTGCCGAAATAGATCCGGGCGGCAGCTCCCACCCCCTCGATATTGCCGCCCATGGGAGCAAGATTGCAATAGGCCTCCAACAGGTCTTTCTTGGAGTAGCGGGCCTCCAGCCAGAGAGCCAGCCCAATCTGTTTGATCTTTCCAGGAATCTGCCGGGTGTTGAGGTGAAAGAGCCGCCGGGCCAGCTGCATGGTCAGGGTGGAGCCGCCCTGACGCTCGCCCCGGCCGTAGGTGGCCCAGACGGCGCGGGTCAGGGAAAGGGGATTGACGCCCGGGTGCCAATAAAAAGACCGGTCTTCCTTGAGCAGAAGAGCCGCCACGGTGGCGTCCGCTATTGCCTCCAGTGGTGTCCAGAGCCGGTACTGACCATCGCGGCTCAGGGTCAGGCGCAGCGTCGAGCCGTCAACGGCCCGCACCAGGCACGAGGAGGGGATGCCCGCACGGAGCGGTTCGGCCGGCAGCAGGCACAGGCCGGCGAGAACGAGGTAGAGCAGGAGCGCTGTTGCGCCGATGTACAGCCAACCCCGTTTTCCCGGCCAAACAGTTCCGAGCCCGGTGCTGGTGTCGCCGGGCCCGGAATTCACGGCTCGACGATGGTCAGGATGCCGCTCTCACCGCGGCCCTGCAGGCCACGCTCGTACATGCCCTCGGCGTACGGGGGCGGGGTCCGATAGACACCCGCATTGGTGGCCCGCACCTTGTAATCGTAGGTCGCGACATCACGCGAGAGTCCGGCATAGAGGACTACCCGGTCATCACGGGTATCGACAAAATCAGGCTCCCACCCGGTCGACACCTCCTCGCTCGATGCTGCTTCGGTTACTCCTGCCTCCCCAGCAGTTTGATTCTCTCCGCTCTCGTCGGCTTCGACCACCTCTTCCACCGGTTCCGCCGGAATCTCGATCACCGGTTCCACCCCGCCGGGGAGCAGATCGACAATCGCCACTTCGCTGAGGGTATCGCGTTCGGTGGCCCGCAACCGCAGCCGAACGGTGAACTCCGCCCCCACTTTGACCTCGGTGAGCGGTTTGCCGTCCGCGCCAAGATATTCGCGGATGATTTCGATCCCCTGTTGTAGCGGGCCAACGGGCGGCTGCCGGTCAAATCCAGCCTCGGTCAACTGGTAAAACGAGGGCAATCCCTCGTTTTCCTTGCGCAGGAACACCTTGTTCCAACCGTGCGGCACGGCGGTGTGCAGCGGCTTGCCCGTCAGGGCCAAGGGTTTGGTGGCCCCATCCATCAGGCCTACCTCGGCGGTCAGCTGCCCGCTCTTGACGGTACCTGTTCGGCCCAAGAGGTCAAAGGCCCGGATCAGCAGGGCTGCAGAGAGCGAATGATACTGATCCTTGGATAATCGCTCGCCCAGCGCCGGCAAGAGCGCATCCGGCAGCTTAACCAGAAGATCGGGAAAATGCCGCGCTGTCAGGGCCAGCAGTTCGGCATCGTGGCTGAGATCATCGTCATAGAAGCTCATGAATCGATCACTTACGGCTGTTTTACCCTGTGCGGTGGTTTGCCAAGGCACTCCGGCAATCAGCCGATCAGCCTCGCGCCGCTGTTTGAGCAGGGCCTGGCTGGCCGCCAGATAGGCTGCAGTCAGATCGGTGCGCCAGGTCTGGCGGTGGTGCTTTTCCAATTGCTCGACCGTGGCTGCCACAGCAGCGCTGGTCACCACACCCTGCCGGGTGAGCAGGTAGGCGGCGCGGGCCTTGATGCGCAACTCAGCCAATCCTTCGGCCGGACCATTGGCCAGCTGCTCCAGATAGGCACGGCTCTGGCGCAGCAGATCACTTGGCACCGTGGCGCCCCGTTCCTTGGCCTCAATCAGAAAATCGGCTGCATAAACAGAAATCTCCGGTTGAACCACCAAATTGCTGGCCCATTGGCCAAAACCGCCGGCCTCGTTCTGCCGTTGGCGAAGCATGGTGAAGGCTGTCTGCAGGGGTTTGAAATCGGCCCGCGCTGCCTCCTCCGGTTTGGCGGCAATCAGGGCGGGCATAGCCTTGGAGAGCAACTGTTCGGTACAGGCGTAGGGATACTGGTCAAGATAGGTGGTCAGCCCCTGCATCCATACCAGGGGTGTATGATCAAAACCCAGTTCGACCTTGCGGTGTTCGTCATGGAGATCACGCTGTTTTTCCAGACTGAAGGCCTGTTCTTTGAACAATCCAGCCCGCAACCCGACGCGGTAGGGGGTGGCTGGCCGGATCGAGACGGTTTCGCCGATGCGGGCCTTGCCCTCCTTGCTCTCGGCGATGAAGGTGAGATCAGCCGACCCGAGGACGTTACCGGCCCGGAGGCGGAAAACCGCAATCCCCTCGCGACTGGGAGCAACCTCCATTTTTTGATTGGGCTCGTTGATGATGGTGAACCCGGCGCTGGTTTGCAGACGCAGAGTCACGTCGCTGGCTGCATTCAGGTTGCTGAAAGCGCCGGTACTGACGGTGAATTCATCGCCCGGCGCGACAAAGGCCGGAATATTGGGAGTCAGCACCCAGGGGCCGCGCACCTCGGTGGCCCCTTCAAAAACGCCGATTCGCTGCGGCGTCACCGCCACGGCCATGATCCGCAGCTTGCCGTTGAAGCTGTCGGGCACGGTATAGCTGAAACTGCGACCGCCGGCCGGCACATCGACCACCCCTGACCAGAAAGCAACCGGTCCCTTGCGCTTGCGCTTGAAGGGGTTGAGATGAGCACCTATCTCGTCCTCGCCGTCGCCTCCGGGAGCAGCCGCCGCCAACAAACGGCTGAATTCGGGCAGGATCAAGCTGAGGATCTGCGAGGTCTCCACCGCCAGCGATCGTTTCTGGAAAAAATGTCCGAGCGGGTCCGGAGTCTTGTAACGAGCCACCTGGAGAATGCCCTCGTCAACGGCAAAGACCACTGCCTTGGCTGCTTCTCCTGGTCTGAACTCCATCTTCAGTTCCTGGCCCGGTTCAATCAGGGCCGGGGTTTTCAAGGCAACCGGCAGTTTGCGAGCATCCAGGGCAACACTGAAGGGAGCCACGCCGGAGGAGAGCGGACTCATAAAGATCTCGGGTGAGTTGAGATCGCGGACGAACTGGACGTTGATATAGCCATTGCCCTCCAAATCCTTGGGCACGGTGATGGTCTGAACACTGCTGGTGGTGTTGGTCTTAAACCAGGCGTGGGCATAGACCCGGTCGCGTTCGATGGTGATCAGACCCGACCCGGTGTAGGGGGCGCGCAGGCTGATCTGGATGGTTTCGCCCGGCGCGTAGCTGGGTTTATCGAGCTTGATCTGCAGCAGGGCATTGCGCTCCAGCGAACGGCTCAGGTTGCCGGCGCCGGCCACGGTCCAGGTCAGCCGATTGAGCACCGTGCCCTTGGCGTCGCGGATCTCATAGGCAAAATCGCCCGGCTCGCCGGTGGGCAGGGTTATCTCCGCCCCCTCTTTGGCCAGGGCCAGTGGTTTGTTGTCCCTTTCCAGATCCTTGCGCCGCGATTCGTATTTGTAGACGCCGCTTGATTGTTTGACCAGCACCGAGACATGGCGGTATTCGACCAGGGCCAGGTGCAACCCGTCAACAGCCAGGGGCTGCAGGTCCGGGCCCACCGCCAGCCAGCGGCTTTTGCGGACCGCGCCCTTGGCAACGTATTCCAGTGCATCGGCACTGCCCACCCCGATTAGGTAAGGGGCCGCCGAAACCAAGGTTTCCTGCTCGGCCGCAACATTGCGGCCGCCTTCGGCCTCGTACACCCGCGCGGTCAGGCGGAGACGGTAGGTCGCTTGGGCAAAGCGCTCCAGATTCGGCAGCAGTTGAGCCGTACCATCTGCCGAGGTCTTGGCTTCGGCCAATTCCTCGTCCACACTCTCCTTGAGTACGCCGTCGATATGGAAACGAAGGTTTGGGTATTGCTTGAAGGCGGGCAGGGCAGGGCTCAACTGCATCCGGCTGGTCACCCGCCGATCGGAGGCATCAGCGCCGAAGAGATGCCGGGCCTTGACCAGCGGCTTAACCTGGTTCGGCTGCACCCAGCCGATCACCGGCGATTCGGCCAGGCTGAGGTCGACCTTCATCCGGTCTGGCTCAAATTCGCGCACCTTGAAGCTGGTGCTGCCGATCAGGGTGTTGCGGCGGTTGTTTTTCATCAAATAGACCGAGGCCGCATATTCGCCGGTGGGCGCGGTCTCATTGCTGCTGAAATCGATCACGTCAAAGCCGCTGGCCGGACAGGTGCGGCGCTGATTCCAAGCCACCATGCCGCGCGGGTCGGTGATCTCAATTTCGATCGGCATACCCTCGATCCGGGTATTCCAATCGGCGGCGCGGAGGATGTAGCCAATATGGGCGGTCTCCCCTGGCCGGTAAAGACCGCGATCGGTGAACAGGTCAACCGAAATCTGCTCCGGGCCGCTCTCGTTGGCCGCGCCGCCGATATCAAACCGGGTTAAATCAACCTGATGTTCGCCACGCCCCAGGGGCAGAAAGGAAAGGTCATTCTCCAGGCTGGCCACCAGCATGATCGGTGTTTTTTCACGCTTCAACTCGTTCATCTGCGGGAAACGGGCATGCCCTAGGGCGTCGGTGATGGCCTCGGCGATAGCCAGACCGTTGCGGCCGATGACCTCGACTCGGGCACCGGCAACCGGGGTACCGGTGGCGATCGACTGGACAAAGACCTCCTGGCCGCCGTCCAAGGTGCGTTTGCTGATCAGACCGAGATCTGTCACGACGATGAAGCGGCGGTCACCGTTTTCCGAACCTTGCGGATAGTCGCTGTATTCGCGTTTGGGCTGTTTGGGATCAAAGGGGGTCAGCCGGAGGACAAAGACGCCGCGACGACCACCCTCGGCACTGAGATAGGTACGCAGATCAACGGCGTCGTACAGCGGTTTGGCCGGGTCGAGGTTGGTAAATTCACGAGTGTATTCCATCCGTTCGACCAGCCGGTCGAAATTTTCCCCGTACACCGAAGGCTGGGAAAAGCCGTTGTAATTCTGATCGATAATCTGATGCAACTGGCCAGGAACGAGGCGGGCAATTTCCACCTTCATACCCGGCAGTCCCTGGGCCATAAAACCAACCCGTTTTTCGCCGTTTAAGCTCAATAAGGCGCCGTTGCCCAGCAGTTTGAGGACCTTGGGGTATTCGCCGGTGTTGAGCAGCCTGATTTCCTCTTTTTTAGAGAGATAACCGCCTATTGCCTCGACTTTTTCATTGATTTTGACAACAATCTTCCGGTTGATTGGAGCGCGGTAGGTAAAGCTGTGGTGACTGTTGAGGGGTTCGGCACTGGGAATCTGGGTCAGCGGCAGGAGTTGTGCCTTTTTCAAGTCAGCCTCGCCCAGCCGTGTGGAATCCCAGCCGTCCTGTTTTTCGGGCAGCAGCCAGGCGCGCACATGCTTGGCTATAGTTTCGTCGGCCACCGGAAAGGTGCTGTCGAACATCAGGACCTGCTCCGGTGCGCCCTGCTGATTGGTGACGTAGCTTGTTTCCAGATTGTTGAAGGTCAGCTGGTAGCGGCCGGGAACGGTCACCGCCCGTTCAATCATGTGTTCTGTGCGATTGCCGCCGCGGGCGGCCCCGATGCCTTTGTCCAGGGCCAGGGTGATCGGTACCGATTCCAAGGGCACAGCCAGTGGTGCGGAATGGATGTGGGCATGGAGGCTGCTCTTGTCGATGGTCAGGCTCCAGGACTCTTTGCCGGCGTCGCGAAAGGCAAGCCCTTCACCCAGTTTAAGGTTGATCGCCCGTTTCAGGCTGGCCTCATCCACCGGATGGGAGAAATCGACAGTGGTCACCATCTTTTTGAGTCGGCTATCTACTGGGTCCTGATAGAGTTCGCTGGCGGCGATGGTTGCGCTGAAGGGGGCAGTAGTAAAGGTGGTTTGATAGTCGCGTACCAGCACGCCCGGGGCAAAAAAATTCTCCTTGGCAAAGGCCAGGGTAAAAGCACCTGCTACCGGCCAGTCACCTTCGGGCTTGAATTCCAGGGTGCGGTCATCAAGCCAGCGCCATGAACCGGGTTGGGTGGGCTCCAAGCGCAGACCGGAGACCACCGGTTTGCCCGCTAGGGCGAGCGGTGCTGCGGATTCGGCAAACCGGATGCGCAGGGGCGCAATCACCACTGGCGACTTTTCATACTCAGTGAGGGCCGGGGCAATCACCCGGTAGTCGACGGTGTGAGGTTGGGGCAGGTGGCTGTACCATTGCCAACCGTACCAGCCGCCGCCGGCAGCACCCAGCAGGGCAAGCAACAGGACTGCGGCCGTCAGAGGTTTTTTGGCGGTCCATAAAAAAAAGCGGGCAAGAGTTCTGCCTATCCAGCAAAGCCATCGGGGGGGCTGCCAGCCGAAACAGCCAAAAAGAGCGATAAAGACAGTGCGGAGTCCACGCAACACAGCGACGAAAGGAGCGAAAAGTGGGGCGATCTTCATAGCACTACCGTGGGGGTGGGGTGGATTTTGGGGTTCATATTGATCATCGGTACGAGTACAAAGGCAGGTGAAATAGGACGCTCGGTGCTTGTCCCATCATTCTGTTCAATGGAGCAGTTAACCATCCATGACGGCTTTTGGCACGGGTTTGATTGAATACCGGTTCAAGGTTAGGCGAAGTAAAATCCCGTTAAAAGCCATACCCATAACGGGCAACCAAACCCACAAAAACTCAGACCACAAAACGGTGGCCCCTTTCAAAGAAAGAAAACGAGAAAGGCGAAGAGGGGCAACTTCAATCACCTGCATTGGTGCAAAGAAACGCTCACCTGACCAAGGCCATAAAAAGGCGATGCCGAGCCCGCCATTGGTCAAGGCGTCCAAAAGACCGTGCGAGAAGACGGCGACGAACAGAAACGAGAACGACTGCAGGAATGTGGAACGAAAAAAGCGGAACAAGCAAGAGCCAGCGAGGGCAGCAAGAAAGGCAAACAAGACTGAATGGCTGAATCCACGGTGCCCAAAGTCTGCGGCATAGGGAATACCAAGGCGAAAGGCAAGAACATCGAGGTCCGGGAGCACAGAGACAGCAACACCGGTCAACAGTAATCGTCTCGAAAGAGCGCTGCGCCCAAGGCCAAGAGCCAATGCAAGTGGAACTGCCGGATGCGTGAGGAGGGTTGGCATTGGTAGCCTTATCAATTGCCACAAGCAGCGAAAGGAGCTGTCTTGTTTGCGTCCCTGATGATGGAAGGGAGAGTCATGGTTTGAATAGATTGGCCGCCGAGCAGGGGATCGTTCATCGTATCGTTAAGCTGTAGCAACTGTCATCGGGAAGTTTGTCATTTTTTCTGCGTATATCTGTCCAGATTCTGGACCGCTTTCATTCCGGCTACCTTCAGCTTTTCCCTGTCTTTGGTCATGAGCCCCAACGAAATTGTGATGTAATATCCGTCCTTCATGATGTGCAACCCTGGCGGCGCAATAAAATTGTCATCGCCCACGCCTTCAACTTTTGCCGCATCTTTAAAGGCATCTTTAATTGAGTTATAGATGGATTCAGGGGTGTTCTTTTCGCCTTTCTGAGGCTGCGTCAATCCCAGTTGCAGAAATGCGCCATCCTTATCATATACGCATAATTTCAAACCGACAGCAGGCTGTTCTCTGGTGATGCATTCCTCAAAACTGACACCGGTCAGCGCCTTGGCATCTTCCCTGGTGATGATCATGGCCGGTTCAATTGTCATTGATTCAGCAGCTCTGGGCATGTCTTTGTTGTTAAAGCAGCAAAGCAGAAAAACCAGAGACATAGCCTGTGCTAATTTATTAAATTTATTCATTTTTATCTCGTTTATTTGTATTTTCGCTAGAAACTTTGACTATCGAACTGTCGAGGCGAGAGGTACAGGGTGTTGCGCGTGTAATGAGAACCGTCGCTGACCCAGAAAAGAGCAGCCTGCAGTGAGCCTGTTGTGTGGTAGCCGACAAATTTAAATTTTGGATCTTGAGCGCGTGAAGGCATCAAAGCCGCTTCTCTTTTACCAGAATGCCTTTGGTTTTTTTGTAATTAAAGAGCACACGAAGGAGCCGATTGTTCCGGTAAGCCGCTGTCCTTTGCACAATCGCCGTTCATTTTTCCGGTATCCAGTGGAGGTAACCGGCCGAACAGCCTGGTGAGATCAGATAACCCGGTCGCAACGGCTTCATTGAAGAATCGCTCTGCACAACGCCATTGCCAGTTATTAACGGTGGTGCCGGGGCTGTTCAGGCGGCAGTCGTTGCCGAAACCAAGGACATCCTGCATCGGCAGGACTGCCAGGTCGGCCGAGGAAGAGAGTGCCAGGTAGATCAAATCCTGGTGAAAAGTTCCGGCTTGATCGTCCATCCGGTTGGCAAAACGTTTAGCCCGCTGTTTGCTCTCCGGAGCCACTTCGGGACTAAGAAACCAACCAACAGCGGTATCATTATCATGGGTACCTGTGTAAACAACACAGTTTGTTTCTATATTATAGGGGAGGTAACTGTTGTTCGGATCGCCGTCGAAGGCGAAAAGCAGGACTTTCATCCCCGGGTAACCGAGATTTTGCAGGAGCGTTTCGACCTCCGGGGTGATATGACCCAGATCCTCGGCGATGATAGACATCCCGCCTAGCCGCCGCTCCATTTCCTCGAAAAATGGTTGTCCCGGCCCTTGCAGCCAACAGCCCTTTAAGGCTGTTTCCTCTTCCGCAGGAACAGCCCAGTAGGATTCAAAGCCTCGGAAATGGTCAATCCTGAGCGTGTCGACCAGGGTGAAGTTAAGCCGCAACCGTTGTTCCCACCAATCCCACAGTCTTTGCTTAGTCCCCAAATCTTCAGTGTTCCAACGGTACAACGGATTACCCCAGCGTTGACCGGTTGCACTGAAATAATCAGGCGGGACACCGGCGACATGGGTAGGTTCACCGCATTCTTGATCAAGTTGAAACAATTCCTGGTTGGCCCAGACATCAGCACTGTCAAGAGCAACGTAAATGGGCAAATCACCGATAATTCGGATGCCTTGCTCCTGGGCATATGCATGAAGCTGCTGCCATTGGGTAAAAAAGAGGTATTGCTCGAAGAGGAAATAATCGATCAGGGCCGTCTGTTCTCGAGTTGCCTGAGCAAGGGCTGCCGGCTGTCGCTGCCGGAGGGCAGCAGGCCAAGCATACCAGGGTTTATCCTGATAGAGTTCTTTGAGTGCGAGAAAGAGTCCGTAATCAACGCACCAGGGGTGGCTTCCAATGAAATCTTCCAGAAGCCGCATGTTCTTAGGCATAGCCTGAAAACGCTTCCACGCCAAGGCAAGGATCTTTTTTTTATGGTCGGCGACCTGCTGATAATCGACGGTATATTCGGAGAAAACCGGAGTCTCGATTTCTTCTTTTCGCAGCAGTTGTTGCTCTGCCAGGAGGTCGAGGCTAATAAAAAAGGGGGAGCCGGCGAAGGCCGAGTAACTCATGTAGGGCGAATCACCAAAGATGGTACTCGTGGGACCAAGCGGTAAAATCTGCCAGCAACTCTGGCCGCTTTTCTTGAGAAAATCAATGAATTGCCGAGCAGGATGGCCGATGTCGCCTATTCCGGAAGATCCGGGAAGAGAGAAAACCGGCAGCAAAATTCCGCTTGACCTTTGCTGGACAGTGTTTACCGATGTATCATTCATTGCTCATCCGTTGTAATCCCCACTCGAGGTAACATGCCTAACCTTGTTGCTCCCATGAACTGCCAAGGAATGCGGCATGATTGTATGCTTTTTCCGCAAAAAAACCACTCTTCGATTGCTTTTTTACTCTGAAAGATTATCCTATAATATTCTTTTTGTCTCTTAAAACACTTTATGTGCGAATGCACATTATAAAGGAGAAGGCAGGTGCTAGCAGGTATAAAAAATGACCTTCTTGAAGCCGGAAAGGATGAAGGCTGCATTACTTTTCAACATCTTAACGATCTGCTCCCCGAACAGGTGAAAGATGCGGGGGCTATAGAAGAACTCTTTGATTTTCTTGGTGAAAACAATATTGAAATTGTTACCCAGGAAGAATCTGGAAAAAGGAAGACCCTTTCCGGCGAAGAATGGACCGGGAAAAAAAGCGGCGAGGACGATGGCTCTTCCGATAGTTTGCCCGACAGTGAAGAGCACGAGTCAGAGGAAACGACCACCACCTATCTTCGGGAGATGGGGCAATTCGATCTGCTCACCCCTGAGGAGGAAGCCAAATATTCCAAGACAATCCGGGAAGGATTTGACGCCATCATCGAGGCGATTCGACTCGATACATCCGGCGTCACTGAAATCAAAATGTTAGTTGACCGCATCGATCTCTGGCAGCGTCGCGATCCGACACTCAAGCCAAAGAAACAGCAGCTCAATTACATGAAGCATTGTGTCAGCATTGCCAACCGGAACTACCCGGACAAGCGTGAGCTGTTTGAACTAACCACCAGAATCGAAGCGTACAACCGTTCGATCGAGTTTGCCAAGGATTCGATGATCCGGGCCAATCTCCGGCTGGTTGTTTCCATTGCCAAGCGGTACATGCATCAGGGGCTGACCCTCGCCGACTTGATTCAAGAGGGAAATCTCGGGCTGATGCGGGCTGTTTTCCGTTTCGACTACAAAAAAGGCAATAAATTTTCCACCTATGCCTCGTGGTGGATCAGGCAAGCGATCACCAGGGCTATCCTCGACAAGACCCGCACCATCCGTTTGCCTGTCCATTTCCTCGAGTTGCGCAGCCAGTTCTTCAAGGCCTTCTACTCTCTGCTCAAGGAGCTGGGACGCGAACCAACACCGGTGGAAATCTCCAAGATGACCGATCTGCCGATGGACAAGATCCTGGCCATCCTCGAGGCATCCCGTGAGCCCATTTCCCTCGAAACTCCTGTGGGTGACGATGATTCGACCCTGGGAGATTTTCTTGAAAATCAGGAATCGGAGTCGCCCTACGATGCGGTACAGAACCGCGAGTTGGCGCATCGGGTAACCGAGGTGTTGTCAACACTGACCGATCGCGAGGAAAAAATCATCCGGTTGCGGTTTGGTATCGGCGAAAAAGCCGAATATACCCTGGAGGAGATCGGCAAACGCTTTAATGTCTCCCGAGAACGTATCCGGCAGATTGAGAAAAAGGCGCTGAACCGTTTGCGACACTCGAGCCGCAGGGAAAAACTCCGCTTCTTTCTCGATTAATCCTTCCACCATCTCAATGAACATGAGCCCCTTGCTCCAAGGGGCTTCTTTTTTTGCCCCTGAGGCACGCGCACAACACCATGGATGCATACATCGAACAAGCTGGTTTGGGACGGATTCTAGCAAAAGTCCGTGATGGGGAACGCCTGACGCTCGAAGATGGGCAAACCCTTTTTCACCATCCCAACATCCTCGCCCTCGGCTATCTGGCCAACATTGTCCGGGAACGAAAGAACGGCAACCAAGCTTTTTTCATTTATAACCAGCATATCAACTACTCCAACATCTGCACCAATCTCTGTAAATTCTGTGCCTTTGGTAAAGAAAAAGGGCATGCGCTCGCCTACGAGATGAGTGTTGAGGAAGTTAAGGCCAAGGTCAGGCAACGTCTCGACGAACCGATCAGTGAAATCCACATGGTCGGTGGTATTCATCCTGACCTGCCGTTTTCCTATTACCTTGATCTCTTGCGCGGCATCAAGGAGGTGCGGCCTGATGTCCATATCCAGGCTTTCACCTGCGTCGAAATCCATCACCTGGCGCAGTTGGCGGGAAAACCGGTCGACCTGACCCTGCGGGATCTGGTCGACGCCGGCCTCGGATCGCTGCCCGGCGGGGGTGCCGAGGTGTTCAGTCCCCGAATTCGCCAGATAACCTGCGAAAAGAAGCTGCCCGGCGAGGGGTGGCTCGATGTGGCGAAAATTGCCCACCGCCAAGGATTACGCACCAATGCCACTATGCTCTACGGTCATATCGAGACTATTGACGAACGTCTCGAGCATCTGGATACCCTGCGATGCGCCCAGGACGAGACCGGCGGTTTTTTAGCCTTTATCCCCCTTGCCTTTCATCCCAAGAATACCGAGATGGCGGAACACAGCAATACGACCGGTATCAATGATTTGAAAAATATCGCAGTCAGCCGGCTGATGCTCGATAATTTCCCGCACATCAAGGCCTATTGGGTTATGATCGGTCCTAAATTGGCGCAAGTGGCCCTGGCCTTCGGTGCCGATGATATGGACGGCACGGTCAAGGAAGAGGTCATTACCCACATGGCCGGTGCGGAAACCGAGCAAGCCATGGGCCACAAAACCCTGATTCGGCTGATCAAGGAAGCCGGGAGGCAGCCGGTGCAACGTGACACCCTCTACACTGTTCTCGCCACCTACTGACGGTCATGCAGGCTATCATCGCGCACATTGAGGCGGGCCAGAGGATCAACGGCGAAGAGTTCCTCCGCCTGGAGCGGGAGGCCAGCCTCCATCAGTTGGGCTTTCTCGCCCATGCGGTTCGTCTGCGGTTGCATCCCGAACCGGTGGTCACCTATGTCATTGACCGCAATATCAATTATACCGATATCTGTATTTCCGCCTGTAAGTTCTGTGCTTTTTTCAAAGCCCCTGAGGATGGCCGTGGTCAGGTGTTGTCACAGGCTGAGTTGGCGCAAAAAATAGCTGAGACCCAGGCACTCGGCGGTACCCAGATTTTGTTGCAAGGCGGCCTCCACCCGGACAAGCCGCTGGAATTTTATGAGGATATGCTCCGGTTCATGAAAGCAACCGGTATCCATATCCACGGCTTCTCTCCGCCTGAGATTGTTCATTTTAGCCAACTGTCCGGTCTCTCGATCGAACAGGTTCTGCAACGGTTGATGGCCGCCGGTCTTGGCTCTATTCCTGGTGGCGGCGCCGAAATCCTCAGCGACCGGGTGCGGCAAGAAATGGCACCCAAAAAATGCACGGCTGACCAGTGGATCGAAGTGATGGAGATCGCCCATGGTCTCGGCTTGCGCACCACCGCCACCATGATGTTTGGCCATATCGAAACCACTGCGGAGCGGTTGGAACACTTGCAGCGAATCCGTGACCTGCAGGACCGAACCGGCGGCTTCACTGCCTTTATTCCCTGGCCGTTCCAACCCGACCACACTCCGCTTGCCGCCGTGCGCAAGATTGAGAAGACCACGGCGGTCAGTTATCTGCGCATGCTGGCGCTGAGCCGGATCTTTCTCGATAATGTCCACAACATTCAAGCCTCTTGGGTCACCCAGGGGCCGAAAATCGCCCAACTTTCCCTGTTCTTCGGGGCCAATGACTTTGGCTCGACCATGATCGAGGAAAACGTGGTGGCTGCCGCTGGCATTCGCTTCCGTCTGTCGGAAGAAGAAATCAGGGGTCTGGTTATCGACGCCGGTTTTCAGCCGCAACAGCGGTTGATGGATTACACCCCGGTCTGATGGACGCTGGTTCGATCCGTATCCACAGTGCGCCCTGGATTGTGCCGGTAAGCCGTTTGCCCATCAAGGCGGGCGGCATTGCCGTGTCCCAAGGGAAAATCCTCGCGGTCGGCGAATTGCAGCAAGTGCGGCAGCCGTATCCTCTCGCCGAGGTGGTTGATCACCCGCATGCGGTGTTGACGCCGGCTCTAATCAACAGCCATATCCATCTCGAACTTTCCCACCTGGCCGCCTTGGCCGCCGCACCATTGGACACCACTTTTACCGGCTGGATCAGCCGATTGCTCGAACTCCGCGACACCCTCGGTGCGGTCGGTGTGCAAGCAGAACAGACGGCCTTGCAGGTCATCGAGCAACAGTACCGCTCGGGAGTCAGTGTGCTGGCCGACGTTGGCAATACGTCGATCGGTCGCAATCTGGCCGCATCGTTTCCCGGAGTACTTTTTCCGTATAAGGAATATCTCGGTCTGGCCGAAAGCACGTTGTCGAAAAATCTGCAGCGGTTGGGCCAGGAAAATGAGACCACCCTCTGTTCGGGTCATGCGCCGTATTCCACTCATCCCCATTTATTGCAGCACCTCAAAGCACGGGCAACGGATCTTGGTCATATCTTTCCTGTTCACACCGCCGAGCCGGCAGCTGAGGGCGAAATGATCCGGCAGGGTAGGGGGGAGATGGTGGACTTTGTCCGGCAGCGCGGCTTCTGGGATGGCTCCTTCACCTCCAGGGGCAACGGCGGCACGGTCCATTATCTACGGGATCTTGGTATCCTCGACCATCGAACCCTGTGCATCCATGCTATTCATGTCGCCGATGAGGAGATCCGGATCATGGCCGGAGAAGGGGTCAAGGTCTGTCTCTGTCCCGGAAGCAACCAATTTCTGCAGACAGGAAAGGCGCCGGTGCAGGACTATCTCGACCAGGGCATTCTGCCTGCCTTGGGCACAGATAGTCTCGCCAGTAATCCTAAACTTTCTCTCTGGCGTGAGATGCGCCTTCTGGCAGAGGCGCACGCGACTGTTATGCCCTCCGAAATTTTCAGGATGGCCACTCTAGGCGGAGCCGAAGCCTTGGGCCTGGGACATCGTCTTGGCGCCTTGGAACCAGGCAAGGAGGCGGATCTGCTAGCCGTACCGATTCCCGACAACCTGAAGAACGCCGAACAGATCTACCATTTTTTGGTGCATACCGGCGACTTCCTTAAACCGGCCCGGATTCCACAATGAGGCAAAGTATGGTGCGCATCGGTATGGTGAACTACATCAACACGGCTCCCATCTATGAAATCTGGAAGGAGCGCACCCTACCGGCTGAGTGGCAGATGATCGAAGGACAACCGAGCCAGTTAAACGCCCTGCTGGCCGAAGACCGGATCGACATGGGCTTTGTCAGTTCTTATGCCTACGCCGCGCATCCCGCTCGCTATCAGATCCTTGCCGACCTTTCCATCAGTGCCACCGGCCCGGTGGGTAGTGTTTTTCTCTTTTCCCAACTCCGACCAGAGGACCTTGACGGGAAATTGATGATCCTGAGCGGTCAATCCGACACCTCTATTCGTCTGGTTAAGATTATTCTTGAGGAATTTTACCGAGTCAAGCCACGCTATGGCGTCGGTGATGTGTACGGCGCCAGCGCCCATACAAGAGGCGTGAGCGCCGTGTTAGCGATCGGCGATGATGCCCTGCGGCTGAAAGCGGAGGGGCGGTATCCTGTCCAGTTGGATCTCGGTGAAATCTGGCACAAGGTCACCGGTCTGCCTTTTGTTTTTTCGGTGTGCGCGGTCCGTGAGGCCTTCCTTGCTGAACAGCCCGAAACTGCCAGGGCTATCAGGCAAACCCTGGTCGAATGCCGGGAGCAGGGCACCCTGCGCATGGCCGAGATCTGCGATCGGGTGGCACGACGCATCCCCATGGATTGCGAAGCTTGTTCACGGTATCTGATGGGGATTGAACACGATCTCACTCCGGTCAAAATCTTGGCTCTAGAGCGGTTTTTTCAGTATCTGGTGGATCGGGGCGAGGCCCCGGCTGAGACCCTACCGCTGAAAATATTCCAATAACACTATCCTGTAGAACGTGCAGATCGGTATCGAGTGATTTCTCATGAATGACGCGCAACTCCTTGATGATAAGAAAAAATTTGTCAAAGAAAAGTTTTCCTCGATCAGTGGGCGGTACGATCTCCTCAACTCACTTCTTTCCTTGCAGATTGACCGCTACTGGCGCTGGAGGACGACCCGATTGCTGCGGAAATTTCCCGATGGCTGGGTGCTCGATCTCTGTGCCGGAACCTTGCCTCTTGCCCTGGAACTGACCAGACAGGCGGCTCAGAGAAGGGTGCTGGCCGTTGATTTCTGCGAGGATATGCTCCGGGCAGGCGCTAAGGCCCTTCCTGCCGATAACCGCAAGGCGCGCATCTTTCCGGTCTGCGGTGACGGCGAAATCATTCCGGCACCCTCCAGTTCCTTCTGGGGCTGCACTGTGGCCTTCGGGGTGCGTAACCTGTCGCGAACCCTGCAAGGGTTGCAAGAGATGCATCGCATCCTGCGACCATCAGGCAAGCTGCTTATCCTTGAATTTTCCCGGCCAACCAATCCAATCATCAAACCGCTTTACACTTTTTACCTGAACCGTGTGCTGCCGGCCGTAGCCGGCCTTATTTCCGGCGACAAGGAGGCCTATCAGTACCTGGCCTCTTCGATTGCCGCTTTCTACGAACCGGAAGAACTTCTAGCCCTGATGCGCGAAGCCGGATTCAGCGCCGTTTCGCGAAGGCCACTGACCTTTGGCATCGTCTCCATCTACATCGGAATCAAGGAATAACCATGACTGGCTGTCACCGCATCATCCTGGGGATCACCGGCGCCACCGGCATGCTCTACGTGCCGGCGCTGCTGCAATTGCTTGCCGAACAAAAAATAGAGGTCCACGGCATCATCTCCGAGGCGGGCCGTAAGGTTTTGCAGTTTGAACTGGGCCTCGCGCCGGAGCAGTTGCCGCAGGTGAGCCAGTGGTTTGCCTCAGACGATTTTTTTGCGCCTCCCGCTTCGGGATCCGCCTCTTATGACGCCATGGTGGTTCTGCCCTGCAGCATGGGCAGCTTGGCGGCCATTGCCGGCGGCTATTGCGGCAACCTGCTGCATCGGAGCGCCGATGTCACTTTGAAAGAGCGGCGCCCCTTACTCCTTGCAGTCCGGGAAACCCCGCTGAACCGCACCCACTTGCGCAATATGCTGGCTGCCCATGAAGCCGGCGCGGTAATCTGCCCACCCATGCCCTCTTTTTACCATCATCCCAAGGATCTGAAAGACCTTGTCCTCCATTTTGCCGCCCGCCTCTGTGACCTGTTGGGTGTCCCGGTCTCTGCTACCAACATCAATCGCTGGCAGGGGGGGGGAATATGTGGAAGAAGGTGACCATCCTGCTTGAGATGATCAAATTCGAGCACACGGTTTTCGCCCTGCCGTTTGCCCTGATGGGCGCTTTTCTCGCTCAGCGGGGCCTCCCAGCGGTCAACGTTTTTTTCTGGGTGGTGCTGGCCATGGTTGGGGCTCGTACCTGTGCCATGGGGTTCAACCGGATCGTGGACCGACGATTTGACGCCGTCAATCCGCGCACTGCAGACCGCGCTCTGCCGGCAGGACAGGTCAGCCTTTTTGAGTCCTGGCTGATGGTGGTGCTGGCTGGCATGCTCTTCTTCTTTGCCTGTTTCATGCTCAACCCCCTCACCCTCAATATCGCACCGGTCGCCCTTGGCCTGGCTCTCTTTTACTCGCTCACCAAGCGGTTCACTTGGCTCTGCCACCTGGTGCTTGGAGTAGCGCTTGCCTTTTCACCGCTTGGGGGTTGGTTGGCTGTGGCCGCCAGCTTGGACGATTATCCGTGGGTCCTGTCGCTGGGGGTTCTTTTCTGGGTTGCCGGGTTTGATTGCGTCTACGCTTGCCTGGACGCCGATTTTGACCGCGAGGCCGGGTTATTCTCCATGCCGGCACTTTTTGGGCGGCGCAACGGTTTTCGTGTTGCTGTCACCTTCCACGTTTTGGCATTCCTCCTCTTCACCTTGACTGGTGTGCAGATGGGGCTGAATTTTTGGTTTTACGCCGGGATCCTGGTCACCGGCGGTGCACTTTTCTATCAGCACCTCATCGTTAACCCCAGGGATCTTTCGCGCATTCAACAATCCTTCTTTTCCATGAACGGATTGATTGCCCTGACTCTTTTCCTTTCCACCTGGATTGCTCTGGCAACGGCCTCCTGATATGCGATCGCCAACGAGACTCTTCCTTTTTTGGTTTCTGCTTGGATTGAGCAGCCAGGGAAGTGTTTTCGCCGAAGAAGTGCTCGAAACTCGCCCTTCCCAGGTTAATCAGGCTACGCTTGCCGTCATCTTTTCCGGTTCCGAGACCCTGCACTATGCAGTCAGCTGGAGCGGCGGAATGAAAATTGGCGATATCTACATGAAAATACAGAGAGAAAAAGCAAAAGATGACGCCTTCAACATCTCGGCAAAGGTCAAGGATTATGGCCCGCTGGAGCTGTTCTATCCGGTGGACGATACCTTTAACTGCTTTGTCTCCGGTCCGATGAAGCTGCCGTACCGCTACGAAGTGCAACAAAAAGAAGGGTATCGCAAGGAAACCAAACGGTTGACCCACTATGATCAGGCAAACCTTTTAGTGCGATATCAAAAAAACAGGGAACCTGAGGAACAATTCGAGATTGCCGGCACAGTGTACAATGAATTCGCCTCGTTCATCATCACCAGAGCGCTGGCTTTGCAAGAAGGAGCGGACATCGTCGTGCCTACCTTTGCCGATAAAAAACGGCAAGAAGTCAAAGTTGCGCTTCTCCAACGGGAAAAGCGGCAAACCGTGTTCGGTGAAAAGGAAACGCTGAAGGTTCTGCCTAAAATGTATTTTAAGGGTTTGTATGAGAAAAGCGGTGACACCATTCTCTGGCTCACCGATGACAGATGCCGGGTGCCGGTGGAGATTCACTCCAAGATCGCGATCGGCTCACTGGTGGCGGAATTGGTCGAATACGCCAATTCCGCCTGTCCAGAACTGAGGCGGGTGAAGGACCGCTGAAAGCACGCTCTGAGTTGAAGGAAAAAAGTTTCAACCGAGTTTAACCTCAATTCTCCTCGGTTGCGCCGGGGCGGCCTTGGGCAGGTGCACGGTGAGGACACCGTCGGTGAGGGAGGCCTCGATTTTTTCCTGATCAATCGTTTCCGCCACCGTGAAGCGCCGGAGATAGTGGCCGCTTTCGTATTCTTCGAGGACAATTCGACCGGTGTGATTGGGGAGAGAACGATGTCCCTGGAGAGTAAGAATGTTCTCTTCCAGAGAGAGTTCAATGCCTTCAAGCGTCACTCCCGGCATGTCGGCGATCACGGCCACTTCCCGGTCCGTTTCATAGATGTCGACATGCGGGGCAAAATAGGTCTCATTTTTGGTGGTTTCATCGCCCGGTTGCGCCGCTTTTTTCTCTTGAATCTTCAATTCCTGTTCAGTCATGACATGCCTCCTATTCGGCAGTAACTTTGATCTGGCGCGGAGTGACTGCAGATGCCTTTAACAAGGTAATGGTCAGGATACCATTGGTGAGTCGCGCCCCAACTTGCTCCGTGTCGACTTTGATTGGAAGCGTGATGGCCCGGCTGAAACTCCCCGATTCGATCTCGCGGCGATGATAGGAAGCCCCGGTCTCGTTCTGCCTGCGGTCGCGTTTTCCTTGAAGGGTGAGTGTTTCCCCTTCAATGGAGAGTTCGAGATCCGACGTTTTGACTCCCGGCAATTCGGCAGTGATCAGCAGCCTGTCGGTTTCTTCGTAAATATTGAGTGCCGGATAAACATTCGCCCGATTCTGTCCCTTGCCCTTTTCGACATACGAGCGGGAAAGCTCGTCAAGCCCTTGGCGGATACGCTCGAATTCGGCCCAGGGGTTACGAAAGGCCGGCCGTTCTGCAAATCGTATAAATGCCATAATCTACCTCCTTATTGGGGTTGTGGTTGGCGATGATAGGTAACAGTAAGGTGCCGAAAGAGCTTGTCAAGGAGGGCGGACGAGTGGAAAGTCGGTTGCTTTTTTGTCTCGAATTGACAACTATAAAGACTAAAGAATGACCGTTATGTTTTATCAACAAAATGAAGGAGTGAAGAGATGAACGAGGCTGTGATTGCCACCGAGTGCCCGGATTTACACTTAATCCATCGCGGCAAAGTGCGGGATATGTTCGAAATTCCCGGCCATGCCGATAAATTGCTGATGGTGGCCACCGATCGGATTTCTGCCTATGATGTGATCATGGCCGATCCCATCCCCGGCAAAGGGAAGATTTTAACCGAGATTTCGCTGTTCTGGTTCAAGCTGCTCGGCGATATCGTGCCCAATCATCTGATCAGCGCCGATATTGAGCAGTTTCCTCTGGTCTGCCAGCAGTACTGGGCTCAGTTGGAAGGCCGCTCCATGCTGGTTAAACGGACCAAAGTGGTGCCGATTGAATGCATTGTCCGCGGTTACCTGAGCGGTTCGTTCTGGAGTGCCTATAAAAAAAGCACCACAGTTTGCGGCTTCAAGCTGCCCGAGGGAATGCGCGAATCCGACAAGTTTTCCGAACCGCTTTTCACACCCTCCACCAAAGCGGAACTGGGAATGCACGATGAAAATATTTCGATTGAACAAATGCGGAAGTTGGTTGGCGGAGAACTGACCGATCAAATGGCTGCTGTCAGTCTCCGGCTCTATCAGTGGGCCGCTGATTATGCCCGCACCAAGGGAATCATCATCGCTGACACCAAGTTTGAAATGGGGATGGACGGCGAGACGCTGACCTTGGTGGACGAAGTCTTGACCCCGGACTCTTCCCGCTTCTGGCCGTTGGATCAATATATGCCGGGAAAAGGGCAGCCGAGTTTCGATAAGCAGTTCCTGCGCGATTATCTTTCCTCTCTTGACTGGAACAAACAGCCACCGCCGCCTGCCGTACCGGCGGAGATTTTAGAGAAAACGCGCAGTCGCTACGAAGAGGCGAAGGAAAAACTGACCCGTTAAGCCTCCCTCTCAATCGCCCTGTTCCGTATCGCTGTTGGCGGCGGGGCAGGGCTCGCTCCCTGTGACTCGCATCTCAACACCGTTAAAACTGATGAGATCACCAGGATACAGTTTGCGGCGTTTTCTTGTTTCCACAACCCCGTTAACCCGCGCGAGTCCCTGACTGATCAGGTACCTGGCTTCTCCACCGCTGGCGGCCAGATTTTCCCGTTTCAGCAGTTTATCCAGCTCAATATATTCCGTGTTGATGGACGTCATTTCAATTTGATCGGCTTGCAAGGTTTGCATACAGTGCTCGTGATGTGTCTCACAGCCAAAAAAGCCTGTGAATGAAAAAAGTTATCGGCTTGACAGGAACAGTCAACCCGGCATAAATTAGAAACTATAGGGTATTGTAAAGAAGAAAAACACTGTACCAGAGGAGAGAGACGCATGCCAACAGCCTTGTGGTTGCAATGCGGCGCCTGTGGCGGCGACACTATGAGCTTCCTGGGAATGGGAACACCGCATCTGCCCGCCTTGCTGGAAGAATTGGAGATGACTCTCTGGCACCCCTCACTCAGTTTCGGTAATCGAGTCTCTTACGAAACCTTATTGAACGACCTGCGCCGAGGCTCGAGGCCTCTGGACCTTCTGCTCATCGAAGGATTTATTCTCGGCGGACCAGCCGCAAGTGGCGGCTACGATACCTTTCGCGGAGAATCCAAAGCCGTCATTGTCCAAGAGCTGGCGGCCAAGGCCGGAGCGGTGGTGGCTGTCGGCACCTGTGCCTGTTTCGGAGGCATCGGCAAGTTGGGGGCAATCGATGCCATCGGCTTACAGTTTTTCCACCATCAGGCCGGCGGGTTGTTAGGAGAACATTTCCGGTCGCGACGCGGGTGGCCGGTGATCAACCTGCCGGGATGCCCGGTTCATCCTACTGTTTTGCAGGACACGCTCTGCGCAGTCTGCGAGGATCGCCTGCCCGAGCTCAACGACTATCAGGCACCGGAGGACTGGTTCGGTATCCTGGTGCATCAAGGCTGCACCCGCAACGAGTATCACGAATACCGGGTTGAAGACAACGATTTCGGCGGACCGGGGTGCATGTTCTTCCACATGGGTTGCCGAGGTCCGCTGACCTATGCGCCCTGCAACAAGGTGCTCTGGAATAACCGTAACTCCAAGACCAATGCCGGTGTTCCCTGTTTTGGCTGTACTCATCCCGATTTTCCCCAGGATCACCCTTTTTTCCACACCCCCAATATCATTGACGTCCCTCTGGAACTGCCGGACGGGGTCGACCGTGCCCACTATCTGGCCTATAAAGGCATGGCTGCCGCCGCCGCTCCCGAGCGGCTGGTGAAAAGAAAATCGCGGGTCTGACCCCGAACAGGAGCACTGCCCATGGCGAAAACCGTGTATATGCCGATGAACCGGGTCGAGGGCGATCTGGAGGTCAAGGTCACCATTGAGAATGGCATTGTCAGCGACGCCTGGATGATCGGCTCCATGTATCGCGGGATCGAAAACATGCTTATCGGCCGCAATTCCCTGGACGGCCTGGTGATTACACCGCGTATCTGCGGCATCTGCAGCACCAGTCACCTTCTTACCGCTGCCATGGCCCTGGAAAACATCACCGGCACAGCGGTCAGCCCCAATGGTCTGCTTGTGCGCAATATCGCCTTGGCAGCCGAGAAACTGCAGAGCGATCTCAGGCATATCTTTCTCATGTTCGCCGCCGATCTGACCGCGGAAGGCTACGCCGCCCATGATCTTTATCCCGAGATTGTGCGGCGATACCAGCCTTTTCAGGGCAGCGCGGTTGTGGCCACTATTCTGGCCACCAAAAAAATCCCGGAGATCATTGCCATTCTCGGCGGGCAATGGCCCCACTCTTCTTTCATCGTTCCCGGCGGCATCACCTCACAACCCAGCGAGGCAGACCTGCGACAGTGCCGTTTACTGCTGTCCGAGTTCCGCCGTTGGTATGAGCAGCGCGTACTAGGTTGCTCTAGAGATCGGTTTGCCGCGGTGACCAACTGCAGGCAACTTGAGGATTGGCTTGATGAGCGTCCGGAACATCATGGCGGTGAACTGGGCTTTTTCCTGCGCTGCGGACAGGCTTTTGGTTTGGATGGCATCGGCAGGTCCCATGATTGCTATCTGAGCGGACCGGAACCGGCTGAGGGTAGCGGTCCGGGAGCATCCTGCGGCGGTTTTCTCCACAAAGGGACCTTGAGCGAATTTGACCAGCAACGGATTGTCGAGCAGGTCAAGCACGCCCGCTACCAGGACCTGAATTCCGGAGGTCATCCGGCAGAAGCCGAGACCCACCCTCTGGAGACGATTGATCCTGAAAAATATTCCTGGTGCAAAGCGCCGCGCTACAATGGTTTTCCGCCTGAAACCGGCGCGTTGGCCGAGGCCCTTATCAGGCAAGATCCCCTTTTGACCGATCTGGTTGCCACCCGGGGCGCATCCGCCCTGGCTCGGGCTTTGGCCAGGATGCTGCGACCGGCACACATCCTGCGGCAAATGGAACAATGGCTGGGCGCAATGACGACCGGAGAGAGTTATTATCAGCCGGCTGGTTCTCCAGCTAATGGCTCAGGATTTGGGCTTGTCCAGGCCCCCCGCGGATTACTCGGGCACTGGGTGCAGTTAAACGGCGGCTATATCGACCATTATCAAGTCATTACCCCGACTTCATGGAATGCATCGCCCCGTGACGACAGGGATCTGCGCGGCCCCATTGAGGAGGCTCTGGTGGGCACCCCGATTCGCAACCCCGAGGATCCGGTCGAAGTTGGGCATGTGGTCCGTAGCTTTGATCTCTGCATGGTCTGCTCAGTCCACGCCTTTTCGAAAAAGAATCGATCTCTTGGCAGGTTGCGCCTCGGAATATGACAAAATGCCGGATCATTTGTGTGGGCAACAGCCTAGTGGCGGCCGATGCCGCCGGCCTTCATGTATTTGACGAACTACGGACCAGATCGTGCTGCCACCAGGTCGAAATCATCAATGGCGGCTTGGGTGGCTTGGACCTACTCCCCTTTTTTTATAACTGTGATACGGTCATCTTGGTGGATAGGGTGGTTGGGTTTGCCGAACCCGGCGCTGTCGTCCATCTGGGGTGGGATATTCTTTGTGCCGATTGGCATGGGGGGTATTCCCCTTCCAGTGAACTACTCTATCTGCTCAAATCCTTGCCCTTTTTAGGAGTGTCGCCGATGCCGTCGGTGTGCATGATCGGGATCGAAGGGGCAGGGGCGCGGGAGACGATCAAGTTGGCCGCCGACATGGCCCTGGAGGTTGCCCATGAAACTCCATGATCTCTACCATTTGGACAGTCAGCAACTGCAACAATGCAGCAAGGACGAACTGTTTGCGGGCTACCGGCTTCTTTACCGGGAAGTGCTGGCCTCCCGTGAGGCAGCGGCGATCACCGCCAAACTGGTGGTCGAGCAGATGACCAAGGTGGAGGAGGTCAACAAGCACCTTGAACTCGCCAATGACGAACTAAGAAAACTGACCAATCTAGATGGGTTAACCGGAATCGCCAATCGCCGTTATCATGAAGACAAACTCCACCGCGAGTGGCGGCGTTGTCAACGCAACAACAGCCCCCTATCGGCCATCATGATCGATATCGATCATTTTAAATATTTTAACGACCATTACGGCCATATTGCTGGTGATCAGTGTTTGCGTGAAGTCGCTCAGGCCCTGCAGAAGGGAATGCGCCGGATTTCCGATTCCTTGGCCCGGTACGGAGGCGAGGAGTTTGTCTGCCTCTTGCCCGACTGTAACGGGGAGGCCGCCCACAAGGTAGCCGAACTGTTCAACCTAAAGATTCAAGCACTCGGCATTCCCCATGTGGCTTCCCGAGTCGCGCCCATTCTCACGGTCAGCCAGGGGGTCGCTTCCTTGATCCCTTCCAGGGACATCAAGGCCAACGAGTTAATCCAGCGGGCCGATCAGGCCTTATACCAGGCGAAACTCTGGGGCCGAAACCGGATTGTGGTTTTGAGTGATTCTGGCCCACATCCGATGCAACATGGCAACGAAGAGGAAAAACAAGGATTCACAAAAAGATAACGACACTGAGTTAATATTTTTTGAAGTTACAGCGCTCTCAGAAATTCGGGCTTCAATGCCAGGTTGCCGGCAAGGGCCTGGTCGATCAGGGCGAGGGTTGCCGTTTTTTCCTCGGGGAGCTTGGCCCGGATCGGCAAATAATTAGAGGCGTGGTTGGCGTGGAAAAGGCCAGCAGTCAGCTCGGTGGTGGCAATTATGGTTCGCAACTCCCGCAAGATGGCCAAAGGTTCGGGCATGGCAAATCGGCCCGCCTGATATTCGGCGTGGAGGAGTGTCCCCGGTTCAATCATCAAACTCAAGACACCTACAAAATCAGGATCCATCGCGCTCAGAACCCGGCCGGTCTCAACGGCATGCGTCTCGGACCGTTCCGCTCCGGCGATGCCAAGCAGGACAGTGACCGACAACCGAATGCCGGTAGCCTTTGTCTTCCTGCCCATTTCAATCATCTCCGTCGAAGTCGCACCCTTGTTCATGCCAGCCAGGGTGAGGTCGTCACCGCTTTCCAGCCCCATGTAGGCAATTCCCAATCCGAGCTGTTGCAGAACTTGCAACTCCTCTACCGTCTTTGATTGAAGGCTTTTACTGTTGGCATAGATGCCGACCCTGGTTACTTGCGGCAACCTGGATTTGATCCGTTCGAGAAGGGTAACCAGTTTAGATTGTGGAAGAACCAAGGCATCGCCATCACAAAGAAATAGCCGCCGGGCATGAGGAAAGTGGCGGACGGCATAATCGATATCGGCAAAAATAATCTCGTCCGGCGTGATCGTGAACCGCTGGCCCTTGTACATCCCACAAAAATTGCATTTGTTGTGGGAGCAGCCTGTGGTCACCTGCAACAAGATACTGTTGGCTTCGCTGGGGGGCCTGTAAATGGTTCCTTGATAGTGCATGTCTTTTGGGGATTATTTGTGTAACTAACCGGTTATTCGAGCGGTTTCAGCCGTTTGAACAGCTCCGTCATATCCCGCCTGATTTTCAGGTAACGCTCTCGACTTAGGCCAGCGCCTAACCCAACCTTTTCCGCCATCTCCGGCGTTAGAAAATCACCGGGAGCATGGGCGTCGGCATTGATTGCCAGAGATGCCCCGGTTCGCTCCGCCACTCGAGCAACATGGCCGTTGGTTAAACTGTGCCCCTTGCGGCCTGATAATTCGAGGAAGATATTTCTTTGGGCAGCCAACGCTGCCTCTTCTTCGGTTATGAAACCGGGATGCGCCAGGAGATGGATGTCCGCCTCAAGAGCAGCCCGATTGGTACCAGGCACCACCGGCTCCACTGGCGTTTCACCATGCACCACAATCAGCTGGGCACCAAGTGCACGTGATTGGGCGGCGAGCGGAGCAATGAGGGCAGGGGGCACATGAGTCAGCTCGACACCAACGATCAGCTGGGTGGTGTTGACCCGGTTTAAGTCCCGGGCGACCCTAATCAGGTTGGGGATGAGTATATGGATATTGGAGGAGTCGGCATGGTCGGTAATGGCAATGGCCTCATACCCGAGGACTTCGACCCGACGAACATGTTCGGAGGGAACCAGGGCGCCGTCACTGAAAAAGGTGTGGGAGTGGAAATCAATCATATATTTATAATGCGTTAAACAGAAGAGTTCATCTTATAGTTGAAGTTCTCCTTTCAAGGAGTGCTTCCCTGCCTGACTAATATGTGCTGTTGCCAGGTCGCCGGATTGATGCATTTTACTTGAACATGTGCAGTGGACAATATGATTCGTTGCAGCCCGCCCTTTAAGGTCGTTGCCGCTTACGACTTCAACCATAATCTCAAGTTTCTTTCCGATATACTCACGGTTACGTTCCAAACAAATATCATCCTGTCTATTTTGGAAGGCCGCGAGCCGTCTACTTTTCACATCTTCCGGTATTTTTTCGGCAAATTCGGCAGAGCGAGTATGGGGCCGGTCCGAATATTTAAAGGAAAAGGAACTATGGAACCGGACCGTATTTAACAAATTCATGGTGGCTTGAAAATCCGCATCCGTCTCACCGGGAAAACCGACAATGATGTCGGTTGCCAAAGCGATATCGGGCCGATACCCGCGCAAAGCGGTCACTTTTTCAAGATAGGATTCAACCGTGTATTTTCTGTTCATCCGTTGCAGTACGGCATTGGATCCCGACTGGACCGGCAAGTGAAAATGGGGACAAAGATTCTCAATCTCGGCAAAGCAACGCATCAACTCTTCCGAAAGATCCTTGGGATGAGAAGTGGTGAAGCGAAGCCGGCGAAGCCCCTTAATCGAGGCAACCCGCCGCAACAAGTACGGAAAAGTCACGTTTTCATCCGCCACCTTGTTGGTCATACCGTAGGAATTAACGTTCTGTCCCAGCAGAGTGATTTCTCGTACCCCTTGGCCTACAAGGATCTCCACCTCTTCGAGAATGTCAACCATCGGCCGGCTGATCTCGCGGCCCCTGGTCGTTGGAACCACACAATAACTGCAATAGTTATTGCATCCCTGCATAATGGTGACGAATCGTTTGTAACCGCTGGGTGCAGGGGAGGGCGGCTGGTCAATAAGGAGTTTCTGAAACGGGGGAATAACGAAGGAGTCTTCCAGGTCGGTGGCAATCTCCCTGGTGGTCATTTGCTGCTGCAGACGGTCGAGCATCTCTGGCAGGCGATAGATCTGCTGGGTACCGACAACCAAATCAACATGGGGCATCCGATTCCGGAGCTGCTCTCCCTCTTGCTGGGCAACGCACCCAGTGACGCCAATGAGCAGCGAGGGGTTCCGCGCCTTTTCCTCTCGCAACGAACCGAGCAGGCTAAACACTTTTTGTTCGGCTTTTTCCCTAATACTGCATGTATTAATCAGGATAACATCAGCCCCCTCGGGCACACTGGTTGTATTATAACCCTCCTGAGCAAGGAGTTGCTCGATGATCTCCGAGTCTCGCTCGTTCATCTGGCAACCAAAGGTTTTAATATAGAGGCTTTTGTTCATGGGATCAAAAGAGCAGCCTCATCGTGACTATTGTCGACGTGAAATGGAGTGAGACCCTTGGCCATTGCCTCAAGCAAGCGCATGGTTTCCAAAAAATGGCAGTCCAAGGTTTGGACCCGCACCAAGCCCTGGACCGGCGAAAGGGTAGAGAGGACGGCGAGCCCATCGTACCCTTCAAAAATAAACCGAAGCCAACTAATTTTTTCCGGGCGGATCAAAAGGTACCATTCGATTATGCGGGGCATGTGGCCTGAATTAAAGCAAAGCATAATTTTCGACAATCAAACAACTAAAGATGCATCGATATTGTCGATGATCTTTCTGTATTTATCGAGCACTGGGCCCACGTTTTCCTGGAGAAATTCCGTGGTTTGCATGGCTGCCCGGCCAGTGAACTGCTGATAATCGCCAAGCAGGCTGTCGAGTTCCTTGAAGTCGAAGGGGATACGTTCGTCCTTGGCTAGAAGCTCCAGGAGGTTGTTGTGCAACCCTTGATTTTTTACAGCCAGTCCAGCGGCGACAGAATGCTCTCGAATGACTTCATGTATTTCCTGCCGGCTTTTGCCTTTTTCAACACAGGCCATCAATATTTTTTCGGTAGCCATGAAGGGTAATTCTTCTTTCAAGTGACGCTCTATCTGTTTCGGATAGACAACCATATCGTTCGTTATATTAATATAAAGCTTTAATATTGCATCAGTCAAAAGAAAGGCCTGGGCCATATCCATGCGCCGAATTGCGGAGTCATCCAGGGTGCGTTCAAACCATTGGTTGGCGGCGGTGGCGGCAAAATTAGCTGGAAGCCCCATGAGTTTTCGCGCTAGGCCGGTCATTCGTTCGGAGCGCATGGGATTGCGCTTGTAGGCCATGGCAGAGCTGCCAACCTGCTTGCTCTCAAAAGGTTCTTCCTGAACTTTCAGGTTCGAAAGAAGGCGCAGGTCAACGGCAAATTTGTGGGCGGAGGCCCCAATACCAGCAAGAGTTTCCCCAGTTTTCATGTCGAGTTTCCGGGGATAAGTCTGGCCGGTTACAGCAAAGACCTGGTCAAAGCCGATTTTTTTGGAAACAAGGCGATCTAACTCACGAACTTTTTGGTGGTCACCGTTAAACAGTTCAATAAAGGTCGCTTGGGTACCGACCGTACCCTTGGCGCCGCGGGCCTTGATCTGCCCCTCGAGCTGTTCGATATATTCCAGGTCCATCAGTAAATCTTGGATGTACAAGGTGTTACGTTTGCCGACGGTGGTTGGCTGAGCCGGTTGATAATGGGTAAACCCAAGAGTAGCCAAGTCTTTATGGGTGGCGCAGAAGTCGGCGAGATTGGCAATTACTTTAACAAGGGACCTTTTTACCAGCTGTAACGCGCGCTGCTGGATGAGCAAATCGGTATTACAAACAACAAATTGCGAGGTAGCTCCCAGGTGAATAATCGGCTCGGCAAGCGGGCACTGCTGTCCGTAGGTATAGACATGCGCCATGACATCATGGCGGATTTCACGTTCCTTGGCGGCGGCCATATCATAATCAATATGATCAACATTTGCTTTGAGTTCGGCCACCATTTCTGCGGTCACACTGGCCAGTCCTAATTCGTGTTGCGCCTCAGCCAGGGCGACCCAGCACTTGCGCCAATGGGTAAACTTGTACCGTTCGGAAAACAGTTCCTGCATCTCACGGCTGGTATATCGGGAAACAAGGGGTTCCTGGTAAATATCACGGTTCATGGAGAATCTCTTTGTTGTATTGAATGAAGGTGAAAGGCCTTTAGCTTGTTTCTGGGATTAATTCAATCCTTTGCACAGAAAAAGATTGGTTGCAGGTTTTGTGAAATAGGATGCAGAAAAAATGATTAAACTAGTGCCATACTGGTAAAGTCTGAATGTCGCATAATATATATTATGTTAAATTTTATATAATGATTAATATTAAGGTGATACGAACTGCAGGGCATGGACCTGGTCACGCTCCGCTCCCTTGAACCACAATCGCTTCAATTGAAAAACCAGGTTAGCTGGTTGAGCGAGATCCATCCCAGGGCAATCCAAACGAAAACCGATCCCATGAAAAATATGCCCCCTCCCCTGCACCTGAAAAACTAGGTGCCCGTTTCGCACCCTTGGGGAAAGCAGTTTTTGCTCAGGCAACAAAAAAATTGGCTCAGGATTTCCCTCTCCGAAAGGCTGTAACCATTGTAATGCTTGTGCAAAATTTTTCGTAAGCAGAGAAATGTCTGTCATTCTGTAATCAATAAACGTCTCAACAGTTGTGCTTAAACGATTGTTTAGTTGTATTATTTTTTGGTTGAATAGCTGGGTGAACAGGCCAAAATTTACTTTTTTAAGCGTTAGCCCTACTGCCATTGCGTGGCCGCCAAATTGTTCAAGAACAGGTGAACACTGCTCAAGGACATGAAAAAGGTTAATCCCTCTAATCGATCGCCCGGAACCTTTTATCAAATCCCCCGGACCGTTTTTTTGATCATCGGCAAAGACTATAGTGGGTCGATTGTAACGCTCAACTATTTGTGAGGCCAATATCCCTAATACACCGGGATGGCAATCATGCTGATAGATGGTTAATCCATCAATTCCGGCCTGAGCTTGTTCCACGCATTCTGCCTCAACCATTGCTAACGCATCGATCACAATCTGCTTTCTGGCAGTATTCATCTGTTCCAAAGCAAGGGCTGCCTGTCTCGCCTGCTGCAGGTCTTCTGCGAGAAGCAATTCAACTCCCTTGCGCGGAGAGCCTAATCGACCGGCGGCATTAATCCGTGGGGCCAATTTGAAAGAAATATCCTCAGACAAAATTCTCTGCTCTACTTCCAACCCACTACAATTGCACAGAGAAAATAGGCCAAGTCGGTCTTTTGCAGACAAAACCTCAAGTCCAGCCCGAACGAGAATACGGTTCACCCCCACAAGAGGCACCACATCGGCAACTGTGCCGAGCGCCACTAGGTCGAGGTATTTCTTTAAATTAACACTGGGAGCCATGGTCTTGCGCAAGGCCATAACCAGAAAGAAGGCCACTCCCACGCCCGACAGAAAGGAACAAGGAAAAACGCAACCTGCTTGCTTGGGATTGAGAATAGCATCAGCCGCCGGCAGGATATCCTGCGGTTCATGGTGATCGGTCACGATAATGCGATGTCCAAGTTGCTTTGCATACGCAACCTCACGAATGGCCGTGATGCCGCAGTCCACTGAAATGATGACACCTTCCCTGCACGGACACTGTGCCACCAAGCGGTTGATCGAGCTGACCGATAAACCGTAGCTCTCCTCGAGTCGATTAGGGATGTAAAAAAAGGACTCGTGCCCGATTTCCTTAAAAAATGCCATGAGAAGCGCTGTTGCGGTAATGCCGTCAACATCGTAGTCGCCATGGATAAAAATTGGTCTGTTCTCGCGGCAATTTTCAAGAATGCAGGAAACGGCCTCGCGCATTCCCTTCATCCTTTCCGGCATCGGCAACATCGATAACTGCGGATAGAGAAACTCATTTGCCTGCTCTAGGGTGGTCACGCCACGGCTATATAGGATTTCGCCCAACTGACAAGGGATGCCGAATTCCTTGGCTATCATTTCCCCAAACGCCCTTTCCAGGGGACCTCTGGAGCAAAGCGGGGTGTAGTCAGACTCAGAGGAATCGGTGTAATGCATTGGTATTATAGCTTTTGAAAAAAATTTTCGATAACTATCAAAACTTCATCAGCACGCTCAATATCAAACCATTGCACCTGCTGCTGATTTTTAAACCATGTCATCTGCCTCTTGGCGTATCGCCTGGTATCGCGAACAAGCGCAGCGGTGGCCGTCTCCCTGTCCCATTCTCCGTTGAGGCAGCCAAGCATGTGCCGGTAACCGATCGATTGCATGGCCGGCAGATCTTTGGCGTAGCCCTTGCTTAGAAGGTGTTCAACTTCTTTTGCAAAGGCATCCTGCATCATCCTGACCGTCCGTGTTTTTATGCGATCATACAATAAGTCACGATCACATGTCAGGCCCAATAACAGTATGCGGGATAAACAGGGGGGCCGTGCCGATTCTTTCTGGCGACGAAGATGCTCCGACCAGGGCAGACCGGTGGCATAAAAGATTTCCAGACCGCGGAGAAGACGTTGTGTATCGTTGATGTGGATCCGAAGGCCGCTTTCCCGGTCTATTGCCATCAATTCCCGATGTAGAACGTCCCTCCCCTCGCCCTGCAACCGTTGTCGAAGTTGATCCCGAACCTCTTGCGAAACATGAAGAGTGTCAAACATCCCATTGACTAAAGATGAAAGGTAGAGCCCCGTTCCTCCAGTAATCAGGGGGGTTTTCCCGCGAGCGACGATCTTTTCGATAGCTTGCAAGGTATCACAAGCAAAACGGGCAGCATCATATTGTTCGTCCGGATCGACGATGTCAATCAAGTGATGGGTAATTCTTTGCTGCTCCTCCCTGCTTACCTTGGCGGTTCCGATATCCATATGCCGATAAACCTGCATCGAGTCCATGGAAATGATTTCGCAGTGAAACTTTTCAGCAATCTTGAGAGACAGCGCGGTCTTGCCGATGGCGGTCGGACCAACTAGGACAAGCACCGGAGATGTTACAGGTGGGCAGCTTGTCATTCTTTAAAACTGATCAGGGGCAGAATGCGCTGCAAGATTTTGGGTCCAATTCCTGGAATATTAAGTAGATCCTCGGGGCCGGCGAACCTTCCCTTCTTTTCTAATGCATCGATAATCACCGAAGCTAAATGAGGACCAATACCTGGCAGCATCTCTAAATCCCCTGGCCGACTTTTGTTGATCGGCAAGGGCCGATTGAAAAACAAAGCGAGCTCAGCCGGAAGGTTGCTACCGTTATTTTTTTCGTAAAAAACGTGAGATCCATCTACTTGTTCGGAAACTTGCTCAATGTTTTCCTTCGCGGCCTCTTTACCAGGCATGGCCTCCGTAAGGCTGACAACCTGCCAATGATTCGAACCGTTTTGCTGGGCAATCTTATAGACCGGCGGCGCAACCCCTCTCTCCGGCGACAAATAAGGCAGGGAAAGGATAAATAAACCCAAAAGAAAAAGGACAAGCGTTTGCTTGTCCTTGCAGGTAGTCTCGTCGAGAGTGTGCTCCGAATCAGTCTCTGGTTTTTTCATCTTTCATCAATTTATAGTTAATGCTATCCACCAGTGCCTGCCAACTCGCTTCGATAATGTTCACCGAAACGCCAACCGTGCCCCAACTGTCTTCCAGATCTTTGCTCTCCACCAGAACCCGGACCTTGGCTCCGGTACCATGCTCACCAGTCAAGACCCGAACTTTATAATCGGTGAGCTCCATATCCTCTAAGCTAGGATAAAATCTGGTCAGAGCCTTACGCAGAGCCCGATCCAAGGCATTAACCGGACCATCGCCCATGGCGGCGGTATGTACCTCGTTGTCATCGACATAAAGGCGAATGGTCGCCTCGGTGATCGGGATTTTGGCCATGTCATTCTTGTAATTGCTCACCCGGAAAGCCTCTGGCTGGAAAAATTTCCGCTGCAATCCAAGGGCCCGGCGCATCAGCAACTCAAAACTGGCTTCGGCTGCCTCGTATTGATAGCCTTGATTTTCCAGGTCCTTGAGTTCGTTGACGATCGAGACCATTAACGGATCGTTCTGCTCAATATCCAAACCATATTTTTGCGCCTTCATCAGGACATTGGCCTTGCCGGACTGGTCGGAAATCAGTATGCGCCGAGCATTACCCACCTTCTCCGGGGCAATATGCTCATAGGTCATGGGATTACGCTGGACGGCACTGACATGAATCCCGCCTTTATGGGCAAAGGCGGACTCGCCGATATATGGCTGATAGCGGTTGTGCGGCAGATTGGCTAGCTCATTAACCAGCCTCGCGGTGGTGTATAATTGGTCGATGCGCTTCCCTACCTTGCACTCCAAACCCATTTTGAAGATCAGGGCCGGGATGATTGAGGTCAGGTTGGCGTTGCCGCACCGTTCCCCAAAACCGTTAATGGTGCCCTGTACCTGATTGGCACCGAGATGCACACTCATCAAAGCATTAGCTACTGCTGTTTCAGAATCATTGTGGGAATGGATGCCGAGACGAACTTCGCTGCCTAATTCAGCGCGATACTGCTGCACGCGCTGCATGATCTCAGGAATTTCGTGCGGCAGAGTGCCGCCATTAGTATCGCAGAGAACAATAGTTTCTGCCCCACCTGCAATGGCCTTGCCCAGAGTCGCCAGGCAGTAGTCTCGATTGTTTTTGAATCCGTCAAAAAAATGTTCGGCATCGTAGATCAGATGCTGGACCCGGGGGCGCAGATAAGCGAGAGAATCCTCAATAATCTGCAGGTTGTCTTCAAGTTCGATCCGCAACGCATCGATTACATGGATATCCCAGCTTTTGCCGAAAATCGTCACCGCTGGAGTTTGGGCCGCCAGCAAGGCCTGGATATTGGTGTCGTTTTCCGGACTTTTCTGAAAATGACAGGTCGAACCAAAGGCAGCCAGCTTGGCCTGTTTCAATTCGACATCCTGCATCCGCTTGAAAAAATCAACAGCCAGGGGGTTGGAACCGGGCCAGCCCCCTTCGATAAAATCAATGCCAATCCGGTCCAGTTGCCGACAAACCTTGATTTTATCGTCGACCGAAAGGTTGAAATTCTCGGCCTGGGTACCATCCCGCAGGGTGGTGTCGTACAGTTCGATGACTCGGGTCATTTGTTTACTCTGTCTCTTCCAACGGCAAATTATCTTTGTCCAAAGCAAAAGCGTCGTGCAAGGCTCTGACGGCAAGTTCCGTATATTTCTCGGCAATGACGCAAGACACCTTGATTTCCGAGGTTGACACCATCATCATGTTGACGCCCTCTTTGGCCAGAATCTGAAACATGGTCGAGGCGATACCGGGATGATTCCGCATGCCGACGCCGACAACTGAAACCTTGGCAATGTCTTTATCACCGGTCACCGCCTCCGCCTTGATCTCCTCGGCCACATTTTGCAAGATTTCCATGGCCCGGTCATAATCCCGACGGAGCACCGTGAAGGTCATGTCCGTCAAGCGGCCATCATGGGTGTTCTGGATGATCATGTCGACCAAGATGCCGGCATCGGAAATAGGAAGAAATATTTTAGCCGCAATTCCAGGCTGATCAGGAACTTTTTTAATAGTGATTCGAGCTTCATTCTTACTGTATGTAATACCGGATACCAGCATGGATTCCATGATTTTGTCCTCCTCAACCACCCAGGTGCCAATGTTTTCAGAAAAAGTAGAACGGACATGTACGGGCACACGAAACCTTTTTGCCAGCCCCACAGACCGAATATCCAAAACTTTTGCTCCCAGACTGGCAAGCTCCAGCATTTCGTCGTAACTGATGTAATCGATTTTTCGAGCCTGGGGGCAGATGTTGGGATCGGTTGTGTAGACCCCCTCAACATCAGTGAAAATCTCGCAGGCATCGGCCTGCAACGCTGCGGCAAGAGCCACAGCGGTGGTGTCAGAGCCGCCCCGGCCAAGCGTGGTGATATCCCCGTCATCGGTGACGCCTTGAAACCCGGCGATGACGACGATTTTCCCCTGGTCAAGATGTTTGTTGATCAAGTTCGAATCAATTGAGCGGATCCGGGCTTTGGTATGCATGTTGTCGGTATGAATGGCCACCTGGTCGCCGAGCAGGGAAACAGCGTCGCCCCCTTGATCTTTGACGGCCATGGCAAACAGGGACACGGTCACCTGCTCGCCAGTTGCCAACAGCATATCCATTTCCCGTTCGCTGGGGAGACGCTGCATAGCAAGCGCCAGTCCGGTCAAGCGGTCTGTTTCACCAGACATGGCCGAGAGAACCACGACCATCCGGTTCCCCTGCTTGTGGTTCTTGATAACCCGTTGGGCCACAGCCGTAATTTTTTCCGTAGAACCAACAGAGGTTCCACCAAACTTCTGAACGATGAGCGCCATTATCGTGTCCGCAAAAGAAGAAAAAGGAGAACAAGGGTGCTGGGAGAGGAAAACCGGTCTTTCCAGCTCTGTCATCAAGACCACTCTGTAACGAGTTCGTTTCCTGCAGGCATTCCGGCAGAAGTTGAAAAACCCATCACCAACTGCAAAAGCGGAGCAGAAATTCTAAGACGTATTTTTAAATTTGCAACCTCAATCCATATTCGGTACATACGTGAACACTTTTCTTTCCTTTTTACCATGGCCCTTGTTCATGCCTGCATCTGACTTACACATTGTTTTGGTGGAACCGGAAATCCCCCCCAACACTGGATCTATCGCCCGTTTATGCGGCGCAACGGACACGACCCTGGATCTGGTACACCCTCTGGGGTTCAAGGTGGACGACAGGCATCTCAAGCGAGCCGGGTTGGATTACTGGCCGCATGTCAGTATCAACTACTGGCAGAGTTTTGATGCCTTTCTGCAACAGCAGGATGAACAGTTTCTCTATTTTATCACCACAAAAACAAAGCGATCGTACACGGAAGCCTCGTTCAAACCAGGGGACAAACTGATCTTTGGCAAGGAGACAAAAGGCTTGCCGGAAGATATTCTCACGCTGTATAGTGACCGCTGTCTAACGATTCCCATGAGCAATTCCAATATCCGCAGCCTCAATCTGGCGATGGCTGCGGGTATCGTCCTCTATGAAGCCTTGCGGCAAATCCGCCGATAATACAAACTCACCAATACCACCTCTGTACCAAGGAGAAAGTTATGCCCGAGAGAATTTTTAATTTCAGCCCCGGTCCCGGCACCCTGCCCTATTCCGTTCTTCAGGAGGCGGCAGCCGATATCGTCAATTTCAAGAATACAGGCATTGGCCTGATCGAGCTGAGCCATCGTTCTAAAGAGTTCATGGCCGTAGCCGACGAAACCGAGGCACTCATCCGGGAACTCATGGGCATTCCGAGCAATTACAAGGTCCTTTTTCTCCAGGGCGGCGCCTCGTCACAGTTTTTCATGGTGCCAATGAACCTCTTGAAAAACGACCAGAAGGCCACCTACCTCAACACCGGTGTGTGGGCGAAAAAGGCGATCAAGGAAGCTAAGCTCTTCGGCAAGGTCGACGTCGCCTATTCCAGCGAGGACATCACCTACAAGCGGGTCCCACGCGATGACGAATACACCGTGGCCGCTGACAGTAAATATCTCTACTTCGTCACCAACAACACTATCTACGGCACCCAGTTTCCGGCCATGCCTAACAAGGATGCGATGCTGATTGCTGATATGTCTTCGGATATCCTCTCCAGGCCGATCGATGTCAGCAGGTTTGGCCTGATTTTTGCCGGGGCGCAAAAGAATATGGGACCGGCCGGGGTGACAGTTGTTATCATCCGCGACGATCTGCTCGACTTGGTCGACGACAAGGTGCCGACCATGCTCAAATACAAGACCCATGCTGAAAAAGATTCCATGTTCAACACCCCGCCCTGCTTCTCCATTTACTGTGTTGGCCGGGTGATGAACTGGCTTAAACAGATGGGCGGCGCTGCAGCCATTGAAAAAATCAATCGTCAAAAAGCGGCCATGCTGTACGAAGGAATTGACAGTACCGATTTTTATCGCGGCCATGCCGAGAAAGAATCCCGCTCTTTGATGAATGTCACCTTTAACCTGCCGACCCCGGAACTCGAAGCCCAGTTCATTCGCGAAGCCACCGCAATCGGTCTCGACGGCCTAAAGGGACACCGCTCAGTCGGTGGTTGCCGTGCCTCGATCTACAATGCCTTCCCCAAGGAAGGCGTTGAGAAACTGGTCGAGTTCATGGCCGATTTTTCCAAGAAAAACGGATAATATTTGACTGCGCTCTGTCCGTGGCCGGTTTGGTCATGGACAGAGCCCCCGCTCGCCTGTGGATTATCAAGGAGACATCATCCGGCCCCCCAGTGAGGCCTTTTCCCTTATCCTCCAAGTCACCACCGGTTGTTCCCATAACCGCTGCACCTTCTGCGGTGCTTATCGTAACAAGCCATTTCAGATTAAGCCCTGGAAGCAGATCGAGGCGGATCTCGATTTTGCCGCCACCTGGTGCGGGCGGCACACTACCCTGTTCCTCGCCGATGGCGATGCCCTTGCCCTGCCCCACGCCTTATTAACAACACTGCTCCTGCGCATCCGGGAAAAACTGCCCTGGATTCGCCGGGTGAGTTCCTATGCCACCTGCCAGAACATCATGGTAAAAAGCGACGAGCAGCTTCGGTGCTACAAACAATGGGGGCTGAGCCGTTTGTACATGGGGCTGGAGAGCGGTCATGACCCGACGCTCACGGCCATCGCCAAGGGAGTCGATAGCGAGGCGATGATCACAGCTGGCCAGCTGGTGCGGGCAGCGGGCATCTTTTTGTCGGTCACCTGCCTTCTGGGCATTGCCGGAGCGACTCTCTCCCAGGAACATGCGCAAGCCACAGCCGAGGTGCTCAGTCGGATGCAGCCGCACCAAATTGCGGTCCTCACCCTGATGCCGCTTGAAAACACCCCATTGTACCGGCAGATACGGGCTGGTCGGTTCATTCTCCCTAACCCGGTGCAGCTTTTTGAGGAGTTGCGCCGCCTGCTGGCTGACCTGGCTCCGTTTCGGACTCAGTTTCACGCCAACCATGCCTCAAATTACTTTGCCTTGAGCGGCAGGCTACCCAAGGATAAGGACGTAATGCTGGCCACTATCGACCAAGCCCTTGCCGGCCTCGTCCCCTTGAAACCAGAGCCTTGTCGAGGCCTGTAACCCCTGCGCTGCATCTGGCTACAACTCATGAAGTAAACTGCTTAAATTTAAAGCGATACAACGCATCATTCAATATTTGCATGAATCTTAATCAGCCGAAAACCGACCTCAAGAATCTCACTCAGGAACAATTGGTACGCTATGTCGAATCCCTGGGACACCCCTCCTTTCGGGGACGGCAGATCCTCGCCTGGATTTACAAGCCAGGGATCACCGATTTTGCCCAGATGACCGATCTCGCCAAGGAATTCCGGGCAGTGCTAGCAGAATCGGCCTTCATCAGCCGTTTTAACGACTCGATGGTGGAATGCTCGCGCGATGGCGCCGTTAAGTTCGCCTTTCGCCTCGACGACGGCGAGATCATCGAATCGGTCCTGATCCCCGAAGAAGACCGCAATACCCTCTGCGTCTCCTCGCAGGTGGGGTGCGCTATGGGCTGCACGTTCTGCCTGACAGGGACCATGGGGTTCCGGCGCAACCTGACCACGGCGGAAATTGTCAATCAGGTCTGCGCAGTACGGGATTGGGCACTTGCCCATGAAAAGGGCTCCCTGACCAATATTGTCTTCATGGGCATGGGCGAACCGTTGGCGAACTTCGAACGCCTCATCGACGCCATTTCTATCTTCACCGAACAACGAGGGCTCGATTTTTCCAACCGGCGCATTACTGTCTCCACCTGCGGATTGGTGCCGCAGATGCAGTTGCTGGGTGACCAGACTGACGTTAACCTGGCGGTTTCACTGCATGCCGCCGATGATGTCGTCCGCACCAGCTTGATGCCGATCAACAAACGTTACCCACTGGCCGAATTAATCGAAGCCTGCCGCACCTATCGACAGAAGCGGCGCAAGCGGATCATGTTTGAATACACTCTGCTCGAAGGTATCAACGACAGCGATGCTGATGCGGAAAAACTCGCGGATCTGCTGCTGACAGTCCCCTGTAAAATCAATTTACTGGCGGTGAATCCGGCCGGTGACAGCACTTATAAAAGCCCAGGGCCAGCGCGCGTCCTTCGCTTCCAGAAAATCCTGCGTGATCGGGACTTTACGGTTTTTATTCGTCAGAGTCGGGGTGAAGATATTTCAGCGGCTTGCGGTCAACTGGCGGGAAAAGGATGGGATGCGGAGAAGGTGGAACCGTCGGCGGTGGTGGCGGCACCTACCCCCACGGAAGTTGGGAAGGAAAGCTGAAAAACATGTTACAGACGAACTGATTTATTCTTTGACGAAACTGCCGAAGGTGAAAATACCCTCATTGAGTTGCACCCGACTGATCAAGGAATTGTAGTCCTCGTCGGAAGTGCTCATGCCGCCTTTGCCCCAGGTGTACGACCCCCCGATCCTATTGCCCTCGTTAAAAAAGAGGGTACCGCCATCATTTTTTTTCACCAGCTGCACGTCGATAAAACCGGAGAATTGCTTCTGCCTGAGGCGAAAGATAAGATCGGGCAGGGGGATTTCCGTTGACTTCAAGGCTGCCTTGGCCCGCTGAAACGCAGGCATCTGCGCCCAGAAAAAAATGGCGTGGGCGTCAAGCTGATACACCGCGACGGCGCAACTGGAGTTGTAGAAGAAACTCCTGGCTATTTCAGAGGAAGAGGCAAAGTTGGCCGCTCCGCCTTTTTCCTGCAAGAGACTGCTGATTACCTCGTATTCATTGAAATAAATAACCATCTCGAGGTTGGATGACAGGCAATGGATAGCACCGGATCCGATCTCTCCCTGCATGTGTTCGATAAATTTCTCAAGATGCAGATAATAGCTGTTGAGGCCTTCCAGGCAGGGCTTTTCACGTGGAATAAGCATAAGCTCGAGCTACGCCACTTGTTTCAAGGGAGTGTCCTGATGGATAAGACAAAAATTGTTATTGCCGGGATTTGTCTGCGGGTTGAGTCGCGGGATTCTCATCTGACCGATCAGCTGCCCCCTTTCTCACCACAACAATGATATGGCCGCATTCCTGACAGGAAAATCGGGCTCTGTCCCCTTTCATCTTGGACTCGTCGATATTGTATTTTTTTGAACAATCTTCACAAATTGCCAACATTGAACATCTCCCCTTGCTGTGACCTCTCAAAATGGACGATTAATAGAATCGCGCTCATTTTTTGATCTTGTTTTGTTATATGGTGTTCTAGGGCATCGGTCAAATTAAATTTTAACAAATCAAGAAGTTGTCGGCTCTTAAAGAGCTTGCAGTATGAAAAAATATCTGTGCTCAATGTCCATGCCCCTTGGCTATTCCTGGTCCAACACCTCGCGCACCTTGCTGGCCAATTCCTTCATCAAAAACGGTTTACGGATGAAGTTGATGCCCTCCTCAAATACATCATGGAGGGCAATGATGTCGGCGGTGTAGCCCGACATGAACAGTAGTTTGAGGCCAGGGCGCAACAGAAGCAGGAGCCGGGCCAAGTCGCGTCCGTTCATTTCGGGCATGATCACATCGGTCATCAGCAGATGAATCTCATCGGTATGCTTTTCAGTTAAATCGATGGCTTCGCCGGGTGTGGCCGCAGCGAGGACGGTATATCCTTGACTTTGTAACATTATCGTGACCATTTTCAGAATTTTCACCTCATCTTCCACCAGGAGGACGGTTTCGCTGCCCTCAAGAACAGGTTGCTTCTCCTCCTGCTGCAACAACTCGGCCTTGTCGTGATGCCGGGGCAGATAGATGGTGATAGTTGTCCCCTGCCCCAACTCACTGGAGACATAGATGAAACCGTTATTCTGTTTGACAATACCGTGCACCGTGGCCAGACCCAGTCCCGTCCCTTTCCCCACTTCCTTGGTCGTGAAAAAAGGCTCGAACAGTTTTCCCTGCGTCTCTTCATCCATGCCGCAGCCGTCGTCGCTGACAACCAGCGCCACATATTCACCGGGCTTGAAATCAAGGTGACCGGAACAGATTGCAGCGTCAAGGGTGACGTTCTTAGTTTCAACAATAACCTTGCCCAAACCTGCGATGGCGTCCCGGGAGTTGACACACAGATTGGCCAGAATCTGATCGAGTTGCGAAGGATCGATTTTGATCGGCCATAAGTCTGGGCTGCACGACCAGACGAGATCAATATCCTCGCCGATGAGCCGCTGCAACATCCTGATCATTCCTTCCAGAGAAACGTTGAGATCAACGACCCTGGGGGTAACAATCTGCTTGCGGGCAAAGGCCAACAGTTGCCCGGTGAGCGTCGCCGAGCGTTCGGCGGCTTCTCGAATATGATCCAAATAGGTAAAAAGAGACTGGCCCGGATCCAGTTTTTTCTGAACAATCTCGGCATAGCCGAGGATAATACCCAGCATGTTATTGAAATCGTGCGCTATCCCGCCTGCCAAACGACCCACTGCTTCCAACTTCTGGGCCTGGATCAATTGTGCCTGCAGCTTTGCCCGTTCTTCCTCGGCCTGCTTCCGCTCGGTGATATCCAGGCAGTGGCCGATGTACCCCAAAAAATTTCCTGCACTGTCAAAACGCGGGGTGCCGTCGTCCTGGACCCATCGATAGTCGCCGCTGGCATGACGCAGGCGATAGTCCAGGCTGAACTTCTCGCGCTGGTCAAAGGCGGCAACATAGGTCTGCAGGCAACGATCCCGGTCCTCCGGATGCACGCCTTCAAGCCAGCCTTCGCCTTGTTCCTGTTCCAGGGTGCGACCGGTGAAATCCAACCAGGGCTGGTTAAAGTAATCGCATTGCTTGTCCAGACCGGCAGTCCAGATGAGAGCTTGACCGGAATCGGCCAAGGTGCGGTATTTGAGTTCACTTTCGGCAAGTGCTGCCGCCGCCTGCTTGCTCTCGGCGAGGGCGGCTTCGACTCGTTTGCTCTTTGCACGGGCTGCATCTGCCCGCTTGCTTTCGGTAATATCGCTGAACACGACCCGGCAGTCGGGTGGCCCACTCTCGCTCTCCTGGCCCACGGTTGCTTCTAACCGGGCCCAGAAAGGCGAATTGGCTGATCGCAGCACGCGTAATTGACACACCTGCGGCACCATCGTCGCGAACAACTGCTGAAGATGGCGATAATAGATATCCCGATCCTCGGCCAGGACAAAACGGCTCATGGGTTGCCCGACCAAGGCACCCCGGTCTATCCCCAGCAAGGTGGCGGCGGTGAGGTTGGCTTCCGTGATCATGCCTTTTTCGGAGACGGTACAATATCCCACCGGCGCCAGATCATAGAGGTCAAAATAACGTGCCCGAACCACGTCCAGCTCCACCTGTGCGCGCCGCAGTTCCTCATTTTGTATCTCCAACTCAATCTGATGCACCTGAAGTTCATGGAGTATTTGCCGCATCTCTTCGGGCGTGAGAACCTCTATTTGCTCCGACACCGGCGCTGCTTTCGCGTTGGTTCTCTCCTCCGCCCGCTGGCGCAGTTGGCCCGTGACGCTGGGCCGGACATCATCGTTCTTGTCCACGACCAAACCTCCTTAATGGTGCGGTGGTCATTCTCCTGCGGTGGTGTCGTTACGGTGGAACGACGGGCTCTCGGGGCCTGCTTCAATCGCCAGCAAAATAAGCTCGGGCTGGCCAGGTTCTTTGGAGATGCGCCGCGCATTCAGCAAAAGCCTACACGTTCCTATTTTATCAAATTCATGCGTCACTGCAAAGTCATTGAACACGGTATCCCGGGACAGAATATCTTCCAGGAGCGTATGCAGTGCGGGAATGTCCCATTGACGGTTGCCCAATTCAAAGAGTGATCGTCCCACGGTAACCTCGGGCGTCACATGGAAGGTGTTGTAAAAAGCAGCATTCACCGTGATCACACGCAAGTCGGTATCCAGCACCAGCAGCGGTTCGCGGACCGTGGCGACAATAGCCTCGGCCAAATGCGTCTGTGCCGCACTCAGGGCCGCTTTCATTTGTTTACTCTCGGTGATGTCGGTAAAGGTGATGACCGCGCCTTCGATCACATTCTCCAGGGTGCGGTAGGGCAGTATGCGCATGGTGTACCACATCCCTGCCTGGGAATGGACTTCCACTTCCTTGGAAACCAAGGTCTCTAAAACAGCCTGCGTGTCTGCTAACAAGGTGTCGTACCCCACTAGGTTGGAGACGATATGGCCCACGGGGCGCCCAACGTCGCTCTGGATCAGGTTGATGATCTTGGTTGCGGTGGGGGTGAAGCGCAGGATGCGCAGTTGGTGATCGACAAAGACTGTGCCGATGCCGGTCCCGGCCAGCAGATTATTCATATCGTTGTTGGCGCGCGTCAGATCCACCACCTTATTTTGCAATTCAGCATTGACCGTGGCCAGCTCTTCGTTGACTGATTGCAACTCTTCCTTCGATGTTTCCAGCTCCTCATTGGTTGATTGCAATTCCTCGTTGATCGATTGCATTTCCTCATTGGAGGATTTCAATTCTTCGTTGGTTGTCTGGAGAAACTCTTTCTTGGCTCGCAACTCTTGCTGAAGAGCGGTAACTCGTACGTCCACATCTGTATCTACAATACAAGTATTCGTGTTGACCTCACCCTGCGTCGACGGTTCGTGATCGCCGGCCAGCGCCTCTTCTAAAATAACCAAGTATAAGGGCGCCTCGGATAGCGGCATTGCACTTGGCGCCACCGGACGAACGGTCAGATTGACCGGCGTAAAGTTGCCGTTGGTTTTGACCCGGAGACCACAGCAGCGGGCGACCTCCGCGCCTGCAGCTACCTTGTGCAGGGATATGGTCAATTCGTGCCGCAAGCCCTCTCTCGCCATCTTTAAAATGTTGTAGACGCCGACCTCACCCACCGCCGGCTCGAGATACATACCGGTACGGCCGTGAATGTAGTGGATATCGCCATGGCCATTGACGAGTGCGGCTGCCGGCACAACCTCTTGCAACAGTGCTTGTTCGGTCAATTCGCGCAAGGTGAGTTTTCTGTGGGGCATCATCTTGCCGACGACTTGTGGCAGCGCACTATCCATCGCCATCTGGGGGGGCAGAAAACTCCCTAGGCCAACGCGGGAGGCCCCTTGCAGCGCATCTTTGCGCAGATACACCTTTGCTTTGCGATCCTGCGCCGCAAAAAGAGTACCGAAATCACCAACAGTTTCGGAGGTGCCCAGGAAAAGAAATCCGCCGGGATTGAGCGCGTAGTAAAAGAGAGGGATGAGCTTTTTCTGCAAGTCAGCCCCCATATAAATCATGAGGTTGCGGCAACTAATCAGGTCCAGCCGGGAAAAGGGCGGATCCCGAATCACATCCTGTTCGGAAAAGATCAGCATGTCGCGGATGGTTTTATGGATCCGAAGCGTGCCGCTGTCATCTTCGACCGAGAAAAACCGCGCCAATCGTTCCGGCGAGAGGTCGGCAGCGATGCTGGCTGGATAGAGCCCGGCGCGAGCCGTGGCAATCGCCTGGCTGTCAATATCGGTGGCAAAGACCTGAATCTTGCAATTATGCCTTAACAGTTCCTGCTGCTCGGCGAGCAGGATGGCGAGGGAATAGGCTTCCTCGCCGGTGGCGCATCCCGGCGACCAGACGCGAACCGTGCCGCCAACAGGCTTGTCGGCAAAAAGTTGCGGAATAACTCTTTTTTCAAGCGCCTGAAAGGCCTGAGGATCGCGGAAAAATTGAGTGACGCCGATCAAGAGATCGCGAAAGAGGGATTCCACCTCCACGGGTGTCTGCTGCGCATATTTGACGTAATCACCCATCGATTCAATCTGATGGAGCGCCATGCGCCGCTCGATCCGCCGGTTGATGGTACTGGGTTTGTATTGGGAAAAATCGTGCCCGGTCTGGGCACGGAGGAGGATAAAGATTTTCTTCAGCGCATTCTCGTTTTTCGACGGCGGGGCAGCGGTAATTTTCTTCGATTTGCCAAAGGCATGGGCGGCATAGCTGATAAGTTGGGCAGGCATCTCGGCGGGTGACAACTGAAAGTCCACCAAGCCAGTGGCGATGGCACTGCGCGGCATGCCGTCGTGCTCGGTGGATTCGGGACTCTGCACCATAACCATGCCGCCTTCATTCTTGACGGCCCGCACACCAAGGGTGCCGTCACTGCCGGTGCCGGAAAGGACAATACAAATAGCCCGTTCGTGCTGGTCCTGTGCCAGTGAGCGGAAGAAATAATCGATGGGCAGACGCTGACCCCGGGGGGCAGAGGGCTCCAACAGCTGGAGGGTGCCGCCGAGAAAAGCCATGTCCCGGTTAGGCGGGATGATGTAGGTGCAGTTAGGCCGGACCACCATGCCGTCTTCCACCTCGTAGACCTGCATCCGGGTGTAGCGTTTGATCAGATCGGTGAGCATGCTCTTGTGATCCGGTGCCAGATGCTGCACTAGGACAAAGGCCATGCCGGGTTCTGTATTAACCGGCATGCCCGAGAAAAAAGACTCGAAAGCCGCCAACCCTCCAGCCGAAGCGCCGATACCGACGATGGGGAATCCGGTTGCGCTCGCCTCGACCGGCCCAGACATTGCAGCCTCATCGATACCGCTATTTTGCACCTGGGGAGTCTTGGCGTCGCCGGGTGCGTCCTCAGCGGTTGCTTTATTGTGTTTTTGTTTTGCTGCCATAGATAGCGATCTCCTTACTGAATGAACCGTCTTGTCTTGCTGATCAGTGGATATCAAGGGAGGAAGGGCGCGCGGAAAAACCGCTACCAACACACTTCAACACTTCAACGCCTTTACTCACACTCGAGAAAAGCTCACGCTGTCCTTTTCAAACTCGTCAATCACTTCATCGCTCAAGGAAGGCGGCACTTTGGGCAAGGTATCGACAAAGGTCTCCGCCGTTACCTGATCGTCCTTGAGGTGGTCGGGGTTTGTGAGACATCCTGAGGTGTGAAATAAGCAATGTTGCTTTTATTATACAGTTACAGGCCTCAGGCTGCCTTGCTCAATTGTTCGATTCGTTTTGAATAAGCCTCATTTGGAGTCTGCTTGTCAAGTGACGAATGTTTTCTTTTCTCATTATACCAGCCGAACCAGGAAGTCAGATCCTTGACAAGCTCAGTTCCCGTTTCGTATGACTTCAGGTAGATCCTTTCGTATTTCAGGGTGCGCCAAAGTCGCTCGATAAAGATATTGTCCTTGAATCGTCCTTTGCCGTCCATGCTGATTTTGACGTTCCAGGCCTTGAGGACTGAGGTGAACGCTTCGCTGGTGAATTGGCACCCCTGATCAGTATTGAATATCTCAGGAGCGCCATATTTAAAGAGAGCCTCTTTCAAAGCCTCAACGCAAAATCTGGTGTCCAGAGTGTTGGATAGTCGCCAGGCGAGAACCTTTCTGGTGGCCCAATCCATGATCGCGATCAGGTACATGAAACCCCGAGCCATAGGGATGTAGGTGATGTCAGTCGCCCACACCTGATCGGGCCTGTCAATGGTCACTCCCCGGAGCAGATAGGGATAGACCGGATGCTTCGGCTGTCGCCTGCTGGTGCCCGGCTTGGGAGCTAAAGACTCGATGCCCATGACCCGCATTAAGCGACGGACACGACCTCTTCCCACCACGAGTTCGGGAGTTGTGAGGTGATCAGCAAAGGAACGGCTCCCCATCCAGGGGTGCTCAATATAGAGTTTGTCTATCCGGGCCATCAGTTCCAAATCACCAACACGTAGACCGAAGCCAAGGCCGCGGTAATAGTTGGAACGAGGCAGTCCGAAAAGCTGGCAGCAACGCTGAACAGAAACTTCAGGATGTCCCATAGCGATCACCTGTTGTTTCTGCGCCCGGCCAAGTTCAGACCGGGCAGATTGGCTAAAAAATCGTTCTCAACCTTGAGCTTGCCGATCTGACGGTGGAGCTCGGCCACTTCGGCCTCATGGTTGACTTCTTTCTTCTTGCCCTTGCCAAAAAGCTCAGAAGCGTTCTTGGTCAGATCCTGCTTCCAGCGGGTGATCTGGGTCGGGTGAACCCGGTACTCAGTAGCCAGTTCAGCCAGAGTCTTGGACTCCGACAGTGCGGCCAGGGCTACTGTGGCCTTAAATTCTGCGCTGTGACGTGGACGATGAGGTGGGTTTGACATTGAACTTCTCCTTGCAAAATAGGTTGGTTCATTGCTTATACACCTGTCTCAATAATCGGCACCTCTTCACCTCTTTGTTGGCAAGTTCCTGCTCAAAAAGCGAAATGCGCTGCCTGCTGAAACAGATACTGAATATCTGCGGGCGTGAATCCGGATGTCATTGCAACAATCCGGTCCTCGTTGACATTGCCGGTATTGAGTTTGGCAAGATAATATTCAAGAATTGTTGCCCTCCCCTCCTTGTCTAAGCCACCTACAGGAATGATGCAATCAAATCTTCCCGGATACAGCATGGCTGCATCCAATTGGCGGATGGAGTTGGTGGCGCAGATCAGCAAAATTTTGTTTTGTTGATGCGTTACCACCTCACTTTATCTGATCCTTCATACGCTACCTCTTGGATCGTTACTGCGCACTGCTGATGAGTCCGACCCAATATGTTGTAAATACGTTATGAAAGAAAAACGGCCCGCCCGCCCCATATATGGGATTCGCGCCAGGCCGTATCACCGTTTCTTCTTCTGGTTTGCTTTTAAATTGATACTTTCCGGCTTGCCATTTCGACCGAACGGGAGAAATATCGAGATTCCTCACATGCGTTCGGAATGACAGTTCCAGGGGTTGTGACCGCATGAAGCACCCTTTCTGACTAGGACATCTTGAATGCAACTGCGAATGACAATAGTTTGGCGGCTGCTCATGCCGTGTTCGGGATTCAATCCTTTTTCACTCTTCTGCTCCTCGATGGCCTTGATCTCCCCTTATCTTTTTCTTCTTGGAAATGTTAGTGTTGTGATTTTCCCTGGTGATTCTTACCCCGATTTTGACCGTGTTCTTGTTGGGGTTTCTGTTGCTGATGCTGTTGATCTTGAGGCTGTTGTTGTTCTTGAATCTGTTGTTGTTCCTTGGGTTCGGTGCGCGGCTGTCTTTTGGATTTATGAATCTTTTGTTGCTGTCTCTGAGATTGGGGCGATTGCTGATGTTCTTGGATCTGCTGTTTTTTGGGTTTCTGAACCTGCCCTTGCTGTCGCTGAGCCACGGGTTGTTGTTGGTGTTCTTGAATCAGTTGCTGATGCTGCTGAACCTCAGGCCGTTGTTGATATTGCTCTTGCCTATGGGAGCGGTTTTCCTCTCTCTGGCGCTGCGGCTTGGGTTGGTAGCTCTCTACACCCCAGGTTCTGTTTCTTTGCCAGTATTGATTGGTATGCCATTTTTTCCAATCCCTCTGCAGCCGCTGATGAGGAATCCGTTCATAGTTCCACCGATGGCCCGACCAATTCCGGTCTCTGTAAGCGTCTCTCCAGCCGGGGTCCACGTCATAATAAAAGCTTGGAACATTGTTATAGTAACCCCAACCACGGTTATAGGAGCGTGAGCGATACCAGCGCCCTTCCCATGGGCGCCACCACCAGCCATTCCAGAAAAATATGTCGAAATCGCTCTCAGGAACAACGTACACATTGTTCGTGTCTGGCAGAACTATCACTTCCGGAGCAGACGCAAAGATGACAGGCTCCGGTACAGCAAAGTCTATGCTCAAATGGACTTCTGCCCTGAGTGAATGAGGCAGGAGAGCCGTCAACGCCAGAAGGAGTATCCCTAAAAGTACTTTTTTCATTGCGCGCCTCTTTGGTTGATTTTCATTTCGCACCTTCATTTCCGTGATTGGGCCCTCTCTTTGTTGGGCTCACCGGAAAACTTGGTCACACGATCTCGCCTTCAAACCAATGATAATTTGTAGATGGCAACCTCTCTTCAGGAACAATCGTTTTGGAGAGACCTTCGGCGAGCAGCGAGGTGAAAGGTTCGGCACCAAGCGGCCTGCTGAAGAGGTACCCTTGCCCCTCGTCGCAACGCTGGACCTTGAGAAAAGCCCGTTGCACTTGATCCTCAACGCCTTCGGCCACCACCAATTGCTTGAGGCTCGTGGCCATAGCAATAACCGCACTGGCAAGAATGCCATTGCCCTTGGCAGAACTAATGTCATGCACAAATAAGGTGTCTATTTTAAGGACATCGATCGGAAACCTAGAAATATATCGCAGACTGGAAAATCCAGCGCCAAAATCATCCACCGCCAATTGGACCCCTATATTTTTAAGCTGCTGAAGTATCTCGGCACTGGACTCAACATCACGCATCAAGACGCTTTCAGTCAGTTCCAGTTGCAAACAACACGGGTCCAGTCCGGTTTCGGACAAGATTGTACGCACGCCCTCAACAAAATCCTTGTAGCAAAACTCTGAAGCAGAGATGTTGACCGATATGGACGTCAAGGTTAGTCCGGCTTCTTGCCAGCTTTTACCCTGCGTACAGGCTTCCCGTAGAACCCATCGCCCGATCGGCACCATCAGGTGACAACTTTCAGCCACTGGCAAAAATCGACCGGGCAGGACCAGGCCCCATTCAGGATGGTTCCAGCGCAGCAAAGCCTCGGCACCGGTTATTGCGCCGGTTTGCAGATTGATGGTGGGTTGGTATTGCAAAAAAAATTCCTGCTGCTTGAGTGCGCGCCGTAAATGGGCTTCCATGGCTTGCCGCTCGAACATGCGGACATTCATGTCGTTTTTGAAATACTGGGTGTTGTTGCGGCCCTGCTCTTTGGCGCTATACATGGCGGTGTCGGCGTTCTTGATCAGTGTTTCCGCATCCTGCCCGTCGGCAGGATAGACGCTGATACCGATACTGGTGGTTACATGCAGTTCGTTTCCGTCGACGATATGCGGTTCTGCCATCGCAGTGTGTATCTTGTTCGCCGCCACCAAGGCAGCCTTTTCCGCGAACTTGTCCTCGGTTACCAGGACCACGAATTCATCGCCCCCCTGACGGCTGACTGTATCGGAATGGCGGACGCAGGCAGACAATCGGGCCGCAACGGACTGCAGCAATTTGTCGCCGGTCGCGTGCCCGAGAGAATCGTTGACCTGCTTGAAATTATCCAGGTCCAAAAAGAGCACGGCGAGATGGGTACCTCGCCGTTTTGCCAAGGAAATCGCCTGCGCAACCCGGTCATTCAATAGGACACGATTGGGTAAATTGGTCAGATAATCGTGCTGCGCCAGGTGAGCCATTTTCAACGCCATCGCCTGGGTGTTGGTGATATCGTGGAACACGATCACCGCGCCGGTTATTTTGCCGTCCCAATCATGGATCGGTGCAACGGAATCTTCGATCGCTGCTTCGCGGCCATCGCGGTGCAACAGAACCGTCCCTGCGGTCAGGGCCATGGAGGTGTTGTTCTTCAGCACTAATTCAATCGGATTGGGTTTTGATTCGCGTGTGTCGCCATCGATGATCCGCATTACCTCGCCGATGGGACGCCCGCGCGCTGCCTCCCTCGACCAGCCGGTCATGCTTTCGGCGGCAACGTTAAGGTAGTCAACATTGCCCGCCATGTCGGTGCCAATAACCGCGTCGCTGATCGAGTTGAGGGTTATTTCAGCCCGTGCTTTTTCCAGGAAATAGGTCTCTTCAACCGCCTTGCGCTGGATAAGGTTGTGCAGCGATTGCGGCACCAGGGTGTTATCCAGGTTGCTTTTCGAGAGATAACCTTGGGCGCCGTGCTGCACCGATGCTGTTGTCAAAGTTTCGTCATCCGCTGCACTGAGCGTCATGATCGGGGTGTGCGGCGCAGCGGCGAACAGCCTGTCAAAGGTGTCGATGCCCTGACTGTCGGGTAGTGCAAGATCGACAATAATCGCATCTATACCGCCTTCCCGCAGCCGGTTAATCCCTTCGGATAGGTGGGTCACCCATTCGAGGATAAACTCATTGTTTCTGGTATGGACGAGCACCTTCTTCAACGCCTCGGCGTCCATGGAATCAGCGGTAATAATTAAAACTCGATTCGTCATTTCCCTTCTTTTCCTTTCTACTGGAGAATGCATGCGAGGCGACCGTGATTTGATCGGCGCCAAACCAGGCTTGCCATTCTCTCAAAACCCCTGTGTTCTTGACTCCGTCGTTTCGGAAAACCGATATCTTGAAGAGTCAAGAACAGGACGCAGAACAATCTGAGCATTGCGGAAGTTAGTTCATCTCGAAAAAAGCAAAGGATGAAAAGCAGGCGGTGGGCGTCGGCAGAGCAAAGAATGCATGGGAACCCATTTGAAATCACCCTTCATGAGGCATTCTATTCTCCATGGTCAAATCTGTTCAGACAGATTGGAAAGAGGGGAAATCAACGATTGCTACCCTGCCGCATGTCCCCACCTCCAGATCCCAAATCCATACCGTCCTCACTGAGAGGTGGTTCGTCGGGTGACGTTATACCGCGTGCTTTTGCTCGGTCCAGCATAGGTTGATAATATTCCTTGCGGAAGAGCTTTCGCTCCTCTTCCGTTTTCGCGGCGCGTTTCTTCGCATGATATTCGACGCGCTCCTCGTGGGTCATAAATTGGCTGCCATAGATCCGATCTTGTTCCCGGGCAACGGTTAATCTTTGGACCGGCAACTGATCGACCGCCGCCGAGAAACCGACAGGCAATGACCAGACGCTTATCAGAAAAAACAGAACAAATGTCTTTCGTTTCATAAGGAACTCCTCTTCTCGGTTTTCCATGAGAAGACACCTATTCCCACCGCAACCTGTTTCAGCAACCGCACCTGAACACTGTGCCAAGCGTTGCCTCCTTCGTCGAGAAGGAGGCAACGCCGGTATCAGCAGTCCTGCAAAGGTGTAGGCAATGAAGCCACAACCTCTTAGTTGGTACTCTTCACTACCAGGCTGTTTTCCGTTGCTTGCACACCCTTGATATTACGGGTAATTTCCAAGGCTCTGTCGATACTCTGATTAGTATCAACAACGCCGCTCAACCGCACGATACCTTTTGTGGTGGTCACCGTGATCTGAGAAACTTTCAGCAAAGGATCCTTCGCTATTTCAGCCTTCACCTTGGCTGTAAGAGCGGTATCATCCATATACTCTCCGGCTTGCTCAATTTTTTTTCCGGTTTTATCAGCTGCTTGATCAATCTTTTTCTCGCTTTGTTCGACCGCCTTATCAATCTTTTGCCCTGCCTTTTCAGCTGAGCCCTCTTGCTTGCACGCACTCAACCCAAGAACAGATGCCAGCAATACAACAACAAAGATACCTTTATACGAAACGTTCATTATTAATCTCCTTTGACAGTTAAATTTTTCCCAGTAAAACCAGGATTAATAAAATAATAAGTACAAATCCGACCGTGCCGCCCGGTGCATACCCCCAGGACCGGCTATGGGGCCAAGTTGGGAGTACTCCCACCAAGATAAGAACCAAGACTACGAGTGCTATTGTGCCAAGTGACATATTCAGCCTCCTGTTTTAAAATGGTTCAATTACAATTGTGCCCGTTATGAACCGGTGTTCGTTGGACCAGGTCATTTCACGTCACGTTGGTGTTCGTTCATTTTTTGAGGGCGATTGCATTGTCGATCACCCCTGTTTTTTCTCCCATTCCTTGACCTGCTTTTCCGCCTCTTCCTGCTCGATCCCGTATTTCTCCTGGATATGGCCAACGAGGATCTCTCGTTTCCCGTTGATTTGGTCCAGTTGATCATCGGTCAGGTCGCCCCATTTTTCCTTAACCGTCCCCTTGAATTGCTTCCAGTTTCCCTGCACCGTATTCCAGTTCATCGCTCGCTCCTTGTGGTGAATTTGATTGGTTATTGATTCCGTCACTCTGGGCTTGCGTCCAACCCATCTTTTCTTCAGTAGAACCTAGTGGTCCTGGTGGAGGTGCAACGTGCATTCCCTACACCTCTTTAACGCAAGTACAATGCCCGTAAGACAACGAGCCTTTCAAAATTATTTTTTATTGCTATTGTGGTGAGTTAAATGATACCTGATGCTGTACTGGCAGGCGATTGGGCGGAGAGTTTTCGTTGCGTGTATCACAAACGTAGCAATTTTTTCCACCTAACCGTTACACACAAGACCGGGGAGAGTGCTTAATGCATCGGCTTGCCTGATGGGGATGTCCTTATCACAAAGGAAAAAAGAATATTGTTCCGGATTCTCAAACAGCTATGGGCTGAATTTATGACTATACTGCTTAAATAAACGCTACCAGGCTTGGCCGGCAGAGTTCGGGCTGGGGTAGACAAGAATTTGGGTTTGAAGGATATCCATGATTGCACGAAAAATCGAACTGCTGGCTCCTGCCAAAAATTTGCTTTGCGGCATTGCTGCCATTAATCACGGTGCGGACGCCGTCTATATTGGCGGCCCTCTCTTTGGCGCACGCGCCGCTGCGTCCAACAATCTGGCCGATATAGAAAAACTGGTGACCTATGCCCATCAGTTTCGGGCGAAGGTCTATGTGGCACTCAATACGCTTTTAAATGATGATGAACTTGATCAAGCAGTGGAGCTAAGTCATCAATTATATGGACTTGGAGCGGATGCCCTTATTGTGCAGGATTTTGGTTTGTTGGCATCAGACCTCCCTCCTATTCCACTGCATAGTTCGACCCAGATGAACAACCGGACGGTAGAAAAAATCCAATTTTTAGAAAATGTGGGGTTTACCCAAATCGTTCTCGCCCGGGAGCTGAGTCTGGCCCAGATCCAAAAAATCCGTTCTGCAACCTCGGTGGCGCTGGAGTTTTTTGTCCATGGGGCCCTGTGTGTTTCTTATAGCGGCCAGTGTTATATCAGTGAAGTTATGGCCGGACGGAGTGCCAACAGGGGGGAGTGCGCCCAGTTTTGCCGTCATCAGTACACCCTGCAGGACAACACGGGGAGAGTTCTCGAAAAAGACCGCTATTTGCTCAGCCTGAAAGATCTGGATCTGTCGAGTCATCTTGAACCACTTATTGATGCGGGGATAAGTTCGTTAAAAATTGAAGGTCGTCTCAAAGATGAGCACTATGTAAAAAATGTGACCGCTGCTTACAGGCTTGCCCTTGATCGGATTATCGATTCGCGAGCGGATTTGGTGCGGGCGTCGTCGGGGCGGTGCCAATTTGGTTTTACCCCGGACCCTTCACGGTCCTTTAGTCGTGGAAAAACCGACTACTTTCTCAATAAACGAAGAAATGTGGTAGGAGAGATCCGCACCCCCAAATCGATAGGCAAGAAACTCGGCCGCGTCGCGGCAGTGGAGGCGAGGTGTTTTATTCTAGAGGGAGAGGATGCGGCCCACAATGGTGACGGCCTCTGCTTTTTTCATCCGAAAAACGGACTGATTGGCGTGCGAGTAAATCGTGTTGAAGGCCAAAAAATATACCCTAAAGATGGCACCGCGCAGTTGCTGTTGGCTGTAGGAACGGAAATATTTCGCAATGCCGACACCCACTTCTCGAAACTCCTTGGCCAAAGTGAGCTCTGCCGAAAAATCGTCGTTCACATGACATTACAGGAAACTGCCGATGGACTGTGGTTGAAAATCATCGATGAGGATGGCATCGTCTCGGAAACGACGATCATCGCCGCAAAAGAGAGGGCAGAAAGAGAGGGAACCCTGGAACCCGTGGCTAACAAACAACTAAGGAAAAGCGGCGGCACGGTCTTTTCAGTGGCTGATGTCTCTCTGACGCTCTCTCGTGAGCTGTTTTTCCCCGCCGCTGTCTTCAATGACCTGCGCCGAAAAGCCTTTGCCACCCATCTGGAGACAAGACTCACCTCGTGTACCCCTGAGTCGAAAGAGCGCATCCCCAATGCCTATCCTTGGCCGGTCCCAGAGGTGGGCTACCTAGACAACATCACCAATGCAAAAGCAGCCGAGTTTTACCGGCGGCACGGGGTCCAACACATCGACCCCACTCGACTTCGGGCAGCGGATGTCAAAGGCTGTGCATTGATGACCACCAAGTATTGCATCAAAGCGCAGTTAGGTATATGTCCCCAATCGAAAGGAAAAATTGAAACATTCGAGGAACCACTGACCCTTGCCGACAAGACAGGAAGTTATACTTTAGGTTTTGACTGTGACCAGTGTGAGATGACCGTCACTAAAAAAGGAACGCTGTGAAAAGATGGTTCCTCACTTCACGGTGACGGCGATCCCGCCGGGGTGGCGGGCGCACTGCTTGGAGACAGGTTGTAATAATAGTCATACCGGCTCAAAATTTGGTTAGTGAAACTCCACGCCTCACTGTAGGACAGACCGCTATTGTCGGGGATGACGATTCTGACATAGAGGTCGTTGCCAAACTGGGTTTTCAGTGCTCCCAGTTCGTTTTCCAACGACGCTCGATCGAGATTGCGGTAACTGCCCTCCCCCGCCTTGCGCAAACTGCAACCGGTCTTTTGGTAGAGGACCTCGACCACCTGTTTATTGCTGGCAGAACGGGCAGGTTTGAGCAGCTTCTGATATTTCTTGTCGAGCTCGCTGAACTCACCTTGCAGGCTTAAAAGTTTGATATCACTTTCATTGTATTTGGTACGCAGACTGCTCAGCTCCGTTTCCATACGGGTAGTGTTATCGCGAGCCGTAGCCAGTTCGGTTTGGGTCCGTTCCTTTTCAGTCACCAGCCCGGTAAGCTTGCCTTGCAGTTCGCCGACGATTTTGTTGCGATTGACGAGAGTATCGGCCTGTTCTTTGTTCAGTGCTTGCAGGCGGGTAAGTTCTGCTTTTTGGTTGTTGCTGAGATTGCGGGCCCCCTCGGCTTCTGCCCGACTGCGCAGCAGCTCCAGATCCAGGGACGAGGAACGTTGCTGGTAATAGGCCAGCTGCTCCTCAAGACTGGCGTTGGCTTTCAGGCTCGACTGCGCCAGATTGAGAGCCAGCTTGGCTTCCTCCTGCGCCTCTTCCTTTGCCTGGACGTTGTTTTTCAGATCGTCCAGCAGATTGCGGTTGTTCAAAGCCATGATGAGGATGACCAGCAGGAAAATTTTGAGGATGACCATCATGACGTTGCTAAACGACGACCAAAAACTTTCCTCCAGATCTTCTTGCCCACCGCTCAGATTCGGGAAACCGCTGTTCATGCCCTTGGGGCCTCCTTCTCCAGGCGAAAACCTTCACGTACCGAGTCGTGAATATCGAGGATAGTGTTCCCACTCTGGGCTATCACCGCTTGTAAGTCATTCACCGCCAGTTGCAGGTGATCACCCACATGCAGGAAACGATCCTGGACCTGGGTGATGCCTTCCGCTGCCTTGAGTAAACTAGCGGTGAGCAGGGCCACATCACCGAGAAGGTTGTGCTCCGTATACTTGAAACGCGGCAGGATGTAGAGGGAGGTCACATCCTCGATGTTAGCCAGTAATTGGGTGCGGGCATCTTGTAATCGGAGATAGAAATACGCGAAAAACACATAGCAGACAATCGCGGTGACCGTTGTGCTCAGCGAGTTGGACATGCCGCCGATGATGTCCCACATATTTTTCATGTTATCCGGGGAGTTCATCAGCCCCGCTGCACCCATCAGGGCCACCGCCAGGGAAATGACCGTTCCCAGGACACCCGACAAGATCAGAATGCTGTTGACGAAGCGCACCAGGGTGAACTGTGCCTGCTGACCGGCGACCAGGGTTGCAGCCAAAGCCCCCTGGTTGACCGGCGCCAGCTGATTGGCAATGGTCTGCACGGCGCGGTATCGCCTCACCACCAATGCGGAATCCGGTAAGGTATTGGCTGGGTTGGAGACGTTCTCCCCTGCCCGCTTGACAAATCGCTGCAGCACATCCTGCTCGCGGCTATAGGCGAGGAAGATAAAAATCATACGCACCAGTCCGAGCAGGAAGATCAGCAAGATCGCTCCGTTCAGCGCCAGCCCCAGCTGCCCGGCCTGGGTCGTCTGGAAAAACGCCGTCACTTGGTCTCTGTAGAAGAAGACCAACCCTATTAACAGGGAAAACACTGCCAGTATTTGGAGTAAGGTCAGGGAATACCGCGTTCTATTGAGTTTCAGCATCTGTTTCTTCGTCCTTAATTGTCAGTCGTCTCTTGAATCGCCAGCACGGTGGGTGTTCCGCTCTGCTTTTTTACCATACCCTGCCCAACGGCTCGGAATGATTTCTTTGGCGGAGCACAACAGCGAGGCCATTATTCGTTACCTTATTTTTAAGTTCCGGGTCAAGTCTGCTTTTCAGGATGGATTGTAGAGTGGGAAGAAAGGGCATGGATCTGTCGGGCAGAGTTGTGTAGAGCGCTTTGAGGTAGATTTGCCACAGAATGGGGCCGAGTCGCGCAGCAGAGCTAGTTGCGAGGAATAGGTCTGTTTAAGGGAAGATACCGTTTGCCCAGAAATATTTTGGGGCTGTCGGACAGTTTCAAGGCTTGCCGATGAAGTACTTCGGTGTCAAATCCAGAGAGTGCGCCGTGGCTATTTCCCATCGACCTGTTTGGCGAAGAGTACGGAAAACTGTTTTAGGGGGGTACTTGGACTGGGAAAAAACAGTCTTATACAGATGGGGGCAAAATTTATAATATAAAAAAAACCCGCCTGAAGCGGGTTTTTTTCTATATCACGAAAGACTCAAATGTCAGCACTTAACAACATTTGTTGCTGACGGGCCTTTGGCACCATCTTCCACGTTAAACTTTACGCGATCTCCTTCCTGAAGAGACTTGAACCCCTCGGCTTGGATAGCAGAGTGATGCACAAACACATCCTTGCCGCCTTCCTGCTCGATGAAGCCAAAACCCTTAGAATCATTAAACCATTTTACAGTTCCTTCAGCCATTGCAACTACTCCTTTTTTCGTTGTGTGATCGTGTCACACAGTTAATTTGATGGCCCCACCTCGGGGTCATCGGTAATACACTGAATCATCAAAAAAGATCATTCAGTACTCTGTATTTGTTTCAATCGTCATTTCAGACTTGCCTCGTCTGAAAAATCGAACACCTGATATGCTCGATTGGGGCATCACTCATTAAGAGTTCCTTAAACACTATAAACTAAGTCTAATAGCATAAATTTGCAGTTTCGTCTGATTTATTTTTATCAAGCCGCTTATTTTCGTCCATATTCTCATTCCTAAAAATCGTAACAAAATGAAGTGAGAGGTGAATACAATCTCTTTAGCCAATATGGATACATAAACAACAGGAGAAACCGATTATTTTCTATCCCTCCTGTTGGGTGTCATACCTCGAAACAAACGTGTTGTAAATCACTGAAATTATTTTTTTTACTTACCAGGCTTGGCTGACGAATGTGCCAACAAATCGTCAACATGTACTTTACGAGTAACCCTTGCAGCGAACTATATGGAACGCTAACGAACTATTTGCGAAATTTTCGACCAACACCAGCAAGACTCACTAAGCCGGCACCTAACAGGAGCATCGTTCCCGGTTCAGGAACCGGGGCAGTCTGAGCCGGTATCGATTCAGGTAAGCCCCCCCTCCAGTCAGATGGGTCGCCATCAACATTGGAAAAGAGAGGGAAGTGCGGTGAGTCGACTGGCAAGATACCATGACCGCGCCCTTCACCGAAGGCTGGTGAATTCATCTTCAGTCTCGCTGGCATCACGGCAATCTGGGTATTTGTCCGCTCTACTTCTCTTTCCGGGGCATTCTTGAGCTGGCCACGGTTTCCCTTGCCGTTGTATCCGTTGTTGCCATTTCGGACGCCAGGTTTCTGTGACAGTGTAACATCGTGAGCGGATGAAGACAGAGCTAAGTCGCCGCCCTGCTTCACAAGACCGAAACCTGTCGAAATCACTTGTACAGAATCATTAGTAGAGCCAGAAAAAATGGTATTTATCCAGTTATTGGTCCCTGAATCCCACATCCTGTTCCCGACAGTGTGTGCTTGTGCTTTGAAAACACCGTTGACTGTAACAACGCCCCAGACTTCCTCTATGTCCAGACCCTTTGAGTAGCCAGGCATGTCAAAATACAGTGGGTCCTGGAAGCCAGCAATCATATCAACCTGCTTTGCAGACGCCTGTCCCGCGAGCAGCAGGCAGCCAACACTAACCAACCCAATTACCTTCTTTTTCATAATTTCCTCCGTTTTTTCTCCTGGTCCTTTTTTAGTTTTTCGAAATTAGGAAGATCATGATATTTGTTTTTACCTCCCCATCGAAAAACGCATGTAACATTCTCTACTGGACACGATTATCCGGCAAGAGATTGCTCAAACAGTGACTGAGCGCATTGGAACAATGACTCTTTTACGTTCTGGCACCATGCGGATGAAGGGTGTCACTCAAGAAGCTGCCTCGATAGGTATGAACTTTTGCTGAGGTCGACGAAACAATCGGTGGCACATTCCAGAGTACGGGCACGAATCGATACATCATCGAGGTAACTTTCCCTGAAAAGACCAACAGGCGCGTGTCTTTGTCCGACGCGTTTGAGTTCCCTACTCAGAATGGAATTGCTCATTCGGGATCTTCGTTACGAGAGCCCATGGGGTAGCTGTCGAAAACACCGGCGGCGCCCATCAGGCCAAGTCATGAGTGTGCGCCTTACTTTCTTTTGAAACGTTCATGAAGATCTATACTGGTAAACGCATTGTCCCAATGTACTTTCTCTAAAGCAAGACCTGGGCCTAACGGACTAATACACTCATGAAGATACTTTTATCTTGTTATTATAGATGAGTAGTGCATAGCGAACACCATATGCGGTTCTTTCTGAACGAGAGAAAAGCGTTACATGCAACACAACAGTTCCTTCATATTTCTGTCACAGGTTACACATGCATTTCAGGTCGTGATTACAAGAAATGACGAAAAATCGAGGAAAAAGGATTTTTACTTCATTTTTTTAATGGTTTCCTTGACCTCTTTCGCTCCCCTTGCATACAGTTTCTCTTCATCAGGAGACAATTCCCGGAGGAGACGAAGAAACTCTCCGACGTGAACGAGTTCTTCGTCGGCGATATCCTTCAGGACCGCGATGGCGAGTTTATTGTCTGTTGACTCAGCCAGTTGCATATACAACTGGGTCGCTTCATACTCCACAGCAATCATGAACCGGATTGCTCGGATCAGTTCCTCATTTGTGAGTTTTTTGTTGCTTGCTAATCCTGAAAAGGGTGAACTGAATTCTGGCATATTACTTCTCCTTCTTTCGAGTTTATTTCTCTGATGACACTGTGATTGGACAATGCTGCCCGAAGCACGGCACCGTTGACACTTCATCCCTCAGGGCAATGATATAAGCTCGGAGGAGGGCCGCAGGTAACATGAGCACGACCATATTCGATCAACCAGGTTTCTAGGAAGGAGACACATTATGGATACAGCAAGTGCATTCTTCAGACTCGTTGTACCGATTGATATCGGGGCAACGAGCTAGCCGTTTTATTGTTCCCGCTTAAACTATTCGATGGTCATCTTGTTATTGACGCTTTTTACCCCGTGCACATCTTTGACGAATTTGGAGACCTGCTCCTTAATGAGTGCGGTGCCGGCTTTGCCTTTCACGGTGACGACTCCGCGCTTGGTCGTGATCGAGGTTTTGAGGCCACTGGTGGAACGATGGAGCAACAACGCCATGTTGACCTGGGCGGTGATTGAAGCATCATCAATAGGTTCGACTGCTTTTTTGGGAGTTTTTTCATCGGCCAGGGATACCGTCATTTCATTTCTTACATCTTTCACCTCATCAACATCCCGAGCGTATTCGGCCGCCAATTCTTTTTGTGCCAGGCTGGCTGCATTGCCTCGGAGGGTGACGACGCCATCTTTAACATCAATCTCGGTCTTTACGGCGTTGACACTCCGATGGAACAGGAGGATGAACTTCACCTTTTCCTTGATCCAGGCATCCGAGTTTGCTGAAGGAGGAGCGCCTTTGATTTCCAGCCTGTTATCCACGCTTTTAACGCCGGATAAACCTGCAACGGTTTTCTCGGCCAATGATTTATAGGATTCCTCGGAAACCAGCCCGGTCAACGTGACGTCACCGCCCTTGGCTTGAATTTTAATGTCATCGTCTTTGAGAAATGTTTTAAAAATATAGGATTTTTTGGCTGACGATTCGATGCGGTCATCCGTCTTTGAGGCATGGACGGGCGCACAAGTCAAGAGCAGGGCGAAGGCAGCCGCAGCAAAGGCTGCATAACCAAATGATCTCATGTATATTCTCCTTTATAGTGTTGCATATTGAATGCCCTGCATCACGAGCAGTGAACCAAAGACAATTCGACGAATGCCTAGGCAATCCTTTTATTTTCCTAAGACCTTCTTCACTTCGCCGATTTTTTCCTGTACTTTGCCGGCAGTTTTTTCCGCTTTGCCTTCAATTTCAAGTTTAGGTTTGTCGCTGATTTTCCCGGCAAACTCCTTGACCTTCCCTTTTATTTGGTGGAACGCGCCTTCCGCCTTGTCTTGAGTACTTGATTTCATGCTACCCTCCTGTTCCAAATATTGATTTGGTTTGCATTATGGCGACCCGAATTTGGCAGGCATTTCCGCCTGTGACGGTATCAATCATAGAAAAAATGAAATCCGAGCCCGATATACTCCACGTTGTCGCGGGCATAGAACTGGCCGTTGGGTGAACTGCCGTCATAGTATTCGAGCAGGATTTGTAACTTGCGGCTGATAAAATCCGGATTTTCAAGTTGAAATCCGGCACGCACGGACACATTGGCATCCCAATCGTTTTCTTCGTGGCTCTGCAGATCAACTGCCGCGACCGGCCTGAGCGCACCGCCCCACCAGGCCTCAGGACTCTTGAACTCCAAACCCGCCTGTGCTATTCCCGGCGCGAGATCTTCAGGGTCACGATCAAACAGATAGCCGCCGCCGCCGTAGATACGAAAGCCCAAGGGAAGATTATAGGAAAGGAGCAGATCCACCCCTTCGTAGCTCAGATTGATTCGTTCTCCCGATTGCCCGCTCAACAGGTATTCGTCCCCAAGATGGGAACTTTGGTGAAAGATCCGGGACATTGCGGAAAAATTGTCTTTTTTGAACGAGAGCGGCACGGCCACAAAATAATCGGCATTGACCAGGTCATGGGAATCTGCATTCATATCAAAGATGGAGAACACGCCGGCCTGGAGGCCGACCTCCATTTGACTGGTCCATGGCCCCGCAAAGCGATAAAAACTGAAGGTCTCGCCGAAGGTTGCCGATCCTACTCCGTCTAGCTGGTCATTTTGCATATATTGCTGATAGGAGGCGGAAAAATGCGGCCAGCGAGGATCGGCAATCAGCGATTTGAAGAGTAAATCACGGGGCAGGAAGACGTTGACTTCAGGGGTGATCGCCGTTTTTCCACCCGTGGGAACGATCTCGCCTTTCTCACCAACCACCACTTGACGGACGCCATCGATAGCAGCGAGCGAGGTTTTCATGCGGTCACGCACAACATCCGATGCCTCCAGGCCGCTGATATACACAACTCCGGACTGGACATTGAGCGTTTTGGCGGTGATCTGGAAATCCCGCTGGAGAATCGCCGTGGCATACCCCCGGATGAATTCGTCGCTTGCTGAAGTTGCCGCCGCGACAGCTGGGAAAAAGAAGGCGAAAAAGAGCAGGCCCCAATACAGTGGCCTACCCTTTAATTGAGACTGCGGAGACTTTTTCATTTTCATTCCTTGGTCTGTGTTGCACTGCCGTCGCAGTGAGTACGAAGCAGCTCTTTGTTTCCGGTCTCCACGGAGACCGAAGCACAAGTGCGTGCTCTCCATGTTGCAACGTGAAGGGCCGTTCTACTTCCTGGAACCTGCAAAAACGCTGACCAGCGCCTTGGCTGCTTCGCCGACGACCATGGCGTACGCAGCTATTTGGTCGGCGGTGCCGATGGCCCTGCTCGCCTCGCCAAGGCCTGCACGCAATTCACTGGTGAGGGCAACCACATTTTCCGAGGCCAGGGCGATATTGGGAATTGCCAGGTTGAGCGCTTCCTTATTTTCTTTCAGCAGCGCCCCGATATCTTTGACCGCTGTATTGACGTTTCTCAGGGTGACAATGGCATAACCGCCCACTGCCACCAGCATCAGAAAAAGAATGAGCAGTCCCAGTTGACTGAATGTGATATATCCTTCCATGATGGTCTTCCTTCCAGTGAAATGGGTTCTTCCTTAGCTGTTGCCTTTTTCGCTTGCGCTGGAGGATTCGTTGAACGATTCTTTAGCCGCATCAACGCCCTTCTCGGCCGCGGTCCGCAGGCGAGAACTCTTTTCCTCTACTGAATCCACTAACCGGTGTCCGGTAGTGGAAACATTATCTTTCACTTTCCCCCAAGTCTGGCAACTGACCCGGCTTAAATCCTCACGTGTTTCCTTTCCGGCCTTGGGCGCAAAAAGGAGACCTGCAACTGCCCCAACCGTGCCGCCAATGGCTACGCCGAGCGCCAGCATTCCGGCATTCTTCCGGCGCAGCGTTTGTTCACGGTTAATTCTTGTCCCCGCTATCCGGTCAGCAATTTCTTTTAGAATCACGGCCGATCCTCCCACTTTGATAAGATTGTTGAGTAAAGTCATACTGCCTCCTGTAAAAGAGAACTGACGTTTTTGCCCATCAAGTGCTGGGGCACAACGCCTATTCTCGGGTGTGTTTTCATGCTGTTCTATGCTCCAACTCTCTGCTACACTCCTCTGCGGCCTTGCAGGAAATTGACCACCACCACAATCAGGGCAATGACCAGGAGGATATGAATCATCCCTCCCATGGTGTAGCTGCTCACCAGCCCCAGCGCCCACAGAATTAATAGAACCACCGCTATTGTCCATAACATGTTTCCTCCTTCCCGATTGAACGGGCCGCCCGTTGCCGGCCGGTGCGCTCTCGCATCCGGCCGGCAACCAGGCTTTCGGTATTACTTGGTTGCAGGATCTTTCTTTTCGATGATCATGTTGTTGACCACGCTCTTAACCCCATGGACGTCTTTAACGAATTTGGTGGCCAAATCCATCTCGGCGGCGTTTTTAGCGGTGCCGGTTAATTTGACCATGCCATCGACTGTCTCCACCCTGGTGTTGAGGGCGCTGGTCGACCGATGATATAGCAAAGTCGCCTTGACTAAGGCGGTGATGGATGCATCATCAATTGATGTGCCGACGTCTTCGACCTTTTCAGTCACGGTTTTTCCCGCATTGGCCACGACCATTTCATTTTTCACGTCTTTGACACCATCAACATCCTTGATGTATTCCGTGGTCAAATCGATCTGGGCCTTGCTCGCAGCGTCCCCGCGGACAGTGACGACACCGTCTTTCACCTGAAATTCGGATTTGGTGGCACTGAGGTTGCGATGGTACAGCATCTCAAGTTTCACCCGTTCTTTGACCAAGGCGTCCATGTTGCCTGCGGTTTTTTCATCTTTGAGCACCAGCTGATTGTCGACACTCTTCACGCCGGGCAAACTCTCCACAGTCTCCGCTGCCAATTTTTTGTGGGGCTCTTCGGTGACGTTCCCGGTCAAGGTAACGACGCCCTCCTTGGAGGTGATCTTAATGGCATCATTATTGAGGTAATTCTTAAAGATGTAGGAATCCCTGGCTGACGACTCGATGCGGTCATCTGTTGTCGATGCATACACCGGCGCACTGAACAGCAGCAGAGCGGAGGCAGTTGCGATCAGAACGGTGGAATACACTGCTTTTATTTGAAATTTCTCTTTGTTCATTGATACTTCTCCTTTTGGACCTTTGTTGATCGTGCGATTTCAAGAGCGCCGTTGTGACGCGCAGCCGCGCAACCGTGAGTTTGAAAGCGTTGGAGCCGACGGGCACCAACGTGAGTAATGGGTTAGATGGGGGTGGCGTCCGGATTCGGTTCAACCCCATAATAGGAATGGATTTCCTTGGACCAGGCTCGATCCGCCATGTCTGGCCATTTGTTTTTGTCGAATCCCGGTGCCTTGGTCAATCGCTCCTTCTCCACATTGAGAACGAAGCGTTTGTTGGCTGTATCAAGGGTCAGCGCAACCCACGGCACCGCGAAAAGTTTTTCGCCCATGCCGAGGAAGCCGCCGAAGGACAGCACCGCATAGCGCACTTCGCCGGTTCGCACGTCCAGCATTATTTCCTTGATGTCGCCGATATCTTCGCCTTTATGGTTGGCAACATCGTTGCCGATAAGGGTATTGGCTCCCATCAGGTCAGGTCAGGTCCAGGTCCACCCTCGGTGGAGCGGTGGTAAATGCCATAGGCATCGCGTTCTTCGTAGTTCATCTTCATCTCCTGTTGAATGGGGGCGAGGTAATCGTTTGTAAACATTTTTGTTGCTCCCATTACCTCGCTAGAGGTGGCGCCTCTGGATGTCTCTTGGATGCATGGCTGGTTATGCGGATTTGCCAGACAGCTCCCTTTGCCTCTCTTAACGCAAGTTCAATGCCTAAAAGGACAAATGGCTTTTTTGTTCAATGAAACAATGGAACACTAGAGAGTTATCCTGTTTTCCATCTCCCGCTTGAGCAGGACCGGGCCCGGGGAAATCGTTGCGTGTCTCGCAAGTGTTGCGGTATTTTTCGTTACAAAGGGGGCTTGACGCACTTCTGGGCAAGGGTATGAGCACGGTGGCTAAAGACTGCAACCAGGCGTCGTGTAGGGGGGCAATTATGATTGTCCTTGTTCCGTCTTGTCCTTGCGACCGCACCGGAGAACTCCCGAATGCCTCACCTGCGTTCGGAAGGGCACAGCCAGGGATTGGACCGCGTGAACGCTCAGTACCGGCAAGGATGCTTGCATGCAACGGCGAATTACAACTTGTATTCAGCTGCTTTTTTTCTGGCCTCTTCACTTCCTTGAGCAGCCGCCTTGGAGATCAACTCACTTGCTTTTTGGGTATCCTGCGGAACATCTTCTCCGGTCTGATACATCATCCCCAGGGCAAATTGCGCTTCGGCCAAGCCTTGGCCCGCCGCCCTGGTAATCCAACCCACAGCCTTTTTCTTATCTTGATGCACGCCATCTCCCGTGCTGTACAACAGACCGAGAACATATTGCGCCGTTGCGTGGCCCTGATCGGCCGCTTTTGTATGCCACTGGGCTGCTTTCTCCCTGTCCTGGGTCACGCCTTCGCCAAAATAATATCTTCGCCCAAGCAGATACTCAGCTTGCGCGTTACCTTGTTCCGCTTTTTCAAGAACTTCATAAAAAGAAAGTGGCTGGGTAACAGGATGCGAGGCATTGGAAGTATCTTGTTGGAGCTGTATCTTTTCCGCGCTCTTCTGGTTGAGAATATTTTGATCAATCTCTGTGTCTGCAAAAAGGCATGCCGCAGAGTGCACCCCCAGGCAGATGAGAGCGATCAAGAGCACGCCGGTTTTATTGTTCACGTTTGGAATCTCCATGGTGTTCATCGTCGAAAGAACAGAGCGGATTCCCCATCACCTTTCTGCCGAGCCTGATCAGGAACCCGATCTCATCAAGAGAGCGTCCCCGTTGTTTTACCGCAACCAATTGCGATGAAACGTCTTCTAACTGAAGATTTGTTCACGAAACAGCATCACTCTTCTCTAATTTTTTTCTCGCATGCACCGGCTTGATGGATGTACCGATGGCCTTCTCTTTCCGGCCGGCAAGCTCTTTCTGCTCGCCCTGCCGCAGTGGCATGACACTGGCCCCATGATGGGGCAGATAGATCTTGAAAACCGTGCCAAGGGCCGGCTCACTGTACACATTGATGAACCCGTTGTTCTGTTTGACGATGCCGTAGACAATGGCCAACCCCAGGCCTGCGCTCTGGCCCACTTTTTTGGTGGTAAAAAACGGTTCAAACAGCTTGTCCACACTCTCCCCTACTATGCCGCAGCCGTTGTCGCTGACCACGATCGCCACATATTCGCCGGGAGGAAAACCCACTTGATTGACATTATCTTCAGCTTTCCAGAGTGCGTTTTTCACTTCGACCGTTATCTGTCCCTTGCCCGTGATCGCATCCCGGGAATTGACGCAGAGATTGACCAGAATTTGTTCAATCTGGGAGACATCCATCGTCACCGGCCACAATCCTGCCTCAGGTATCCAGACCAGATCAATGTCGTTGCCGACGAGGCGCCGCAGCATCGTGAGCATTTTTTCCACGGTCTCGTTGAGATCGAGCCCCTCGGTGGCAACCGTCTGCATGCGGGCAAAAGAAAGCAGTTGCCAGGTAAGGTTAGCCGAGCGATCGACCGCTTTGCCGATTTCCTGCAGATTGGTAAAAAACGGCTGATCCGGGTCCGCATGGTCCAGGGCCATTTCGGCATGCCCAAGGATAATGCCCAGCATGTTGTTAAAATCGTTAGCCACGCCGCCAGCCAGCCGTTCCATCGATTCCATCTGTTGGATGTGCGCCAGTTGCTCTTTGAGTTTTTGTCGCCCTTCCTCCGCCCGTTTAGATGCGGTGACGTCGCTGAGAATGACCCGGTACAGGGGCTCGCCCTTTTGATCATGGGCAGCAATTGCTTCTAGTCGTGCCCAAAACGGCGGGCGGGCGGGCCGCAGCATTCGCAGTTCACATATCTGCGGTCCTCCCGTCTCAAGGAGTTGTTGCCGATGGTGGTAATAGATGTCCTTATCTTCAGGTAGAATATAGTGACTCAACGCGAGCCGTAACAACGAGCCCCGGTTCACCCCTAACAGGCTGGCGGCGGTGAGGTTCGCTTCCACGACCATTCCTGTTTCGCTCTCAGTCAGATAGCCTACCGGTGCAAAATCGTAGAGATCAGCGAGGCGGGCCTGCGAAGCTTCCAGTTCTGCTTGGATCCGGCGCAGTTCTTCGTTTTGCATCTCCAGCTCGATTTGATGCACCCGCAATTCATGGAGGATAGCCCCTCTTTCTTCGGGTGACTGAGCCGCGAGGTCTTCGGTTGAAGTGGCCACCTTTTCACTGGCTTTTTCTTCGGCCCGTTTGCGCAGGTTGGAGGTGTTGGTCAGTCGGTGTTTGGTATTGCTCATGGCGTCCTTTTTCCTGGTTGAGCGGCTTGCCGCCGCGCTTGCGCCTGTCTTATCGGACAAGCGGATACTTCTTTTATTTGAGCCTGTTGCATAATGAGAAGATTATTTGTTTCGATCCGATTGTCTGAAAAAGATCGAAAAGCCTTGTCATTCCGAGCGTTAGCGAGAAATCTCGACCTTTGAGACACGAGAATTATCCCGTAGGTTGACATAGCATGCGATCACTCACCTTCTTTCACCACGCAAATTCAATGCCCAAAAAAACAGGGCCGCTGTCTGGTTGATTTATTGATAGCATTAGGAGGAGTTAACAGGGGGATAGCAAACCTTTTACGGCAAGAGAACAAGAAATAATCGTTGCGTGTAACAGAAATGTTTCGCTATTTCTCTGTTACGCGTTACACTTTAACCTTCCTTGCGGAATTACGTGCAAAGTCAATTTAGAGAGAGGGCTGAGAGTGCGAATATGACCGATCAATCATCTCAAGAGAAACGTCTTGCCGAGCTGCGCCTTCTTGCGGAGCAACGCAGCCGTGAACAGAGGCTCCGGAACTTTCCGGCAACAAGCGGCCAGGACATCCAGCGGCTTGTCCACGAATTGCAGGTGCATCAGATCGAACTGGAGATGCAAAACGAGGAGCTCCGCGCGACCCAGGAACAACTGGGCGAATCGCTGGAAAAATATTCCGATCTCTATGAATTTGCCCCGGTCGGCTACGTCACTTCCAATCAGAAGGGGCGCATCGTGGAGGCCAACCTTACCTTTGCCGGGCAGTTGGGCATTGAACGAGGCCGCCTGATCAACTCCGTCCTGTTGCTGCATGCGATAGAACCGGATCAAGCTACCTTTCGCGCCCACCTTGAGCAGGTTTTCCAGGCCAACGAACGCCACAGCTGCGAACTGCGGCTGGAACAAAGAAACGGCCCGGAGCGGTACGTCCAGATGGACAGCATCCGGTGGCTGCATACCGACGGTACTCCGCTCTGCCGGACTTCGGTCACCGATATTTCGGCAAGAAAGAAAGCCGAAGACGAGCTCGTCCGGCTGCATGCTGCCTTGGAAAAAAGGGTGGAAGAGCGCACACTCGCGCTGAGTGAAAGTGAAAACGAATTCAAACGGCTCTCCCAGGAATTCCGGACGCTCTTGAGCGCCATCAGCGATACCTTGATTCTGCTCTCCCCCGAGATGGAAATATTGTGGATCAATGGCGATAACACCCTGGAACTGGACAAGGCGATCGCCGACCCGGCAGGGCAATACTGTTACAAGCTCCTCCATGACCGTATAGCACTCCTGGAGGATTGCCCGATCACCCGCTGTTTTGCAACGGGACAGAAAGAAATCGCGATTGTGACGTACAATGGGGCCGTGCTTGACATCAAGGCTTTTCCGATCCGTGAGACGGACACGGTCACCAGCGCCCTCCTTCTGGTCAGCGACATCACCGAAAAGATGGCCATGCAGGCAGAGGCGATCCAGGCAGCGCATCTGGCCTCGCTGGGGGAATTGGCCGCCGGAGTGGCGCACGAAATCAACAACCCGATCACCGGCATCATCAACTATGGCCAGATACTGATCAATGAGTGCAGCCCGGAGAGCCTGGAAAAGGATATCGGCACGCGCATTGTCAAGGAAGGCGAGCGTGTCGGCCGCATCGTCACCACCCTCCTTTCCTACGCCCAGCACGATCGGCGAAAAGAGAAAAGACCCTCGCCTCTCCCTGCCATTGTGGCGGAATCCGTCGTTCTCACCCAGGCGCAGATCCGCAAGGAGGGCATCACCCTCGCCATCGACCTGCCCGACGACCTGCCCCCGGTTGACGTGAACTTTCAGCAGATCCAGCAATGCATTATCAACATCATCAATAATGCGCGGTACGCCTTAAACGAGAAGTATCCCGGACGGCATGCCAACAAACGCCTCGATATCACCGCCAAGCGCGTGGTCATTAGCGGTCTGCCGTCGGTGCACCTCATTTTTCATGATCGAGGGGTGGGGATTGCCGCACATGAGCTGGCGGTGGTGACCAAGCCGTTCTTTTCCACCAAGCCGTTTGGCAAAGGGACCGGCCTGGGGTTGAACATCACCCAAAAAATTATTGCGGACCATGGCGGCAGCCTGCTCTTCGAGAGCGTTAAAGACGAGTTCACCAAGGTTATCATTGCATTACCAGTGCATCAGAGCGATGCCGAGGGGGGAATATGAGTGCAAGAATTCTGGTCATCGATGACGAGGAATCGATCAGGTTTACCTTTGAACGGTTTCTCAGGGGTGCGGGGCATATTGTGGCCACGGCTGCCAGCTGCAGTGAAGCCCTGGCCCGGTTAAGCGAGGCGGAATTTGATATGGTCTTTGCCGATATCATCCTGGACGACGGGACGGGAATCGATATTTTACGCGAAATCAAGGGGCGCGGCCTGAGTTGCCCGGTGATCATGATCACCGGCGATCCGGGGATCGTGACCGCGACCGACTCCATCCGGCTGGGCGCCTTCGATTACATAGCCAAGCCTGTCAACCAGGAGTCCTTGCTCGGCCTCACCCGAACAGCATTGAAATACAAAATCCTCCATGAAGAAAAAGAAAAATACCGGACCAACCTGGAGGCGATCTTCCGGAGCGTCCGCGATGCGATCATCAGCGTCGACAAGGATGCGGTACTGATCGAGTTCAACGAGGCGGCCCTAACCCTCTGCGCCTATACTCGCGACGACATCGGCAAACCCTTCCTGGATCTCCCCGTGCGATGCGGCGGGAAATGCGGCGAGATTCTGGCGGCGGCAATCCAAAGCGGCGCCCCGGTTGAAGTGGACCATATCGAATGTCAGCAGGGGAATCGGGCCGCGCGAGTGGTCAGCGTGCGGACCTATCCGCTCCTCGATCTCGGCGGCAAGCCCTCGGGCGTGGTGATGGTGGTGCGGGACGACACCCATGTGGCTGATCTGGAAAGAGAGCTGACCGAGCACCGGCAGTTTCATCGCATCATCGGCAAAAGTCAGCCGATGCAGCAGGTCTATTCCCTGATTAAAGCCTTGGCCGTGGTCCAGACCACGGTGCTCATCACCGGGGAAAGCGGCACCGGAAAAGAACTGGTGGCCGAGGCCCTACACCTTGCCGGCGACCGCAGCCATAAACCGCTGGTCAAGGTCAACTGCTCAGCACTGCCCGAAAATCTCCTGGAAGCCGAGCTCTTTGGTCACGTCAAAGGGTCGTTCACCGGCGCCATCAGAGACAACGAGGGTCGGTTCCACCGGGCGGACGGCGGCACTATCTTCTTCGATGAAATTGGCGATATCTCGCCTAAAATACAGGTGAAGCTCCTGCGCGTCCTCGAAGAGAGCGAATTCGAACGCGTCGGCAGCTCAGTTTCCACCAAGGTGAACGTGCGCCTGATCGCGGCCACCAACCGCAATCTTCAGGAAAAAGTCCAGTTGGGCGAAATGCGGGAAGACCTCTACTACCGGCTCAAAGTGGTCGAGATCAGATTGCCCCCTTTGCGGGACAGGCGCGAAGACATCCCGCTGCTGCTTGAACACTTTCGTGACAAATTCAATACTAAATTCAAGAAGAATATTACCGCCGTCTCTTCGGATGTCCTCAAAGCATTTGCCAAGTATCCCTGGCCGGGCAATGTCCGCGAACTCGAACACACCATGGAGCATGCCTTTGTTCTGTGTAATCAGAACATCATCACCTTTGACCATTTACCGCCGGACTTCATGAAGATCCCGGGAATGCGCCGCTCTGCCGGGGGCGAGGCGCAGGGGATCGATTCCGGTGCTACCTTGGAAGCTCTCAATAAAACCGCCTGGAATAAGGCCAAAGCCGCCCGTTTGCTGGGGATCGATCGCGTCACCCTGTACCGGAGAATTAAAAAATTCAACCTGATCGAAGAGCCCTCCCGTTCGTAGCACACCGCTCTTAGAGCGTTGCCCGTGATCCGGTTAGTGCATTCAGCATTTCCGTTGCGTGCAACGCTTTTTTTTTAACTGTTTTCAACCTGTCCCCTCCCCGTTCCCCGCTTTAACGCTCTGTTCTCTCAGATAAAAAAAGATGATTAAAATTCGATCATCTTGTCGGCACGAATATCGCTAACACAGAAGATATCGAGCTGTCCCACGGACGATCGTCCCATCAGGAGCCTACCCACAGAGGCTGAAGATCGGCTTAAATGACGACCCCACGGGACAATAGTCAACAAAGCCATTCAATATCAGGATGTTGCTGATGGTTATACTCGAATGCCATGGACAGGAAGTCAATTTTGATCAAGCCGGATTTCTTATCCACCATGGTGCATGGAAGGAAGAAAATGCGTTTTGCTCGGCATTGAAACAGCTCAACTGCTCAATGCTATCGAAAGGAAGCGAAAACCCACCACTACATCAACAAAAGGACAGCTTATGAACTCTAAAGAAGCCTACAAACAGAAGATGGAAAACGAATTGGAACGAGTCCAAACCAAATTAGCCAAATCAAAAACCCAACCAAATGGCTCGACTGTCTGGGAGCGTGCCAAATATATCAGGAAAATTAAAGAACTTGAGCAAAGGGTTACAACCTGCAGGGCAATATTGAAAGATCTGGACGATGGGAGTGCAGTCTTTTGGGGCCAGACTCAAAAGAATATGGACAATGCCTGGGCATCATTACAGACTGAGATGCAAAAGGCCATCACCAGCGCATAAAGAACGAACTGCCCAAATGGAATAATTGGGCATCTCTACAAACGAATGCAAGCATGAACGGGCCGGGGAAAGAGGAGGCGTACCTCCTTTTTTCTTTTCTGCCCGTTGAAGAGCGATCACCCCGGTCTTTTGGCAATTAGGCGGCAGGCTGGGGAGTTAGCAACCGACAATCACGTTTCACCTATCAAGGAGATCTCTGTATGAGCAAAATCAATGAAATCTATAAATGCACCGTCTGCGGCAACATCATCGAAGTACTCCATGCCGGAGCAGGAGAATTGGTGTGCTGCGGCCAGCCCATGGTCTTGATTTCCGAAAACACGGTGGATGCCGCCAAAGAAAAACATGTGCCGGTGATCACCAAGGTTGCAGACGGCTACAAGGTGACTGTCGGCAGTGTCGCCCATCCGATGGAAGATAAACACTGGATCGAATGGATCGAACTTGTGGCCGACGACAAAGTCTACCGTCAGAACCTCAAACCCGGCAACGCGCCGGAAGCAACATTCTGCATCAAGGCGGACAAGGTGTCTGCTCGCGAATATTGCAATCTTCATGGATTGTGGAAGGCCTGAAACGGTCTGTAGCACCCTCGCCGCTCCGCTGCGGTTCATCGTGATGGATGCGTACTTTTTCCTCTCCAGGTGCAGGCGCCCAACGATGGTGGCGGAGCGGCAAGCCCTTGCCAGATCATCAATCCCTGACGCAAGAGGAGGTGGCAATGGATAAAGCGTTTGTTGTGATCTCCATGCTGATGATGGCGGGTGGTGTGCACTTGCCCCATGCTGCCAAAGCAACCAAGGGCAAGGTTCTGTTTGCACGTCCTCACTTTGGCAGCGGCACTATGGGGAAAAGCTACATCACCTGTCATGATGGCGGCAAGAGACTGGGCGGAGACCTGTTCAAACCCAAGACTATGGACCTCATGGGGAGGAACAAGGAGAGCTTGCCCGATGGTATCAATGGCTGCATCGAACACTACTTGAGGGGTGCCGCCCTTGACCCTCAGGGTGAGGAGATGCAAGATCTGATCGCCTCCATGAAAACTTCAACCAGTCGACCGGCAAAATAATAAAGACCACGGCATCTTCAAGGCCGAAAGGTTCCAAAGAAAGGGCAACCGGCAAGACCGTGAACAGATTGCGGCCAAGCAGTTTACCGGTCCCCGCCAATGCATCTACAATTCACCATCACCAGGAGAAAATTATGAAAAAAGTCAAATCGTTTATCCTCGCCCTGACTGTCCTCGTTTTACCGTGCAGTGTGCTTGCCCAAGAGCAGACGCGGATCACCACAACGGAAACCGCAGGCACAATCAGTGAATTGGGCCAGGACACCATCGTGGTGCAGTCAGAATCCAGCTCATCTCCCCTGCGTTACAGTTCGACCAAAAGCACCACCTATATTGACGAGACGGGCGCACCTGTCTCTGTCGAGACAGTTAAATCCGGCCTGCCGGTCACGGTGTACTACACCCGCGAAGGCGATCGCATGGTCGCCGACAAGGTAGTGGTGCGAAAAACCACGACCACCACCGGCAGTCCGATGATCCAGGAAAAACGGACTCGCACGACGACAACGACCGAAACCAAATAATTAGCTGAGCCGTTCCTCCGTTCAAAGCCCGCAGGGAGCCCCTGTGGGCTTTTTATTTGGCCACACCACTCAATAACTTACCCTTTGGGCACTGCTCAAATGTTGCGTCACCAAGCCTTCAAGGCGCAACATTTATGTGTATTGCAACAATGGACCGGCTCGCCAGCCACAAGCTGTTCACCCTTTGCTGTGCCACAACCTGCCAAGATATGGTTATAATCAGAAATGATGACAGGGGCGCCTTTTTCGGTATGAATCTTGATTGCCTTAATCATAAAAATAAACTTCCAAGGAAGGGTTTTTGCCGGTTTTGCTCAATGCAACATAGCGACAAACCTTTCCACAACATGACTCAAACACTGCTGGCCGCCTGACCAGAAGACGCTTACTAGGATAAGAAAGATGGCACATATACTTGTGATCGATGACGAAGAATCCATCAGGTTCAGCTTCCACAGATTTCTCACCAGCGAGAAACACTCCGTGGTCACGGCCGATTGTTATCTTATGGCTCTATCACGAATGGACGAGGGATATTTTGATCTGATCATTGCAGATATCAACCTGCTTGACGGATGGGGCATCGATATTTTGAACGAGGTAGCAGAGAGAAACCTCAAAACACGGGTCATCATAATGACTGCATACCCTACCAACGAATCGATTAAAATTAGTTTCGGGCTCCATGCAAGCGATTATCTCATTAAACCGTTGAGACAAGATTCGCTCCTATACAGCGTCAACACAACATTGCAATAAATTTATTGACAAGAATTACAACAAATAAGTTGTTATATACACATATATTATTCAAATTTTCCTCATAAAGAAAAAACTCTCCACCTCACCAATCTATCCGCAGTAAGAAGTTTCTTAACCGCTGGGTTTTACCGCTTTCGCAAACGCATTCTTTCAGTTGAGCGGGCCGGAAAGCCGATTTAAAAAGGAGCTTCATTCATGAACATCCGCATCACAACAATTCGTCACACTCTCCTCCGTTTACGAGCACATTTCAGCAACAAGAGCCACACAAAAATATATGCCACCGGCGAAGCACCGTTGCGCGCGGGGTTGTTCAGCGCCGACCAGATGGAACATCATGGCAAGGCCCTGGCAGCCTCGCACACATTGAGCCCGGACCCTCCCCAGGACCGCCTTCTCAAACGGCTGGCCGAGAACGAAAAAATCCTATTGGGAGTTCGAGACCTCCTGACCGATGCGGTCAAAGCAAACCTCCGGATTGCCCCGGCAGGGGAATGGCTGCTCGATAACTTCTATCTGATCGAGGAACAGATTCGAACGGCCAAGCGGCACTTACCCAAAGGGTACAGCAAGGAACTGCCGCGTTTGCAGAATGGGCAATCAGCGGCGCTGCCGCGGGTCTATGATATTGCCCTGGAAACGATTGCCCACGGCGACGGGTTGGTCGACCCGGAGAGTCTCAGCAGTTTCGTTGCTGCCTACCAAACGGTGACTATCCTCACATTCGGCGAATTGTGGGCTATCCCCATCATGCTGCGCTTGGCGCTGGTGGAAAACCTTCGCCGAGTCGCCGCCCGGGTCGCTGCCGACCGGATCAACCGCAACCTCGCCAACACCTGGGCCGACCAGATGCTCGAGGCCGCTGAGAAGGATCCCAAAAGCCTGATTCTGGTGATTGCCGACATGGCGCGGTCAAGCCCTGATCTGGTGAGTTCCTTCGTGGCTGAGCTTGCGCGACGCCTCCAGGGGCAGAGCCTGGATCTGGCCCTGCCGCTCACCTGGATTGAACAGCGTCTGGCTGAGACCGGCCAGACAATTGAGCAACTGGTGCGGGCGGAAAATCAGCAACAAGCCGCCGACCGGGTTTCCATCAGCAACACCATCAACAGTTTACGATTTCTCGGGGCCATGGATTGGCGCATCTTTGTCGAGGCGATGAGCGTTGTCGAGCAGACCCTGCGTGAAGATCCCGGCGATGTGTATGACAAGATGGATTTTGCCACCCGTGATCGTTATCGCCATGCAGTGGAAAAAATAGCCAAAAAAAGCCCTTTCTCGGAAAACGAGGTGGCCCACAAGGCCATTCAACTAGCCCTCGCCGGTGCCAGTTGCACAGATGGCGACGACCCAACCGCGCATGTGGGCTTCTATCTGGTCGATAAAGGACGGGTGCAGCTCGAACAAGCGGCTGCTGTCCACCGGTCGCTGCTTGAGGTCGTGGCCGCTGTCAGCCGCCGTTTCCCTTTATCGCTCTATGGAGGCACCATTCTGCTGCTGACGGCGGTCTTTGCCTGGCTCTTGACCGCAAAGCTCACCGGTGCCAGTGCGCAGGGTTGGGCGCTGGGTCTGATTGGCCTGCTTGCCGTGCTAGGCGGCAGTCATCTGGCTGTTGCCCTGGTCAACTGGCTGGCCACCTTGCTGGCAACGCCTCGTCCGCTGCCGCGTATGGATTTTTCCAAAGGGATCCCGCAGGCCTTGCGCACCTTGGTGGTGGTGCCGGCCATGCTCACCAGCGAGGAAAGCCTCGACGCCTTGATTGAGGCTCTGGAAGTCCGTTTCCTGGCCAATCAGGATGAACATCTGCATTATGGCCTGCTCACCGATTTCCGCGATGCCTCCACGGAAACCTTACCGGAAGACGAGCCCCTGGTACAGCAGGCCCAACAGCGTATTGAGGAGTTGAACGCCAAGTACGGCAATCCGGCCGGTGATACCTTTTTCCTCTTTCATCGCCCGCGCCGCTGGAATCCGCAGGACCGAATCTGGATGGGTTACGAGCGCAAGCGCGGCAAACTTGCCGACTTGAACTGGTTGCTGCGCCTAGGGCCGGATGCCGACACCTCAGAACGCTTTTCGCTTGTTGTCGGGGCAATCGCCATTCTGGCCAATGTCAAGTATGTCATCACTCTGGACACGGATACGCAACTGGCGCGGGATTCAGCCTGGCAGTTTGTCGGTGCCATGGCGCATCCCCTCAACCGCGCCTGCTACGACCCAGACAAACAGCGGGTTGTTTCCGGCTACGGCATCCTCCAGCCGCGGGTGGCGGTCAGTCTGTCCGGCGCTGATCGCTCCCTGTATGCCCGCCTCTGCAGCAGCGAACCCGGCATCGATCCCTACACCCGCGCCGTATCGGATGTCTACCAAGATCTGTTCGGCGAAGGTTCGTTTATCGGCAAGGGTATCTATGAGGTCGATGCCTTTGAACGCGCCCTGGACGGTCGTTTTCCCGACAACCGCATCCTCAGCCACGATCTCCTTGAAGGGTGTTACGCCCGTTCCGGGCTGTTGAGCGATATGCAGCTCTACGAAGAATATCCGTCGCGCTACAGTGAGGATGTGAGCCGGAGACACCGGTGGATTCGGGGCGATTGGCAGATCGCGCAGTGGGTGACACCGGCTGTCCCCGGCCTTGACGGTCGCCTGCAGCGGAATCCTTTGACCCTGCTGTCGCGCTGGAAGATTGGCGATAACCTGCGCCGCAGTCTCGCGCCGGCCGCCTTGACGCTGCTGTTGCTGCTGGGCTGGACCGTGCTGCCGTCGGCCTGGTTTTGGACCGTGGCGGTGTTGGGCATCATCCTTATTCCTTCCCTGATCGCCTCAACCTGGCATGTGCTGCTCAAGCCAGCGGACGTTCCTTTAACGCAACACCTTGCCGCAGCCGCCAGTTCGACCGGCCTGGGGCTGGTCCAGGGTCTCTTTACCCTCACCTGTCTTCCCTATGAGGCTTTTTACAGCCTGGATGCGATTGTGCGCACAACCTGGCGCCTGCTGGTCAGCCACCGTGGACTGCTCGAATGGAACCCGTCGAGCGGCTCGGAGAGCCCCAAAGACGCCACCCTTGCCGACTCGTACCGGACCATGTGGTTTGCTCCGGCTCTGGCCGTTGCCGCCATGCTTTTGCTGGCCTTTGTGCGGCCAACCGCCTTTATTACGGCGGCGCCCATTCTTGTTCTTTGGCTAGCGTCTCCGGCCGTTGCCTGGTGGATCAGCCGGCCGCTGGCCCGCCGGCAAGCGCGACTTTCGCCCGGGCAGACCTTTTTTCTCCACACCATGGCTCGAAAAACCTGGGCCTTTTTCGAAACCTTCGTCGGTCCGGAAGATCATTGGCTGCCGCCCGACAACTTTCAGGAGCATCCCGCCCCGGTGGTTGCGCATCGCACCTCGCCCACCAATATGGGACTCTCCCTGCTGGCGAATCTTACCGCCTACGATTTTGGTTATATTACCCCAGGTAGGATGATCGAACGCACCACCAACGCCTTCCGCACCATGGAATCGCTGGAGCGGCATCGGGGCCACTTCTATAACTGGTACGACACCCAATCGCTGCGGCCCCTGCTGCCTCTCTATGTTTCATCGGTCGACAGCGGCAACCTTGCCGGTCACCTGCTCATTCTGCGGCAGGGGCTGCTGGCTCTTGCCGACGACACCCTGTTGGGAAGGCGATTCCTGGAGGGCTTGCAGGACACCCTGGCAATCGCGGTGGAGGCGGCAAAAGCGGTCCCCGCAGCGGACTCTCGACTCGCTGAACTGCAGCAGGAACTGGAGGCGGCCATCCTTTCCCCCCCTGCCCTGCTCTCGACTCTGCGACTGCACCTCACCCAATGGACAACGACGGCGACGGAGGTGACTGCCGCCCTCGAGGCCGGGGACACCGATTCCGAGACTCCTTTGCTGTGGTGGGCCAACGCCTTAACCCGTCAGTGCCGGGATGGACTCGAGGAGTTGCTCTTTCTCGCCCCCTGGCTGGATAACCCATCTTTTCATCAGGGCCCCGAAGAGTTACCCGATCTCGACAAAATCCCCACCTTGCGCGAACTTGCAGCCTTTGAAGAACACCTTCTGCAGGTGCTTGAGGATCGTCTTGCCCAGCAGACAGTCTCCGGGAATCAAACCTGGCTCGAGGCGCTCTGCCTGCTGGTCAAGGAGGCCAGCAGCCGCGCCCAGGCCCGGATAGCGGTGCATGAAAGCCTTGCCCGGCAGGCAAACCGGATGGCGCAGATGGAGTATGATTTTCTTTTTGACAAATCGCGTCGTCTCCTGGCCATCGGCTACAATGCCAGCGACCATCGCCAGGACGCCAGCTACTACGATCTCCTGGCGTCCGAGGCAAGGCTGTCCAGTTTCGTCGCCATTGCCCAGGGCGCGTTGCCGCAGGAAACCTGGTTTGCCTTGGGACGCCTCTTAACCACCACCGGATGCGGGCCCGTGCTCCTCTCGTGGAGCGGGTCGATGTTTGAATACCTTATGCCGATGCTGGTGATGCCGACCTACGAGAACACGCTGCTCGACCAAACCTGCAAGGCGGCGGTTGCCAGCCAGATCGATTACGGCCGAAAATCTGGAGTACCTTGGGGCATTTCGGAGTGCGGCTATAACGCCATTGATGCCCACCTCAACTATCAATACCGCGCCTTTGGCGTACCTGGCCTGGGACTCAAACGCGGACTGTCCGAGGATCTGGTCGTTGCGCCCTATGCAACGGCGCTGGCGCTGATGGTGGAACCAGAGAAAGCCTGCCTGAATCTTGAGCGGATGGCGACGGAAGGGTTTGCAGGGCATTTCGGCTTCTATGAAGCGATCGACTACACGCCTTCCCGTCTGCCGCGCGGGCTGTCAAACGTGGTGGTTCGCTCGTTCATGGCCCACCATCAGGGCATGAGCCTGCTCTCTTTGGCTTACCTGCTGTTGGATCGTCCCATGCAAAAACGGTTTGCGATGGAACCCTTGTTTCAGGCCACCATGCTGCTGCTGCAGGAACGAATTCCCAAGGCCGCCTCCTTCTTTACCCACGCAACCGAACTTGCCGAATTGCAGGCGGCTGCCAATGACGCAGTAACGCCGGTGCGTGTCTACAACAGTCCGGACACGCCCAACCCTGGAGTGCAGCTATTATCCAACGGCAAATACCATGTGATGATCACCAACGCCGGCGGCGGCTACAGCCGCTGGCGCGACCTGGCCGTCACCCGCTGGCGCGAAGACAGCACCTGCGACAACTGGGGAACTTTCTGTTACGTCCGGGATGTCACCACCGGCAAATATTGGTCCACAACCTATCAGCCGGTGTTAGAACCATCGACCTACTTTGAGACGGTTTTTTCGGAAGAACGCGCCGAGTTCCGTTGCCGGCACGATGAGATAGACGCCTATACCGAGGTGGTGGTTTCGTCCGAGGACGATGTTGAGGTGCGCCGGATCACACTCAACAACCGTTCCCGCAAACGCAAAATAATCGATGTCACCAGCTACGCGGAAGTCGTCCTGGCCCCGCCTGCCGGAGACGCGCTCCATCCGGCTTTCAGCAATCTGTTTGTGCAGACCGAAATTGTCCGGCAGCAACGGGCAATTCTGTGCACCCGGCGGCCTCGCTCCATCAATGAACAGACCCCCTGGATGTTTCACCTGATGGCGGTGCATGGTGCCGAAATCGGGGATATCTCCTACGAGACCGATCGGTTGCGGTTCATTGGACGCGGCAACACTGTGGCTGCTCCCCTGGCTATGAGCGGAGGGGCTGATTTTTTCACCGGGGCACTCTCGGGCAGCGAGGGTTCGGTGCTCGATCCGATCGTCTCCATCCGCTACCGGATCACCCTTGAACCAGAGGAATCGGTTACCATCAATATGGTTTCCGGCATCGGGGAAACCCGAGACGCCGCCTTGCACCTGGTGGATAAATACCAGGATCGACGTCTGGCAGATCGGGTTTTTGATCTGGCCTGGACCCACGGCCAGGTGCTGCTCCGCCAGTTCAATGCCTCGGAGGCTGACGCCCAATTGTACCGGCGTCTAGCCAGTTCGATCATCTACGCCAATGCGGCCTTGCGGGCCGACCCGAGCATCCTCATCAAAAATCGCCGGGGCCAATCCGGTCTCTGGGGTTATGCCATCTCCGGCGACCTGCCGATTGTGCTGCTGCAGATCGAAGATCCGGCCAATATTGAACTAGTGCGGCAACTGGTGCAGGCCCATGCCTACTGGCGGCTCAAGGGCTTGGCCGTGGACCTGGTCATCTGGAACGAGGATCGGGCCGGCTACCGGCAATTGCTTCACGATCAGATCATGGGGCTGATTGCCGCCGGTATTGAAGCCAGCTTAATCGACCGGCCCGGCGGCATTTTTGTGCGGCCAGGAGATCAGATCGCCGAGGAGGACCGCATCCTGATCCAAACAATTGCCCGTGCCATCATCTCCGACAAACGGGGATCGCTGGCCGAACAGATTAAGGGTCGTAGTTTGGCGGAAGTCACCGTACCCGAGCTGATCCCGACCCGGACCCATCGTTCCGAACCCCTGGCGGTCGCACCCGCGCCGCGTCTGGACCTGTCGTTCTACAACGGACTGGGCGGGTTCACTCCGGATGGCCGCGAATATGTCATTACCACCGCTCAGGGACAACTGACCCCAGCCCCCTGGGTCAATGTGCTGGCCAATCCCCAGTTCGGGTCTGTTATTTCCGAGAGTGGTCTGGCCTATACCTGGGGCGAAAATGCGCACGAGTTCCGCCTTACCCCCTGGTCCAACGATCCGGTCAGCGACTCGAGCGGCGAGGCCTTGTACCTGCGCGATGAGGAGCGCGGCCACTTCTGGTCGCCCACTCCCCTGCCCTGTCGCGGGGCAACGCCCTATGCTACCCGGCACGGATTTGGCTACAGCATCTTCGAACACACCGAACGCGGTATCCTCTCCGAGCTGACTGTGTATGTGGCCCTGGACGCAGCCATCAAGTTCATGGTGCTCAGGGTGCGCAATGACTCGGGCCGGTTTCGCCGCCTCTCGGCCACCGGTTATGTTGAATGGGTGCTGGGCGACCTGCGGCCGAAATCTACCATGCATGTGGTCACTGAGGTCGACTCGGCAAGTGGCGCCCTCTTGGCGCGCAACCCATACAACACGGAATTTCCAGACCGGACAGCGTTTTTTTACATCGATGACGGCAAACGCACCGTCACCGGCGACCGGACGGAATTCCTCGGGCGCAACGGCTCCCTGCGGACGCCCGCCGCCCTGAAGCGCACCCGTCTTTCGGGTAAGGTGGGCGCCGCCCTCGACCCGTGCGGTGCAATCCAGATGAGCTTTGATCTAGCCGCCGGAGAGGAGCGCGAAATCATCTTCAAGCTCGGGGTAGGACAAAACCTTGAGGATGCCAGAAACCTGGTTCATCGTTTTCGCGGCGCCACCGCAGCGCGCGGCGCCCTTGATCTGGTCTGGCAGCACTGGAAGCACACGCTTGGCGCAGTGCAGGTCGAAACCCCGGACCAATCGGTCAATGTGCTGGTCAACGGCTGGCTGCTTTATCAGATCCTGGCCTGCCGCCTGTGGGCTCGAAGCGCAACCTACCAGTCGGGTGGCGCCTTTGGGTTCCGCGATCAATTGCAGGACGTGATGGCGCTGGTCCACGCCCGGCCGCATCTGGTCCGGGAACACCTGCTCCTCTGCGCGGCTCATCAGTTCCCGGAAGGCGATGTCCAGCACTGGTGGCATCCGCCCACCAATCGCGGCGTGCGCACCCACTGCTCCGACGATTATCTCTGGCTGCCGCTAACCGCCTGTCGTTATGTGCTCACCACCGGAGACAGCGGCGTGCTTGATGAGGCCGTTCATTTTGCCCTGGGCCGCCCGGTTAAAGCAGAGGAAGATTCGTATTACGATCTGCCTGGACGGTCCGATGAGAAGGTCAGTCTGTATGAACACTGTGTCCGGGCTCTTCTCCACGGTCTCACCTTTGGTGAACACGGCCTGCCGCTCATCGGTTCCGGTGACTGGAACGACGGCATGGATCTGGTGGGCCAGCACGGCAAAGGGGAGAGCGTGTGGCTGGGCTTTTTCCTTTATGAGGTGCTGACGCGCTTCTCCGAACTTGCCCGAGTGCGCGGAGACACTTCGTTTGCCGCGCGCTGTCTGGCTGAAGCCGCCACCCTGCGCAATAACATTGAGCAGCACGGCTGGGATGGGGAGTGGTACCGCCGTGCCTATTTTGACGACGGCACGCCGCTAGGATCGGCAAGCAACGCTGAATGCCAGATTGACTCGATTGCCCAGAGTTGGTCGGTGCTGTCCGGAGCCGGCGATCCCGAGCGTTCGCACCTGGCCATGGAGGCCTTGAGTGAGCGCCTGGTGCGCCGCAAGGATCGGCTGATCCAACTGCTCGATCCGCCCTTTGACACGTCGGAGCTGCAACCCGGCTACATCAAAGGCTATGTCCCTGGTGTGCGGGAAAATGGTGGCCAGTATACCCATGCCGCCATCTGGGCAACCATGGCCTTTGCTCGCCTGGGGGACAATCAGCGGGCTTGGGAACTCTTTGACCTGATCAACCCGGTCAACCATGCCCGCTCGCCCGAGGAAACCGACATCTACAAGGTGGAACCGTATGTTGTCGCCGCCGACGTCTATGCGGTGGCACCCCATACCGGCCGTGGCGGCTGGACCTGGTACACCGGCTCGGCAGCCTGGATGTACCGGCTGCTCGTGGAGTCGCTTCTCGGACTCAAGCTGGAGGTGAACACACTGCGTATTTCACCCTGCATCCCCGCGCACTGGAAGGAGTTCACGCTCCGCTATCGCTATCGGGAAACAAGCTACCGCATCAAGATCCTACCCACCCAGACCGGTCCGGAGGAAATGCAGGTGACGGTGGATGGCATGAAGCAAGACGATGGGGTTATCCACCTGGTAAACGACCATCGGGAACATACGGTCGAAGTCAAAATACACGCCTCGGACAGCAGTTTGTAGGCCGGAGCGGTTGTTTACAGTTCTGCGACGGAAACAACAAAGAGCAACAAGGAGAAAAAAATGAAAAAAATCATACTATTGATCGTATTGGCAGTAACGTTGTCATCCCTTGGAGGCTGTTTTTGGGGCTACCCTCCCCACCATGACCGGGGTGACGACCGGCACGACCGAGGGGACCGATATGATCGGGATAGAGGTCCGTATGAACGAAGATAAGGCCAGTGCCGGGAAAAGGACTGCTCGAGCCCTACGATCGATGGTCTCACGGGGAATAGGGTAAACGATATCGATGCAAATGCAGCTTGCGAGGCGCTCCAAGCAGAGGGGAAACACCTGTTGCACTTTTTACGGAAGCCACTCAAATCGCCTGGCAAGCGATCCTTGCAAGATACACAACCGTAAATAATAAAAGGATATTCCGTTATGAACATACAGAAAGCAGGGGTATGGATTGATCATCGCAAGGCAGTCATCGTGTTGCTCTCCTCCCAAGGTGAAGAGACGTTGGAAATCACATCCAATATTGAGAAACACCCTGGGCGGAGTGAGGGCAACCCTCCGACGGCGTCCTATGAAGCGCAGCTGGTCAAGGCCGACGATAGCCGGGAACGGAAGTTTGCGGGCCAGCTCGACCAATATTATGCGGAGGTAACGGCGGCTTTTCAGGGCACCGAATCCCTCCTGATTATTGGTCCCGGTGAGGCCAAGGGCGAGCTGAAACGGCATCTCGAACAGGCCAGGCTCGGCGAAACCATTGTTGCGGTGGAACCCGCCGACAAGATGACGGATCGCCAGATTGCCTCAAAAGTGCGCGATTATTTCAAGCAATAGAACCAAGTTAAGGCGTGCATGGAAAAGCCAATAAAAACTCCAGCCGCCACCGTGGCCCCGGAACCGCTGCCGGACAACGCCGAGGCCCAGCCTGCCATGCAACTTCCTGGAAAATGGCGCGGGCCGAAATTATGACCGTCCTCAAAGACCCAGGGACGCAACCGGAGGGCCTGAGCAAAGCGGAAGCGCCTGACCGTAGACGTTAAGGCGCTGACCGGCGAATGAGATTGTCACCGCCTCCATCTGCAAGCATGCGGGCATGCCGGTGGAGCCTCTCCTGCTTGATTCACAGTTTCAGAGCTGCATTTTGTTCATCGGGCCGATCAGTTCGATCTTCGACTACGCAATTTTTTTTGTCATGGTGCAGGTGTTTGACCGGTGGTACAGTCCGCTCCTGTCAACACCGGCTGGTTCGTGACGTCGCTCTTCACCCAGACCCTGATCATCCATGTCATTTGTACCAATAAAATCCCGTTTATCGAAAGCTGGGCAAGTTGGCCGTTGATGCTGCCCTCGGTGCGCACCGTGGCCGCTGGAATTGGATTGGCGCTTTCGCCAATGGCAGGCGCTCTCGGTTTTGAGCTGCTGCCGCCGCGCTACCGGCTCTTTTTTGGCCGTCATCATGCTTGGTTGTGTGTTGCTGACGCAGTTGACAACGGCCTGGTTTATTGCCAGGTTTGGCGATTGACGGAAACAATGCGTTCAAAGGACAACATAACCTGCAACGCCGCTGAAAGGCCCTGCCTGGCAGAATCAGTCGGTTACGGAGGTTTTGGCGCCTCTCCCTGTTCATCCACAGGCCAGTCAAGGCATGCCGGAGTTGTATGAGAGAAAACAGCGTACCCCAAAATGTATGCGCCCGTATTGAAAGAATTCGGAAGCAGATTTGCGGTCGACCGTGGTCCGCCGGTGATGGTAACAGCCCGGTCAGGAAAAACCACCATCGAGGCGGGATGAGCTGGGCGACCGCCCACAGCGGGTTCAATGTCATCAGAGGTCTGATTTTTAGTATTTTGATGCTGATGCAGAGCGGCTGCATGTCGGTGACGCCGCAATCTTTCGAGACCGCTGCCGTCACTGTGCCGGCCGCCTGGTCAGCGGCGGACGGCGTCGCCAAGGCCGGCAACGCCTCGCTGGCCCAGTGGTGGGTCCGTTTCAACGACCCGCTGCTCGCCAATCTCGTGAGCCAGGCCATGCTGACCAATACTAGCGTCAAGAGTGCGCAGGCCGCGTTACGCCAGGCCCGTGCCTTACGTGACGTCTCGGCGGCGGCGTTGTGGCCGACGCTCGACAGTTCGGCCTCGGCACAACGCGGCAAGTTGGGCAACAACAGCGCCGTTAACAAATTCACGACCGGCTTGGACGCCGCCTGGGAACTCGACATTTTCGGTGCCAATCGTAGTGCTCTGGAAACCAGCGAGGCCACTGCGCGGGCCAGTGCCGCAAGCCTGGGAGATGTGCAGGTGTCGATTGCCGCCGAGGTAGCACTCGACTACATCACTTTGCGTGATGCCCAGGCACGCTTGGAAATAGCCAAGAACAATCTGGCCAGCCAGCAAGAAACGTTGCAGATCACCCAGTGGCGGCTGCAGGCTGGTCTCATCACCTCTATCGAAGCCGAACAGGCACGGACGGCTGTAGAACAGCTCCGCGCGGTCTTACCAGGCCTGCAAACCAACATTGAACAGACTTCTCACGCCTTGGCAGTGCTGACGGGACAACCGCCAGCGGCCTTGTTGATGCAGCTGGCGGTTGTTCAATCGGTACCCGAGGTCGCAAATGACTTGGCGCTGAGCATTCCCGCCGAAACACTGCGGCAGCGGCCCGACGTACGTGCGAGCGAACATGAGGTGGCGGCAGCGCTGGGCCGCGTGCAGCAGGCCGAGGCCGCAAGGCTGCCCAACTTCAGACTCAGCGGTTCGTTGGGTCTGAACGCCATGACTTTGGACACCTTAACCAACGGCGCATCGTTGGTGAGTTCGGTGATGGCCGATATCTCGATGCCGATTTTCGACGCCGGCTCCAGACGCGCCCAGGTGCGGGCGCAGCAAGCAGCGCTGGATCAAACCCTCATGACCTACAAAACCACCGTACTGACAGCCTTGCAGGAGGTGGAAGACGCTTTGGTGGCCCTGCGTGGCGACCGCGAACGCTTGTTGCGCTTGGAGGACGCGACTGAGGCAGCCGGAAACGCAGCCTTGTTGGCGCGTCAACGCTACAGCAGCGGTCTGGTTGATTTTCAGGTCGTGCTCGAAACCCAACGCGCCCAGCTCACCACCCAAGCCAGCAAAGCCAGTGCCCGAGCCGACGTCAGTGCCGACCATGTCCGTCTATACAAGGCTTTAGGTGGCGGCTGGCGTCCTGATGACAATGATGTGCCACCCACCCCCATCGAAACACCCTCCCGGAGTTCCCGTTTATGAGCCCACTCAATGCCTCCTCTTCGGTCCCCCCCCCGCCCGAGGCTGCTGCCACATCCGACCTCGCCACCTTGCTCGCCGAGCCTGGACCGCGCCCCTGGTACCGGCGTCCCGTTTTATGGGGTGGTGTTCTGCTCGTATTGCTGGCGGGTGGCAGCCTGTGGTACTGGCAGGAAAGCCGAATCGCCGACGCAGCGCCGAGTTACACCACCCAGACCGTGGGGCGCGGCAACCTGACGCTGACCGTCACTGCCAACGGGACGCTGCAACCAACGCGCTCGATCAACATCGGCAGCGAACTCTCGGGCACGGTCCTGAAGGTGAATGTCGATGTCAATGACCGCCTCGAAAAGGGCCAGGTGCTGGTCGAGCTCGATCCCTCGAAGTTGAACGGTCAGATTCTGCGCTCGCGTGCATCCGTGGCCGCGGCCAAAGCGTTGGTCGAGCAAACCGTCGCAACCGTGGGTGAGGCCCAAGCCAATCTGGTGCGGCTTGAGGAAGTGGCGCGTCTGTCGGGGGGCAAAGTACCGTCCAGGACCGAACTCGATGTCAGCCGTGCAACCCTCAAGCGGGCCCTGGCCAGCGAGGCCAGTGCCCGTGCCGGCGTCAACGATGCCCAGGCCGCCCTGGCCACCGATGAAATCAACCTATCCAAGGCCTCGATCCGTTCGCCGTCCACGGGTGTGGTGCTGACACGCACCGTCGAACCCGGCAACGCCGTCGCGGCTTCTCTGCAGGCGGTAACCCTGTTCACTGTGGCTGAAGACCTGACCCAACTCCGCCTGCAGGTCTATGTTGATGAGGCTGATGTGGGCTCAGTCAAGGTGGACCAAGACGCCAGTTTCACCGTCAGTGCCTACCCCAACCGCAAATATCCGGCTAAGATTACCCGGGTAGCCTACGGCTCGACCATCACCGACAATGTCGTCACCTACCTGACCTACCTCGGTGTGGATAATACCGATCTGAGCCTGCGGCCCGGTATGACCGCCACTGCTACCATCACCGCCACCCAGCGTAACGACGTCCTGCTCGTCCCCAATACAGCCCTGCGCTTCACGCCAACAGCCACGGTTGCCGACACGGCCAAGACCAAGAGTGGCATTGTTTCAAGCCTGACACCACGCATGCCAAGGAGTACCACCCGCAAATCAGCGGCGGAAGGAGCAAGCACGGCAACCGCCCGGCAGGTCTGGGTGCTGCGCGATGGCGCCGCCGTTGCCGTTTCGGTGACCCCGGGCATCAGCGACGGCCGCATGACCGAGATCACCGGCGGCGAACTGCAAGCCGGGATGCAGGTGATTACCGACCAGAAAACGATGAGTGCGAAATGAATGATTCCGGTGCAATACCCTTGATCCGGCTGCGAGGGGTGACCAAGAAATACGGCATCGGCCAGGCCGAATTGCTGGCGCTCAAGGGGATCGATCTCGATATCCATGCCGGTGAGTTTGTCGCCATCATGGGGCCCAGCGGATCAGGCAAGTCGACCGCGATGAACATCCTGGGCTGTCTGGATACGCCCAGCACTGGTCAATATCTGTTCTCCGGAGCGCATGTCGAGGCGTTGTCACGAGACCAGCGGGCACGGCTGCGCCGCCGCTATCTGGGTTTTGTCTTTCAGGGGTTTAATCTGCTGGCGCGTACCTCGGCCCAAGAAAACGTCGAACTACCGCTGCTGTACCGTGGCGAAAGCGCAGCGGTACGCCGTGCCGCTTCAGCTGCAGCACTGAAGTCGGTGGGTCTGGGTGGCTGGGAGCATCATTCACCGGCAGAACTCTCAGGCGGGCAGCAACAGCGGGTGGCGATTGCCCGTGCCATCGTCACGGAACCGGCAGTGCTGCTGGCCGACGAGCCCACCGGCAACCTCGATAGCCAGCGCAGCCAGGAAATTATGGAATTGTTGCGCGGCTTGAACTTGGAGCACGGCATTACCGTACTGATGGTCACCCACGAACCCGACATGGCCGCCTATGCCCACCGCATGGTGCGCTTTGTCGATGGTCGCATTGAAAGCGACCTGCCGAACCCGCACCCGACCATATCGCCGCCAACAGCCTTGAAAGCGTCGGCAACGGCGGGGAGACCCTGATGCTGCTCAATACCCTGTTTCTCGCCCTGCGCTCGATCCGCCGCAACCTGTTGCGTTCGTTCCTCACCATTCTCGGCATTGTCATTGGCGTCAGCGCAGTGATCACCATGGTCACATTGGGCAAAGGGGCCACCATAGCCGTGCAGACGCAAATCTCCAGCCTGGGCACCAACCTTTTAATGATCCGCCCGGGACAGCGCCAAGGCCCTGGAGGCGGAGGGGGCGGTGCTGGCATCCCTTCCTTTAAAGAGTCCGATGCCGAAGCTATCCTGGCCCAGATTGGAGGGGTTGCCGCTGTAGCGCCAGAAGGCCGCGCCAGTGTCACCGTGGTTGCCAATGGTCGCAACTGGGCCACCAGCGTCACCGGCAGCAGCAATGCCTGGTTCGACACCGGCAACTGGAAGCTGGCAGCCGGACGCACGTTTGAGCCGGACGAGCAAACCGCAGGATCTGCCGTCTGCATCATCGGCGAAACGGTACGCCGTGAAATTTATGGTGGTGCAGTGGGAGCTGTTGGACTGGGCGAGCAGCTCCGTATCAAGCAGTTTTCCTGCGAGGTGATCGGTGTGCTTGCCTCCAAGGGTCAGGCCGCGATGGGCAACGACCAGGACGACACGGTGCTCGTCCCGCTGCACACCCTGCAGCGTCGGGTCACCGGCAACCAGAAGGTGGCCACCCTGCTGGTCTCGATGGAAGACGGCAGCGACAGCACCCGGCTGAAAGCCAGTCTGCGGCAGTTGCTGCGTGAGCGCCGCAAGCTGGCCGAGGGCGATGACGACAACTTCAACATCCTCGATACCCAGCAGTTGGCCGAAACACTCTCAGGCACCACCAAGGTGATGACCACCCTGTTGGGCGCCGTGGCCGCAGTCAGCCTGCTGGTAGGCGGCATCGGCATCATGAATATCATGCTGGTCAGCGTCACCGAACGCACCCGCGAGATCGGCCTGCGCCTGGCCATCGGCGCCCTGGAGCGTGAGGTGCTGCTCCAGTTCCTGATCGAGGCAGTGGCCCTGGCTGCGCTGGGTGGACTCATCGGCATTATCATCGCCACAGGGGCATCCATGGTACTGGCCCGCGTAATGGGTGTGCCCTATCTGTTTGACCTGACCATTAATCTGCTATCCTTTGTGTTTTCAGCGGGGATTGGGGTGGTGTTCGGCTTTTTTCCGGCGCGGCGCGCAGCCCGTATGGACCCGATTGAGGCGCTGCGTCACGAATGAAGAACGTATTGCAAATGCGGCCAACTCTGTGACCATCCCCCAAGAATAGCTCCACAAATTATAGGCATCTTGAAATTTAGGTCAGCTACCACTGTCCAATTCTTCCCTGCTGTCATCTCGACCGCAGGGGAGAGATCCCGAACCACGCACAGGCCTTATGGCTTCGGCATTTGGTGTCGCCGCACTAACTTGCGAGATCAGAAGGCCCGAAGATGAGAGGCACGATGTTGAAGGTGTGAATGACCCGCCACACAATCAGGCCATCTGGCTGATCGTCTTGCGAAACCGCAGTAGGGCAGCGGCAAACAGCAGGCTGCCGATGGCCACAATGCACAAAAACTGCGGCCAGACCACATCAAGGCCCGCGCCCCTGTAGAGAATGGCCTGCCCCGCTGACACAAAATGGGTGGTGGGAGCCGCCAACATGACGTTCTGGACCAGTTCGGGCATGCTCTCGCGCGGGGTGGCCCCGCCGGAGAGCAGTTGCAGCGGCAGCAGGACCAGCACCAGCAGCATGCCGAACTGCGGCATGGAACGCGCCAGGGTGGCCAGGAAAATGCCCATTGAGGTGGTGGCAAAGAGATGGAGCGCGGCCGCCAGCATGAAGAGCGCTACCGAGCCATGGATCGGCACCCGCAGCAGGCCTTGAACGATAAAGACCAGCGCCACCAGCGCCGCCACCAGCACGACCAATCCCATGGACCAAACCTTGGCCAGCATGATTTCAGCCGGGGTCACCGGCATCACCAGCAGATGTTCGATGGTGCCGTGCTCGCGTTCGCGAATCAGAGCCGCGCCGGTCAGGATGATGGAGAGCATGGTGACATTGTTGATGATCTCCATTAGCGAACCGAACCAGGATTGTTCCAGGTTGGGGTTGAAGCGCATGCGCAGCGCCAAGCCGATCGGCGGCACCACTGTGCTGCGATAACGCGCCACAAATTCATTGACCTCACCTGCGACCATCTGCTGGATGTAGCTGTTGCCGGTGAAGGCCTGGCTCATGAGGGTGGCGTCGATGTTGAGCTGGATCGCGGGCGTGTTTCCGGCCAGCACATCCTGCTGGAAGTTGGGCGGAATATTGAGGGCAAAGGTGTAGTCGCCCCGATCCATGCCGGCATCGACCTCGGCCAGCGAAATCATGATCGGTGCCTTGAAATGCGGCGGGTAGAAACTGGCGATGAGGCGCGCTGACAGCGGTGAGCCATCCTCGTCAACGATGGCGATGGGCGCGTTGTGCAGGCTCTCGGGCATGGCGGTGGCGGCCACGTAGATCGACACGGTGAAGGTGTAGACAATCAGCACCAGCATCATCGGATCGCGCACCAGGCTCCACAGTTCTTTGATCCCCAAGCGATAGATATTGGCCGCAAAAGAGTGCATCTTCAGGCCTCCTGTTTCTTGAGCAGCATAATCGCCAGACCGAGGATCACGGGCACCGCCGCCAGCAGCGGCCAGAACGAATGCATCAGGTCAGTGAGGTCCAGGGCCTTGCTGAACACGCCCCGGCTGATGGTCAAAAAATGGGTGGCCGGATAGACGCGGCCGATCCAGGCACCCAGGCCTTCGAGCGAGGACACCGGGTTGAGCAGGCCGGAGAACTGCACACAGGGGATGATGGTGCCGATCATGGTGACAAACATGGCGGCGATCTGGCTGTTGGTAAAGGTTGAGGCCAGCAGGCCGAAGCCGGTGGAACCGACCACGAAGATCATCGCCGCCAGGGTCAGGGAGGCGAAGCTGCCCTTAATCGGCACCCCGAAGACAGTGACCGCCAGGATGGCGAGCAAAAAAAAGTTGATCATGGCCAGGACAATGTAGGGCAACTGTTTGCCGAGCAGGAACTCGCTGCGGGTGACCGGGGTGACATAGAGGTTGATGATCGAGCCGAGTTCCTTCTCGCGCACCACCGACAGCGCCGTCAGCATGGCGGGGATCATCATTAGCAGCATCGGCAGGATGGCGGGCACCATGGCGGGCAGGCTTTTGACATCTGGGTTGTAGCGGTAGCGGGTTTCAACGGTGCTGGCCGCGGCCATCTTTATTCCGAGACGGTGGGTGGCCATATCGATCAGCCACATCTGGTGCATGGCCTGGACGTAGCCGCGCACGGTCTCGGCGCGCGTCGGCATGGCGCCATCCGCCCAGGCTCCCACCTGGACGGCGGTGCCGCGGGCGATGTCGCGGGCAAAGCCGGAGGGAATTTCGATGGCCAGCGCCAGATCGCCGCCACGCATGCGTTGATCCAGGTCGGCATAGCCGGTGAGCGGCGGCTTTTCGATGAAGTAGCGCGAGCCCGAGAGATTGAGGGCATAGTTCTGGCTCAGGACGGTCTGGTCACGATCAAGGACGGCAAAGGACAGATTTTCGACGTCCAGGCTGATGCCGTATCCCATGATGAACATGAGGATCGCCGTGCCGAGCAGCGCCAAGGTGGCGCGCACCGGATCGCGTCGCAATTCCAGGGTTTCGCGGAGGGTATAGCTGAAGGCGCGGCCTAAATTGAAAAAGGATCGATGCGGTCGACCCGTTGGCTGTGCAGATGGCAGGGCCTTGCCCGGCTGCACAACATCGGCTTGGGGACTGCCCGCCGTGGCTTCTTCGAGATACAGGATGAAGGCCTGTTCCAGGGTGTCGGTGCCGCGCAGGCGGAGCAACTCGGCAGGCGTGTCGCTCACCAGCACCCGGCCGGCATGCATCAGCGAGATGCGGTCGCAACGCGCGGCCTCGTTCATGAAGTGGGTGGAGATGAAGATGGTCACATGGTCGTTGCGCGACAGGTCGATCATCAACTGCCAGAACATGTCGCGGGCAATCGGGTCGACGCCCGAGGTCGGTTCGTCGAGGATCAGCAGTTCGGGCTGGTGGATCACCGCCACCGCCAGCGACAGACGCTGACGGATGCCCAAGGGCATATTGTCGGGCAGGGTGTCGATGACCGCAGTCAGACCGAAGCGTTTGATCAATTCATCCACCCGGGCGGCAATTCCCTCCTCGGGCAGAGAGAACAGCCGCGCATGCAGCACCAGGTTCTGGCGCACAGTGAGTTCGCCGTAGAGCGAAAAAGCCTGGGACATGTAGCCGACGCGGCGCCGCGCTTCAATGTCGCCCGCATTGACGACCTGGCCGAACAGCCGGGCAGTGCCCTCGCTGGCGGGCAGCAGGCCGGTGAGCATCTTCATGGTGGTCGACTTGCCGCAGCCGTTGGAACCGAGAAAACCGAAGATTTCGCCCCGCTGGATGCGAAAGTCGACATGATCCACGGCCACGAAGTCGCCGAAGCGCATGGTCAACCCCTGGGCCTCGATGGAAATCTCAGCCGCGACCGAGGCTGCCAGGGGCGGTACCACCACGGTCCGATGGCCACGCCGTTTTTCCTCGGGCAGCAGGGTGATGAAGGCTCCTTCCAGGGAGTCGGTGGCGGTGCGCGTGCGCAGGGCCTTGGGTGTACTGGTTGCCAGGATCGTCCCCGCATCCATGGCCACCAGCCAGTCGAAGCGGTCCGCCTCTTCCATGTAGGCGGTGGCGACGACCACGCTCATGTCGTGGCGCTCGGCGCGGATGTGCTCGATCAGATCCCAGAATTGTTTGCGCGAAAGCGGATCAACGCCGGTGGTCGGCTCATCCAAGATCAGCAGGTCGGGATCGTGGATGAGGGCGCAGCAGAGCCCGAGTTTTTGTTTCATGCCGCCCGAGAGTTTGCCCGCCGGGCGCGTCAGGAATGGCTGTAAACCGGTGCTGGCGGTCAGCTCATCGATTCGACGGCGGCGCTCGGCCCCATCGTGGCCAAAAAGACGGCCGAAGAACTGGAGATTCTCCTCCACCGACAGGGTTGGGTAGAGATTTTTGCCCAGACCTTGGGGCATGTAGGCAATGCGGGGGCAGACGCTGTCGCGGTGTGCTGTGCTGGTCATGTCGCCGCCCAGCACTTCCAGGCTGCCCTCCTGCACGGCGCGGGCACCGGCCAAGAGCGCCAGCAAACTGGATTTACCCACACCGTCTGGACCAATCAGGCCAACCATGCAGGCCGCGGGAATATCCAGGCTGATGGTATCAAGGGCCAGCGTCTTGCGGTAGCGCAGGCTGACGCCTGCCAGGCGGGCGACCGGTGGCGCGGTGCGGGGAGTTTCCGGATTCACTGCGGAACCTTGACCGCCAGTTCGGCCGGCCATTGCGCCTGTGGGTCGAGCTTGATCCAGGCCATGCCCGGCAGACCGGTCTTGACCAGTTTCAAGTGCTTTTGCAGCAACTCAGGGTCAATCTGCGCTTTGACGCGGAACATCAGTTTCTGCCGTTCGCTGGCGGTTTCCACGGTTTTGGGGGTGAACTGGGCGGTGCTGGCCACAAACGACACCTTGGTGGGGATAACGTACTGCGGGGCAGCGTCAAGGATGATGTGGACCTCGCTGCCCAGCGCCAGTTTTCCAGCCACCGTTTCGGGGACAAAAAAGGTCATGTAGACGTCGGCCAGATCCACCAGATTGAGGACCTTGCCGCCTGCTGCCAGCACCTCGCCGGGTTGGGCAACACGGTACTGGACGCGGCCATCGCGGGGCGCAGTGAGGGCACTGTCGTCGATATCGGCCTTGATGCGCGTGACCGTGGCCTCGACGGCGGTGATGGCGGATTGGGCGCTGACCACCTGGGTACGGGCGGCAACAATGGCGGCCTGGGCGGCACCCACCTGCGCCTTGGCAGCGGCAACGGCGGCCTGGGTGCTGCGCAGCCGGGCCCGGTCATCGTCGAGTTCCTGCGCCGATGCGGCACCCTCGCGGGTCAGCGTCTCCGAGCGGGCCAGTCGCCGCCGGGCGGCATCGCTCTCGCTTTCTCGCTGGGTCACCAGGGCCAGCACTGCCTGCTTATCGCTTTCGCGCATGGCCACCTGGGCCTCGGCACTGGCAACGCCGGTGATGGCCTGCTGCAGCCGCGCAGCCGCTTCATCCCGTTGGGCCTCAAGGGTTTGCACCTGCATATGGGCCAGGGTCTGGCCTGCAGTGACAAAATCGCCGTCGCTCACCAGAATATCCTCCACCCGCCCGGCGAGTTTGGCAGCCACATCAATTTCCGTGGCTTCGAGGCGGCCATTACCATTGACAAAGCCCTTGCCAGGCCCCTTGGGACGCAGCATCTGCCAGGCCACCAGCGCGGCCGCCGCCAGGGCGGCGATGACCAGGATTGGGATCAGCCATTTTTTTATTTTCTGGAGCAGAGAAGGAGCCTCTGGGGTCTCGGGTGCGGATGCGGCTGGTTGAGCCGGCTGGGAAACCGGTCCAGTGGTAGGAACCGTATTAGTGGGAGTGGTTGATGCCGGGGTGGGTTCGCCAGCCGGCGGTGCAGCAGCGGCTATGGCAACCGGTGTATTGGCTTCAGGAGGAACGGGTGTTGCGGCCGGTGCGGCAGCAGGCTTCGTGACTTCAGGTGGAGAATCTTCCGGTGAGGCGGGTGCCGCTGCGGGGTGAGCCGGTTGTGAAACCTGTTCAGTGACAGTCTTCGTGGTCTCAGTGGGTGGGGCCGCCGGCGAGACTGGTGCAATAACCGGGGGAGCAAGTGAGACCGTCACTGTTACCGTAACCGGTGCGGTGGCGTCTGCTGCTGGCGGCAGTGTCGTTGCAGTCACGGTGACCGGTGGGGCGGTTGTGGTGGCGTTCATGGATTCAGGGTGCCTCGGGTGGAGTTAGGGAGGGCGCGGACGGGGAGCGAAGCAAAATCCATCGCGCCGCCACCAAGGGCCGCATACAGGCCGACACGGCTGGTCAGCAGAGCCCGGCGAATCTGCACTACCTGTTGCTCGGCTGCAAGCAATTCGCGCTGGGCATCAAGCACTTCGAGAAAAGTGGCCGCGCCGTTGTCATAGCGCAACTGGGATAACCGGGCGCGCTCGGTCTGCACCGCCTGGGCGGTTTGGGCGATGACCAACTGCTCAGTCAGCCAATGCCGTGCGGAAAGGGCCTCGGCCACGTCGCGGAAGGCGCTCTGCACCGTTTTCTCGTAAGCGGCCACTGCCAGGTCGCGGCGGGCTTCGGTCAGGCTGAGGTTGTTGCGTCGCCGCCCCCCATCGAAAAGGGGCAGCGAGATGCTCGGTGAGAAAACCCATGCATGGCTCCCCGAGGCAAACAGCCCTTCCAGTTCGGCGCTGGCTGTACCAAAGGAGCCGGTCAGGGTGACGTTGGGAAAAAATGCAGCGCGGGCCGCGCCAATATTGGCATTGGCGGCTCTCAGCTGATGTTCTGCGGCGACGATATCGGGTCGTTGGACGAGCAGGTCCGAGGGCAATCCGGCACGTAGTTCGACCAGCACGACCTGTTCTCCAAGGTGATCCGGTCTGGCGGGGAGGTCAACGGGTGTCCCAATGAGCAAGATCAGCGCCTGGGCTTGGGCGGCGCGCAACTGTTCAAGTTGGGCGCCCAGCGCCTGGGCCTGGGTCATCAGAGTCTGCACCTGAGTCAGGTCGAGCCGCGAGGTCGATCCGACTTGGACGCGGCGGGTGAAAATGCGCAGGGATTCAGCGCGACTGGCAATAGTCCGGCGTGCCAGCACCAGACGTTCGTCGACTTCACGCAGGCTCAGGTAGCTGTTGGCGACCTGCGCAACCAGCGATATGGAGGCAGCGCGGCGGGCTGCGTCGGTGGACAGGTATTTTTCCAGTGCCGATTCCTTGAGATTGCGGACCCGTCCCCAGAAATCGATTTCCCAACTCGCCAGGCCCAAGGCTACCTGGTACTGACTGCCCTCAACGGGCTTGCCGGTTGGGCTTAAGTCGGCAGGGATGCGTGATCGGTCGACACCGGCCTGGACGCCGATGGTCGGAAACTGCTCGGCACGCTGGATGCCATAGACGGCACGCGCTTCCTCCACGCGCAATACGGCGGTCCGCAGATCACGATTATTGTCCAGCGCCAGTTTGATCAGCGTCTGCAGGCGCGGATCGGTGAAATAGTCCCGCCAGCCGGTTGCAATTGTGCCCTGCCCTGCCCCGATTCCTTCAGCAGGTTGGGCGTCCGGATAGGCGATCGCCACCGGCAGCGGCGGTTGTTGATACGAAGGCGCCATCGAAACGCATCCGGACAAAACAAAAAACACCATCAGCATCAGCCAACACATCACGTATGACCCCAGGTTCGCCCGGTCGCAAAAGGCCGAGCCGCAGACGAACCCAACCGGCGCCTTCATTGCTGGGCGCCCCACTTCCAATTGCGGATTTCCGGCAGGTCTTCACCGTACTCGGCGATGTACTGTTTATGCTCAAGGCGTTTGTCGCGGACGAATTGCTGGGCATAGGCAAGCTGCGACTGCAATTGAGGCAAGCGGTCGACCGCATCGCCAAAGAGGTGAAACCGGTCAAGATCGTTCATCACCACCATGTCAAAGGGGGTGGAGGTGGTGCCTTCTTCCTTGTAGCCGCGCACATGCAGATTCTTGTGATTAGTGCGGCGGTAGGCGAGCCGATGAATCAGCCACGGATAGCCGTGATAGGCGAAAATAATCGGTTTGTCGGTGGTGAACAGGGCGTCAAACGCCTTGTCATCTAGGCCGTGAGGGTGTTCGCTCTGCGGTTGGAGTTTCATCAGGTCGACCACATTGATCACCCGTATCTTCAAGGCGGGAAAATGGTGCCGCAGCAATTCCACGGCCGCCAGGGTTTCGAGCGTCGGCACATCGCCGGCGCAGGCCATGACCAGGTCCGGCTCGCCGCCGAGGTCGTTGCTGGCCCATTCCCAGATGCCGATGCCGGCGGTGCAATGCTGGATTGCCGCGTCCATATCGAGCCATTGCGGCGCCGGTTGCTTGCCCGCCACAATCACGTTGACGTAGTTGCGGCTCTTCAGGCAGTGATCGGTGACCGAGAGCAGGGTGTTGGCGTCGGGCGGCAGATAGACGCGGATAACCTCAGCCTTTTTGTTGATCACATGGTCGATGAAGCCGGGATCCTGATGGCTGAAGCCGTTATGATCCTGGCGCCAGACGTGCGACGACAGCAGATAGTTGAGCGAGGCAATGGGCCGCCGCCACGGAATTTCCCGCGTCACCTTCAGCCATTTGGCGTGCTGATTGAACATCGAATCAACAATATGGATAAAGGCTTCGTAGCTGGAGAAAAAGCCGTGCCGGCCGGTGAGCAGATACCCTTCAAGCCAGCCTTCGCACTGATGCTCGCTCAGCATTTCCATCACCCGACCATCTGGCGCGACATGGTCGTCGCCGGCCAGAATCTCGGCGGTTGAGCAGCGGTTGGTTACCTCAAACACTGCGCCCCAACGGTTAGAGGCGGTTTCATCCGGGCTAAAGACGCGGAAGGTCTGAGGATTGCGCTGCACCACATCGCGGATAAATTCGCCCTGGACACGGGTGGATTCGGCCTCCACCGCGCCAGGCTGCGTCACTTTCACCGCGTAGTCGCCAAAATCAGGCAGCCGCAGATCGCGCAGCAACAAGCCACCGTTGGCGTGCGGATTGGCGCCCATGCGGCGCTCTCCCTGCGGCGCGAGTTCGGCCAGTTCGGCCTTGAGTCTGCCGGTCTGATCGAACAGTTCCTGCGGGCGATAACTCTGCATCCACTCTGCCAGCATCCGGATATGGCCCGGATGACTCATCTCGCCCATCGGCACCTGATGGGCGCGGAAGGTGCCTTCGGACGGCTTGCCGTCCACCACCTTGGGGCCGGTCCAACCCTTGGGTGAACGCAGAATAATCATCGGCCAGTCCGGACGTTTCTGGAACCCGTTGGCACGGGCCTCGCTCTGGATACTGTGGATGTGCGCAATCACCTCGTCCAGCGCGGCCGCCATGCGCTGATGCATGTCCATGGGCTCGTCGCCTTCAACGAAATAGGGGGTGTAGCCGTAACCGCGGAAAAGGGCTTCCAGTTCGTCGCGAGGGATGCGGGCCAGGACGGTGGGGCCGGCAATCTTGTAGCCGTTCAAATGGAGGATGGGCAGCACCGCGCCGTCGCATACCGGATTGAGAAATTTATTGGAATGCCAGCTGGTGGCCAAGGGCCCGGTTTCCGCCTCGCCGTCGCCGACCACACAGGCAACGATCAGTTCCGGATTGTCAAAGGCCGCCCCGTATGCGTGCGAGAGCGAATAGCCCAACTCGCCGCCTTCATGGATCGAACCGGGCGTTTCCGGGGCGACATGGCTGGGAATGCCGCCGGGAAAGGAAAACTGCTTGAACAGGCGCTGCAGGCCTTCCTCATCTTGGGAGATCTGCGGATAGACCTCGCTGTAGGTGCTCTCCAGGTAGGTGTTGGCAACCAACCCCGGCCCTCCGTGCCCCGGACCGGTGACGTAGATCATGTTCAGATCGCCTTCCTTGATGACCCGATTCAGGTGCACATAGATAAAATTCAACCCAGGGGTCGTGCCCCAGTGGCCCAGCAGGCGCGGTTTGATGTGCGCCAGTTCAAGCGGCTTTTTCAGCAGCGGGTTGTCGTAGAGATAAATCTGCCCCACCGAGAGATAGTTCGCGGCCCGCCAATAGGCGTCCATCTTGAGCAGCAGTTCCGGGGAGAGTGGTTGTGTTGCTGTTTGCATGAGGTTCTTTCCTTTGCTTGCGTTGTAGTTTTTGTTGATGCGGTACGGTGGCGTTGCGATCCACCCCGAGGGTCTGGGAATAGTCCTTGCACTCAACCGGCCTGGACGCCATCCTGGTCAGCGGTCAAGCCCAGCGCCGCAAGTCCGGCGACGGTGGATTTGTAGTCTGTGTGGACAATGCCGCGCATCCCCAAACCTTTTGCGACTTCGACAAACAGCGGCTGGTCGTCGATGCAAACGATCTGGCGGGCCGGAACCTGGGCGATGTCCAGCGCCAGGCGGAAAATGTCGGCATCGGGCTTGCGTAGGTGGACAAAGCCGGAAGAAACAAAGCCGTCGATGAACGCGTCGAGTTTGAATGTTCTAATCCGATGCGCATTCAGCTCGCGCGCTTCATTGTTGACGGCCAAAATTTTCAGTCTGTACAGCTCTTTGACCCTGAGCAGCAGCGCGATCATTTCCGGGTACGGTTGGGTCTGCGCAAAGACGCATTCCCGGAACTGCTCACGGGTTAATGGGCGTTTCTGGTAAAAGACCACCAGATCCAAATATTCGTCCAAGGTGAGTTTTCCGGTTTCATAGGTCTCGAAGACCAAATGATGCCGCTCCTCCAACTCACTCAAGTCGAGTGCAAAGCGCGCCGCCGCCTGTTTGCGGGCATGACGATCCCACCCGTTGGAGAGCAGGACGCCGCCGATATCGACAAACATACAGGTGATTGCAGCCTCTTGGTTCATGGTTGCTCCTTGGTTGGACAACATCATTGCTGCCATAGAGATGGGTGTGCATTCCAACGGGATCGCCACGCCTGCGCAGCAGGGCGTCAACGGTACCCAATAGTCTGCGAATGGGTGGAGGTGATGGGGCTCAATTGCAAAACAGTGAAACTTCGACGCAAAAATAGACTGACCTAGGGGAAACAGAAGTGGTTCCGGAAATCGGCTAACCCATGAGGCCTTTGCAAAATGAACGGTGCAGGTGGTGTCTTTTCAACCGGAGGGAGAAATCTCACCATCCGGATGACCGGGATTCCTCGCTATCGCTTGAAATGACAATATAAATTTCCTCTTTCTCGCGAGATGCGAGTGAGAAGCAGAGTTTGTTTCTGTCATTTTGCAAAAGGCTCCCATTAAGGAAAATCTCTCTCCCATAAAATCTCATGACAAGGCTTGATCAAGGAGCAGAAACTCCAGGCAAATCCCGGGTGGCTGCTTGCACACAAAAGTGGACAAGTTCTTCAATGACAATGCGGACTGCGCTATTGGCAGCGAGCACACCGCCATACGGATCTTCGCTGGCTGAAGGCACGATTGCATCAAACTCGCGCCAAGCGACGACCTCTCGCGTCGCCGTATCGAGCAGGTGGGCCCGTAAGGTGAAGTGAGCCTGACTCGGTCTCTGCAGGAATTCGTGCTGTAAGCGCACGATCTCAACATCCAGACGCAGTTGGCCGGCTGCGCTGGTGGGCGATGGCACAACAGCGCTGAATTGACCGCTGCGCTCCAGTGCCGTCACAATCAAGGGCGAGAGCATGTTTGCCGGTGTTTCAACCCATTGGGCCTGGCTAAAATATTCAAACGTATTGGCTTGGCGGATATAGATGATCTTATGGCTATCAAAACCAGCTGCGGCACGCGGGATACTGACGATCAGCGTCGGTGCAGCTCTTTTTACCGATGGTGCGGATGCAGCTTGAACTATTGGCTGCGGACTCTCGAATGAAAACAGCGTGAGCGGCGGCGATTTAACAGGGAGCAGCATGGAACAGCCGCACAAGATGGCGGCGACAAGGACCATGGCGCTCAAACTCCTGCGTGGCGGTGGGACTGAGGTATTGATCATGGCGATATCTATTCTCCTGGCCCCAAAAGAACGGGCTGGCGGCCGCGCAGCAGACTGCTGGGGTTGCGTTCGGTTTGTTCGCTCAAGCGGCGCAAAGAGACCAACAGGGCGTTCAATTCAACCAACAGCTTTTCGGTTTCCGGAAGTGTTTTCCCGGAGAACTGGTGCACGCCACTCTCTACTTCTGTAAAAACTTTTTTTGCGTCCTTGCTGACAAGAGCAGTGTCCTTTGCCATTTTTTCGACGGCATCAGCCGCCCTGCTGATCCGATCAAGCATCGGGTCAAAATGGGGAACCATCAGGGCAGCATCGTCTGCGACATTCGCTGCACTTGAAATAAATCTTTTGATGTTCATCTGTTGCGAGGCAATTGAGCTCATCACGACAGAGGTGTTGGCAAGGATATTTTTTATTTCCGTCCGATTTTCTTCAAACAGAGCATCGACGTTTGCCGAAGTCCGATCAAGTTTGGCGAGCACTGAAGCCAGGACATTTTCCAATCGTGCACTTAAAGAGGGTTTGGTCAGGATCATCGGGTATTTGCCTGGCGCGACTACCGCCAAAGGCAGTGATTCTGGGGAGCTACCGCTGAGCTCAACATAGGCAATGCCGGTTAAGCCTTGCGTTTTTAAGACTGCCTCGGTGTCTTCTCTGATGGGCGTTCCTTTTTCGATCGCGAATAGCAGGTGCACTTCCTGTGGATTGGCTGGGTCGAGCTGAATTTTCTGCACCTTGCCAACATTGACCCCGAGGTATTTGACGGGTGCATCAATATTGAGACCAGCCACCGATTCTTTGATAATCGCCCCATACAGGTCATAATCTTTTTTGTTGCCGGCGCCGACAGCAAGCCACAGGATGCTCGCTACGAATACGGCGCCAAGAGCAAGCACAAAAACGCCGACCGCTGCATAGTTTATTTTTGCGTCCACCTTTGCTCCTTGTCCTGTTTCTGGTTTGGCCTGACCTTATCCTGAGTCTGGGCCTGAGCCTGTGCAGCCCTGCCGCGTGGGCCATCGAAGTAGACGCGTATATCAGGGTGTTCCATGTGGGCCAACTCCGACATCGATCCAACACCGACCACCTTGCCTTCGCCAAGGACGGCGACCCGATCGGTCACCTGCCATAAAAAGTCGAGATCATGCGTAATGATCACAATAGTCAGCTGATATAACTCGGCAAGATGACGGACCAAAGCGTCGATGCCGCCGGCGCCGCCAGGGTCCAAACCGGCGGTTGGCTCATCGAGAAACAACAGCTCCGGATCGAGCGCCAAAGCACGCGCCATAGATGCCCGCTTGAGCATGCCGCCACTCAATTGAGTCGGATATTGCAATCCAGCTTCCGGCTCCAGACCACTCAGGCTGATCTTCCAAGCGGCCACTTCATCAATCAACCTGTCATCCAGATCAGTGTGTTCACGCAGTGGCAGCCCGACATTGTCCCGTACGTTGAGCGTGCCGAACAAACCGCCATACTGGAACATGACGCCCCAGCGCTGGCGCAGAATAAGTGCCTCGTCCGGAGAGGCTGTCAGGACATCGGTATCAAGGATCTTTACCGTCCCTGCGTTCGGGCGATGCAGCATGATCATCTCGCGCAATAGGGTTGATTTGCCTGATCCACTGCCTCCGACAATGGCAAATATTTCGCCGCGCTGGATATCAAGATCCAAATCAGCATGGACAACATGGCTGCCAAAACGGGTGCACACCTGGCGCATCTCTATGACATTGGGAACCTTTGGGGAGCCAACATTGGCCTGATCAGCGGCGTTCTGCATATCAGAGATCCAGCAGGCTGAAGATGACCGAAAAAACTGAATCCAGGATGATCACGATAAAGATGGATTGGACCACGCTGCGGGTGGTCTGCCGACCGACGCTGTCTGCGTTCCCCTTAGTGCGAAAACCCTGGTAACAGCCTATGATGGCGATAATAGCAGCAAACACAAAAGATTTACCGATCCCAATCAGCAAAGCAGACAGGTGGATTTCGCTCTCAAAACGGACAAGAAATTCGTGGTAACTGATCCCTAACTGCGAGCGCGCCATGATCATACCACCGAACACACCCGTAACGTCGGCAAAGACAGTCAATAAGGGCAAGGCAACAATCAGGGCAATAATCTTTGGCAGGACAAGAAAATCGATGGGTTCAATGCCGATGGTGCGCATACCGTCAATCTCCTCAGTGACCACCATGGTACCGATCTGCGCTGCATAGGCCGATCCTGATCGCCCGGCGATAATGATGGCGGTGATGAGTGGGGAAAATTCGCGCAGCATTGCAAAACCGACCAGTTCGACGACAAAAATATTCGCACCATAATGCCTGAGTTGCCCCGAACCCTGATAGGCCACAACAATGCCCAACAAAAAAGCCGTCAATCCAATGATCGGCAGGGCGTCAAAGCCGGCAATTTGAATGTTTTTGAGCACTTGCCGCCACCGCCAACGTTTTGGGTGAGGGGCAATGCGCATCAGAACGAAGGCGCATTCACCAATAAAGCTGAGCAGCGCAAACATGCCCTGCCAAGCAGCCTCACCTTCCTTGCCGATTTTCTCCAGCGATGATTCGCGCGGGGGCATGGGCAGAGGCATGTCGATCTGCTTTTCTACTGCATCCAGCAATTTGAGAAAGGGCGACGACCAGTCGAGCAAACGTATCGACCGGCCGGTATTACGTATCTCTTTGAATTGCCGATGCAGGATCCACACCCCGACGCTGTCCATTGTCTCCAGGCGCGAACCATCTACAACCACTTCAGCGACGTTGGCATCACACAGGGCAGCAAGCTTCTGACCTGCGCCAGCCATTGTCCGAGCTGTCCAATTGCCGGATAAAACTAAAGCTCCCGTATGCGATTGGGTGATGTCGGCAGGGATAAGTTCGGTCTGCATGGGATCGTTCTGCGACATAAGACTTATCGAGGTTTCCTCAGAGTCTAGAGATAAATTACTGGTACAACCATGCTCTGCAGATATGGACCAGTTCCATCTGAGGTCGGCTGGAAAAAGGGACACCTATCGATTGGCCTTTACGGCTCAAGGAGGTGTCCAATGGCCCAATGGACCGAAACAAACTTACAATAAGCAAAAAATGAGCCCATAAGACCGAAGGATTACAAGATTAAATCTTACTGATCAATTACAGGATGTAACAGGATATCGAACAGATGTATGGAATGAAACTTCTGACGGAAATACTGTTGCGATGCAACCAAATCGTTGCATTAACCAATTTTTCTCCATGCATCTTATTCATCAAATTTTGACGATGCATGTGGTCAAATCGGACAATCGCATACAGATATTCATCACATAAAGGATGACTAAAATTGGAAAGCCCCTTTCAATAGAAAGGAGCTAACAAACTGAGATAACAATCTCTTGTCAAAACAGATAATCAGTTAAGAACATATTGAATTCGCGAGGTTTAACAACGAGCGACTCCCCTCATTTACTCTCTCCAATTGAATATCATCCCCTCTCTTTCCCGTTTGTACTTTAGAGCACCATTTCTTTGAAAAAAGGTCATATATGGCCATCGGTTAAATGTGACCCTTTTTTGTTGAGTTATTCATTCGAATGCCATCAGCATAACAATTAAAAATATTGTTAAATACCAGATTATTACACGTCTAAGCATGCTGGCATTATAAAACAGGAACCAAGATTGCTTTGACCATAATGGAGAACGCTGGTTTTTCACATAACCGCCATTTTGACCATGATTCGTTTTATCGGGGCTGGTCCAGGTCGCTTGACGCCGGACCAAGTGTTCAAGAGAGCCGAACAATCCACAGGGAGAATGATTTGCCATGAAAAAATCAACCTATCGTTGTGCAGCTTTTATCTTTACCGCAATTTCGGTGCTCTTCATCAACGTCAACCTGTTTGCTTCCGAGATGGATGACCGCATCGAAACATCGGCCAAACAGTCGTATGTGTTCAAGACCTACCTCAAGGGCGATGACATTAAAATCCAGTCCCAGGATGGCGTCGTCACCTTAAGCGGGACCGTTTCCGAGGACTCCCATATTTTGCTGGCGGGAGAGACACTCACAGGCCTCCCCGGAGTAAAAAGTTTCAACAATCAATTGGTGGTCAAGAGCGGCTTGCCTGCCATGAACTCGGATACATGGCTAGGGACCAAGGTTAAATTCATTCTCCTGTTCTATCGAAGCTTGAGTGCAACCGAAATATCGGTTTCAGCCAAAGATGGCGCCGTCACCCTGAGAGGCAAGGCCACCAGCATGGCTCAAAAAGATTTGGCGACGGAATATACCAAGGATATCGAAGGAGTTGCGAGTGTGAACAACGAGATGACCTTGCCGCCGGTGGCAGATAAAGCAGGCAGTCAGACCATGGGTGAAAGAATGGACGCCATGGGCGGGTCGATTGACGACGCATCCATCACCGCCCTGGTCAAGACGACCTTGCTGTATCATCGTTCGACCAGTGCCGTGAAAACGACGGTCACCACGAAAGACGGTGTGGTCACGTTAGCAGGTAAAGCCAGAAACGTAGCCGAGAAGGACCTCGCCACCAAATTTGTGAGTGATGTGCACGGCGTCGTCAAGGTGGTCAACAACATGATGGTCGAATGATCGTCTCACGGTCAACGGCCTCCCCCTCTGGCTCTAAGGCAAGGCGGAGGTGAACCAGAATGCTCAAACAGTCATGAGCTGAAGCGAACAACAAAGCGCAATCATCTTGAAATACGTATTTTTAGAAGGAGGAAGAGTCATGTCAATAGGAACCATATTACTTGTCATTCTGATCCTTGCCCTTTTGGGCATCATCCCGATCTGGCCGCATAGCCGGTCGTGGGGGTATGGACCCAGCGGGGGGGTTGGGCTGATTGTGGTTATTCTCGTGATCCTGTTGTTGCTAGGCCGAATCTAGCCAACACCTCAGACTCTCTCCTTGATCGCGCCCTTCAAGAGGGCTTAAACCCTGATAAGCGAGAAAGTTCACCGGGGTGCGAAGCACAAATTTATGCCCAGCAAAGGGGAGGTCGAGCCCTGGCCGGTCAACGGTTCATCTTCAGCCAAAATGAATCTCTCAAAAGGAAGGAAAAAATGAAATCATACACACTTATCGCCATTTTTCTCATTGCCATAGGAGTCATAGCCTTAGGGTATCAGGGCATCACCTACACAACCAGCGAAAAAGTCGTTGATATTGGCCCATTACAAGTATCGGAAGAGAAAACCAAGACATTTCCGTTGCCGCCGATCGTTGGTGGTATTGCGCTCGTGGGCGGCATTGTGCTGCTACTGGTGGGGAGGAGTAAAGTTTAAGGAGATGCGAACCAGCACTAAGTGGGAAAACTTCAAAGGAAAGGTGGCCAGAAGGCTTTCTGGAATTTTGACAGGGTCACCGGCTCATCCAAAGGTTCAACGGCAGGGAGAAATCCATTAACATGCTGATCATTTTGCCGCCAGAAGCGCACCGTCCAAGACATATGGCGGCACAAACCGCGCTGCAAATTTAATCCATAACCATCTCAAACAATGAACCAAAACGTGAGTGCAATAGCAGAAAAACTCTTTCGTATGAAATATGAAGATCTTGGTGAGCTAGAAAAAAAAGTGGCTCATTCCCTCGCCAGGAAAATCCATATTTCAAGAAATGTGGTGCACGACTTTTCCGAACAACTGACTTTCGGTCAGAGGTTGGCTGATAAGGTCGCAAGCTTTGGAGGCTCCTGGGTTTTCATCGGCATTTTTATTTTTATACTGATTGCCTGGATTTCCCTCAATTCGTTCGTACTCACCCAGCCAGACAAATCATTTGATCCATACCCCTACATACTGCTCAATCTTTTTTTGTCTATGATTGCCGCTCTTCAAGCCCCCATCATCTTGATGTCGCAAAACCGACAGGCTGCCACAGATCGACTCAGTGCAGAACATGATTACGAAGTTAACCTCAAGGCAGAGCTTGAAATATCAGTGCTTCATGAAAAAATGGATTTACTGAGAGAGAAGCAATGGGACGAGCTTATTGCAATGCAACAGCAACAACTCACACTTCTCACCCAGTTAATTGAAACACTGAAACAAAATCAAGAAACGACGGGTTGATGGAAAATGGGCAGGGTACTGAGGATCCGCTCTTCAAGAAGTGTCCTTTTTTGATATGCTACTTTATTCAAGGACGGCAGAGGTGAAAACGAAATTGAAGCCGATAAACTTTGGCTTGACGATCTCAAGAAATTTGCTGCCGGTACGGCGGTGAAGATTTCGCGGTCATCCTGCCGGAAAATTTTGAAGCCAGCAAAATTGCGGACAGAATGAAAACAAAAATGGCGCAACGATTGTCCGATGGACACACAGTGACCGTCAGCCTAGGCGTTAGCTTCATGCGGGATAACGACCCGGACGCATCGAGTCCTCGTGGAGAAAGCAGACGCTGCGCTCTATCAAGCCAAAGAAAGCGGAAAAAACCGGGTTGAAGTGGCTGCGGCTGCAATGTGATCGAACAGGGAGCTCTTATGAAAATAGCCGTGGACTTTGATGGAACCTGTGTGGATCACAAATACCCAGAAGTCGGGATGGATGCACCACTTGCTGTGGACACTCTGAAGGACCTGGTCAAGGCTGGGCATAGCATCATTCTGTACACCATGCGTTCAGACCAATACTTGACGGATGCGATCAACTGGTTTTCCCAGAAAGGCATTGTCTTGCACGGTGTGCAGGTAGACCCCGAACAAAAGAAGTGGACAACCAGTACCAAATGCTATGCCGACATTTATATTGATGATCGGAGCTTCGGGTGTCCGCTGATCACAGTCCAAGGATATGCACGAAAATGTGTGAACTGGAAGGCAGTGCGAGAAACTCTCTTGGCTCCAGGAACACTTGGAACGGGAGTGAACGAATCAGTGTCACCCCCTAAACCTTGGCCGGCGTTTGGACTCCGGTTATTGTGGTGGCCGCACTCTTCATAAACGCGCCCGATTTGCTTTGTTGTTATCCGGCAGGTTCCAGGTTGCGGGCCGCATAATTGTATCAAAGATGGGCTCTTCTCCTTTGCTCTCGAGAAAAATCATGTCCAACAACCAGCAATCAGCCACGAAACCACATTCGGTTTATCTGTATGTAGTTATGGGGGCTTCGTTATTTGCCTTCATTCAAACTTTCGCGCTGCTGTCCCCTATTCTCCTGTCGTTTCTGCTTATTTTACTGATTTCGCTCGCCTTTAATCCGGTAATTTCACGATTGCGGGCTTTGACAGGTGGAAGAAGAGGTGCGACGGGGCTGATTGTGGCGGCATTGCTGATGGTCATTGCCTTGACCGGCTGGGCTTTCTTTGGGCCGTTGCAGAACTCGGTCACCAAACTCTCGGAACAGCTCCCCGCTTACTGGGAACGTCTGCAAAAACCGCTGATCAAAATGGAGCAACAGGCAGTCCTTTCCGAACAAAAGCTCCAGGCGGAAGTCACCACGGAAATTGCTCAGACTGCAGCGGTGGAAGGGAAAGCTAAACCAGAAACCGTGAAGCCCGTCATAAAACCGGTTCCGATCAAAACGATGAAAGAACCGGTTTCTTTTCGGTCCAGCCTAAGCCAGATGTTGCAAGGTGTGGTTGGCCGCTTCACGGAGGTGGCGTTCAACGCGGCTCAGATTTTGATTGTGTTGGTGACGGTCTTCTTTGGCGTAACCTTTACGCTGACCAACCCTCGCCCCATTTTTGGAACGCTGTTTTCTCTCGTACCCGAGCGTCACCATGACCAGGCCCTGGCTATCATGCAACGGATCGTGAAATTTGTGCCCGGTTGGGCCGGGGCAACACTGCTGGGAATGATAACGATCGGCTTCCTGGTTTTTGTGCTCATGTTGCCGATCTTCGGATTCATGGATGCCTTGGTTCTCGGCATGATTGCGTGTATCTTGGAAGTTATACCTTTTTTGGGACCGCTCCTCAGCGCCGTCGCGGCCCTGTTGCTCGCCGCCGGCAAAGGTGGCATGACCCCTCTCTGGGTCGTGTTCGCCTATATTGCAATCCAAGCTTTAGAAAACAATGTCATTCTCCCTTTTATCCTGGCGCGCAGCATGAAACTGCATCCGGTGGCTGTGATCTTTTCCATGCTCTTATGCGTGGCCGCCTTCGGTGTGCTGGGCGTTCTGGTTGCGGCTCCACTGGTTGCCATTGTCGGTATCGTGCATGAGGAACTGTATCGCAAATGTTTTCTTCCTACTGTAACAGACGCAGACCTCGATCGTCTCGCACGAAACGCCTTGTACGAAAACAGCCCTTGAGCAAGTGACACTGGTAATAGAACATCAACCCCTGAAGACCACGTCGATTCATCCAATGACGAGCTGTTGATCGGACACCTCGTTCATTTTCCCATCCTGACAAACAGTTTGTCGCCAGACCAGGAAGCTGCCCAATCACGCAATTCCACCACCAAAAAAAAATCCCTTCCGCATTTTCCAATCAGCTTCAATCATTTGGACCTCATGAAGCCGGATAAATCGGAAAAGGGTCATATATAGCCACCGGTTAAATGCGACCTTTTTTTATGCTCACCAACAACAACCCAGCAAACGATTGCGCAGACATTTATCTTGTAAAATCATTATTATGAACAATGTTACGCTGAGTATTGAGGAGCTGGATCAAAGATTGCAGACAAGGTGATAACGGTGCTGTCGCTTGCATAGCCGCACATTCTGCCAGGATTCTTTGCCAGTCAGGCTGTTCTCGAAAAAATCAGGATAGCTTGCACATCGCAAAATGAGGAGACGCCATGTTGAACAATCAAAAGGGGAAAATAGGGTGGATTTTGCTTTGGGCCTTGGGAGTCCCGATCCCGATCTTATTGGTGCTCTATTTCCTGCGCGGATGCACCTAAGGTGAATTGTATCAAGAGAACGGCCTGTTCCCTGATATTTCTTGATTTCAAAAAGTAATGATGAGGAAAGAGTGCGCCCTTATTCTCTTGGCATTGGCACTGACGGGTTGTGCATGTGCCCAAGCAATCACCCCCAGAGGAACTGCTCCGCTTTCCGGAACGGGCACGGAAGGAAGAGGACACGGTACGCTCAAGTCCGGAGATGCGTTTGCCCCAACCAATACATCCAAGGGGAGACAGACCATGCCGTTTTCTGAAGGAAAATGGGTAAGCATCAGTGCGTTTGAAAAGGTCCCTGATGATGAAGAACGGTTGATCGACGATATGCACACGCTCTTACAAGAAAAGATGGCCAAAGATTATCCCCCGGGTCAAACCAAACGAGACGCACACCCGAAAAATCTAGCCTGCCTGCAAGCAGAATTCATCGTCGAACCCCACATCCCGGCAGAGCTCAAGGAAGGGATATTCGCATCTGGCCTAACGTATCCCGCTTGGGTTCGAATTTCCAGTTCCAGCGGAAAGATCCAATCGGACGAAGTCAAAGACCTCCGTGGTTTTGCCATAAAACTCATGGGGGTCAAGGGGGAGCGGTTCGAGAGGCACAACGAGGAGCAAGAAACACAGGACTTCATTTTGATAAGCTATCCGACCATGCCTCTAGGAACGGTCAAACTGTTTCACGAAGCAGTGTACTACAGCATCAAATGGTCCCCCTTGGTCTTTTTTTCCCGCCTCGTTCTGTCCGGCAATATCCATATCCTCAACGAACTCCGTAAGGCTCCGGAAAATCAAACATCTCCGCTGGACATCCGTTACTGGAGCACCACTCCGTATCTTTGCGGGACAGACCACGCTGTAAAATACTCACTTGTTCCCACTACGTCCCTAAAAAGCACCCTACCCCCAAAACTTACCGATCATTATCTCACTGAGAACATGGAAAAACATCTGGCAACTAATGAGGCCAGCTTTGATTTCATGGTGCAAGTACAAACGGACCCTGGCCGGATGCCGGTTGAAGATGCCGGAGTGGAATGGAGCGAAAAGGAATCGCCCTGTATCAAAGTTGCCACCCTTCGCATTCCTCCTCAATCCTTTCGCACCAAGGAACGAGAGGAACTGGCTGAAGATTTGTCGTTTTCTCCGGCACATTCTTTAATTGAACACCGGCCAATCGGCGGCATCAACCGAGCGAGAGTTGAAATTTACCGGCGCCTCTCCGAATTCCGCCATAAGCAAAACGACACGCAGTTGAGAGAACCCCGCAAGTAGTTGGTTAGTATTCTTCAATGCGGTAGCCGTCATTGACCAAGCCTAACCCGCATGGCTAGACCAGATTGGCCGGCCACAACGAACAATGAAAGGTCGGCATTCCGCGCCATGGCACCGCCACCGGAACCAACACTTTCATATAAAGAAGGCAGGGTTCTGTCGTTGGGAAGTATGGCTATCAATTTTATGTGCGATGTCTTTGGGTATAAGGCGCTGGCGGCAGGCAGGTTGTCAAATGGACCTGAACCGGCGGACCCTCAATAACTTAGAAAGGAGTATTGGTTATGCAAAAGAAGCTACGATCAGTTGTTTTATTGGCAACGGGATTGAGTGTGCTGGTTTCCTCCGATTTGGCGGGAAACCTGATCTCGCAGGCCTCTGCCGATTCCACCACGGAGGCGCAAAAAAAAGCAGCCAAGGCCCAAGATGGCGTCGTGCTGCTGCAGGCACATGCGCTGTTTGGAAAACTTCCCGCGACCATGCCGGGGGGCGAGCAGGACACGCCCGCCATGATTGCACTGGGGAAGAAACTCTATTTTGAGGAAGCCATTTCGATCAACAAAACCCAATCCTGTAACTCGTGCCATCCTATCGACAACAAAGGCGCAAGCGCCGATAATCGCAAGACAGGCAAAGGTGCTGAAGGAAAATTTGGCGACCGCAACGATCCACCAACCTTGAATGCCGGGTTCCAAATTGCACAATTCTGGGACGGACGCGCGGCCACATTGGAAGAACAGGCTCAAGGCCCCCCGCTCAATCCCATTGAAATGGGCATGCCCAATGCGGCAGCGCTGGTCGAACGGTTGAACGGCATACCAGCGTATCCTGCTGATTTCAAAAAGGCCTTTCCTGGTGAGAAAGCCCCCGTGACTTTCGACAATTTCGCCAAAGCGGTTGCCGCCTTTGAACGAACGCTGATCAGCCGGGGCCGTTTCGACCGATTCATGGACGGGGACAAGCAAGCGCTCACCGAGCAGGAAATGGAAGGGATGCGCACCTTTATCAATGTCGGCTGTGTGCAGTGTCACAGCGGCCCCAACCTGGGTGGAATGACCTTTCAGAAAATGGGTGTGTTCCATGCGTACAACAACGACTCGGATCTTGGGCAGATGAAGGTTACCAGCCTTGAAAGTGATAAATATGTGTTCAAGGTTCCCATGCTGCGCAATGTCACCCTGACTGCCCCCTATTTCCATGATGGCGAGGCGGGCAACCTGGCGGAGGCTGTTGATCAGATGGGTTACCTGCAGTTGGACAAGAAACTGAAGGACCAGGAAATCAACACGATCCTCAGATTTTTAACCACCCTGGCCGATGCAGAACGCACCACTGCGCCGCCCATAGAGGAAAAAAATCCTTCTGCGTCCTGGGTACCGCCGCTGATGCAGGATATACCTCAGGGTGCGGAAGGTGATCTTATTCGTTACGGTGCACGGCTTTTGACCGATACCTATGCACAGCTTGGACCTGGCGTAAAGGAAGAAAAAATGCGTTTTTCAGGAAACACCCTTAACTGCACGAGCTGCCACCTGGATAACGGCACCAAACAATTCGGACTTCCCTGGATTGGGGTGAGCCAGATGTATCCCCAATACCGAGGCCGCGAAGACAAGGTGCAGGGGATTGAAGAGCGAATTAACGGTTGTTTCGAGCGGAGCCTCAACGGCAAAGCGCTGGCTGTTGACAGCAGGGAGATGAAGGCAATGGTCGCCTACGTGAACTGGTTGTCGAAAGACATGCCCAAGGATGTTTTCGGCTTGGGAACACCCAAATACGAAGGTCCGAACCGCAAGGCCGAGGTGAAAAATGGTGGAGAGGCGTACAACCGATTCTGCCTGTCGTGCCATGGCGAAAACGGGAACGGCTATCAGTCCATGTCGGCAGGAGGTTCGGGCAGCCACGTCACCCCGGCGGTCTGGGGAACAAACAGCTATAACAACGGAGCGGGAACAAATCGGCTCCTGACCACTGCCGCGTTTATCCATAGCAACATGCCACTGGGCACACCGTGGAACCGTCCGGCGATCACCAATGAAGACGCCTACGATATCGCCGCCTATCTCAGTTCTAACAAGCGGCCGCAGATGAGCGGACTCGAGAAGGATTATCCGAAATTGGAGAAAAAAGCGGTCGACTGCCCATATCCGCCCTATGCGGATGATTTTTCACAGGAACAGCACCAATACGGACCGTTCCAGCCGATAAAGGCTGCGCAGAAAAAGAAATAAGCAAGGCGGGAAGTTGTTGATGAAACGACCTGTAATCACCAAACACATGAGGCTGTACGATGCGATATCACGTTCTGGCGACTGACTATGACGGGACTCTTGCCCAAAATGGCCGCGTTGACGTAGCGACCGTGGAATCGCTGCGCCAACTTCTGGCAACTGGGCGTCGACTGGTAATGGTGACGGGTCGCGAGCTGCCGGAATTGTTAGACATCTTTCCGGAGATCGACTTGTTCGAATGGGTCGTGGCGGAAAATGGGGGTTTGCTCTACCGGCCCTCAGCGAAGGAAGAAAAACTGCTGGCCGAGTCACCGAGCGACAGTTTCCTGCAGGCTCTGGGCAAAAAAAACGTCGGGCCCCTGTCAGTCGGACGTGTCGTTGTCGCCACCTGGGAGCCGCATCAGGACTCGGTCATCAATACCATTCACGATCAAGGGCTGGAACTGCAGGTCATCTTCAATAAGGGGGCAGTGATGATTCTGCCCGCTGGTATTAACAAAGCCAGCGGATTGATTGCGGCCCTGAAAGAGATGGGTATTTCGCCGCATAATGTGGTCGGTATCGGCGATGCGGAAAATGATCATGCGTTTTTACGATTGTGCGAGATGTCCGTGGCTGTGGCCAATGCGCTTCCGGCGGTAAAGGAAACGGCAGATTTCATCACCGCAGGGGATCACAGCCAGGGCGTCTGCCAGTTGATCGAGGAACTGGTCGCAAACGATTTGACCGCTCTGAATCTGCAACAGCAGAGACATCATCTCGTCCTGGGAACAAGCGATGACCAAGAGGTGCTGTTGTCCCCATACGGCCAGAGCGTTTTGATTTGCGGCCCATCGGCGAGCGGCAAATCAACGGTCGCGACGCGAATCGTTGAGTCTCTCCAGGAGCAGCAGTATCAGTTCTGTTTGATTGATCCAGAGGGAGATTACGACGAATTCGAAGGAGCGGTCATGTTCGGAGGGCCGAAGGCCGCTCCCCCCGAAGATGAAATTTTGCGGTTCCTGGAAGATCCGAACACGAATGCCGTCGTGTGTCTGACCGGGTTGCCCATTCCTGATCGCCCGCCGTTTTTCTTGCGACTGCTGTCGCAACTGCTGCAAATGCGTTCGCGAACCGGTAGGCCGCACTGGTTGATTCTTGATGAGGCCCATCATCTCATGCCGGCGGAGTGGTTGCCGCCCGATGGCACTTTACCCAAAGAATTGACCAACGTCGTCCTGATCACCGTGCATCCGGATCTGCTCTCAGGAGCACTGCTGGAACGCGTCGACACTCTGCTGGTGGTGGGGGCCAATGCGCATGAGACGCTGACCAGTTTTACCCGCATTATCAAACAACCCGTCCCACAAATGGACTCTACAGCCCTGGAGCCAGGCGAATTTCTCTTGTGGTTAAAAGAGAGCGCCACACCGCCGCAAAAAGTCCTGGGCCATCCCTGCAAAATGGTGCGTCATCGACACCGCCGAAAATATGCCGAAGGTCAGCTTCCCCCAGAGCGCAGCTTCTATTTCCGTGGACCGCAGCACAAAATGAATCTGCGGGCCCAGAATTTGATGCTCTTCCTGCAAATCGGAGACGGGGTCGATGACGAAACATGGCAGTACCATTTGCATCAGGGCGACTTCTCTCGCTGGTTTCGCGAGGCTATCAAGGACGAGAATCTCGCCTCCGCCGCAGAACGGGTGGAATCATTGACACAGGCCACGCCAAAGGAGAGCCGCGCCCTTATTCGGGCCACGGTTGAGCAGGATTATACGGTTCCGGCGTCGTTACCCCTGCCGGTGCCCGGTTCCAGTTAATTTCCCTAGGAGGAAATATGAAAGCTTTGATTGTAAGCGCGGACAATTTTGAGGACTCTGAGTTGCTGGTCCCCTACTACCGCCTCCAGGAAGCGGGCGTTGCGGTGACAGTAGCCTCACTCAATCGCGGGGCTATCACGGGCAAGCATGGCTACGAGGTGACCGTGGACATGACACTTGATGAGGTCAATCCCGACGATTATGCGATCCTGGTCTTGCCTGGGGGAAAGGCGCCGGCCGAGTTGAGAAAAGAGCCCAAAGCCCTGGAAATCGCCCGGAGTTTTTTTACGCACGTCAAACCGGTAACCGCCATCTGTCACGGACCACAGATTTTGATCAGTGCCGGCTTGTTAAAGGGCCGGCGGGCCACCTGTTACCTGTCGGTGGCGGATGAACTTAAAGAGGCAGGGACACTTTATGAAGACCGCGAGGTGGTGGTCGACGGCAATTTGGTCACGTCCCGGCAACCGGCCGATCTCCCCGCATTCATGCGCGAAACCATGAAAGTGCTGGGTCGGTAGCTCGGGCATCAAGATGCCCCCTGGTCATTCAATGAACCGTAGAGAGAAGCTGATTCTACAGTTCTGGAAATTCGAGAAATTCTATTTGGAGCGCAATGAGCGTTTACAAGTGGTCAACCCCAAACTTGTAAGGAGACAGAACATGAAACGAAAAATGCATCAAGTTGCTTCCCCCGTTACCCGCGTTGTTGTGATGATGGCGTTTTTATCCGCCCTCTTTTTGGCACCTGCTAATCCTTCTTTGGCGGCATCAGACACAAAAAAAGCACCGGCAGTTGCTCGAACCACTGTGGTCGAACATACCGAGGCCCGCATCAAAGAGCTGCAAACTGTGCTCAAGATCACCCCTGCCCAGGAAAAATTATGGGAGAATCTGCAACAGGTGATGCGGGAAGATGCGAAAGAAATGGACGCCCTGGTTGCAGACAGGGATGAAAAAACCAAGATGATGAACGCTGTCGAGCGGATGAAATTTCACAGTCAAATGACCGAAACCCGCTTAAATCAGCTAAAAAAATTCATCCCTCCTTTTGAGGAACTCTATGCCAGTATGTCGGATGAACAGAAAAAGAGTGCCGATACCGTCTTTGAGAAAGGGATAATGAGGAAACATAAGAGTAAGAGGAAATAATCGGTGCTGTTCTCCCATGAAAGATTGCAGCCAAACAGACGATCGGAATCCATCCAAGAATGGAGTTATTGTATGAAGACATCAAGTCGATGGAGTTTGAGATCCATAGCAGGCAAGGTTTTGTTCGGCCTTGCCTTAACCGCAATAATAAGCAGCATAAACGTGGCGCCGTCCTACGCTGATAATGATCGTAACCGGGGGAGACAGTATGACAATCGCCGTTACGAGCACAGGGGGCCAGGGTATGACCGCTACCGCCAAGGTGGACATGGCCGCTGGCATGACAGGCGTGGATACCGGTATTATGAAGATGGTTACAGTCACCGGATTTATGCGCCGCCGCCAGGCTTCTATACACCGCCTCCAGAGCCGGGCGTCAGGATCTTTTTTCCCCCGATCTATATTAATCCCTGAGTGGCGACTCGCGGCCCTGGTACAAGGAAAAGAACAACAAAAGAAAAGAAGCCAGAACTCTTTTCCATTCAGCAATCCTGGTCCTGACCGGGGAAAAGGCGCTGGCGGCTTTAAGATAAAAGCCGCCAGCGCTGGAGATCGCCCGGCGATGACCGAGAGGGCACCTTCCCCCAATGTATCCCGTTGACCGGACTCGATGGGAAACCGGCCGCTACTCGGGGTGCGGATACCCTGGCAGGTGAACAACACCCCCTGCAACCGCCAGAGGAAACGCCCGATGCCGTATCCACGAAAGCGGAAGTCGGCTTATACAGAGAAGCCGTGGTTATCAAGGAACAGGCACAGCCGTTAAAGGACGGGGAAAACCTCCTGCCGGTCTCCCCTGCCTCTTCTCTTCCAAAAAAACAGCCGGAAAGATCGATACTAAAAGATTGAGGCAGCTGATAATGCTGAGAAAACTGCACCATTGGTGGCAAGAAAGTCGCTCCAGCTTCTGGTTCGTCCCTGCCGTGATGGTCTTGGTCGCCGTGGTGCTCGCCATCGTCCTGATCACCGTGGACGCGACCGTCAATCTACCTATCTTCGGGCGATGGCCGCTGCTTTTCGACTCCGGTGCAGCCGGTGCCCGCGGCCTACTCACGGCCGTTGCAGGCTCGATGATCACCGTGGCCGGGGTGGTGTTCTCTTCAATCGTTCCTACTACGAGGAAGTGCTCATCGTTCGTGTCCATCCTGAAATCCTCCACGGCCAAGGTCTGCCGGATGGGTTAGTCGACGAGCAGACCATCTGGCGGGAGCGATATCAATCCATCATCGATCTGGAGGCCCATCTCCACCGCAACGGCACCCGGATCGTCAAATTCTTCCTGCATCTTTCCAAGGAAGAACAGCGAAAGCGCTTTCTCGATCGGATCGACGAGCCGGAGAAAAACTGGAAATTCAGTGTGGCCGACATAGAAGAACGGCAATTCTGGACACAGTACATGGAGGTCTATGAGGCGTGCCTGAGCGCGACAAGTACAGACATCGCTCCTTGGCATGTGGTGCCCGCCGACGACAAGAAGAACGCCCGCCTGATTATTTCTCAAATTATTCTCGATACCTTTAAGGCCCTCAAAATGAGCTACCCGGAGGTCAGCGAAAAGCGCCAGCAGGAGTTGCTGGCGATCCGCCGGCGGCTGACGGAGGAAGACCCAAGCGACGACTGACACCCCGTCACATGGAATTTCTACCGGCCCATTGGTGGTTGCCGGCCTTCATTCTGCGTCCCAACCTGTGAACAGGATGAGCAGCGCGGGATCGAATTGATGCTTCGTGTTCTTGAGGCTATTCACCTCGGGCGGACGCCGAAGCAGCTCGACACAGCCGGGCAACCGGGCATATCCGAGACCGCGATAGCACCCATTGGTATCAATGGTATCCTCTCACCTGAGGATATTGCTCAGTAAATTTGCCCCAATTGCCCGTGCCACATCAATAGCTGGGTGAAGGAGAATCGCATGACCCCGCCATCGGCCACCAACGAACCACCCAAGGGTACAGCCTGGTACCACCGTTCTGCCGAGGAAGTACTGGCAGAACTGGGTTCCAAAGCGACCGGACTCTCGGCTACCGAAGCCGGACAACGTCTCGCGGCCAACGGCCCGAACCAGTTGCGAGAAGGCAAGCACATTAGCTCGCTGCAGATTTTTCTCGGTCAGTTCAAGAGTATCATCATCTGGATTCTCATCGCTGCCGGGGTGATCTCCGCCGTGATGGGTGAAGTCGTCGACGCTGTCGCCATCCTCGCCATCGTTGTCCTCAACGCCGCCATCGGTTTTTACCAGGAGTTCAACGCCGAGGAGTCGATTGCAGCGCTCAAAAAGATGACCGCACCCCGGGCCAAGGTGCGGCGCGATGGGGCCATCACTTCGATCCCAGCTTCGGAAATAGTCGTTGGCGAAATCCTGGCACTGGAAGCCGGCGACCTGGTGGCTGCCGATGCCAGGCTTCTGGAAGCGGCATCGCTTACCTGCATCGAATCGGCCCTGACCGGCGAATCGGCAGCGGTGGCGAAACAGCCCGCGACCTTGGCCGGGAGCAATGTCCCTCTTGGCGACCGGGCCAACATGGTCTTCATGGCCACCGCAGTCGCAGCGGGCACCGGCCTGGCCGTCGTGGTGGCCACGGCTATGCAAACCGAGCTGGGCCGCATCGCTGGACTGCTTGCCAAGGAGGGTGCAGGGGAAAGCACTCCGCTGCAGAAGAAACTCGATTCGGTCGGACGCATCCTCGCTGGGCGGCGCTCGGCATTGTCGCCCTGCTTTTCGGGCTGGGGATGCTTCGCGGGACCAATCTCTATGAGTTGACAATGACTGCGGTCAGCCTTGCGGTGGCCGCTGTGCCGGAAGGCTTGCCGGCCATCGTTACGGTCGCGCTCGCGCTCGGCGTGCTGCGCATGTCACGCCGTCACGCGCTGGTGCGCAGACTGCCGGCAGTGGAGACGCTCGGTTCGACAACCATCATCTGTACGGATAAAACCGGAACGCTCACGGCCGGTGAAATGACCGTGCGCGGGCTGTATGTCGCCGGCCAAAGTTTTGAGGTGACCGGGGACGGTTACGGGCCAGACGGTGAAGTCCGTTTAGCAGGCAAGAAACCGGAGGCCGAATACACGGCACCGCTGCTCGAACTGGCAACCGTTCTCCTCGGCTGCAACAATTCGCATCTCGTTGAAGAAGACGGCGATTGGCACACCGTCGGCGATCCCACCGAAGGTGCCTTGCTTTCGGCCGGCGCCAAGGCCGGCGGCAACCGGAAGCAGATTGAGGCGGAATTGCCGAAGCACCATGCCATTCCTTTCGATTCCGACCGCAAACGCAACACGGTGATTCGCAAGATGCCGGACGGCAGGCTCCGCGCCCTGATCAACGGTGCGCCCGATATGCTGCTGGAGCTCTGCACGGAGATCTCCACCGGTACCGGAGTCCGGCCGATGACGGACGAGGATCGCCGGAGCATTGAGACGCTGAACACCGCCATGGCGCAGCAAGCCTTGCGGGTGCTCGGATCGGCCTATCGCGACCTGGACAACGCTTCGCCCGCCGAGCTCGCTGCAGATGCCGTCGAGCGCAACCTGGTGTTCGTCGGTCTGACGGGCATGTATGATCCGCCGCGCCAGGAGGCCAAAAACGCCGTGGCCAAATGCCGCGCCGCCTGCGTCCGGGTGGTGATGATTACCGGCGACCATCCGCACACCGCGGCAGCTATAGCCCGGGAAATCGGCCTCGCCACCGGCGACGAATCAGTGATCGCCGGAATGGAGATGGAAAACATATCCGATGACGAACTCCAGCAGCGGGCGCTGAAAACCGTCGTCTACGCCCGGGTCACCGCCCTGCACAAACTGCGCATTATCCGTGCCTTGAAAACCGATAAAGAGGCCGTGGTGGCCATGACCGGCGACGGCGTCAACGATGCGCCGGCCATCAAAGGCGCAGACATCGGCATCGCCATGGGACAGTCGGGCACGGAAGTCACCAAGCAGGCCGCGGACATGATCATCACCGATGACAACTTTGCCACCATTGTCGCGGCCGTCGAAGAAGGTCGCGGCATATACGACAACATCCGCAAAACGCTGCAATACCTGCTGGCGGGCAACACCGGCGAACTACTGCTGATGACGATCTGCGTCGCTATTGGTTTACCATCGCCCCTACTGCCGATTCATCTGCTGTGGATCAACCTGGTGACCGATGGTTTGCCCGCGCTCTGCCTGGCCACCGACCCCATCGACCCCGACGTGATGCAACGCCACCCGCGCCCCAGAACAGAAAGCATGACTGACCGCAGCTTCCTGCGCTCGATGCTGCTTACCGGCGTTCTCACGGCGGGGGTGGCATTTGCGGTGTACCTCCTTGTTCTGAAGACGGAACCCCTGGAAACGGCGCGCACCTACGCCTTCACCGTGCTGGTCTTTGCCGAGCTCTTGCGGTCCTTTGGCGCCCGCAGTGAAACCAAGCAGGTCTGGCGTATCTCGTTATTTACCAACCTCAATCTGGTCATCGTGGTCGCCGTTTCTTTCGGTCTCCAGGTGTGGAGCCAACACAATGCGATCCTGGGCCGTATACTCAAGACGTCGTCCATGCCGCTCACCGATTGCTTGCTGCTTATGGCCTTGGCCACCATCCCGCTGCTGGTTTTGGAGGGGGTCAAGATGGTGCGGAGAGCCAGGCGGTGAAAAGGAAGCGCCACCCCAGGCTGCCTGCGGTGTTGTCTCGCTGGCAAGGCAGACTTTGGCAAACTATTCGCCGGGTTTGGACGGTGCCGGGCTTTGCCGGCAAAAAGTTTGCGGACATTGACGGAGCACAGTTGGCCGGAGCCTTTGCCTTCAATGCATTTTTCTCCCTGTTTCCTTTAATGATTCTTCTGGTCACGGTTGTTTCGACCTTTGTCGACAGAGATATCGCCGGCAAAGAGGTAATCGCCTCTATGGAGGGATATGTCCCGATTAGCGGTGAGATGCAGCAGTATATTTCCAGCGCCATCGCCGGTGTCATCACTGCCCGCGACCAGGCAAGCACGGTCGCCTCTCTCGCCCTGGCCTGGACCGCTCTTCAATGTTTTGCCACCCTGATCGTGGCCACCAACCGCGCCTGGGGCAGCACGGTCTACAATTGGTGGCGCTTGCCTTTGAAAAGCCTGACGTTGCTCGGCAGCACGACGGCTGCAATCCTTCTGAGCATGGCCGTGCCGGTGCTGCTCAGAATAGCGAGGGGATGGCTGCTGTTTCCCCTGTATGAATACCGTTCATGGGTCTATGACCTTGGAAGCTTTTTTGTCCCCTCGGTGGTGGTGTTCTTCGGCCTGCTCCTTTTTTACCGGTTCGCTCCGAGCCGCCCCACGCGGTTTGTCGAAGTCTGGGCCGCCGCCCTGTGCGCCACGATTTTATTGCGAGCGGGTGAAAACCTGTTCATCATCTACCTGAAAGACTTTGCCACCTTGAACGCGGTCTATGGGACGTTCGGTGGGATCATGGCCTTGCTGCTGTGGATCTATGTTTCCGGAGCAATTTTCATTTTCGGTGCCTGCCTGTGCGCGGGCCAGGCGGAACTCCATGCAACGTCTACCGAGACAGGGGATAAAGTATCCTTAAATGGTGCGCCAGATACTCATGCAACAGATTCTTGAAGGTTATATATGGCCAGTGGTTAAATACGACCCCCACTTTGAACTCTTCACGACATGGCGCAGATGAATGCCGGAAAAATATTTATTAACAAACCAGAAACATACGCTACATTTGCTAATTTTTACAACCAGGTCCGGAGATTGCAAAACAGATAACATACGATTGAATGATCCTCCTCTCCGATGATTCAGTGTATGACCGATGCCCCCAAAGTGGGGGCATCACCCCAAAAGTGTGACCCGGTCACTCAACGAAAAAAGGAGTATGTGTAATGGCTGAAGGAACAGTAAAATGGTTTAACGATTCAAAGGGTTTTGGTTTTATCGAGCAGGAAAACGGCAAGGATGTTTTTGTGCATCATTCCGCTATTCAGGCCGAAGGATTCAAATCTCTTCAGGAAGGCGATCGCGTGAAATTTGATGTGGAAAATGGAGCCAAAGGGCCGACGGCAACAAATGTTGTGAAGTGCTGACACTTGCGTTTTCCGGGAGACGACACCCCCGCTTCATGCGGGGTTATTGTCAACTCTCTATGTTGGTTTATTTACTGCGCCAATTTTTAATTCTTCATTCCTCTCAAGACAAAATGGATCCCGGGAGGTTCACGAGTACGCATTAACCCTGCACTGCGGACTGAAAACAGCCATTCCTAAACCTCACGCCACCTGGCGCCATGTTGCATTGCAACAAGATCATTTCAGAGTGCCTAGAGCCAGTAGAAAGACACGATTCATTCTCGTGAATACCCTCTATTTTCCAATTCAAGCGGTTCGCAGCGTCAAGACGAGACGATATTTTTGTATTTTCTCAGGCGCTCACTCTCATTTAACAAGGAGAATTATCATGAAACATATCAATATCGTCGCCCTGCTTTTCCTGCTGCTGCTTTCCTCTTGCGCCACCAAAGGCCAAACCGGCGCGGTTGGAGGTGCTGCAGGCGGCGCCATTATCGGCCAGGCGATCGGCCATAACACGGGGGCAACATTGATTGGCGCCGCAGTGGGCGGATTGCTTGGTTATATTGTCGGCAATGAAATGGATAAATCCGATCGAGACAGGTTGAATAACACCTATGAGCAGGGTGCATCCAACCAACGTTCATCCTGGGTGAATCCGGATAGCGGCAACCGTTACGCTGTTACTCCGGAGCCAGCTTATCAGGATTCTTCTTCCAGGCGGGTCTGCAGAAAGGCTGAAATCGAAGCCATCATCAACGGTAAACCGGAACGGACCTACAGCACAGCTTGCCGGAATGAAAATGGGCAATGGGAGTTGCAACAATAGACAACCCTGCATATACCCTGCATGAACACTGTCACTGTTGACTGTGGAGCTCGCCCCATGCCGGATTCGATGGCTTTACTTGAGCAGGGCGGATACCCCGCCTTTACTCACAAGCAACCTGCTGATGTAAAAATAATGTATCGCCAGAGCCTCTTGCAAAAAGGAAGTCTGCGCACCATGTCATTTCGACCAACGGGAGAAATCTCTTGTTTCAAAGCACGAGATTTCTCCCGTTGACACTCTTCAAACGGGCCAATACCAGTAATCCGTCCCGAGACTGAACCCTCCATGGCTCATCCGTGGCCTCTGGACCATGGATGCTCCCTCTCCCAGCCCTGTTTACCGAGGAACCTGCAAATCAGGTTATATTTAACCGGTGGTTAAATATAACCGCTTCATGGCGGGAGAAGAAGGTAGCGGCCCCGCCCGCTGTATTGTTAATTATTCACGATAAAACAAAAAGATGAGTAACGATATATCGGCCACGTAAATTCTGGATCAATGATTGCTTTCCTTATGTCAGGCCAAGGAAAACTGCAGGCAATTGGTTTTATCCGGGCCTCTAGAAAAGAGGAATTGGTACATGTCGGTCAATCAGAACAACAAACAACCAGAAAATCTTACCGAAAAAATTCGGTCTCTGTTTGGTTATGGAGTTTCTCAGGATAAAAAGAATGCCTTGCCACCTAAAAGCCGATTCAACATCTGGTTTTATCTGTTAATTTTTCTCTTCTTTTCCTTCCTGCAACCTTATCTCTTTTCTGCAAAGGTAGAAACAATTCCCTACAGCCAGTTTAAACAGGACCTTGTCGAAGGCAAGGTGGTCGAGCTGACCATTGATCCTGATAAAATCACGGGAACGCTGGCAGGGTCTCCAAGTCAGGAGTTCACGACTGTTCGCGTCAACGATCCCGGCTTGGTAAAAGAGCTGGATGAACGAAAGGTCAGCTATTCCGGACGCTATCAAAACAAATTTCTAAGCAGCCTTCTCTCATGGATTCTTCCTCTTGGGGTTATGTTTCTGATCTGGCGTTTTGCCATGAAGAAGATGGGATCGGGAATGGGCGTCATGTCTTTTGGCAAAAGCAAAGCCAAGATTTTTGCCGAGAGTGAAATAAAAGTCAGCTTTGAGGATGTAGCCGGTATTGACGAGGCCAAGGGCGAACTCGAGGAAGTGGTCGAATTTTTGAGTACTCCTGATAAAGCCCAAAAACTTGGGGGGAGGATACCCAAAGGGGTGCTGCTTGTCGGTCCGCCAGGCACAGGTAAAACGCTGCTGGCCAGGGCCGTGGCGGGTGAGGCCAAGGTGCCTTTTTTCAGCATCAGCGGCTCCGAATTTGTCGAAATGTTTGTCGGTGTTGGAGCTGCCCGCGTTCGCGATCTCTTTTCCCAAGCCGCGGCCCAGGCACCCTGCATCATCTTCATTGATGAACTGGACGCCCTCGGCAAAGCCCGGGGGATGAATGTGATGGGGGGCCATGATGAACGGGAGCAAACGCTGAACCAGCTGCTGGTGGAGATGGATGGATTTGATACCAACAAAGGGGTCATTATCATGGCGGCCACCAACCGCCCTGAAATCCTAGACCCTGCGTTGCTCCGGCCAGGAAGGTTTGATCGTCAGGTTTTAGTCGATCGGCCGGATATCAACGGCCGGGAAGCCATTTTAAAAATTCACTCCAAAAACGTGGTGTTGGGACCAGAGGTGGATTTGCGCAAAATTGCTGGCCGCACCCCTGGTTTTGTCGGAGCAGATCTGGCCAACATCATCAACGAGGCCGCGCTGCTGGCTGCCAGAAATGATAAAGAAACCGTGGGGATGGTCGATTTTGACGAGGCTATTGACCGGGTAGTCGCCGGTCTGCAGAAAAAGAACCGGGTTATGAATGCCCAGGAAAAAGAAATTGTCGCCTTTCATGAGTCCGGGCACGCGATTGTCGCCGAGTCCGTGGAGCATGCCGATCCTGTGCATAAAATCTCCATTATTCCACGGGGTATTGCGGCGCTCGGATATACTCAGCAACAGCCCACGGAAGATCGGTATCTCATGACCCGTTCAGAACTGGTGGACCGGTTGGCTGTTTTGTTAGGCGGCAGGGTAGCGGAAGAACTGGTTTTCCAGGAAATATCAACCGGTGCCCAGAACGATTTGCAGCGAGCGTCGGATATTGCCCGAGCCATGGTCACAGAATATGGCATGAGTGATCGCCTGGGTCTGGTGAGCTATGAACGTCCTCGTCAGGCGATGTTTCTTCCGGACACCTATTCTTCCGGCAAAAATTACAGTGAAGCCAAGGCTGCTCAAATCGACGAGGAAGTCACACGATTTATCGATGAATCCCACCAACGTGTCCGTGGAATCCTCTCGGAGCGGCGTACCGTCCTTGATGATTTAGCCCGGCTCCTTTCTGAAAAGGAAAGCGTGCCGGGGGATGAATTACGAGAAATGTTGGCGGCAGCCAAGGCCGTTACAGAGACAATATCACCCGATGTGCTATCGCCTCCGCAGGCCGAAATTGAACATCAAGGGTGATTCGTGTTCAGACTGAAGGAGGAAGGCCCAATTTTTTTCCTCAGAAGAAAACAAAATCGAAGAGTTTCATGGCGATAATCGACTCGTGCAAAGCACTCAGGAGTCGAAATTTAACAGAAAGGGCGACAGCAATGATCATAGTCAGAACCATCATGACCGTGCTCCCGGAAAAGCAGAAAGAGGTGTTGCAAACCCTGCACTCATTGATCGAGCCACCGGAAAAGGAAAAGGGCTGTTTGAGTTATGATATTTTCGGCGACATTGAAGACGTCAATGTTTTCAACCTGATTTCAGAATGGGAAACCCGCCAACATCTCGACCAGCATATGCGATCCGACAGATTCAGTGTTTTGCTTGGCACAAAATGCCTCTTGAGCGAACCCTTGCAAATCAAAATTGCCACGGTTGTAGAGTATGAAGGAATGGACGCTGTTTGTTCGATCAGAAAAAAAAGTGCTGATTGTTCCCGTGCTCCATACGGGAAAGAACGGCCGGCCTGAACATTCTCCGTATTTGGGGCAACCCCAACATTCGTTCCAAAAATGCAAACTCGTCTTGAGTTTGCCAGATAACAACCCGTAATTAAATGGTTATGTTCCAAGATCGCCACTTTTGTTCCTACCGGCCCAGCTTTGGTCTCGTCAAGGCAAAGTTAAATTTTTGCCCATCCAAGGATCAAAGTCATTAATCAAGCGGCCAGCGGAAGGCGAGTCCCCATATCAAGCTCAAATCGTCCATAGGGATTGATATGCTGGGTTATAAGAGGGCTTAAAGCCGCCAGATCCCGGAGTGTCATCCGTTCTGGCCAGCCTGGCTCCGCTAGCACCTCCTGAATCATCAAGGTATTGATGTAGACTAGGCTCGCCTGCAACAGGTGCAGACAAAGGAGGCCCATTTCCTGGTTGTCCTTACGATTCGTTGATACTTCCCCTCTTTTGCCGTAGTAGATAAAGCCGTTGGCGCTATTCCAGCTTTCTACCACGTTGAGCCCCTCGTGGATCTCCCGTCGCAGGTCTTCCGACTCCAAATATCGACAGAGGAAAATGGTCTTGATTGCCTTCCCAAGTTCCGTCAACGCCTTGTAAGCCGGGTGTTGGATGTTGTTGCGAGCGAAACGACGCAAGAGGCTCTCCGCATCCGCCATTCCCAGCTTCAGGGCCACGGTATGCTTTATTATGGTATCCCACTGCTCTTCAATCAACTCCCAGTTGATTGCCTTGGCAGCTAGCACTGGATTGAGGTTGGAAAAACTCTGGCTGATATCCACCTTGTAGAGTCTCTGCCGACTGATCCCTTTTAACCGTGGCATTAGGTCAAACCCCAGCAGGCGGCAAAATGCAAAGGCAACCGTGTTCTGGCCGTGGCTGTCTACATACTGACGGTCAACCTTCATTTCGGAGCAATGCCGGAGCACCCCCTGGATCATGGCCGCAGCTTCCGAAGAGGAGACTCGCTTGAACTGGGAGTAGATGCAGGCGGAATTTTTTTCGACATGCCAGTAGACCATGACCCCTCTGCCACCGTAACGGAGATGCCATTCGGTGAGAAGGTTCTGGTCCCAAGCTCCAAACTGTTTGGAGTCCGAGGCGCAGGCGGTGGTGGCTTCGCCCCAAACCTTTGGCCGCCGTATCGCTAGGGTTGCGTTCACCACCTGGGTAATAGCCTGGCGCAAGCCCTCGTTGGAGATAAACCGGCGGCGAATGTAGAGCAGCTCCTTGTAGTCGTTTTCCGGCAGTGATTCCATACTCTTAATTCCAGTATTGGTACCCATACCGAACAGGCAGAGCAAAATCCGTCGTTGGAGGGTAGCACGATCCATATGGCTTCGCTCGGTGCCGCTTTGCAGGAAGCGGGTAAAGTTTGCCCGCAGATCGGTCTCCTTCAATATATCAAGCAGGCTTGTTCCCGGCCAACGTTGGGTGATCTCCCGTTTGAGGGTGGCGAGGTTTATCGGCTCTGGTTGGGGCTCAAAGGGGGTAATCGATATTCTGTGGCCATCCTTCTTGGCCACGATCTTCACCTTGGGATTAATCAAGATGCGTTCGTCAAGGGCTTGCAGATGGCCGGTTAACTCTTCTCGCAAGGAGGCAGTAAAGGTCTTGGCATCCAGGGGATAACCCATATCCTCGAAGTAGGAGGTCTTGCGCTCTGCAAAATCCTGGGGTAAATCTTCTTCGGGGTTACGGTAGCGTCGGCTACCAACCACCCATATCTCACGGCAACGGAGTTGTTCGCGTAGAGCCTTCAACACACAAATCTCGTAGGCTATCCGGTTGATCTTGTCACCCTCGACCACTAACGGCAGCCAGCTTGCCGGGACTATCCCCGTCAAGGGAACTTCCGCTCCTTTTGGGTAAACTGCATTTTTCTGTTCCAGAAGTGATTTAACCAACCCCAGGGCTTGCATCAGGGGTTGGTGCTGCGCATTTGTGCAACTGAACTCCAAGTTATTGAGCAGTTCCGGCAGCATTCGCCGATAGTAAAAACGGTATGAACGCTGTAATGCCGTTTTGACCTTGGTGGGATGTCCGATTCCAGCTTCAACCTCTTGGACCAAGCTCTGCAGCCATTCTTCCGGGACCTCGGGAAAAATAACCTCGGCTACGATCCCTTGCGGCGCTTCGAGTGAGGCCTTGGCCATCTGATAGAGCTTGGTCATCTTGCTGGGGGCTTTCTGCAGCACCTCGTTCAAGCCTTCCTCAATGCGACTTTCCGCCTTCTTACCCATCTTGTGGACGGTTTCCACCAACAGGTCCACCAAGTGATCGGTCAGTTCCTCGCAGCGGCGATTAAGGAAGGCGGCCATCAGGGTTGCCCGGAGGGGGGGACCATGCCGCCGGAGCTCAAAGGATTCCTCGACAACTGCCCGTTTGGCGTACCGTTCCACCAGTTTTGGCGAGACCTCTTTGAACAAAGCGCCAGGCAATCCGATTCCTCTGACTATTTGCAAGCGGTCGACTGCGGCCTTGACACTCTCTAGTCCGGCTTTGCCCGGATCATTCTTGAGGGTCTGCCAAATAGTCCATTCACCGTCCTCCGTAGATTGCAGCTGCAAGAGGCCGTTGAGACGGTTCATCATCGCCGCATCAAAGTTGCTTACAATCCTTTCACAGAAACGGTTTTCATGTTCGGTGAGGGCGGATTGGAGTAAACGACGAATCTTTCCAGCAGGAGGAGGTTCAACATGGTGATTTCGAAAATGTTCAAAGACTGCCAATTGCAGACGGTCCAGGCGGTATTCTTGGTGGAGAAATTCTTCCACCAACCATTTTCTCAAAATTCTTATATCTTGCGTAGAGGTCTTGCGGTAGTCTAAAAACTTGCGGATTTCATCGCGGTGATACTTGGTTGCTCGCCCGACCCATGAATAATCGCGCCATGATTTACTGGATATCCCAAGCTGGTTGGCGACAAAGCGGATTACCTCTCGTGAAACCTCATCAGGGTTTTCAGGGAATCGGCCTTCCACCTGAAAATATTTCAATAATACAGCAAAGCCTAGCCGACTAGCGACGGTTTTACGCTGGAGAAGTTTTTGTTCGTGGGCGCAAAGTGTCCAGTGCTGGTCCAGTTCTTCTCTTTTCCAATTGCGCTTCATTTAATTTCTCCGCCTTACTATTTGACATCAACTAATTTAGTGTCAAATAATCAATCCACAGGACATGTTGCAAGACATAGTTTAAGATACCAGAAAAATGACAACTTATCCGAGGAGATCGACTCGAAATCGGAATGTAATACAAACGACCGTATATATGACAGGTGCAACATGCTGATTGGCTACATGCGGGTATCAAAAGCGGACGGTTCCCAGTCAACTTCTTTACAGCGCGATGCGCTGATCGCTGCAAGCGTTGATCCGGCACATCTCTACGAAGACCAGTCTTCTGGCAAGCATGAGGATCGACCCGGTTTGACGGCTTGCCTCAAGGCATTACGCGAAGGGGATACGCTGGTCGTATGGAAACTTGACCGGCTCGGTCGTAGCTTGCGCCATCTGGTTAACACCGTGCACAATCTGACCGGGCGAGGCATCGGCCTCAAGGTGCTGACTGGACACGGCGCGGCCATTGACACCACGACCGCTGCCGGAAAACTGGTCTTCGGTATTTTCGCTGCTTTGGCTGAATTTGAGCGCGAATTGATTGCCGAGCGTACCCTGGCAGGCCTTGCTTCAGCGCGGGCGCGCGGTAGGAAAGGTGGGCGGCCGTTCAAAATGACCGCCGCCAAACTACGCTGGGCTATGGCAGCAATGGGGCATTCAGAAACAAAAGTTAGCGTACTATGCCAAGAGCTTGGCATAACTAGGCAAACACTATATCGGCATGTATCGCCTAAGGGAGAATTGCGGCCTGATGGTGCCAAATTGCTTTCACGGCCTGATAAATAACCTTGGTAGCCATTAAATGGAAATATATTGCCCCAACGGTCCTTATTGTTTCGCTCATCTTCATAACTAATTAAAAAATTGATATTTTTTCTTTTTAAAGAAAGTTATATCCTAGTCAACTCCTGGTGTTAGGATGAATTGGGTTATTATCATCTGGGCCATGGTCGCCTCATCCTGTCTTACGCTGGCGATGATGCACTTGTTGGTTTGGTGCAACAAGCGCACGGCGTGGGCCAGCCTTCTCTTTTCCCTATCGGCGTTGGCAACGGTCGGCTTGGCGGTCTGCGAAGTGTTGGCGTTGCGGGCGGAGACGGTCAATGAGTTTGGTACGGTTCTTCGGTGGGGGCATGTACCTTTCTGGGTACTGCTTCTCTCGCTGGTCGGTTTTGTACGGCTTTACATGCGGGCAGGGCGTTTGTGGCTTGCATGGACGATCTGTGGTCTACGGACGTTGTCCCTCATCCTCAATTTTGTTTTCACGCCAAATATCAATTTCCGTGAGATTACCGGCTTGCGGCAATTTCAACTCTTTGGTGAAACCGTTTCTGTCGCGGTGGGCATACCCAACCCATGGATGTTGATCGGTCAGTCCAGTCTGGTGTTATTTTTGTTCTTCCTTGTGGATGCCACATGGACGATGTGGCGGCGGGGCGAGCGGTTATCAATGCTGCTTTTGAGCAGCACCATGGCGTTCTTCATCACCGTCAGCTTAGGTCAGTTTGTTTTCGGGTTCTGGGGGATCAACCCAATACCGCTTACTCCCAGTATGTTCTTCTTGGGGGTCGTGTCGGTGATGGCCTGGGAGATGAGTCGAGCGATAATTCAGACCGCACAACTGTCAGACGATCTCTGCAAGAAAGAAGAGTGGTTGGATCTGGCGGCGGATTCTGCTGGCGTGGGACTCTGGTTATGGGATTTTAAAACCAACGTCATTTGGGCGACAGAAAGAGCCCGACTGATATACGGTTTTTCGCCTGATGAACAGATATCATTTGATACTTTCCTTTCCAGGCTCCACCCCAACGATTTTGAGTGGGTCGCCCAGGCCTCACAGAAGTGCCGCCAGGAGGGAGCTGATTTCCGTTACGATTACCGTATTGTTTTGCCTGATGACAGCATCCGCTGGGTAAAAGTACTGGCCAAGACGCTCTTCGTACCCAATGGCACTTCCAATCGTATGACGGGCGTGTCGATCGACATCACCGAGCACAAACTGGCTGAACTCGCCTTACAGATGGAACGATCCTTCTCGGAGACCTTACTGGAAAGTCTTCCCGGCTTGTTTTACCTCTACACTTTTCCCGAGATGCGACTGGTCCGATGGAACAGAAATCACGAAACAGCTACGGGTTACGGCCCGGGAGAACTCCGCAACCGTCATGCACTTGACTGGTATGCGCCTGCAGATCAGGAGGCGGTAACCGAAGGGATCAAGAAAGTCATTGAACTCGGCAGTTTTATGATTGAATCAAATCTGATTATGAAAGACGGCCGATCGATGCCGTACCTGTTGACAGGCGCTAGATTCCAGTATCTTGATCAGTTGTATTGCATGGGGATCGGGATGGATATCACCGAGCGCAAGCAAATGGAGCTGGAACTCCAGCAAAAGCGCAACGAGCTTGCGCACATCAACCGTGTCTCCACTATGGGGCAATTAGCCTCGACACTCGCTCATGAATTGAGCCAGCCGCTCGGCGCTATCCTACGCAACGCCGAGGCCATGGGTTTAATGCTGGAAGATCCATCGCCAGACCTTGCCGAACTACGCGACATTACGGAGGACATCTGCAAGGATGACCAACGCGCAGGCCAGGTGATCGATCGAATGCGAGCCATGATGAAGAAACGCGAATCCAAACAATACCATCTCGACCTTACGCTCCTGTTGGGCGAAGTCATTACCCTGGTGCAGTCAGATGCAGATAGGCGCCATGTGGGGCTAGTGTTGGATATCAATCCCGCCTTGCCGTCCATTCATGGCGATCCGGTGCAATTGCAGCAAGTTTTTATTAATCTGCTGTTAAATGCCTTTGATGCTCTGGAAGAAAATCAACCGGAACTCCCTCTTGTTAAGGTGTCGGCGCGGCCTGTCGGTAAAACGGTCAAAGTTGCCGTGAGTGACAACGGTGGCGGCATTGCGGAGGATGACACCTTGCATTTGTTCGAGCCGTTTTTCAGTACCAAGCCCCATGGCTTAGGGATGGGGCTTGCAATCTCCCGTGGCATCATCGAAACACACGAAGGACGGTTGTGGGTGGAAACCAACGTGACAGGGGGGCAACCTTCACCATCACCTTGCCGATAGCGGGGAGCAATGCGCAATGAATACTTCCGTTCCCATTGTCCGGATCGTGGACGACGACGCTTCGTTCCTGAAGGCGATCGCACGACTGTTGCGTGCATCTGGTTTCGAGGTGAAGACCTTTGCTTCGGCGGCAGAGTTTCTGCTCCAACCGGAACTTGATATTCCGGGGTGCGTCCTTGTGGATTTGCAGATGCCTGGTTTGAGTGGACTGGACCTGCAGGAAGAACTCGCCAAGGAAGGGCACAAATTGCCGGTCATCTTCCTCAGTGGCCAGGGAGATATTCCGACCACTGTACTTGCGATGCGGCGGGGTGCGGAAGATTTTCTGACGAAGCATGCACCGAAAGAGGACGTGCTTGACGCAGTGAAACGCGCGCTCGACCGTGATGCCTTCGAACGTGCCGGGCGGGCACGGATGGAAGCGTTGCAGGCGTGCTTCGCCACACTCACCTCACGCGAACACGAGGTTCTGCAACACGTTGTTCAGGGAAAATTGAACAAGCAAATCGCCCACGACCTCAGTATTCACGAACGCACCGTAAAACTCCATCGCACCTCTATAACGAGCAAGCTCAAGGTGTCCTCATCAGCTGAATTAACGAAGTTATGGATTGAGGTCAGCCCCATCAAAAAGTAACCTGCCAGCTCTTTTCTACGTCACGTCCTTTTCTTCATTCTCAACCTTCCCTAAAGGGCAGTAGACAAACCTCCTTTTTTAGATTTAGTCTGCTCGTTATGAGCCGCAAACAAAATATCTATATCGCTGTCGTTGATGATGATGAGAGTCTTTGCCGCTCGATGAGTCGACTGCTGCGGGCCGCTCACTTTCAACCGATCACGTATCTCTCCGCTGAAGCATTTCTTACGGACACGAAACGGCCGAATTTTGATTGCCTTATACTTGACATTCAACTGAAAGGGATGACTGGGCTGGAATTGAGCAAAAGGCTCTCTGCGGTTAACGATACCACCCCCTGCGTTTTCATAACGGGACACGAGGACATCCAAGTTCGGGCGCAGGCAGAAGCATCTGGATGCGCCGGTTACTTCCGCAAGACAGACTCCGGCGTGGAGGTTCTTGCGGCCATCCGCCGTGCAATTAACCTGAAAAATTCCAATTCCGCCCTTAAGCATGAGAAACCCCTCGACCTGGAGCAGGCCACCTGACCACACTTGTTACGATTCGAATTGGCAACAATACTGTCGCTTGTGATAAGCAAGTTCGAGAACCTTCTGAGAGAGGCAGTCATGCAATGCGGTCTGGTTATGCAGACCGTCTCACCCTTCCCCAAGTGAGCTCGAAGGTATTCTTCGTCTAGTGGCTACAGAGAAGGGTCGGTGCTGAGGTGGCGGCGAAGATTTTTTAGAGAAGACCAATGGAGCCAAAATAGACATGATCCATTCGAAAGGGCCGGCAATACTACTGCCCGAGCAGCCCGAAGGCTATAAACATCGCTTTCATGCAATGGTCAAACCACTCGGTTCGCTGTGCAATCTTAATTGCACCTACTGCTATTACCTCTCCAAGCAGGGCTTGCTCCAACAGCCCGCCGCACCTCGGATGTCCGATGATATCTTGGAGTTGCACATCCGCCAATACATCGAAGCGCAGACTGGTGACGAAGTCGTCTTTTCCTGGCAGGGAGGCGAGCCGACCCTGATGGGACTCGATTTTTTCCGCACAGTGGTCGAGCTCCAGGCCCAATACAAGAAACCTCAGCAACGCATTGAAAACGATCTCCAGACCAACGGCACCCTGCTAGATACTGAGTGGGCCACATTCCTCAAACAACATAATTTTCTCGTCGGCCTCAGTTGCGACGGGCCGCAGCGCTTGCATGACCGCTACCGGGTCACCAAGGACGGGCAGCCGACCCATGCCAAAGTGATGGATGCAGCCCGTCTGCTGCGCAAGCATGGCGTGCCGTTCAATGCCCTCTGTGTCGTCAATCGAGAAAATGCCCACTATCCACTCGATGTCTATCGGTTCCTGACCCGCGAACTGGGAGTATGGCGGGTACAGTTCATCTCCTGCGTGGAACCCAAGGTGTTCCGTGACACTGCTCCGCAACATTGGGACGCTGCCAGCCTGCCGGTAGTCGATTCAGCACAAGCGAAACCCGGGACTCCGGATTCGGTAGTCACCGACTGGTCGGTTGACCCCGACGACTGGGGCAGATTTCTTTGTAAGGTCTGGGATGACTGGTACAAGCGTGATTATGGCAAGATTCATGTCGACCTTTTTGAAACGGCGGTGGCCCAATCTCTGGGCTGGCCGTCGCAGCGCTGCATCACCTCAGAATTCTGTGGCAAAGGCATGGCCATCGAACACAGTGGCGATGTCTTCTCTTGCGACCATTATGTGTACCCTGAGTACCGAGTCGGCACGATAAGCGAGACCCACTGGAGTCAGATGGCCTATTCCGAGGCACAGAAGCACTTCGGTTTCGCCAAGAGCCGCACCCTGCCGCAGTATTGCCGGCAATGCCCGCACCTGCGTCTCTGCTGGGGCGAATGTCCCAAGAATCGGTTGGTGCGCGCGCCGGACGGCGAGATGGGACTGAACTATTTGTGCTCCGGTATGAAGCAATTTTACGATCATATTCAACACGACATGCCAGAGATTACACGACGGGTGAAAGGTTCCGGACGGTAAATCCAGCGCTGGAAAGTGTCTCAACAATCAGCTCCAGGAAAGCATCAACAGTAAAGCACGAATTGCGATGAAGGCAAGACAACCCCAAAAGACAGAAGGAGGAAGCATGAACACAAATCAGAAGCCCTCGAGATGGAATATCTTTAGAGGCAAGAGTACCTCGAAAAGCCTGGTAACCGGGCTGTGTATCGCTGGTGGTGTGGCCCTTGCCGCCAGCGCCTTGCCGTCATGGGCAGAGGCGGCGGCTCCTGCCGAATTCAAGAAACCCAATATCGTTGTCATTATGGGGGACGATATCGGCGTGTGGAATGTCAGCGCCTACAACCAGGGCATGATGGGCTACCGGACGCCCAACATTGACAGCCTTGCCAAGGAAGGTGCGTTGTTCACCGACTTCTATGGTCAGCAGAGTTGCACCGCTGGCCGCGCGGCATTTATCACCGGCCAGAGCGGTTTCCGCACCGGTCTGTTGAAAATTGGCATGCCCGGTGGGAAAGAAGGTCTGTCCCCGAAGGACCCGACCTTGGCTGAGTTACTCAAGCCCCTAGGCTACATGACCGGCCAGTTCGGCAAGAACCACCTCGGCGACCTGAACGAGTTCCTGCCCACGGTGCACGGATTCGATGAATTTTTCGGCAATCTCTACCACCTGAACGCCGAAGAAGAGCCGGAGAATGCTGACTATCCGAAGGACGCCCAGTTCAAAGCGAAGTTCGGCCCGCGCGGTGTCATCGAAAGTTTCGCGTCGATCAAGGATGATCCCACCGTGGATGGGCGCAATGGTCGCATTGGCAAGCAGACCGTCAAGGATACTGGCCCGCTCACCAAGAAGCGCATGGAGACTATCGACGAGGAGGTCACCGCCAAAACGCTCGATTTCCTGACGCGCGCCAAGAAAGCCGACAAACCCTTCCTCTGCTGGTATAACACCACCCGCATGCACATTTGGACGCATTTAAAAGCGGGCTCGGAGGGCAAGACCGGCCTAGGTATTGCGGCGGATGCAATGACTGAACATGACGGCATGGTCGGGCAGGTACTGAACAAGCTCAAGGAATTGGGCCTCGACGAGAACACCATCGTCATTTACACCTCCGACAACGGGGCCGAAGTCTTTTCCTGGCCCGACGGCGGCACTACCACATTTCGTAACGAGAAAAACTCCAACTGGGAGGGCGGCTATCGTATGCCGGCGCTCGTCCGCTGGCCCGGAGTCATCAAACCCGGTACGCAAATCAACGACATAACCTCGTTGGAGGACATGGTGCCCACTTTGATGGCAGCCGCTGGCGAGCCTGACATCAAGGAGAAGTTGCTGACCGGCTACACCGCAGGCGACCAGACCTACAAGGTGCATCTCGACGGTTACAACCTGATGCCTGCGCTGCAGGGGAAAGATGCATGGCCGCGTCATGAGTTCTTCTATTGGAACGACGGGGGTGATCTCGTGGGCCTCCGCTATGATCGTTGGAAGATCGTCTTCCAGGAGCAACGCGCCCATGGCTTTGATGTGTGGCAAGAGCCCATGGTGACCCTGCGCATGCCGAAGCTCTTCGACCTGCGCGCCGATCCGTTTGAACGTGCCGACCACGAGTCCATCGGTTATGGCAAATGGCGTGTCGAACATGCCTACGCACTCCTGCCTGCTGCGAACTACGTGGGTCAGCATCTATCCTCCTACGTGGCATTCCCGCCCCGGCAAAAGGTTGGCACCTTCGGCCTCGAACAGGTACTGCTGAAATTACAGGAAGGCACTGGCAAGGAGTAGCCTTGATCTTGCAGGAACGCTGAATTGAACCACCGGGCCACACCCAACCAATCGGGTGCGGCCCGGTCCCACAATGATTATCACTGCAAGGTCATAAGAGTGAAATCTTCAACCACTACGGTAGGGATCTTCCGCGCAGACGCACTGAGGAAAAATATGATAAATACAAAAATGGTTCGGCCGCTAATAGCTTTGGTTCTATTAGCCCTTGCAGGTCAAGCAAATGCAGGCGGTCTGTATCTGTATGAGTTGGGCACCGAGGATCTCGGCCTCGCCAATGCCGGCAGTGCTGCCCGTGCCCAGGATGCGTCGACCATTGCCAGCAATCCTGCCGGCATGACCCGTCTGCAAGGCAATCAGATGGTAATCGGGGCACAACTCTTATATGGGGATTTGGAATATGAATTGAACGACTCCAACCTGAATGGACCGGGTAATATCGTCGGCTGGCTGCCAGGGAGCAGCCTGTTTTACAGCCATAGTGTCAGCGATGACCTGAAACTCGGCATGGCCCTGTATGGCAATTTCGGCCTGAGCATGAGTTTTGATGACAATTGGTCGGGGCACAATTTGGTGAAGGACGCCACCTTGATGGGTCTCACCCTCCAACCTTCCCTGGCCTATCGGATGAGCAATAAATGGTCGATCGGCGCAGGATTGGGAATCAATTATGGTATCTTCTCACTCACCCGAGATAAACTGGCGGTTTTCGGCGGTGACGAAGTCGAATTAGACGATACTGATATCGCCCCCAATGTAAAAGTCGGCGTTTTGTTTGAGCCGTCGGCGCGAACCCGCCTTGGCCTGACCTATACCAGCAAGGTGGATTACAACTTTGATGTTGATGCAAACGGCACTTTGCCAACTGGCAGAGCGTGGTCACTCCCGATTAACGCCATGTTGGATGCACCGCAACAGATCATGTTCAGTGCGGTGCAGGTCCTCAACGACCATTGGTCACTCCTGGGCGAACTGGGGTGGCAGGACTGGAGCACACTCAGCGAGATGGAAATCACCGTCGGTCCAGTTACCCAAACATCCAGGCTGGATCTTCAGGACACCTGGCATGGTGCCTTAGGTGTCCAATATCAACTGACAGCCGATACCCGACTGAATTTCGGCGTTGCCTACGATACCAGCATGTACGACGATCAAGACAACATCTCGTTTGTCTTACCTTCTGGCGCTGCCTGGCGATTCGGCACCGGCGTGCAGCGGCAACTCAGCGAACGCTCTTCCCTGGGTGTAGCTTTTGAATACTTATTGATGGAGGATGGTAAGGCAGTCAACCCGGAAGTGCTGGCCGGAAGTTACGACAACCCACAAATGTATTTTATCTCGGTCAATTACAGCTATCGATTCTAAAAAAGGCGGCGCAAAGTTGCAGGTCTCCATCTCAATCAACAGAATGAGGAACAGTTTTGGCACAGGTAAACCGGCAGGCCTTCGCAGGCTATCGTCAATGGAATCAATTTGAGAAGACCTTTTGGGGGGACTGTCGGTCGTTGTTTTTTGTCTGATCAGTGCAGCGACGACGATCGGAATAGCCTGGGCCGAGCCTGGACAAAATCTTGGAGCCGTGGACAGCAAGCAGATCGAGGGAAGCTGGGTTCGGACTGATGGCGGATACATCCTGCAACTGAAAGATACCAAGGCGGACGGAAGCCTGACTGCAACCTACTTCAATCCCCGGCCAATAAATGTCTCCAGGGCGGAAGTAATGCGCAAGGAAGGAGCTCTCACCCTATTTGTGGAATTGCGTGACGTCAACTATCCAGGATCAACTTATACGCTGAATTACGATCCCAATACAGACAACCTAAATGGGAACTATTTCCAGGCGGCCATTCAGAAAACCTTTGCGGTTGAGTTTATTCGGGCCAAGTAAATCATGCTGTTATCAACATTTTCTGTTTATGCTATCCGAGCAGCATTTTCTAAAAATATAAGTCAAAATAACGAGAACTTTTAGAATCGAAGTTGTCGGCGACCTAGGACGAACATGGGCTGGGTTTAACTCTATCAAAAACTAACCTAAAAATATCCTCGCCGTAAAATCCCTTTTTGTCCTGACGACGTACAAAATATTTATCTTCCAAAGGCCGACCGACGCCCCCCTGCCGATTCCTGCTTGCAACCGTGTGTCGTGGGCACGTGACTCGACTCTCGCTGACCGTCTAATTAATGAATTTAATCCTTGGTTGGACGAATATTGGATTTTGCTTTGACGATACCAAGGCCGGGCCGGCAGAAAAAAGTAGTGCCAATGAAATGTAACCTTTTAATTACAGGTTTTTATCGAAAAAAAACAATGTGAGTTTGCACTTTTGACATGAATGTTGGGGTTAACCCTATTTGCTCCGCACTCCTTGGAATATTCCGGCCATTTTCGCGGGTATGAACCTTCCCGGCAGGCACGAGAAGTCGAACCAATGCATCAATGAACCAGAGGCCGCGCATTGCGGCATCTTCCTTAGCTGAGCAGCCACGCTCCTTCGCCGTTGGGCAAGGAAACGAGGGTTAGAAACTATGACAGACACACCTATTGCCAACCAACTCGCCTCCCCCGACACTGACCTCCATCGGCAAATAGCCCTGCTGGAAAAAAAACTGCACCAAGAGGAGGCAATCAGACAGACGCTGCAAGATTCCGAGAAGCGTTACCGGCGGCTCTTCGAATCGGCCCGGGACGGTATTTTGATTCTTGATGCCGAAACGGGTAAGGTGGTTGATGTCAATCCTTTCCTGGTGCAGTTACTTGGTTTTTCGTATGACGAGTTGTGCGGCCAATTTATCTGGGAACTCGGCGTGTTCAAGGACATTGCCGCATCCCAGGAGGCATTCAAAACGCTCCAGGAGAACGAATACATCCGCTACGAAGATTTGCCGCTGGAAACCCGTGCGGGGCTCCCTATTGCCGTGGAGTTCGTCAGCAACGTCTACCTCGTGGACCACGGCAAGGTGATTCAGTGCAACATCCGCGACATCACCGCTCGCAAAAGGGCCGATGCCGAGCGCAAGCGTTTACAGGCTGCCATCAAGCAGGCCGGCGAGGGTATTGTCGTGACCGATGTCAAGGGAAACATCGAGTTCGTCAATCCGGCTTTCGAGCAGATGACCGGCTACAGCCACAATGAGATCCTCGGTCGAAACCCGCGCATCCTCAAGAGTGGCAAACATGACGAACTTTTTTATCACGAGCTCTGGGAAACCATCTCCAGCGGTCGAACCTGGGCTGGCCGCCTGGTCAACAAACGCAAGGACGGCAATCTCTACAGCGAAGAGACGACGATCTCGCCAGTGCTCGACGCTTCGGGACACATTGTCAACTATGTGGCTGTCAAACGGGACATCACCGAGCAACTTAGGCTGGCGGCCCAGTTTCAACAAGCCCAGAAAATGGAGGCGGTGGGTTTGCTGGCGGGGGGCGTGGCTCACGATTACAACAATATGCTCAGCGTCATCCTCGGATACGCGGAACTGGCCCTGGAAAAGGTGGCTCCGGGTGAGCCTCTGCATACCGACCTTGAGATCATCATCACGGCGGCGAAACGTTCCGCGGCTATCACCCGCCAATTATTGGCTTTTGCTCGCAAACAGACGATTGTCCCTGTGGTGCTTGACCTGAACAAGACCGTGGAGAGCATGCTCGACATGCTCCGCCGTCTTATTGGCGAGGATATTGATCTGGCCTGGCTTCCCAAAGCAAACCTGGGCTCGATCAAGATGGATCCCACGCAGGTCGATCAGATCCTGGCCAATCTCTGTGTCAACGCCAGGGACGCCGTTACAGGGATTGGCAAGATCACTATCGAAACCAGGAACGCTGTTTTTGATGCGGCCTACTGCGCTGATCATTTTGGGTTTGTCGAAGGGGCGTATGCGCTGCTGGCCGTCAGTGACGATGGTTGCGGCATGAACAAGGAGGTCCTGGATCACATTTTTGACCCCTTTTTCACCACCAAGGGAGAGGGCCAAGGGACCGGTCTGGGGCTTTCCACGGTGTATGGCATAGTTAAACAAAACAATGGATTTATCAACGTCTACAGCGAACCAGGGAAAGGAACGACCATTAAAATCTACCTGCCCCAGCATCTGGATAACGCTGTCATTACCTGGCAGAGCAAGGCCTTGGACATTCCCTTGGGCCAGGGAGAAACTGTACTGGTGGTGGAAGACGAACCGGCGCTCTTGATGATGGCACAAACAATGCTGCGGAAATTAGGGTACCAGGTGTTAGCTGCGGGGACACCGGGCGCGGCTATCGAACTCGCCAAGGAACATGAAAGTGAGATACACCTTCTACTCACCGATGTGGTCATGCCCGAAATGAATGGCCGGGACCTGGCAGAATGGCTGCAAACTCTCTATCCCGGCATGAAGATTTTGTTCATGTCCGGCTACACCGCCGAAGTAATCGCCCACCGGGGTGTCCTGAAGGCGGGCGTAAACTTCATTCAAAAACCCTTCGCAACAAAAGATCTGGCGATCAAAATACGGGAAGTGCTGCAGGAGCATTGAGCCGGGGCGGCATAGGGCCCAAAAAAATAGGGATTCCCTAAGGAATCACCACAAGCAAAACAATTCTATTTTTTACCGTTTAATATCCGCTCCCTACAATAAGATTGTTGCTCGTCCTCTTAATGTAGGTGTTTTTCTCTTTGTCCTTTCATTCGTACTTAACCCATCCTCCTTGAGGAGTTGCAGCCTTTACTGCCTCATAGATGGGCATACCTTCGACTTTCAGATCCTTCCCGGCCAAAGTTGGATGCACTATGAGTTTTCCTTCCGCTTCCATGATGAAAGCATAGGGTGTGTACGCATCAGGGGCAAAGCTTGCTGCGCCCTTGCCACCATTAATGGCAGCAACAACTGCATCCACATTTTTACTGATAGCCTCTTTATCCGCGGAATAAGCCTGCGTAGCAAAGAGAACTACCCCGACCATGTACAGCAGGACCATTAATCGTTTCATTTTAATCCTCCAGGTTGGTTGAATATCGAAATCTTGCCCTATGCAAGTTTTCGAAAGTCACAAAGGTTGATGGTTTCGCAAAAAGTCGAATTCTGTCAATTTCGACGAGCACAGCGAGGAGAAATCTCATAATAATTCTAGAGATTTCTCTCTACGCTCGAAATGACACAACCGAGTGTTTTCCTTTTTTACGAGTTCATCAAGGTTGATCAAGAGATGAAATTAAAATTTCTGGATATTGAGTTTGCTCATTCGGGCACGTAGGGTGCTACGGTCAAGGCCGAGGATTTCAGCGGCACTGCTTTTTCCGCTTATTTTCCACCTGGTCTGCTCCAGCACTTGCAGAATGTAATCCCGCTCAACCGCAGCCAAGGTTTTGGAAATTGTACATAACTCCTTAGATGGTTTTTTGAGTTCATCAGCCAGGCGCAGTTTAGGACCCGATGAGTTGATCACCGCACGTTCGAGGACGTTTTCTAGCTCCCGAATATTTCCAGGCCAATGATAGTGTTGCAAAGCATCCATGACCCCCGTCGGAATGACTTCAATGGTTTTCCCCATCCGCTTGGCAATCTTTCCCACGTAAAACTCCACCAAAAGCGGGATGTCGTCCTGGCGATCCCGAAGCGGCGGCATGGTGATCGGGAAAATATTCAACCGGTACCAGAGATCTTCCCGAAAACGACCCTTACGCACTTCCTCTTCCAAGTTGCGGTTTGTCGCGGCAATAATTCGGGTGTCAACTTTGATAGTATGGGTGCTGCCCAAGCGTTCAAATTCGCCATCCTGGAGCACTCTGAGCAGTTTCCCCTGGAGTTCGAGGGGCAACTCTCCGATTTCATCGAGAAAAAAGGTGCCGCCGTTTGCAACCTCGAAACGACCGATGTGTTTGGCATGGGAACCCGTGAAGGCCCCTTTCTCATGACCGAACAATTCACTCTCAATGAGGTTTGCCGGCAATGCGGCGCAATTCACCTTGACCAGCGCCTTGTTTTTACGCAGGCTCAAGTCGTGAATGGCCCGGGCAACCAACTCCTTGCCGGTTCCCGTTTCGCCCAAGATGAGGACCGTGGTATCGCTGCTGGCTATTTGCTCGACCTTATAGAGCACATATTTAAGGCCATCGCTTTGGCCGACAATTCTCTCATGGTTGTTTTCGAGTTTAATCTCTTCCTGGAGATAGGCCCGTTCCGCTTCCAACTGTTCTTTGAGAGATTGTATCTCTGCAAGGGCGTCTTCAGCGGCTTGTCGTCTTTTATCCGCCTCTTCCTGTGCGGAAACACAATCCACTGTTCGTTGTTGAACGAGTTCTTCAAGATTTCTTTTATGCAATTCGTTGTCAGTGACATCCTCAATAGACAAAAGGATGAGTTGAGAGACGGCCGATTTTCGATATAAAACCCGGCTGGCATTGAGGTGCATAATTCTTCGGCCGATACATTCAAAGTCCTGCTCGACGACAAAGTCATTCATCACCGCATTGTCAAGAAGGACAGCCTCAAGCGATTCTTTCAATTTGGGGATATTCCATGATTGACTCCCAAGTTCAAAAAGTGATTTCCCCTCGGTCTCAGTGGGTTCACTAACAAACTTCAGGTAATAGTGACGATTGGCTTTGACAACATTCAAGTCGTAATCAAGCACCAGGAGCGGTTGGCGAATCGAACCAAGGATGTTGAAAAAAACTTCAACAAAGACGGGTCTCCTCGATTTACCGTCTATCATCTGATGTTCACCCTTCTCAGAAAAGTTTAAAATGTTCACATGTTGCCTGTGTGGTTGTTTTTTAAACCTGACCTCGGCGAGACTGCCTGAAAAATCGCCATTTTGTGTCTCTTTCTTCAATATGCAGCCTGGAACATAATCGGCACATCTTGATTGGCCCGGAACCCTGCCTTTCCGATGGCGGGGCAAAGCCGCTTCTGGTTGATTGTCTTCACTGGTCATGCCAAAACTCCTTCACTCGACCGGTCTTTTTCTTTCACCAGTTCGGTTGTTACATTTGCATGCGCCTGATCGGCCTCATAGACCAATAGGGGGGACGTCATGAGCAATCTATTACGCACGGAACGACAGAGTGCCGACCATTCAGTTAGGTTATAGCAAGCTCTGGGCCCGATTAACCGATTGTTTTTTCAAATCGAATTTTATCTTTATTATAGAACACATACTGCGGTTTCAATAGAAACGCCGAATGAAACATCGTCGGAAAAGACTGTAACAACGCAACATAATCGTTGCATCGAAACATCTCTATTTTGCAGATTCGCCTTCAAGTGCAGCCTTGTTTTCTTGGATGCCCATGAGAAAATGGTTCTTCTTTATCAAGCGAAAAAAAACGCTTCAAACAAGGAGTATGAGATGAATTATTTGAAATAATTTAGGAATTGGGTGAAAAATTCGCAAGAGGTGAAAACTTGATCGAACATCCTAATTTTGCGAAAATTTGAGGGGCAACCAGGTGTTCCTGAGGTCAATTTCACCCCCCCCACGCACGCGGCCAGCAGGATAAAAAAAATTATTTTGTGCAAGGCCTTCTGCAGAACAAAACTCTTTTATCGTGCACTCAACCGGGTGCTGATGGCCAGGAAAGAGCCTTCTCTTCCCAATTCCAAACGGAAAACATAAACAACAACATGTTGATATCACGTGAAATTAAAGCGTACTCGGCTATCTCTCCATTGAAAAGAGCCTGCGTTCAGCGTGCTGAAACTGCCGCCTCCCCCCATGCCGGAGATGAGAAGTTTGAGAAAGGCTCTGGATAGGCGGCGCTGTCTCATCATTCACCCTGCCCTGCTCTATCGCAATCTGCAGGCCGCCGCCTCTTTGCGCTGCAGGAATCAAAAACCTCATTCCTTTCCTTTTCAACAAGCATCTCAACAAGATTAAAAAGGTCACATATGACCACAGGTTATATATGACCTTTTCCCCACGGCTATTAATGCCAGTTGCTGAATGTTTATCCAGATCATAATTTCTTTAAAAATCACATCGATGCAGACAAGAGGTTGATCGATCTCATCTTGGCGTAAATATTGAAATGTAAAAGGTGATGGACAAGAAGGTTCTCGTAGAGAGAATTGCTTTTCACCACAATCATCTAAAGAGGATACCCGTTATGAACAAGAAAAATTTCTTTGCCCCGTTGTATCTCGTTATTTTTGTCCTGTTCGCCACCATGGTGGGCTGTTCTTCCAAAGACCAAAAATCAGGAGAAGTCATTGAGAGAAGATCGAGCACCAGCACGAGCACGACTATTGAAAATCCGGTGATGCAAGAGAAGAAAACCACCACCACGACAACTGAAAGTCGATAAACGGCGAAGGGCCAAGCTCAGGAGCATGGAGGGAGGCTGGGGATGGTGCAGAGAGCATAAAGGCCTTCCAGCGGGCACCATACATTTTTTACAATGGAGAATATCATGAACACGTTGAAATCATACATCATTGCATTAACCATTTTGGTTTTGCCATGCGGGGTCTTTGCCCAACAGCAAACCATGACCACCGTCGACACGATCAAGTCGACGGAAACCGCTGGCACAATCAGCGAGATGAGTCCCGACACCATAGTGGTTCGCACAGAAACCAGTTCGTCTCCGATGAACTACAGCTCCACCAAAAGAACAACCTATGTTGACGAAACCGGTGCGCCCGTCTCGGTGGAAACGGTTAAATCCGGCCTGCCTGTGACGGTATACTACACCCGCGAAGGCGATCGCATGATCGCTGACAAGGTAGTGGTTCGGAAAACCACCACAACGACAACCGAACAACCTGGCATGCAAGAGAAACGGACCCGCACCTCAACAACCACTGAAACCAAATATTAATCGGGACAATACCGAAGCCGGTATCCTGCAGGGCATTCCCTGCAGGATGTCATCTTTGGGGAGTAATGGACATCACTCTGAAAAAACCGCATCGTTCTTGGAGACCGAGAAATTATGATCAGAGTTGCAACACTGAACAACAGCAATGAACAAGGTACTTCAAGCGCTCATCGGCAAGAACGCATCGAACAATTACGCTTGGCTGAAATCGATATCCTGTGTTGTCAAAACATCCGGCGCGCAATGGACAACGGTGCGGACGAAGCCCAAATCATTTCGAAATCGTTATCGATGAGCTGCAGCTGTTACGCTGCAAGCCACTCTCGGCAAAACGAAAAGAATCAAAAAGCGTATGATGCCGGTGGCCTTGCCATCCTGACCGGAGCCGGGATATGGACACTTAACAGCGGTAGTTTTCAGAGAGCCGGAGAGTCGGAAGGAGTGAAGGAAATCGTCCAGTTCGCACTTGTCCGCCAAAAAGGTGCCTCAATATTGGTCCTCAATCTGCAACTTTGCGGATCAAAACAATCGCAACTGCTGCAATTGCGTGCCCTTTTCTCTCATCCAATGCTCAAGGAACGATACGGGGCCGTGATCCTGTGCAGTGACCGGTATACCAAACTCTCTGCCAAGGAGTTGCAGGCCATCACGAACAGGTCAAGCTACGTCTCGCACAGTTCGCCGCCTTCGGCTTCATGCCCAAGCGGAGAGGGCCTACTCTGGATCCTCGCTGCCAGCAAACAGCCGGTCGCCTCCGTAACCATCGGCAACCGGCAAACAAACCTCTCTCTTGAATTCGAGATGAATCGAATCTCACCAGATAAAACCCACAAGCCCTGTTACTTACCCATGTCATTCCAGGAACAGTGGACCGGATACAAGCTGAGCGCCAAGCCTTCACCACCTGAATCAATCGCCGCTGGCGGCCTCCAGGGTTAACGGAAGGGGAACCAAAGCAGTCGACAAAAAGAATATATTTTTAGACGATTCCTCTTTGCAAGAGTTCTCTCACGCCTGCCGAGATGAGCATTTTTTGACTTTTCGCAGAGGCACAAGAGATAGGTATCGGCATTCCAATGGCCGCAGAGGCATCATCAAGGCATGAAAACCATCAATGCATACTTCCTGATTCTTTTGTTAATTGGCGTCGTGAGCCTCGATAGTGGCTGTGCGACCTTGCCGAATGTTTCCAAAGTTATTGATGAGGCGCCAACGACCCGGCAATCTCCACAAATCGCAACAGCCAAAGGGATACTCTCTCCTCAAAATAGCAAAACTATCATGGAACGGCTGAAGAAGTCGGTCAATCCTACGGACATCCTGGAACGCCATGCTGCCGTAGTGGAATCGGTTACCGAAAGTCCACTGACCAAAGGGAACAAAGTCACTTTGCTCGCCAATGGCCAGGCGGCCTATGCTGCAATGTTGCAAGCCATTCAGCGGGCCAAAGATCATATCAATCTTGAAACCTATATCATTGAAGACGATGCAGTGGGCCGCACCTTCGCCGATCTGTTGCTGCAAAAACAGGCAGAAGGCGTCCAGGTACGTCTTATCTATGACAGCGTCGGCAGCTTAAATACCCCAACCGCCTTTTTTCAGCGCTTGCGGAGCGAGGGCATTCAAGTTGTCGAATTCAACCCAATCAATCCGATGAAGACCCATGGTCACTGGCTTATAAAGAACCCGGACCACCGCAAAATGCTGATTATCGATGGCAAAGTCGCCATTGCCGGAGGAATCAACATCAGTTCGGTGTATTCAAGCAGTCTTTCCGGCAGCAGAGTCAAAGGATCGTTGCTGCCCTGGCGCGACACCGATGTCCAAATTGAAGGCCCGGCAGTGGCTGAATGCCAAAAATTGTTTCTTGATACCTGGCAGAAGCAGAACGGCCCAGAGACTTCTGCACGCAATTATTTCCCTGACCTGAAGGAAGCGGGGAGTGCCCTGGTGCGGATCGTCGGCAGCACACCGGGCCAAGACAACAGAATAACGTTTGTCGTTTATGTCTCTGCCATAACGTTTGCAGAACATTCGATCCACCTGACCAATGCCTATTTTATCCCCGACGACCAGATACTGGACGCTTTCACTGACGCAGCCAGGCGCGGTGTTGACGTCAAGATCATCCTCCCTTCAACCACCGATTCCTCCATGGCTATAAACGCCGCCCGGTATAATTATTCCGCGCTGTTGCAGGCTGGGGTGAAGATATATGAACGTCGTAACGCCATACTTCATGCGAAAACAGCAGTCATTGACGGGGTTTGGTCGACCGTTGGTTCCACCAACCTCGACTACTGGAGCCTTTTAAGCGATGACGAAGTCAACGCTCTAGTCCTCAGTCGCGAGTTTGCCGTCGAGATGGAAAAGCTCTTTGCCGAGGATCTCGCGGAATCCGACCAGATTCTGCGGGACAAATGGGAGAGAAGACCTTTATCGCAAAGGGTCAAAGAATCGTTTGCACATTTATTTGAACAATGGATGTAAATTCTCTCGCATTGCATTGTTATTATTATAAATATTTAAAGAAAGTCGGATGAAGACGATCAAGATTCCCCTAAAATTACTCCTATTTCCGGTTGCCGTGGCGATTCTGTACCTTGCTGGTTTCGCTCTTGCGGCCGAGAGTCCTGGTCAAAGTGAAATCATCTTGCTCGACACCTATTACAGAAATGTGACCAAATTGGAGACCAGCAACTTCGGTCGTCCTCTTTACCTCGAGTCGGTTGAACAAGACAACAGGATGCAGGTGGATGTCTATGGAATCTTCGATTACCCCTTCGACATCGTTGCCAAGGTGCTTGATGTACCCGAAAACTGGTGTGACATCGCCTCCCTTCACCCCAACGTCAAAGCATGCACCTACAAGGAACGAGCCGGGAAATGGCTGCTCACCTTTTACCTCGGTCGAAAAGACAATCAACCACTGGAAGATACGCACCAAATCATCTGGCATTACCGGGAGGTTGAGCGGCAGCAGGGATATCTGGATGTCGTCATTTTTGCTGATCAAGGCCCTTACGGAACCAAGAACCACAGTATGAGATTCGAGGCTTTGCCCCTCGACGGGGGAAGGACTTTTGTCCATGTCCGTTATGCATTCAGCGATAGTAAGGCGCTTCGCCTCGTGGCAAAATTCTATTTTGCAACCTTTGGGCGGGACAAGGTCGGATTCACAGTGACCGGAATCAACACTGATGGCGATCCCGTTTATATTGGTGGACCGCGCGGCGCGATCGAACGGAGTGCCGCCCGATACTATTTCGCGATCCAATCCTTTATGAATACGTTGCACTACCCTGAAGCAAACCGTTTCAACATGAGAATAAACGATTGGTATAATTTGACAATTGCGTGCAGAAAACAACTCTTCGATCTCGAGAAGAAGGAGTATCTCCTTATTAAGACATCAGAACATAGTCATCAAGTAGCTCTCCAAGCTCGGATCGGAGCGGCCCTGCAGTGAATCCCTGGGCCTCAACTCTCTAACGCTACACGAAAAGAAAGCAAGCACATGGTGAGAAGTAATTTGGATTGTACCCGCTTGGGCCCTTAACCAAGGCTCAAAACTCAACTAACAAGGAGACATGCTATGCCGTTAATACAATTAGTCATTATTTTGGTCGTTGTTGGAGTGATCCTCTGGGTAATCAACAGCTACATTCCGATGCAGTCCACTATTAAAAAGATTCTCAATGCTGTTGTTATTATTGCAGTGATTATCTGGCTCTTAAGTGTGTTCGGACTTATCGGAGACATTTCAGCTATTCGTATTGGAAAATGAAAGGCACTACCATAAATTCAATGGAGGGAAGAGAGATTTCGGCATGAAAAGGCTAATAATTCATGCACATGAACACTCACATCTTTTAGTCATTCCGGCTTGCCAGTCCCCAAGTGTTGGGGATTGGGCCAAGTCTGTTGTATCCGGTGGAACTTTCTTCAATTCCGAATTGTTCGAAATGAACAGAGTGACATCCTTTTGAGCATTCGTAAAATGGAGTCGACATGAATAACCGATTTGTTTGTATTCACGGACATTTCTATCAACCACCCCGGGAAAGCCCCTGGTTGGAGGCCATTGAAATCCAAGATTCAGCGTTTCCATACCACGACTGGAACGAGCGAATTACGGCCGAATGCTACGCTGCCAACGCTGTGTCAAGAATCTGGGACACCAAAGGACGAATCGCCCAACTGGTCAACAATTACGCCAGTATAAGCTTCAATTTCGGCCCTACGGTTTTGCTCTGGATGGAGAAGTTTGCCATCGACGTTTACGAGGCCATTCGTGAGGCTGACAGGCAGAGCATGGAAAAATTCTCAGGTCACGGATCGGCATTGGCCCAAGCCTACAATCATATGATCCTGCCGCTGGCAAACACCCGTGACAAGCAAACCCAAATTATCTGGGGAATGAAGGATTTCGAATACCGCTTTGGACGGAAGCCCGAAGGGTTGTGGCTCCCGGAGACAGCAGTTGATCTCGCCTCCCTGGACGTTCTGGCCCAGTACGAAATTGCCTTTGCGATCCTTTCTCCCAGTCAGGCGCAGCAGGTTCGCCCCCTTGAAGGAAAAGAATGGCACGATGTGCGTGGGGGAAAAATCGACCCCGGCATGGCTTATAGGGTCTCGCTCCCATCAGGCCGGTCCATGAGCCTGTTCTTTTACGACGGTCCCATTTCACAGGCTCTGGCCTTTGAAGGATTGCTCGACAACGGCGAGGCTTTTGCCAACAGGCTGCTGTCCGCGTTCCCTGATGAGGTGGTCGGGGTTTGTGAGACATCCTGAGGTGTGAAATAAGCAATGTTGCTTTTATTATACAGTTACAGGCCTCAGGCTGCCTTGCTCAATTGTTCGATTCGTTTTGAATAAGCCTCATTTGGAGTCTGCTTGTCAAGTGACGAATGTTTTCTTTTCTCATTATACCAGCCGAACCAGGAAGTCAGATCCTTGACAAGCTCAGTTCCCGTTTCGTATGACTTCAGGTAGATCCTTTCGTATTTCAGGGTGCGCCAAAGTCGCTCGATAAAGATATTGTCCTTGAATCGTCCTTTGCCGTCCATGCTGATTTTGACGTTCCAGGCCTTGAGGACTGAGGTGAACGCTTCGCTGGTGAATTGGCACCCCTGATCAGTATTGAATATCTCAGGAGCGCCATATTTAAAGAGAGCCTCTTTCAAAGCCTCAACGCAAAATCTGGTGTCCAGAGTGTTGGATAGTCGCCAGGCGAGAACCTTTCTGGTGGCCCAATCCATGATCGCGATCAGGTACATGAAACCCCGAGCCATAGGGATGTAGGTGATGTCAGTCGCCCACACCTGATCGGGCCTGTCAATGGTCACTCCCCGGAGCAGATAGGGATAGACCGGATGCTTCGGCTGTCGCCTGCTGGTGCCCGGCTTGGGAGCTAAAGACTCGATGCCCATGACCCGCATTAAGCGACGGACACGACCTCTTCCCACCACGAGTTCGGGAGTTGTGAGGTGATCAGCAAAGGAACGGCTCCCCATCCAGGGGTGCTCAATATAGAGTTTGTCTATCCGGGCCATCAGTTCCAAATCACCAACACGTAGACCGAAGCCAAGGCCGCGGTAATAGTTGGAACGAGGCAGTCCGAAAAGCTGGCAGCAACGCTGAACAGAAACTTCAGGATGTCCCATAGCGATCACCTGTTGTTTCTGCGCCCGGCCAAGTTCAGACCGGGCAGATTGGCTAAAAAATCGTTCTCAACCTTGAGCTTGCCGATCTGACGGTGGAGCTCGGCCACTTCGGCCTCATGGTTGACTTCTTTCTTCTTGCCCTTGCCAAAAAGCTCAGAAGCGTTCTTGGTCAGATCCTGCTTCCAGCGGGTGATCTGGGTCGGGTGAACCCGGTACTCAGTAGCCAGTTCAGCCAGAGTCTTGGACTCCGACAGTGCGGCCAGGGCTACTGTGGCCTTAAATTCTGCGCTGTGACGTGGACGATGAGGTGGGTTTGACATTGAACTTCTCCTTGCAAAATAGGTTGGTTCATTGCTTATACACCTGTCTCAATAATCGGCACCTCTTCAGTCGGCCGTTACGGTACAAGTCGTGTGGCCAAGGTCGTCCTGATCGGGTCGGTGACCCCGCTGATGCTGAAAACGGACGCCAATCCCGGCGGCTTGCCGATTGATGTGTTCGACGAGATCCGCGCCAATGTCCTTGCCGATCGCTCGCAGTTTTTCAAGGATCTCACCCTGCCGTTTTACGGCGCCAACAGGCCGAACGTGAACGTATCACAAGGGCTTCGGGATTCGTTCTGGCTCCAGGGGATGACTGCTGGTTTCAAGGGTGTCATCGACTGCATCAAGGCCTTTTCCGAAACCGATTTCACCAAAGATTTAGAAAAGTTGGACGTGCCGACCTTGATCCTTCATGGTGACGACGATCAAATCGTCCCGATCGGGGCCTCAGCCCTGCTGTCGTCCATGATCATCAAGAAGGCCACTCTGAAAATCTATCGCGGCGCCCCACACGGCCTGTGCTCGACTATCAAGGATCAGGTCAATGAAGACCTGCTCGCTTTTTTCAAGGTCTAAGGGCTTTTCACGCCGTCTCTGACTCGAGCTGCATCGGAGAAACTTGGACAGATTATGAAAGAAGTGCGGAAAACAGCATAGTCACAATCCAGGTGAACATTGGAGATGGGCTGAAACACCTGAGATCAGCGCAAGAAATACTCGTTATGGATGACGAGGAGGTGACCCTTCAAGTGGTCGAAGCCATGCTGGAGAACCTCGGGTACCAGGTTGAAAGGGCAAAACGATGAAGAAGCTCTAGCAAAATATATCGCTGCAAGCCAATCGGCCAAGCCCTTTGACGCCGTCATCATGGATTTGAATGTGCCCGGCGGCATGGGGGGCAAGGAAGCGATACAGAAGCTTCTTGCAGTTGTGATCCTCAAGCCAAGGTGATCGTTTCAAGCGGCTACTGTTACGACCCAGTTATGACTGATTTCAAAAACTATGGATTTAAAGGCGTAGTTGCAAAACCATATCTGCTTGCAGGGTTGAGTGAACAGATGCGCAAACTGCACATGGAGGACAAATATGAATAGACATATTATTCTCATAGAGTCCTTCGTGAATGAAAAATGTGAACTTTTAAAAAAATTAGAACAATCAATTTCTTCACTGGAAGAAAAATTAAAAGAGGGAGAAGCGAAGAGAGAAATCTGCACCGACGAATGGTGCATTGCCACCAAGTACGCCTTGGATGACATCGCACAAACACTCTATTCGATCAGTGACCTGAGCTGGGTAACCGAAGAGGACGCACAAAACATCAGCAACCTTCGCCACAGTATCTCTCACTTAAACGCCAAGTACAGGGATGTGTTGACGGAAAGCCGTCCTGCGCCTCCAGTCTTCTTGCCGGCAAAAACGGTGTGGATGATGAAGGAGGAAGGGAGCGTAAAATCGGAATGCCTTGTGAATGGAGAGAAGGGAACGCCATAGCCGGTGCCCATGGTGAATGGCAGAGACAGCCGACGATATGACCGAAGCTCGCTTCCAAAGCGCCCACGGAGCACGCAGGCAAAAAAACCAGCGAGAAGACCCACTCAAAGGGGAATTCAACACTTTTCAGGAGGTGAGTGATGCTCGAAGTACGGATAGATCAGGAAGAATGTATCGGTTGCGAAACGTGTGTTGAATTATGCCCGGATGTTTTTACTTTCGACTCCGTCCAGAATAAGGCCTATGTCAGCACCCCCGAAGGAGGCGATCAAGAATGTATTGAAGAGGCCATTGCTTCGTGCCCGGTGAGTTGCATCACGGTGGAAGAGACCTGAGACAGGGAGATCGATACAGCAGGATAGCTCACAACACGTTGCAATAACTGCATGCAGTGATGATTTCTTGTTTCTTCGCATTTTACGGTTGACTATTGAAAGACTCAGATCGGCTTGATGACAACAAGTTGCTCTGATCTATAAGGAAGAAATGAACATCAGCACGAAAAACTATACAAGTCATGCGCATCAGTCCAGTTCAAGCGCAAAGATTCTCCCCATTGGGCTGCCGAACATGATTGAACTGCTGCGCCAGAGGGTCCAAGAACACCGGGAAAAAACCGTCTACACCTATCTCAATGATGGAGAATCACAGGAGACCAGACTGACCTATGGTGCATTGGAACGGAGGGTACTCGCTATTGCAGCACATCTCCAATCTTGCATCTCTCCAGGAGAGCGAGTCCTTTTGCTCTACCCTCCGGGCATTGAATTTCCCGCAGCCTTCTTTGGTTGCCTCTGTGCGGGCATGGTCGCCGTGCCCGCCTACCCTCCCCATTCCAAACAATTCCTGGCAAACCTTCGATCAGTTGCATCTGACGCAGGAGCCACGGTCGCGCTCTCCATGGCCGCTACTCTGGCAGAGTACCAAGGCCAAATAGAGCAGACGCCCGGACTCATGTCGCTCAAATGGATAGCAACCGACACTCTTCCCGACGACCTGGCAAAGGGGTGGCAAGAACCTTCCCTAGGTCCGGACGCTCTCGCTGTTCTCCAATACACTTCCGGTTCCACGGGAAATCCCAAGGGGGTCATGGTCAGCCATGGCAACCTGCTCCACAATTCAGCCGTCATCCACGCAGTTTTTGGGAATTCACCGAATATCCGCGCTGTCATCTGGCTGCCCCCGTACCACGACATGGGATTGATAGGGGGAATTATCCAGCCCGTTTTCGCAGGTGCAGAGGTAATCCTGCTCTCGCCGGTTCATTTTATCCAAAAACCGCTACGCTGGCTTATGGCTCTCTCACGCTATAAGGCTACGACCAGTGGCGGGCCTAATTTTGCCTACGATCTTTGTGTTCGCAAGATTACGCCGGAACAGAGATCAGGTCTTGACCTGAGGAGTTGGGAGGTCGCTTTCAACGGTGCCGAGCCGGTCAGGGCGGAGTCGCTCCGCCGCTTCACCGAGGCATTCGCACCCTGCGGGTTTCGGAAAAAAGCCTTTCTCCCCTGTTATGGTCTTGCAGAAACAACCCTTCTTGCCTGCGGATGCAACAAGAGCTCCGAACCGACTTTCCTGCGTGCGGATGCACAGGCGTTGAAAGCCGGCCGCATTGTTCTGGCGACAGCAGACAGAGAGCACGACTTCGAACTGGTCGGCAATGGGGGAACACCCGCGGACCATGAGATTGTTATCGTCGACCCGAAGCAGCAAGTTCCATGCGAGAACGACACGATCGGAGAAATATGGATCGCAGGGCCCAGCGTTGCCCAAGGATATTGGAATCGGCCCGATGAAACGGAAGAGACCTTCTGGGCACGGTTTGCCGATACGGGGGGTGGTTCCTTTCTGCGCACGGGAGACCTGGGTTTTATCCATATCGGGCAGCTCTTTGTTACCGGTCGCCTCAAGGATCTCATCATTATCCGGGGCCTCAATCACTACCCCCAAGACATCGAGAGGACCGCGGAGAGAAGCCATGAGGCTTTGCGTGCCGGCTGCGGGGCGGCGTTTGCGGTAGAAGTCGAAAATGAAGAACAGCTGGTGGTGGTGCAGGAAATTGAGCGATCATACATCAGAAAACTTGATGCAGAGACCGTCATCGGAGCCATTCGCCAAAGCATCAGCCGAGAGCATGGCATCCAGGCATACGCCGTCGTGCTCATCAAGACCTCCAGTCTTCCCAAAACGACCAGTGGCAAGGTCAAACGCCGACTGTGCCGGGAGTATTTCATCCAGGGCAATTTGGATGTTGTTGCCGAGTGCGTGGGATACTCGCGAAAAATTGAGTCTGAGTCACCCTTCCAGGCCTGGGAAAAAGCTGACAACCTGGAGACAGAAAACGCGGCGGAGCACATCTATGCCACCCAGTCTTCCATAGCAAAAATGGTGTCGGTGCTTCTGAAAATTTCGTTCTCCAAGGTGGATGTCCACGACCCTCTGAATACAATGGGTATCGATTCCTTGATGGCTGTCGAATTGAAAACGGCCATAGAGGAAGACTTGGGATTCGAGATTCCGGTCGAAGCGCTCTTTATGGGCGCGAGCATTGCCGATCTGGCGGCGCATGTTCTCTGGTTGGGGACGTCGGGAGGAGGGCTTTGGACCAAAGACGGACCGTTGGCAAAGGTGCTTTCCTCCGGCCGTCAGTCCGGAGAGCCGGTGGAAAGGATCTGCGCCCATAAAAAAGCTCGTGATGTGCAACCTGAGTGTTTGCCGTTTGTGGATTTCCCCGAATACCGGAACCTGCAGCAGATCTTGCTGGGAATGAAAACGCGAGGTATCGACAACCCATACTTCAGGGAACACGAGGGGGAAAATTCCAGGGGGACCAATGCAACATGTCGAGAGAACATCACATTCTCCAGGTACAATTACCTGGGGATGTCCGGAGATCCGGTCATCTCGCAAGCGGCCAAAGAAGCCATCGACCGCTACGGCACCTCGGTTTCGGCAAGCCGTATTGCTTCAGGCCAACGACCACTGCATCGTGAAATTGAGAAAGAAATTGCCGGTTTGATTGGAACGGAAGACAGCCTGGTTTTTGTGAGCGGGCATGCCACCAACGTGACCACGATCGGCCATCTGTTCGGCAAACTCGACCTCATCGTGCATGATGCCCTGATCCACAACAGCGTTCTCCAGGGATGCCAGCTCTCCCAGGCAACGCATCTTTCTTTTCCGCATAATAACTGGCGGGCTCTGGACAAGATTCTCAAAGAGTCGCGCCCCCATTTCCGCCGCGCCCTCGTTGTGATTGAAGGCGTCTACAGCATGGATGGCGACATCCCGGAACTGCCTGCCTTCATAAAGGTCAAAAAGCGGCACGGCGCCTTTCTCATGGTCGACGAGGCTCATTCCATCGGCATCTTGGGCAAAAATGGCCGGGGTATCGGCGAGCACTTTGGCATCAATCCTGCCGAGGTGGAACTGTGGATGGGCACCTTGAGCAAATCCTTTGCCAGTTGCGGGGGATACATTGCCGGGTCCGGAGCCCTCATCGAATACCTGAAATACACGGCGCCGGGTTTTGTCTACAGCGTGGGCATGTCGCCGCCCAATGTCGCAGCAGCGTTGGCCGCCATTCGCCTGCTCAAGAAGGAACCCCAACGGGTGGCACGTCTGCACGAGCTCTCTGGCCTTTTTTTCAGGCTCGCCCGGGAAAGAGGCCTGAATACCGGTGCCTGCAGCAGCGGCTCCCCTGTCATTCCCGTGATCGTCGGCGATTCCATCAAGGCGATACGACTTTCTCAAGCCCTCCTCCGGCAAGGGATCGATGCCCTGCCCATGGTCTATCCGGCTGTTCCTGACAACTCGGCCCGTCTGCGCTTTTTTGTCAATTGCACCCATACGCCCGAGCAGATCCGCTTAGCACTGGATGTCGTTGCCCCGGAACTGGAAGCCCTGCACCAAAAAAAATGACTAACAACAACGTCCCGCTTCTTCCTTTGGCTTTGAAACGGCTGGCGTTTGGGCTTGAGTTGACAACACCCCCATTGCGCAAGGAAGCACTATGATTCTCAATGCACGGGACAAAATTGCAAGGTTCCTGCTGTCTTTGGCCAGAACCCCTCTGCTTTATTATCCCTACTACCGCTTCCACCTCCCCTGGCCCTCGCAACTCCTGATCGAGAATACCAACTGCTGTAACGCACAGTGTGTTATGTGTCCCCGGGACACGCTTACCCGCAAACGCGGCTTCATGGAGTTTGCCTTATTCGAAAAAATCATGACCGAACTCTCCGGCGCGCGCCGAAAACCCGTTGTTCATTTGCACGGGTTTGGCGAACCGCTTCTGGATCCCTTATTGCCTGAACGAATCAAGCTCGCAAAGGCCTGCGGGATACAAGAAACCTACATTGTCACTAATGCCTCGCTCCTGTTCCCCGAGACAGCACGATCACTCATTCTTGCCGGTTTGGATGCGATGAAAATCAGTTTTTACGGCACCGACGAAGCCTCGTATAACGCCACCATGCGACAACTGGACTTCAAGGTGGCGCTGCAAAACATCAAAGATTTTATGCGGATACGGAAAGAACTGAAGAAGAGCAATCCGAAGTTGATCCTGCAATACCTGCCTCAGGAAACCAACGGGGCCAAGACGGCCGAGTTTCAATCGCTGTGGCGCTCTTTGCCCGATAAGATTGCCAGCGACTGCCTGAATATCAGCTCGTTGGATAACTTTGGTGGCGGAAAGTCGTACAACCCGGTGGGAGAAAAAATCGTGTCGGTCTGTTTTTATCCCTGGTCAGCCCTGTCGGTGCTCTGGGACGGCCGTGCGGTAACCTGTTGCGTTGATTACAATGGCGTTCAGGACGTCGGTGATGTCAACGTCCAGAGTATCCGAGAAATCTGGAACGGGCCGGTGCTGACCGGGATCAGAAAAAACTTTGGCAAACTTGATTACAGCGGCTTTCCAACCTGCCTGCGCTGCGATTGGGTCCACAGGCGCTAGGCGAATGCCTGGTTCGGCAATGCGGGAACCGCTTCCCTAACCCATGAGCGAAACTCCACTGTTCGTTCTTCCCCTTCCTCTCAGGGCCATCTTCTCACTTCCCCTCCTCCCATTGGGTAACTGTCAGACCCAGAATGAAGACCACAGCCGCGAACGCCCCAATGATCGCAGCGTTATGCAGCGCGGTCACACTGTCGTGCAACACCATGGATGCCCGCAGGCCTTCGTTGAGATAGTACAGCGGCAGCGTCTTGGCGAACGACTGCAGGAAGTCCGGCATCATCTCCAGGGGGAAGAAGCTCCCCGAGAGGAACATCATCGGGAACATGATGGCATTGGCGGCTGCCGAGGCGCTCTGAGCCTCCTTGACGAGGCGGGTGAGGATCATCCCTATGCCGACGAACGAAAAAACGTCCAGCACAATGAAAAGCGGCAGCCAGGCGTTGATGTTCAATTGAACACCGAACACCGCGTAGCTGACCAGCAGCATGAGGGTGGTGGATATGACCGCCAGGATGCACTGGTGGAGGATATTTGACAGTATCCAGTCGGCACGGGTGATGGGCGTGGTGGCCAGCTTTCGGATGATCCCTTTCTGCCGCAGCTCCGTGTTGACATGCACGGTGCCGAACAGGCTCTCGGTCATGATCGCCATGGCGATGATGCCGGGGATGAAGAACTCGAGAAACCGGTATTTCCGGGTGTGGATCGATACTTCCGCTGTCCGGATGAACGGCGGCTTTGCGGACAGCTCCTGGTTCATCGCGGCGAAGACCCCGTTGAGGATCTGCATCTTTTCCACCACCGAGCTGGAGCTGGGGTCATACACATACCTGAGGGTAACGAAAGCGTTCCGGTCGCCCAATTGCAGATATCGCGCGAGGGATTGTTCATAGTCTTTGGGAATAACGAGGACCAGGTTCGCCTGGTTGTCTTTAGCGTACTTAGCGGCTTCCAGGGCGGGGTCGACCCTGGTTATCTTCAACTTCCCGGTAGCGGCGAGGGCCTTGGCGATCTCCGCCGAAATTTCGGTTTGGTCGAGGTCCTGCAGGCACAGGTTGAAGTGCAGCTTGTCATCGTCCATGAAGATGGTGCCGAACACCAGGATCAGGAGAATCGGGAACATGGTTGTGAAGAACATGGCCGTCTTCTCGCGGTAAAAACTCTTGAGACTCACCACCAGATTGGCGCCGACAACGCGAAGATTCATGGTGCCCCCTTCTCGCCGGCAGCGCCCTGATGGAGCGCCTCGCCGGTGAGCTTCAAGAAAACATGTTCGAGGTTGGGTTTGCGCACGTCCATACTGAGAAAAGACGCCCCTCCATCTTGGATGGCGTTGAGTATTTTCCGGATGTCATCGGTGTGTGCCACCCGCACCAGGATGGTCTGGTCGTTGGTGTTCTGGTCTGGCCGAAAGCCCATCCGGGCAATAATCTCCAGGGCTCTCGCCTCAACGGATTGGAGGGTGAGCACCAGGTAATCGGCATTGTTTTCGATGAGCTGATCGGGAGAGCCCATGGCGATGGTTGCGCCCTTGGAGATGATAGTGACCGTATCGGCAAGCAACTCCGCCTCTTCCATGTAGTGGGTCGTGAGAAAGACCGTCTTCCCCTTCTTCTTTAGGCCCAGAATGACGTCCCACACCTCGCGCCGGGCTCGGGGATCGAGCCCGGTGGTCGGCTCATCGAGAAACACGACCTCAGGGTCATTCACCAGCGCAATGGCGATGCCGAGGCGCTGCTTCAAACCTCCGGAGAGGGTCGCGTATTGCTCCTTAGCCTTGTCCGTGAGGTTGACGAGTGCTATCAACCCGTCGATATCAACATGCCGGCTGCCGAAAAGCCGCGAGTAGTACTGCATGGTTTCCCGGACCGTTATCCGGTCAAAAGAACTGAACCCCTGGGGAAGAACCCCGATACAGGAAACGATGGCGTGCTTTTTCCTGGTGACGTCCATGCCGAGCAGGCGCACTTGTCCCGATGTGGGCCTGCGGATGGTTTCGATAATCTCGACCGTGGTGGTTTTGCCGGCTCCGTTCGGGCCCAAGAGAGCGAAAACCTCACCCTTCCTGACCTTGAACGAAATGTTATTCACTGCCAGATACTTGCCGTACCGCTTGGTCAATAGTTCAACTTCGATGGCAAATTCAGCTTCTTTGATCATGCATCAACCTTCTGCCTCTAGAGAGCGTTAGCCGGGAATTCCCGCCAACATTTTATTGCGACTGCCCATGAACTAGAGCGATGGACAGCCACATCCCCTCAAGGGGATACGAACGGACCCATATGGAACGGTGGCCGCCCAGGGGGTACCGCATCAGGGCCTTTCCCAACAAGCGTACCGGGAACGTATATCCCCAGCCTCCTCCTCTTGAGGGAAAGACATGCACCTGTCGCGGCGCCACAAGGTGGAACGCGCATCCCAGGGCCTTAACCACCGCTTCCTTGATCGACCAGAGCAGGGCCGCTGCCTTGGCCAGATCTCCGCCTGTCAACCGCCCGGCATGGTGTAGCTCCTGGTCGTGAAACACCCGGTGCAATGGGTAGTTGCCCTGGAATTCGCCGTCCGCTGCCACATCGATGCCGATATCGGACCCATCCCCGCAAAGAGCGGCCCAGATCTTTCCGCCTCCCTCGCTGAAGGAGACGGCGGGACCTCGAACTGCTCCCAGCCAAAGTTGGGGACTGCCCAGGGGACCGTGAGCCACCTGAATGGGGGACGTTGCCCGGTCGAATAGATGCCGATAGAGCCAGCGGGGATTGTCCATCGCCCCCACGTGATTACACAGGGCGGTGACGAGGCGCTTCTGGTCAACAGCCCTGCTCGCCCCGCATCCGGTGCCGGTTTCGCCATCGCCGGGCAAGGAGGCATAAAATACCGGTCCCCCTTGATGAGCAAAACTGGTGGCATGAACGGTTATGTCCTGGCATTCCGTGAACATATCTAATCCCCTCTTTGCCCACTCGGCAGACTCACTCTGCCACCCATTGCATGCGTAGATTGGCAATCTGCATGAGGGTGCGGCCTTGCTCGTCCAGTCCTCGGGCATCCCAGCTGAAACCCTGCTCGTTTTGCGCCCGCAGGCGTGCCTCCAGGGTGATTCGCTCCCCCACCCGGCATATTCGGCTCAACCGCATCTCCCCGATCTCCATGGGAATCATGGTCCGTTGTTCCGGCATCTGCATGGCAACGCAGTAGAGACCGGTCAATTGCAGGAGGGCTTCGAACAGGTAGGGCGAATACTGGTACTGCGCGTTGGCCAGATCGGCGAAATCATCAGTCTGCCGGTAGATGGTTTGTCCCTGGACCACTCCCGGACCGGCACCGTCAAGGCGCTCCAGCACGCGATATCTGCCGGCAAGGCCGCTATAGTCTTGGTACCATTTGAGCACTTGTGCGCGCTCCATTGGGCCGGTCCGCAGTTCGTCTAACCGGACCGGAAAATCCGGGAAGCCCTCGCCGAGATTCTCTCCATTATCGCCGCTATCAAGGATCACCTGCCCTTCGCTATGCGGGGTAAAGCGGTTGGTCAATCTGCCGATGGGAGAGATTGACCGGGTTGCGAGCGAGACCTCGCATACCACCTCCTGCAGACCATTGCCCACTCGGCAACAGGAAATTTTGCAAGGCCGCGGAACTCCGGGAGGGCATTGGATCATGTCCATGAAACGGACCTGGCGAACGCCTCGCACCTGCAAGTACGGATACAGCAGCCGGGCCGCTTCCATGAAGGTCTCAAGCAACATGGCGGCTGAGACCAGGGGATGTTTGACGAACAGCAAGGGCCGGTGATCCTCGATCCATAGATCTTTTTCCCGGGCAAAGGTCCTGAAGGCCTCGAGCTGTTCCCGGCGCAGGTCGAGACTAGAAATTCCCTCAATCAGGGGAAAATCTTCGGGACCAAACGCCTCGATCCCACTCTCCGCTTCGCCATTGAGTAAGCGACCGGGCATGACCTTGAGCCTTGCTCTCTCTATGGGGGGAAGCGTCCGCATGAACAGCACCCAATCATCGTCGGCCGGGGAGACGAAAAGCTCCCGACAGAACAGCCCAGCGAGTTCAGCCACATGGACATACGACGCGCCCATGCGCTTCATCAGGTCCCGCACGTGCGGATCCTCGGCCATGCCCGCCCCTTCGATGGGAGGCAGCATCAAGGCCTTGAACCGGATGGCGCTATGCTTTTGCCGGAAGGTGCTGAGCAGCGCCGACATCATCCGGTTGGCTGCCGCGTAGTTGGCTTGGCCAGGATTCCCCTGGATGGCGGCCACTGAAGAAAGTCCCACAAAAAATCGCAAGCCAGCCTTCTCGACCGCCTGAAAGAGATTCCAGGCTCCGAGGAATTTAATGTCCGTGACCAGGGAGAACTCATCGGCCGTCATCCGGCTGAGAAAGGTATCCCTGAGGACACCGGCGCCGTGGATGACCCCGCGAATCTGGCCATACTGATGGACCACCTCGTCCACGACCGCCCGGACCGCCTCGGGATCGGCGACATCGCAGGTATGGTAGAAGGCCTCGATCCCAGCGGCATGCAGCTCCGCCAGGGTCCGGGCAATCTCCGCAGCCTTGTTGCCGTCGCCAGAAGGCCCTGCGGGCGGATGCGTCAGCGACGTCCGCCCCAGAAAGACCAAGCGGAGATGAAAGGGTGCAAGACTGCGGGCCAGGTGGGCACCGATCCCGGTTGCGCCTCCGGATATGACGACCACATCTCCAGGGAGCAGATCAGGACCTGCCGAATTCGTCCAGCGTAACGGGGCGATGATCCCCTCCGAGGTCCACACCCTGCCCGCACGATGCACCATCTCCACCATCGGGTAACCTCTGTCCAGGGCAGCGCGTAAGGCTGCACTCAGGTCGGTGTCATTGCCGATTGCAAGGGTCCGGAACTGGACCGCCGGATATTCCTGAGCGGCGCTGAGAAAGAGGCCCAACATCCCTTCCGTCTGGAGCTGAGCGGCCGTTTCGTTTCCCTCCCCGGAGTGGATCAGGACGACAAATTTCTTACCCGGAGCCTTGAGAAAGGCTTGCAACAGGATAAAGAATCCCCTGAGCAACCGCGAAACATCCTCCATGCTTGCTGAATGGTCCGCCCCACCTTGCGGCAGGAGGATCACCATCCCAGCAAGGGACTTCAGGCCCGCTACCCGGGCGGCGGCTCTGGCGGCCCCTGCAGTCGAGCGAATGTCCTGGCCCTCATCGTCGCCCGCATCGGGATTCCCCGACAGAAACAGCATGGGCAACGAGGCAACCCTGAAATCACGTTTGAGGATGTCTTGTACCTTTCCGGCACGTCGCTCCTCCCTGTCAGGCGAGAGAATGAGGATGGATTCTCCGGGATTAAATGCCATGGGAATGGAGGCCGCTGGCTCGACAACGACCTGGTGGAAGACCAGCCGCTTGAGCCCTTCATCTTCCAGGGGATGCAGAGTCCCATCCCATGCCGGGCTGCTGTTATCCGGCGCGGCGGGCGATTGCGGGCTGGCAACTTCCTGAGCGGCGATAATTGTGGCAATCCTCTGGGCGATGTCCTGCACTGTACGGACATCGATAAAATCTTCCAATTCTATGGTGATGGCAAAATGGCGTTCCGCCGCATCCATGATGATCGGGAGGCGGCTGGAACGGATGGAGAGATCCTTGCGCAGATCCATTCCGGGTTGAATTTCGTCTCGATTGAATCCGGTCGCCTCCATGATGATGCCAATGAGCTGCTCCATCAGATTCTGGTGCTCGGACCCCTCGCCTGGCGGCGGTGAGGGCTGCTCCGGACCTGGTGTCAACGGGGTGAGATCGAGCGGCGGGGGCAGGGCTGCCGGCGTACCCGGAGAGACCGGCATCCGCCCTGCAAGGGGCTCAGAAGCCCCAACCATGGATTGCAAGGCAGAGGAGAGATCATCTTCCTGAAAGTGCGGGTGCAGTTCCTGGCGGATAGCTTCCAGGATAATGGGCTTTAGGAGGCCGCCAGAGGTCTCGAGCACAAACCGGTTGATCTCTCTTTGCATGATCGTTGCCACCGCGTTGGCGTCAACACCCATGGGTTCAGGCACCGACGACGCAGGTGCTTGGGCAACCGGGTGAGATGCGGCAGCCTTTACAGGGAGGGAAATAAACTGCGGTTCTCCAGGAGGTTGCAAAGCGCCATGCACGAACAACTGCGCCAGGGCGGTCTTGTAGGTCAGGCTTTCGGTTGCGGGCAGACAGGTCTGGATGCATGCCGGGTCCGGGAGCGTGTCGGTGATGAAACCGCTGACTATATCGCCGGGGCCCACCTCAACGAAGAGCCGAACGCCGAAATCCTGCCACAGGGTCTGGACATTCTGCATCCAATGGACGGGTGATTCCAGGTGGGCCATGAGGATGCGCCTGATCTCGCCGGAATCCGATGGATACGGCGCCATGGTTGTGTTGGAGATGACCGGGATCCGGGGGGAATGAAAGGGGATGGCGGCAACGTAGGCCTCCAGTTCAGCGCGAATGACGCGCATGATCGGGGAATGAAAGGCCATGCTGACGCGCAAAGGCGTGGCCCTGTATCCCCGATCTTTGAGTCGGGTACAAAAATCATGCACCGCCTCGGTCTTGCCGCTGACAACGACCTGGTGTGGTGAATTGATATTGCTGACATGGACGTCTCCCGCCCCTCCTTGGATCATCTCGCGCAGCAGGTCCAAGGGGGCATCCACCGCCGCCATGACGCCGGGATCCACATCCTGCAGCCCAGCGGCCTTGTCCATGCACAACGCCCTCTGGTTGACGATGCCAAATCCGTCCTCCAAGGAATAGACGTCGGCCAGACACAAGGCAGTCAGTTCGCCAAGGCTGTGACCGGCCAAGGCCACCGGGCTGATACCCAGTGTGGTGAGGTATCGAGCCATGGCATATTCGAGCACAAACAAGGCTGGCTGCTGCCATCTGGTCTTCTGCAGATTTTCTTCGTGGTCGTGGAACAGGAGGTAGAGAAGGTCAAAGTCCGCCACGGCCGCAGCCCGATCCATCTCTTTTTTGATGACTGGAAACGACTCGTAAAGTTCCCTCCCCATGCCTGCGTAGTGGGTTCCCTGCCCTGGAAAGACCAAAGCCAGCGGGGGCGCGGGCAGATCCGCATTGCCCATGAAGATTCCCTGCTGCGCCAGGGATCGCAAGGCTTGGGGGTTGACGGTTCCGCCCTCGGCAAGATAGCGGGACCTCTCGATAACCGTGAGCGCCTCTTCTTCAGATTCCGCCACTACAGCCAGCCGGAAGTTGCGGCCATCCATCTTGGCCCGGAAGAAAGAGACACCCTCAAGACCGGAAGGACCGCCCCTTGCCTCTCCAGCAGGACTTGACTCTGCCGGCACAGCCGCCGTGGTGCCAGCCTTGGCTTGGGCGAGACCGGGCGCGCAGCCCGGCGATACCAGGATCGCCCCTGCCCCATCCATGGCCTGCTCCAGTTGCACCACGTAGTTGGAACCACCAAATCCGAAGGCATTGACCTGAAGCCTTCGCAACCGACCACCTTTGGACGCCCAGTCATGCGGCTCAGGCGCGATCAAAAGGCCCGATCCTTTCAGGTCCATCGCCGGGTCGGGATGGCGATAGTTGAGCGTAGGGGGAAAAAACCCTGCCTGCATGGCCATGACGCCGCGAATGAGGCTGTTGATGCCCGAGGCGCCAAGGGTGTGTCCGATCTGGGACTTGAAGGAGGTAAGAACAGTGCGCTTGGAGGCAGTAAAGAAGGCCTTGAGGGCTCGAACCTCCTCGACGTCGCCTTGCCGGGTACTCGTGCCATGGCATTCCACCAGATCCACTCCCTCAGGCCCATAGGGTGTCTCCTGGAAAGAGGCGCGGATAGCGATTTCCTGGGTCCGACTGGAGGACTCGACCATGCCCAGATGGTTGTTGCTCGCGCCCATGCCGGTGATGACGGCGTGAATGCGGGCGCCTCGTGCACGGGCCGAACCTTCCCGTTCAATAACAATCATCCCTCCGCCTTCACCCAGGACCATGCCGTCTCTTTGGGCATCGAAGGGCCGTGAGGTCTCGCGGGCGGGCCTTTCCTGTCCCGACAGCCCGTACAGGGCGCCCAAAGCCGAAAATTCGAGAAAATGCAGATGGGTGAGATTATCCTCGCCTCCGCCGACAATGGCGGCATCGATAACACCGCTCTTGATCATCTGGATGGCGCTGTACAAGGCAACCAGCGAGGTCGCGCAGGCTGCGGAGACCGCGTAGCTTGGTCCCATGAACCCATAGCGGTTACAGATGAATCCGGCCGCCGCGCAGTTGAGTCTGCCCAGAAGGGTGGTGTCATCTGGGGCCATGCGGCCGGACCGCACCTCCCGTTCGATGGCGCTCCGCTGATCCGGCGTGAGGTGTATGGCCCTTGTTATTGAGCCGACAATATCATGAACATACGCCCTGATGATCGTATTGGTGAGGGTCCCCGCCGCCTCCCCCGAGTTTTGCGAGATGAGGACTCCGATCCGTTCACGCGGGATGTCCGAATCCAGAAGACCGGATGCCCGGATGGCTTTGTCGGCAAGCCAGAGGGTGATCTTTGTGGCTTCGGTCATGGTCCGAAAATCATGGGGAGGAATGCCGAGCTCATGGCGGGAGATCGGAAAATCGAGGAAGGCGCCCACCTTGCAGTAGGTCTTGTCCGGAACCTGCGGCCGGGGATCATAAAAAAGACTGTGATCCCAACGCGAAGGCGGCACCAGCTTAATCCCGCTCTCCATGGCCAGGCTTGCATCCCAAACCCCCTCGGGACTGCTCCCCAAGGCATTGAGAATGCTCATCCCGGTGATGGCGATGCGGGCACCATCATTTCGGGCAGGTGCAATTTGCCTCCGGACACGGTTGCCCCCGGAGAGCGGTGCTTCTGGATTTTTTTCGATCATTCCCGCAAAGGGCTGATGAAGCACCAGCGTGCCTTCGGCCAAGTGGAGGTGGAAGGACTGCAGATCCAGGACCGTACCGATAAGACCGGAGCAGGCTCCACTCATGAATTGCCCGCGTTCCAGACAGGCCCGTTCATCCAGCGTTGCCCCGCCTGGCCTGTCCAGGCCTCGAGCCGCAGCAAAGAGGCTCCCGGCTGTCATCTCTTCGATGTTCTTGCGGAAGGAGTGTTCGTCCTGCTGTCCCGCAGTGAACTCCCGCTCCAGGGATAAAACCGCGTCCGCTCTCAGGGTTCGTAAGGATCGCACCCGAAGTCCGGTGGCCTGGCCTGAGACGACTGTTCCCCCAGGAGTCGAGTCCAGGATCATGCGCTGATAGAGCGCTGTCAGGGCGCCCGTTTCCACGATCTCCCGGGTGGCCAGATAGGCGGTCCCCATCTGGATGGCGTCCGCTCCGAGCAAAGCGGCTAGGAAGGCAGTCTCCCGGTTAAAGATTCCTCCGGCAAGAACAAGGTGACACTTATGAAACAGGGAGGGGTGCAACCGTCTCAGGTCCAACACCTTTTGCGCCAGAGTGAGGGTGCTATGACGCCCCACGTGTCCGCCGGCCTCGTACCCCTCGATAATCACGGAGCGAACGCCCGCTTCAAGGGCGAGCCGCAACAAGGACTCGTCAGGGGCGATGTAGATAACCTCGATGCCGCACTCCAGCAATTCCTTGAGCGGTGAGAGATCACCGCCGGCGATCACCACAAAACGGGGCTGGTGTTTCTTTATCCAGGCTAGCTGGCTCGCCCTGAAAGGATTCTCCGCCAGCGAAACAATATTGACCGCATAGGGGAACTCTCCCATGATCTCGGGCAAACGTCCCAGCCGCAGATCAAGGGTTGCCGCATCCATCATGCCCAGGGCGATGGTGGGCAATCCGCCGGCCTCGGCAACACGCAAAGCAAACTCGGGGACATCCGTGATCCAGGACATGGCCCCCTGGATAAAGGGGTATCGGGTTCCCATCTCCCTGGCAACCGGGCTGTCCACAAAGCAATCCTTGTTCGTTGCAGCGAGGCGGCAGCGGTTGCGAATCTCGGCCATGAAGGACGTCACGGCCTCCTCGGTTCCGGTGCCAAAACGATCGGCAAAGGAGGCCGCAAAGGCGGCTTCCACCCCCAGAGGGATAATATCGTCGGGGGTAAAATGGCTCGCAAGAGGCTGGAGGGCTCCCGCACTCACCCGGTCTGCGAAGGAACGGCGGTGTTGTTCCGTGATCTCTGCTTCGCACAGCGAGCTCTCATAGTGTTTGATTGCCTTACAAACAATCGAGTTGCCCTTGTTGAACAAACGACACGGAACCTGCACGTCAAGGCCAATCAAATCGGTGGAATCGAGGCGAAGGTTGGCAATCCGCTGGCGTTGGCCATCATCAATGGCAACCAGATCGGTCAGCCAATGAACGCTCTCAAAGACGATCCCTTGAGCCCCGGTGACCAGGAAGGCCGCTGCCGCCTCTGGGGTGGAGACGCCCCCCCAGAGAACGATATCGACAGAGTGCGATAAGCGGGGCATCATCTCTTTGACTGCTGCATAGAGTGCGAGCGTCGTCTCATTGCTCACGAATCCAGAGGCTTCACACCCTTTCAAGACAATACGCCCGATTCCCGTGCTATCTGGCAAAATAGCCGTCAGGAGATCCAGGTCTCCGATGATTGGAAAGCAACGGCAGATTTTCGACAATTCCCTTAATCTCTTGAGAGAGGCGTAATAATCGTCCAGAAAAAACATGGGATGGCATTCGACCCAGATGTTTTCGACCCCTGTTTCTTGCAGCAACAGCGGCAAAGAGGGATCCATTAAAGCAAGGGCGGAAATCTTGATATCCCGGACCGGGCCAGCGGAAGCTGCTTTTCGTAAGGCGGAAAAGAGTGGCTCCACCTCCATCAGGGAAAAATCGAAGATGGCCCTGCTCCCCGTTCGGTGCGCCATTTGGGTCACCGCCGAGATTCTTTCTTCGGGCCGCCAGACAAATGCAATGATGGGAATCCGCTGATCAGACACTCTGTCCATGCCTCCGCTGCCAGGTGACAGCCCCGCCTTCAATCATCATAACGACTTCCTGTATATGCAATATTTCTTGTGTATTCGCGCACCGGCTTCCTCCACCAAAGAGTTGATCGACTCGTTGTCCTCCAAGGTCCAGCACAGCTCCAGAGCGCTATATTTCCCTTTCTTTCGCACCACCTCATACAGATGGCGGATGGCCAGCAGAGGAAGTCCCAGTTGGCGATACTTTTCCTTGATGCCGAAAAGCAATGCCCGCAATCCGGTGATTTCCTGCCGATAGAGGGCGATTTTCAGCAATCCCGACAAGCCGATGCGCCCGTTGAAGCGCTTGAGCAAGGGGTTGATGTCGGGCAGGATAACGCAGACCCCTGCGGGTTCATCCTCATAGTAGATAAAAAAAGCCAGGTCAGGATCGGCGATGGCCACCATGCTTTTCCCGATTACCCCTATCTCATGATCACTCAAGGGGACATACCCCCAGTTGCCGGACCAGCAGTCGTTGAAAATCTCCCTGACCAGGGCAAGTTCAGGAACCGGGTCCTTGAGCCGAAATGGCCTGATGTGGATACCTTTTTTCCGGGTCAGCCGTTCTGCAAGACTCTCCATCCACTCGGGCAGCCGGTACTCCCCGTCTATGATGAAGGAAAACAGATCTTTTTCTTTGCTGAAACCGCACGCTTCGATCAATCGCGGATAGTACGGCGGATTGTACGGCATCATCAACGCCGGCGGAGAATCAAAGCCATCAATGAGCAAACCTGCCTCGTAATTAAGGGACGGATTAAGCGGGCCTCGCACGAAGGTCATCTCCTTCCGGCGAACCCACGATTCCACCGACGAAAAGAGGGCCAACGCGGCCTCCGGATCGTCGGCGCATTCGAAAAATCCCCAAATACCCATCTGCTCACGATGGAACTCGTTATGATGGCGATCAATGATGCCCGCGATTCTGCCAACGTTCTTCTTGCCGCGCCGGGCCAGAAACAGGATACGCTCGGAAAATTCCCAGAAAGGATGGGTGCCGGGATCCAGCATCCGGCGAACCTCCTTCTTCAGGGGGGGAACCCATTGAGGGTAGTCGGCATAAATTGTCCAGGGCAGGTCGATGAAGTCCTTAAGCTCTGATCTGCTAGTTACCGTAACGATCTCAATACCAGCCATGATTGCTCTTTTTGAAAGGTTGAACATCCAAACATTCCGGCATAATGGCTAAAGCCACTGTTCTTTTTTGTACCAAGCGATGGTTAATGCAGCTCCCTGTGCAAGAGCAATCCGGGGCTCGAAACCAAGTATTGTCCTGGCCTTGGCAATGTCGCAGAGCCAGTTCGTGCAGCCCATTTCCCTGACCTTTCCACGGCTCATAATGGAAGGTTTGCCGCTGACCTTGGCGAAAAATTCTGCACAAAAAGCCAAGCCGAAGAGCAGCTGTTGGGGCAGGCGGAGCTTCAGGGCGCGTTTCGCCATTGCTTGCGCGAAGATATCGCCGATTTCCCCCATCCGGTAATCATGGCCATCGGACAGGAAAAATATTTCCCCGTTCTTTGTTTGACTCTCGGCAGCCAGAAGGACCGCTCGGACCAGATCCTCAACATAGCACAGGCTAATATGCTGATCGGGGCCGGTGAGGCAGGGATTGATGTTCTTGGCGATGCATTGAAAAAGTGTCAAAAAACCTTTATCCCGAGGCCCATAAACGGCACAGGGCCGCAGGATGAGGAGAGGAAGTTCTTGCGCGTGGGACAAGGCCAGTTCCTCCCCCAGCAATTTACTTTTCCCGTAGGGCGAAACCGGCTCGCAGGGGTCGGATTCCTTTTTCTTGCCGAAGCTCGGACACGGTCCGGCTGCTGCCTGGCTCGAAAGATAGATAAATTTTTCAAGACGGGTATTGTGTTCGGTGCAGGCTTGGACGAGGTTCTTGGTGCCCAACCCATTGACCTCGAAGAAAGTTGTTTCTTTGACCGCCATGGTTGCACCGGCAAGATGAAACACCTGGTCGACGCCCAGCACAGCTTGTTTGAGCGAGTTCTTCTCCAGGCAATCCCCGGCGACAAATTCAACCGGCAAATCCTTTATCCACCCTAACTGGCTTGTATTCCGAACAAGGCATCGGACTTGGGCTCCTCGTTGCACAAGGGCTTCCACCAGATGGCTGCCGATAAATCCTGTCGCTCCTGTTACTAATGCCTTCAATGTTCCTTTCCTCGATGGATGACAAGCAATGGAGTGCCTCAAGTCTTCTCCAACATACAACCCCTTACATATCAAAGAGCCAGAGGCTCTAACAGCCAGCAAATCTTATCGGTAAGGGACCTTGAGCAGCCGTCAATTCTCTTCAAGAACCCGGCGGCAGACGGTGGCGATGTTCAAGGCTGCCGAGTCATTCTGCAGAGGCATCAGGCGGGTCAAGGTGACCATATCAAAGTCGGAGTAGGTCTCCTTCCCCAACGCAACGCCGACAAAGGCGGTTGACGAAAAACGAGTAATCAGGGCATCGCAGTTCGCGATCATTTCTTCCGCGCTCCCCTTCGTCAGCACCATGGCTGCCGACGCGTGCGTTCGTATTTCCCGGGTGGCGCGCTCGATATTTTCGTTCGGGTGCAGCTTGAAGATAAGCTGCCTCCCCCCAGCAATCCCCACCGCCCTTCGAATGAAGGCCTCGCGGTCCTCGTACCGAAACAGTTCCCTGTAATTGGACGTGCAGGCCAGCACATAGTGGTGGTAAGGAAAATCGTTCGCGCAATATTGCCGGCAATTATCGAAATTGGGTATGCCAGTCACCACGATTTTCTCGGGCCGCGCGCCTCGTTGGATGAAGAAGTCGCGATAGCCCTCACTGGCCACACAAAAGGCCTGGTATACATTGCTGAGACCCGTCATTGCCGTGTCCGCCATCCACCTCGGAAGAAACCGGAGACGCTTAACGAGTTGAAACATGAGGGATTCCTGGTCGATAATCCCTTCTTGGACCAGAACGATCCGGTTGTCGCGAATGTTTTTCTGCAGATAAACGTCTGTGCAGGTCACCACCAGGTCATAGGGCTGTTTTTTTCCCTGGTAATCGATGGCAAGGCCGTGATTCTGAAGATAGGCCCGGCAGCGTTCCGCCATTTTGTTCCCGGCGATCGTGAATTCGATCAGGCCGAATTTGCGCAGCATCTCGTCAAACCCATGGCAGTAAAAAGGCGAAAAAGTGTGCTCGTAGTCGGGAAGGTGCTTGGAAATCTGGTGCATTTGCGTTGTTTGATTCATCGACCCGCAGATGAATAGTATTTTTTTCATTCGCACCCTTCATCACCGCTGAGTAGAGCGCCATGCCGGAGAGTGATGCCGCTTACCGCCACGAAAGCACCTCGGGTAAAATGGAAAGCTCGTCCGAAATGATCCGGATAGCCTTCGGGCGTGGGTTCACCAGAAAACACGCTGCACTCTGTCTCATCACGGGTAAATCGCATTCATGGTCAGTGTAGGTCGCAACCCAAGGGGGCGGATAACCCCGCTCTGTGAGCATCATGATTTTGCGATGCCCATAACAATGCTCATTGGCCACCATGCCCCTGAGAAACGGCTTGAGCGACGACCCCACCAAGGGGATATGGGCAAGGCCGCTTTGGTCGAGCAATTCACGGGCCAGCGCTTCGAGCGAGCCGGTGGCGACAACAACTCGATGTCCCCGCGCAAGATGATGATTCAATTGGCGAATCGCATCCTGCATAACCAGCGGCTGCTGCCGAGCAATAATCTCAGTGACATGTTCTCTCACCAATGCACTGACAGCATCGCCGGACCGCCCCAAAGTTGCCGTCCACACAGCGAATTTAACCGGCAGGTTGCGCGTGTTTTTGCCCAACAAAAGCGGGGCGAGGAATGGGCTTGCAGCCATGACGAGCGCTATTCTCCATGGACTGCGTTTCAGGAGCCAGCGAAAAAAACGTTCAGAAGAATCCCAAGGCGTCAGGGTGTGGTCAAAGTCGAAGACAATTGTCTGCAATATATTCATGCGCCCTTCCAATGAATGGTGTTCGGCCTTGACTGGAAGTGGACATCCAAGCCGTTTGCAAAAGGATGTGGAGGCTCGGCAGACCTCAAGGCGGACCTTTTTCTCACCCTCGATTGGTACAATTTTTGATTCCGCTTATCTGAGCGTCACTTGTCATCTAACCCTCTGCCCATGACAGTTCGCGGTTTAAACGAGTCCATGCCGGTCAGCGCTTTTGCCAATCCTCGATGCATATCTTTCACAATTGCAGGTAGAACACTCGGGAGCGATTGCCTTTCGAGAATCCTTGTCCATAGCGTCTTTGTCAAAAGAGGGGTAGCCACCACAATGGGGGCAAACCCCGGCAGAGAATTCCTCTGCAAAATCTTTATGCACCATTGCTGATCCAGGGGAAAAAATGTCTCGCTCTTTTATCAATGCATCTTTCATTGATGATATCTCCGGTAGAGAATTGCTGGTGTTTCCATCCAAGGCTTGCTTTTATCAAGAGCAATCTCCGAACCAGGTCATGAAACTCATTTTTTATCATTCAACCATTTGTTTTTAATTATAATTTTATGCAATCACCCTTTAACTTCTCATTAGACAATCTTAAATATTGGTTAGATTTAACCACAGTGGTTAAATACGATCTATTCCGTCGAGCCGCTTGCAGTGCGGCCGGGCAAGGCCGCATATTCTAACGGGTGCGAAGCACTCCCGGAAAGTCTAGCAGACATCGGTTAGCGAGCCTTGGACCGTTGAGTGTAACTGAAACGGTTAAACGTAGGGCAGCCAAACGACAGGCCGAAAGCCGTAAGGTTGAAGTGATTGAGCCCCGAAATGCTCAAGTTTGGTAGGATGAAGTGGTTGCAAACGCGGAAATCAATATGAAATCGACGATATGGCGAGCCTGATTTCGCTTTCCCGGGGTCTGAGAGCATGGCACGTCGAACAGTGTGAATATGCGGTAACCAGTGAGACCCTGAAGCCTCTTGCCAGGAGGCTGTTCGACTGCATAGGCAATCACAGCCGCTTCCGTCATCTCTTCGACGCGGTTTTTGATGTTGGGCTTGCGACGGCTCTTATCGATCAGCGCATCGATTCCACCGTTACCGGCAGCCGCTCTGTAGCGATAGAAGGTGTCTCTGGAAAGCCCCATGATATTACAGGCCCTTGAGACATTGGAGAGTTCTTCCGCCAGATTGAGTAATCCAATCTTGTGTTTTACGATGCGTTCGTTACCATTGAGCATGAGGGTTGCCTCCATTTGTTTTGATGGTTGGTTCGCACCATTATCAAAACTGGTAACCCTCATCTTTTCAAGTGAGGTGTCAGGGCAAGTCGAAACTATCTCATATCATTTTATATCGACAATGATTTGTTTTGCTTCCCCTATATATGGATCCTGTTTGATTCGCTCTTTCCAATTGGGAACATCATTTTTCGCACTTATTCCATCAATTTCAGACTGTTCGTCCTCATATAGTCCTGTCTGATTATTACGGAACAGGGTGTTGAAAATTTTTTGCTCTTCATGAGCCTCCTCAATACTCTGACGCATGTCTGCCAACTTTAACGACACCGTGGTCTGTTTGCTTCGTCCATCCGCCTTTACAGCTTCCTGGGCGATGGCCTGCAGCCCAGGATCATTTTTGACCCTCTGCAGACTCCTTTTTCTGATCATATCCAGATCAATTGGTTTACCGCTGAAAAGAGTGAACTTTACCGTCCCGATCTGATCCCAAGGTAGAGAGTAATCAAGATATTTTTCACCTGATTTTAAATGCTGGAACAAACTCGGCAGAACGATATCGGGCACAACCCCCTTGTACTGGGTGGATCCTCCGGTAATCCGGTAGAATTTCTGAATAGTTACAGTCAATTGCCCGACATCGCTGATTTCTTTTGAGTTTGAAGCTCGTATATTTTTGTTCAGATTCAAAACAGCCTGCACCGTCCCTTTCCCATGCGTGTGTTCGCCACCGACAATAACAGCCCGCTTGTAATCCTGCAGGGCCGCAGCCACTATTTCAGAGGCCGACGCGGAAAATTGGTTTACCAGAACGACTAGCGGACCGCTGTATTCGATGCTCGCATCATTATCATTCAGAACCTGGATCTTTCCTTTGATGTCCTTGACCTGAACAACAGGCCCGGACTTGATAAACAGCCCGGCGATTTTAACTGCATCAATGAGCGAACCGCCGCCATTATTGCGCAGGTCCAGGATAATTCCTTTGAGTTTAGTCTTTTTCAGATCTTCTATGGCATTACGAGTATCATCGGTTGCATTTCTGGCATCATTTCTGCCTTTCGATTTTTCGAAGTCCCGATAAAAACTCGGGATTAAAATATAACCGATTTTCCCACCGTCTGGAGCATCAATCACCGCATCCTTGACGAAGGTAGCTTCTATCTGAACCACATTCCTGATGATCGAAATGACCTCAATTTTCCCGTCCGGCTTTTTCACCGTCAGGCGGACCTCTGTTCCTTTGGGGCCACGGAGTAGCCGTACAGCGTCGCCGAGACGCATATTCGTAATGTCAACCGGATCTGCACCTTTTTCCGCCACCTTGAGGATGGTGTCGCCGGCCTGGAGCAGGCCTTGTTTAGCGGAAGGACTTCCAGGGATGATATTTATTACTTTGATAAAGCCGTTCTCTTCACGAAGAGTCCCCCCTATCCCTTCCAGGTTGCCGCGCATCTCGATATCGAACTCCTCTCTTTGATTGGGAGGAAAATAGTTCGTATGCGGATCGAAGGCCATGGCAATCGCATTGAAATAACGATCATAATGATCCTGCAGGGTCTCCTGGTGCAGACGGAAAAAAAAATCTTTAGTTACCTTGGTTACTTTTTCTTTTGCCTGTTTCCATAGCTCGTTATCAGGTAGTTTTTCCTCTGCTATTTTCTGGTCCTCTGCAAGATCGAGGTACCTGTGCATAACCTGAGCTTTTATTATTTTGCGCCACCTTTCCTTCAAACCACTCAGGTTGACGGCATAGGCGACCTTTTCCGGATCGGTTTCATCAACTTCATCACTGTTCACATCAAAACCAGCCGCGATGATCTGGTCTACCATCTTTTCAACCTGGCCAATCTGCTCTTTCATGATATCGTATCCTGTTTCCGGCAGGACATTGGATCCATGTTCGAGATTATGAGGTATAGAGAGGGCAAAAGAGCGCAATGCCGTCACATCGCTGCTCAACAGAAACCTTTTCTGGTAATCCAACTGTTTCAAATAGAGGTCAAAGGCCGCCATGGACAGAGACTCATCCATCTTCTTATGGCTGAAATGGATGACGGGAAGCTCTTTGTCGAGCATATAGCCGATCAGCTGATTTCTCTTTTGGTCAACCTCCTGAATATCTTTCGCACTTCCGAAACCGGTAGTGAAAAAAAGAAGGACCAGGAAGGTTGCCAAGGTCCGTCGAATGCGATTTTTCATAAATTTTTAAATCGAGAGTGACCTGTCTGACTTAACCGGTCCACTTCCAAATGACCGGATTCATAGCTGTGCTCAATGTGTGGATTAATCTTGAGTGCCCAATAAGTCGTTTAGTAGTTTTTGTAAAATACACATTTATGAGCATTTTACCAAAAGATGCTTTCATTTCATATGATCAGAATCGAAGTCTTCAATGGCCAAAAACTTTCCAATAACGAAATAGCCAGCGGAAATCATACGATCAATTTCCGGTGTTAAATTTTAGCCAGTTCGCATCCGCTTTTTTGATGTTACCGGGAATATCTTTGCTCCATTTTTCAAACGCTGCCATGCTGCAATTCAGGTAAAGCTTCCCGTCAACGATCTTCCAAACTTCCGGGTCGGTTACGGCCTTCCGCTTCTCTGTCAAGGCCCAGGCACAATACCCGTCATATTGCGGGGCAAATCTCTCCGGACCGGTCGCAAACAGATCCCTGTTCTCTTTGCTCTGGAAATACCAGGTCAGATTATGCCACTGGAAAGTAAATGACTCATTACCTTTTAGGGCCTTGCCAGCCTGGAAATATGCGACGCTATCATATCCTTTTATGGCTATATCACTCACCGGTGACTCGCCAGCGGCTATGCCACCGAACCCACTTAGCAGGAGTAATGTAAGCAAAAAAATGAGGGAAATCCTATCGATTTGGCTTGGCAATTTCATATTCCACGACCTCCAGGTATAAATAATTTTAATAAGTTTTTAATCAGTTTCTGTCGACCACTCTTCAGTTGGAGACTGGCATCAAAATATATAAGCAGCTCGCCAGCGCCACAAAAACCAAACTGAAGATTATCAAGAATGGTGAACCCAAATAGGATCCCCGGCCGGTACGAACCTTCTCAGCCCACTCGGAAAGCCAGAATGAGGCTACCGCGACCAACGTAAAGACAAGGATGAACCAATTACGCGACATGCCCACAGTGTCATAGGCCATTTGAACCCCTTGATCTCCAGCGTCGTACAATGATCGGATCGAAGGGAATATTTCATTGAACAGAATGCTTCCACCAATAGCGCCAACCAGGAAGACGAGTGCGTCGATCCTACCTGCTGCAAGACCTGCTGCAGCTGTACCAGGACACCAACCGCCCATGGCAAATCCGAAACCGAAAAGCAGGCCGCCAACGATTTGCGCACCGTAAATAGTCGGCATGAGAAAAATTTGATCAAGTTGTATCCATCCAAAAACCAACAGGTAAGAGAGCCCCAGCATCGCAGTGATGATCGCGGTGAACATCACCTTTACAACAGCCATATCTGTAAAATAGAAAACACCGGCCAAACGGCGTGAGCTGCTGAAACCAGCCCGTTCAAGTGCATAGCCGAACCCTAAGCCGATGAGTAGTGCGAGGAAAAAGGCCCTGGAGGTGCCGAGGGTATCGAGGTTGTAGAGAGTGTTAATCATTCCATTGCCCCCTGAATAACCAAGCGGTGGCGTAACCGCTGACAAAGATGCACAATAGAAACACAAAACTTCCAGTGAGAAGCAAGGCGCCGCCTGTGAGTCCTTGACCAGAAGTGCATCCTCGGGCAAGACGGCTTGCGAAGCCAACGATCACGCCTCCCGCAAGGGCGTACAAGAGTCTGATGCTTATGGAAGCAGCGGCACCTCGTTCGACCTGGAAGCTCACACGTTTATTAAGAAACGCTGAGAACAAAGCTCCCACAAAGGTACCGACAAACATGAACACTAGATAGTAGCTCAACGGCTTGTCCCCCCAGTTGCCGAAATACTCGCTACCAAGCGTGTGAGGTGCTGAAACGTGTAGGGAGAGCCAAGCACCAATGCGCGCGATGCCTCCTGATGCGCCCAATCCTACGCCAAGAATCAAGAATGAAGCCAAGAGAACCAACCCCAGCAAGATCCCTGTGAGATAAGGGTTCGCATAGGGCCCTGGCCTTTCATGAAGATTGAAACTATCTGGAATCATTAATAATATCCTTTTGTTTTTGGTACGTTATTCTTTTTTCCACGTTACACTTTGCAATGATGCTATGTTTGATTAAATAATCACTTTTATGAGGAATATAAGCTAATAGTGACTTCACTACATTTACGAAAAAGTATTCACACTGTCGCAATCTTTGAGGCGGTCAAAGGAGCTTTGGTTTTAGCGGTTGGTTTTGGACTCCTCCGGCTCTTACATAAAGATGCTCATAAAATTGCCTACGAATTCATTTTAAAAGTACATTTGCACCCTACGCAAAAGTATCCGACTGTATTTATCGATTTGGCAGATAATATAACTGACCAAAAATTATGGTTTTTTGGTTGTTTGGCTTTGATCTATGCGGCCTTTCGTTTTGTTGAAGGGTATGGCTTATGGAAAGAGAGGGTGTGGGCGGAATGGCTAGCCGTAGTGAGCGGAACGATCTATTTTCCGTTTGAAATTTACGAAATATACCTCAAGGTCTCGTTCGTGAGGATTTTTGCACTCGTTGCAAACTTAATTGTGGTTGGCATTGTCGCATATGTTTTGATTCAAAAAAGAAAAAATAATCCTTTGTAATCCTGACAAACTCCACCTACCCTTTTTGATAAAGAATCGAACATATTGCTTGCGGCAGGCAGTGAACCTCTGAAACGATGCACTAGTCAGTGACCACCGGCAAAGCCGGTGGCTTGAAAGATTGTGAACCGCTCAAAGCGGTATATTCAACAGATTCTCTGACCACCATTCGGTGGTCGACTATCTGAATAGTTGCAGTTGCTCGACGCGATGGTCTTCTTGTTCTTGCTCGCGGATGTAAGCCCGCACAACCTCTTCATCGGCACCGACAGTTGAAACAAAATAGCCCCGTGCCCAAAAACTCATGCCGCTATAGTTCTTCCGTTGGCCAAGGTAGGTCCGCGCTATATGGATCGCGCTTTTTCCTTTCATATACCCAACCATCTGCGATACCGCATATTTCGGCGGTATCGAAATCAGCATGTGCACATGATCGGATTGCAAATGCCCTTCCAACACCCGGCTCTCCTTCTGCCGGGCAAGGTCATGGAACACATCTCCAAGATTCTTGCGAAGTTGACCGTAAAGCATCTTCCGACGGCATTTCGGTATCCACACTACATGGAACTTGCAATCCCATTTCGTGTGGCTTAAACATTGTAAGTTGTTCATGAAGCCTCCTTTCTCGTGACTTTGAGCGGTCCACGTGAGAGGAGGCTTCTTTATTATGCCGGAACCGTCAAACTTTTGTTGTCCCCCGGCAAAGCCGGGGGTTTACCTAACGGAAATTATTTTCACCCGTCCCCACAGGGGATACCGTACCCAACGGAGGTTCGCATGAAATTCGTTCCAATCGTAATTGGCATTATTTTAATTGTCATGGTCCTTTGGGAGGGATTCGAGACTATCATTCTACCACGCAGGGTGACTCGCCGCTTCCGCCTAACCAGGCTATTCTACAGGAATAGCTGGTACTCTTGGGTAAGGATAGTGAATGCCCTGATTCCTCTGCAACAACGAGAAACATGGTTGAGCTACTTTGGTCCGCTCTCGCTTTTGGTACTTCTTAGCATTTGGGCAGTCGTCCTGGTCAGCGGCTTTGCCCTCATCCACTGGGCCCTGGGCTCCGCAGTGCTGACCATGGACGGGCAAGCCGGCTTTATCACTGACCTCTACCTAAGCGGCAGCACTTTTTTTACCCTTGGCCTGGGAGACGTACTTCCCCATTCCTCTTTAACGCGCTTGCTAGTGGTCGTCGAATCAGGAATGGGATTCGCCTTTCTCGCTTTAATAATTGGCTATCTACCTGCCCTAAATCAAACATTCGCTAGTCGCGAGGTAAGTATCTCGCTTCTCGATGCCCGTGCCGGTTCACCTCCCACTGCTTCAGAAATGCTCAGCCGGCACAGTTACGAACGAGGGAGAGAGGCACTTCGGCAGCTCATGTACGAATGGGAACACTGGTCGGCGGAATTGCTAGAAGGACATCTATCCTATCCGGTCCTCGCCTATTTCCGTTCCCAGCATGACAATCAGTCGTGGCTTGCAGCGTTGACTGCGATTTTAGACACCTGTGCATTAATAATGGTCGGATTAGAAGGGGCCTGTGAACGTCAGGCAGAACTCACTTTTGCCATGGCCCGCCATGCCATTGTTGATCTTTCGTTGGTGTTTCTGACCTGTCCGGTTGAACCGAATCCTGAGCGACTGCCTCCTGATAAATTGGCAGAATTACGATTTCTCCTGACCAGCAAAGGGCAGAAACTAAAGGAGGGGGAGGCGGCCGACCGTAAACTGCTTGAATTACGCCTACTTTACGAGCCATACATATATGCGCTGGCCATCTATTTTCAGCTTAGCCTTCCACCTTGGATTGCGGAAAATAACTGGGGCGACAATTGGCAAGGGAGTTTCTGGGAACGACCCGAAAATGGTGATGTTTCGACGAGTAAATGCAAAAATATACATTTTTAATCAAGTTACTCTGCATCAGAAACAAGAAATGGACCCTGAGCTATTTGAAGAAGAGAGGCCTTTGAACAATACCTTCCAATTGGAATGTAATTCCACAGTGCTCCGCTGCCGGAGAACGCCACGTTAGCCAGGAGCCCACTGCGTGCGATGAATCATCCGTTATTTCAGAAACTTTTGTCAATGCAGGAAGACGACCAGCGGCTCCTGTGAGAACTCATGGACGCAGGCGAGTTACGAGAAGAGGAATACCATCCTTGCATGCGGGCCGTGCACGAGCGGAACAATGCTCGAATCAAGGTGATCGTGGACGAATATGGTAGGCCTGATGTCAGTCTGGTCGCCCCAAAAGGGGTCAAGGCTGCATGGCTGATTGTTCAACGTACACGGTCTTGGATACCGAGTTCATGGAAAGAGCCTTTCCAGTGCTGAAAGAAGCAGTAAAGGATTGTAAAGCCGAAGGCAGGTGCCGGGCGTACCTTCAAGGCAGAGCGCCAAGTATGTCACAAGAGATACCCTAATTTTCATCATCGGAGATCACCCCCCCTGTGCAGCTCACAGGCGAAAGGGAACCCTGGTCAGTGCCCATACATATCATCAGCCGCAATCTCCATTTACTGAACCCGTTCCGCAAACGGAGATATACGGTCGGCTTGTTTCCCTTGAAACAGCCGCCGAATGCGGGGAAGGAGACATTTTATCCGAAATTTTTTAGCGATTTCAGATACCTATCCACGACACCTTTGAGCATTACCTTGCCAGCAGTTACCGCAATAAAACAGCAGGCTGGAATAAATCAGTCAATCACTTTAACTGGCGCTAGTACAACATCATGGCCCTATGCGGCTTTTGACATCGACCGTATTGATTGAAATGTCTTGAGGGACGGTTAAGCTTTTCGAGCGTCTCAGTTTACAATTTGGTGTATGATATTATCAGGTTCGAGTTGATTATGAGAGCGAATAAAGGATAATTATAATCAAAGTTACCTGCTGAACTACGGTGATGCTTACTTTTGAAAACATATGATTACGGAGGAGCAATTATGACTGTTCGTCGTATAGCCAAGATATTCAAGAGCCAGCCCACCGTCGAGGGCGCAGGAGTTCATCTCAAGCGTGCCTTCGGTTATTCCCAAATACCCCAGTTCGACCCATTTTTAATGCTGGATGACTTCCATACCAGTAATCCCAAAGAATACTTGCCGGGTTTCCCTTGGCACCCGCACCGCGGCATTGAAACCATCACTTATATTCTTGAGGGAATGGTGGAACATGGGGACAGCATGGGCAATGCAGGAATTATTAGCGCAGGGGATGTGCAGTGGATGACCGCCGGCAGTGGTATTATCCACCAAGAGATGCCCCAAGAAAGCCCCACCGGTACCATGTGGGGCTTTCAGTTTTGGGCCAACCTGCCCGCCAGCCATAAAATGATTGCCCCCCGTTACCAAGAGGTCAAAGCTGCCGAGATCCCAGAGGTTGCCCTGGTGAACGGTGTCAAAATCAAAGTGGTTGCTGGCGTAGTGAGCGGTGTAAAAGGCCCGGTTCGGGATATTATCATCGAACCAGAAATGCTCGACATCATTGTGCCACCGGGGACTGTGTTCACCCATACATTACCCGTCAACCACACTGCTTTTGTTTACGTGCTGGACGGCGAAGGGTACTTCGATGATCGTCGCGATGCATATTCCTTTGAGGTGGTGGGCCATGGTTGGTCCGACTTGGAGCGTCGATGTATCTGTGAACATGAGACCGTGGTACTGTATGAGCAGACCGGAAACACTATGCAAGTGACGACCATGGACAAACCCGTCCGTTTCCTGTTTGTTTCAGGAAAACCTCTTCACGAGCCCGTAGCTTGGTATGGGCCGATAGTGATGAACACTCAAGACGAGCTGCGCGTTGCTTTCGAGGAATATAATAACGGTACATTCATCAAATGATTTTATCTGTTATCATGAATTCTATGTCTCTATTTAAAGGACATCTTCTTTCTTTATATCATTCATTTTTTCTTATGGAATGAGCTATTGTCGTGTGTTTAAAAAAAATTCACACTTTGAATGTTGACGGAAATTGACGCAACTCAATTATTTGGCAATTGAAATAATGTTCCTAATATCAATTCACTGAAAGAAAAGGCAACACACGCTCGAACAAGAATAATTTATTATCGAAAAAAGTCAACGAGCTACCAACAAGGAGGATGACGAGATGCACTACAATCGACGGCAGTTCTTCAAAGTCTGTGCAGCTACTGTAGGCGGTTCCAGTTTGGCTAAACTGGGCTTTTCCCCAACCAATGCCTTGGCCGAAGTCCGCGAGTTCAAGTTGACCCGTTCCACCGAAACCCGCAATACCTGCCCGTATTGTTCGGTTGGGTGCGGTCTCCTCATGTATAGCCTGGGCGACGCCTCAAAAAATGCCCCGGCCGAGATCATCCATATCGAGGGCGATCCGGATCATCCAGTAAACCGCGGCACTCTCTGCCCCAAAGGGGCTGGCCTGCTCGATTTTGTCCACAGCCCTAATCGGCTCAAATATCCAGAATACCGCGCCCCCGGCAGCAAGCAGTGGCAGCGTATCACTTGGGATGAGGCTTTCAGCCGGATCGCCACCTTGATGAAAGACGATCGAGATACAAATTTTATCGCTAAAAATGACAAGGAACAAACCGTCAACCGCTGGCTGACTACCGGTTTTCTCGCCGCCTCCGCCTCCAGCAACGAAACAGGCTACCTGACGCATAAAGTAGTTCGCAGCATGGGGATGCTCGCCTTCGACAATCAAGCCCGGGTCTGACACGGACCAACGGTGGCAAGTCTTGCCCCGACGTTTGGCCGTGGCGCCATGACCAACCACTGGGTCGACATCAAGAACGCCGACCTCATCCTAATTATGGGCGGCAACGCCGCCGAGGCCCATCCCTGCGGGTTCAAATGGGTGACCGAAGCAAAGGCCCACCGCAAGGCCAAGTTGATAGTGGTGGACCCCCGCTTCACACGTTCGGCCGCAGTTTCTGATTTCTACACCCCGGTCCGCGCTGGCACCGACATTGCCTTCCTCGGCGGCGTGATCAACTATCTGTTAAGCAACGATCAAATCAATCACGAATACGTCAAGCATTACACTGATTTCAGCTTTCTGGTGAAGGAGGAATTCGGCTTTGTTGACGGCTTGTTCACCGGCTACAATGCCGAGATAAGGACCTACGCCAAATCAAGCTGGGGCTATCAGATTGGCACGGACGGCTATGTGGTCACCGATCCGACCCTGGCAAATCCACGTTGCGTTTATCAGTTGATGAAGGCGCATTATGCGCGCTACACCCCGGAAATGGTCTCCTCCATCTGCGGCACGCCCAAAGACGATTTCCTCAAAGTCTGCGAGATGATTGCCGGCACCGCCGCCCCCAACAAGGCCATGACCATCATGTACGCTCTGGGTTGGACCCAGCATTCGCAGGGCTCCCAGATGATCCGCACCGGGGCCATGGTACAACTGCTGCTCGGCAACATTGGCGTTGCCGGCGGCGGCATGAACGCCCTGCGCGGTCACTCCAACATCCAGGGACTGACCGATCTTGGCCTGCTGTCCAATCTGCTGCCGGGATATATGTCGCTGGCCGGGGATGCGGAGCAAGACTATCAGACCTATATCAATGCGCGGGCCTACAAACCGATGCGGCCTGGCCAGATGAGCTATTGGCAAAACTATGGCAAATTTTTCGTCAGCACGATGAAGGCTTGGTACGGCGATGCTGCCACGACTGAGAATAACTGGTGCTACGACTGGTTGCCCAAGCTTGACAAGGGCTACGATATCCTCCAGGTGTTCGAGAATATGCACCAGGGCAAGGTCAACGGGTATATCTGCCAGGGATTCAATCCGTTGGCTTCTGCTCCGTGTAAAATTAAAATATCCGGCGCCCTGACCAAGCTCAAGTATCTGGTGATCATCGATCCCCTAGCCACCGAGACCTCGGAATTCTGGCAGAATCACGGAGAGTACAACGACGTTGATCCGACCAAAATCCAGACCGAGGTTTTCCGCCTGCCCTCGACCTGTTTTGCTGAAGAAGATGGCTCACTGGTCAATTCGGGACGCTGGCTGCAATGGCACTGGAAAGCCGCCGAGCCGCCAGGGGAGGCCAAGGGGGATCAGGCCATCATGGCCGGTATCTTTCTGAAGCTCCGCGAGATGTATCAAAAAGATGGCGGCGCCTTCCCCGATCCCATCCTCAACCTGACCTGGAAGCATCGCCAGCCGGAGGATCCGTCGCCCGAAGAGCTGGCCAGGGAATTTTCGGGGTCAGCCTTGAAGGATCTAGTCGACCCTAAGGATGCAACGAAGGTCCTGCTCAAGGCCGGCCAGCAGTTGAACGGCTTTGCCGAGCTGCGCGACGACGGCTCCACCGCTTGCGGCTGCTGGATCTTTTCTGGCTGCTGGTCGGAAAAGGGCAATCTGATGGCACGGCGCGACAACAGCGACCCCTTCGGCATCGGCCAGACCCTGAACTGGGCCTTTGCCTGGCCGGCCAACCGGCGAATTCTCTACAACCGCGCCTCCTGTGACCTCACCGGCAAGCCTTTTGATCCCAAGCGGAAGCTGATCGCCTGGAATGGAGCCACAGGTACCTGGTCAGGTTCCGACATCCCGGATTTCAACGCCGCCTCACCGCCGGAAAACGGCATGGGGCCGTTTATCATGAATCCGGAAGGAGTGGCACGCTTCTTTGCTGTCGACAAGATGGCGGAAGGCCCTTTCCCCGAACATTACGAACCCTTTGAGTCGCCCCTGGCCGCCAACCCGCTCCACCCGAAAAACGACAAGGCGCGGGCCAATCCGGCTGCACGGGTCTTCAAGGGCGACTGGGACACCTTCGGCTCAGCCGATCAGTTCCCCCATGTCTGCACGACCTATCGACTGACCGAACATTTCCATTTCTGGACCAAACATGCGGCCTTGGATGCCATTCTCCAGCCGGAACAGTTTGTCGAGATCGGCGAGGACCTGGCTCGAGAAAAAGGCATCAAGGCCGGCGACAGCGTACGGGTCAGATCCAAGCGCGGCTTCATCGTCGCCGTGGCCGTGGTCACCAAGCGGATCCGCACCCTGGATATAGCGGGCAAGAAGGTGCATACCGTCGGCGTTCCGATCCACTGGGGCTTCATGGGGGTGGCCAAGAACGGTTATATCACCAACTCCCTGACCCCTTTTGTCGGCGACGCCAACACCCAGACGCCGGAATTCAAGTCGTTCCTCGTGAACATTGACAAGGTGTAAGGAGGCGAACCATGACCCTGCAATCGCTCGATATTAGACGACGTTCCGCCACCACCACGCCCTCACCCAACGCCCGGACCACCCTGGAAGTGGCCAAACTGATCGACATCTCCAAGTGTATCGGCTGCAAGGCCTGCCAGGTGGCCTGCATGGAATGGAATGACCTCCGCGACGCCGTTGGCAATAACCACGGGGTCTATGACAACCCGGCTGATCTTTCCGATCAAAGCTGGACGGTGATGCGCTTTGCCGAGGTCGAACCTACCCCCGGGCGGCTCGAATGGCTGATCCGCAAGGATGGGTGCATGCACTGTGCCGATCCGGGCTGCTTGAAATCGTGCCCCGCCCCCGGCGCAATCATTCAATACAGCAACGGCATTGTCGACTTTCACGAGGAAGCCTGTGTTGGCTGCGGCTATTGCATCATCGGCTGCCCGTTCAACATCCCCCGCCTGTCCAAGAAGGACGGCAAGGCCTATAAGTGTACGCTCTGTTCCGACCGGGTGGCGGTGAACCTGGAGCCGGCCTGCGCCAAGACCTGTCCCACCGGGGCAATCACCTTCGGCTCCAAGGAGGACATGCTCCAGCATGCCACCGGCCGAATTGCTGATTTGAAGGAACGCGGCTACCAGCAGGCTGGCCTGTACAACCCACCCGGCGTAGGCGGCACCCATGTGATGTATGTGCTCCAGCATGCCGACCGGCCCGAGCTGTATCAGGGACTGCCGAAAGATCCGGGCATCAGCCCGCTTGTCGCCCTGTGGAAAGAGATCGCCAAAACCCTGATGAATATCGGTTTAGGCGCCGCCATTGTCGGCGGAGTCTTCCACTACCTGACTCAGGGACCCAACGAGGTCACAGAGGAAAAGGAGGAAACGCTATGAGCAAACAGACTCTCATTCAGCGGCACACCGCCAGCGAACGGCTCAACCATTGGATGGTGGCCATCACCTTTATTCTCGCCGGCCTTTCCGGGCTCGGTTTCTTCCATCCCCTCTTCTTCTGGCTGACCAGCCTGTTCGGCGGCGGCACCTGGGCGCGTATCCTCCATCCCTTCTTTGGGGCGGCCATGTCCTTTTTCTTTCTCATCTGGGTGGCCAGGGTATGGAAAGACAATCGGATCACCGCTGTCGACTGGCAATGGGGAAAACACATGGGGGAGATCCTGCGGAACAGAACGGAAAATTTGCCCCCGCTCGGCAAATACAACCTCGGCCAGAAACTCCTAACCAGGACCCTGCTGCTATCCGTTCTGCTGCTGCTGGTCTCCGGTATTCTCATCTGGCAACCGTGGTTCGCACCCGAGTTTTCCGTTAACCTGCGCCGAAACGCGGTGGTGGTACATGCCTTTTCCGCCTTTGTCGCATTGACCTGTTTCATTGTCCATGTCTACGCAGCCTACTGGACGCGTGGTTCGATCCGCGCCATGACCCGTGGAACCGTCACGGCTGCCTGGGCCAGGCATCATTGTGCGGCCTGGTATAAGGAGATGGTCGAAAAAAAACAGTAACCTTGATGGGTTGGGCGAAGCGCTTGCCTGCGCCTCGATTGGCATGGGGAAGCGTTTCGCGAAATGCTCTGAACAATCATCTCTGCAACCGGATACACGATGATCACACCCCCCATTTTACAACCCGGCCAGCTTGAGATCGCTGCCGGTGCACTTCCTGAATTGCTTCTCCCGCCGGCTCATCTGTTCGCCGACCGTGCCCGAAGGTTGCACCAACTGGCTGAAGGGCACAGTCTGTCCGATTATCTCTTGTTTTTGGGGCGATTGGCAGAATGGCAGCAGACCGAGTTGGACCGCCATCCGGAGATTTCTGTTCCTGATCCCCACTTACTGGATCAATGCCGCGAACACGCCAACCCGCCGCTGGTCCCGGCGGGTTGGCCTCGGCAGCCCCGGTGGCACGAGGCTGCCCGCAGGGCCATTGATGCCGTCACTCAAGAGATTCCGCTCAAAGGCAGACAAGCGCTCTCACTCCTTCTCAAGGCCGACAGTGGATGGCTGGAAACGCAGGCCGATGCTTTGCTGCAAGGAAACATGGCGCAACTTGACCTGGCGGCCGCTCCCCTCATTAGTGCAGCCCTACAGGTACAATGGACCTATCTGGTACGGCAACTCCAACCGAACCAGATAGGTCGGCCGGAACGCCCAGATCTCTGCCCTGTCTGCGGCAGCCCACCGGTGGCTTCGATCATCCACACGGCGGGTTCGACAAGGGGACTGCGCTATTTGCACTGTGCACTGTGCGGATCGGAATGGCATGTCGTACGCGTCAAGTGCAGCCGATGCGCTAACACCAAGGGAATCGAATATTTTGGCCTAGAGGGCGCGAATGGGGAGGTGCGGGCTGAGGCCTGCCCATCTGAAGATTTTTTCACAGGAAAAAGATGCCAGCATCGATCCAGTCGCCGATGACATTGCCACTTTGGCTCTGGATCTACTCATGAGCGAAAAACATTATGCCAAAAGCAGCATCAACTTGTTCATGATCCCAGGCGAAGAAATCTAAATATTTTGGGCTGCAGGTATAAGGATGGATGTGGTCACTTAAATAACCACAAAAACAACGCTGCGGTTTGCCTATGAAGCAGGTCCCTGCGGGTATGCCATCTACCACTCTTTGACAAAACGGGGTCTCGACTGTACCGTGGTTGCCCCATTAAAAATTCCCCCTAGAAGTGTTTATCGAATCAAAATTGACAGTCGCAATGCCCTCAACCTGCCACAGTTACACCGTTCGGGGAAACTGACGGCGGTGTATGTTCCGTCTGCGGAAGATGAAGCCATGCGCGACCTGACCCGTGGCAGGGAAGAGGCGGTCAAAGCTCTTTAAAGATTTTTGAACCGCAACTGATCCAGAATAATTTGTATATTTATTTTAATATCGTTACAATGAAAAAGTCTTATGATATCGGCATGGAACCCATCAACTTTAGCAAGCGAGTTCCGCCCGCCCCCTGACCCTCTTCTTCAGGGTAAGCGTTGACTGTCTCCTTTACCCTAGCAGAGAACCATGGACGACGACCGCACCCAGCAGATCACTCTCAGCGTGCCGCCGGGCACCCCTCCCCATGAAAAACGCTCCCTTGGCAGCCATTTCGAATACCTTTCCGCCAGCCTCAGCCATGTCGGCTGCGTACGCACCTTGAACGAAGATGCCTGCCTGGAACTGGCCGACCGGCAACTCTGGGTGGTGGCCGACGGTATGGGAGGTCACATGGCCGGCGATGTGGCCAGCCGTACCGTAATCGATTATGCCAGGGTTGTGCCCTTTGACCCGATTTTCAGCCTCTTTGTTGAGCAGGTTGAAAATCAGCTGATAGGCGCCCACAAAGCGCTGGTGGATGCAGGCAGGACAACCGGCAAGATCTCTGGCAGCACGGTGGTCGCCTTTCTTGCCCATGGCCGCCAGGGCCTGGTGATGTGGGCCGGCGACAGCCGCCTCTACCTTTTCCGTCAGGGCAATCTCTTCCAGGTCAGCCGGGACCACAGCTTTGTCGAGGAGTTGCTGACAATGGGCGGGATCACGCCAGAGGAGGCCCGCTCGCATCCCAGGGCCAATGTGATTACCCGGGCCGTGGGCGCTGGCGAGGAACTGGTGCTCGACCTCGATATTTTCGAGCTTCAGCATGGCGACCTGCTGCTGCTGTGCAGCGACGGCCTGTACAAGGAGTTGGAGGATCGGGAAATCGGCGTGCTCATGGCACGTTCCGACTCCCCTGCCCGGATCGCCCAGGATCTAATTGGGACCTGCCTGGAGCGGCGGGCCCGGGACAATGTCACTGTGGTGGTCGTGCGGGTGGCCAGCCCAGCATCAACAAAGGAGAATCAATGAACAGAGAACTGCGGGCCCTCTGTCAGGCCTATGCCAATGGCCAAATCAGCTGGCAGCTCTACCGGAAAATGCGCCGTGACCTGATCGATGAAATCATCAGGGCAGAAAAGAACCCGCCGCAACCGAAGACCGGATTCTTCGGGCAATAGTCGCGGCAGTCCCGGCAGAAAAAGATCAGTTCGCTGCCGGAAGAACGGCCGGAGAGAGCACGCCTACCCTGAGACAGTCAACCGATGCAAACCACTAACCCACCAACACAGTACGGACGTTACCAGATCCTCGGCGAATTGGGTCGCGGCAACATGGGGGTGGTCTACAAGGCTCATGATCCTCAGATCCACCGCACCATTGCCCTGAAGGCGCTCCGCGAGGACCGGGTCACCTCCAGCGAATTTGTCCGGCGTTTTCTCAAAGAAGCGATGGCGGTCGGTCGGCTGTCCCATCCCGGCATTGTCACCGTCTATGACGTGGGCCAGGACCATGGCACCGTCTACATCGCCATGGAATTTCTCCAGGGGACGCCGCTTGATGAGCTGATGGCCACCCGGCAGTTCACCCTGGCGGAGATCGTCAGCATTGGTATCCAAACTGCCCAAGCCTTGCAGTATGCTCATCAGCACGGGATCATTCACCGCGATATCAAGCCGCCCAACATCATCTACAGTCCGGAAGGCGCCATCCGGGTCACAGATTTTGGCATTGCCCGGGTCGAGGATCCAGACGGCCAGACCATGACCCAAATTGGCGAGATCCTCGGCACCCCGCGCTATATGTCGCCGGAACAGGTCATGGGGCAAGAGCTGGATGGCCGCTCGGACCTGTACTCGCTGGGGGTGATCCTCTACCAGCTCACCACCGGCAAGCGCCCCTTCCAAGGGGAGACACTGGCGGCGATATTCCGGTCCATCACCCAGGACACGCCGGAGGCGCCGCATGTGCTCGAACCGATGCTGCCGACGGCCTTGTCTGCAGCGATCATGCGACTGCTGGAAAAAGACCCGGCCAACCGCTTTGCCGACGGCAACGCACTGATTGCCGCCCTCAAAGAATGCCTGCCGGCCCCGCCGTCCGGCCCGGCGCCAACAGCTCCGCCACCACCCCAGCCGCCGAAGAGCAGCGCCAAGGGGCTGATCGGGCTAACCGCGGGTCTGCTTCTCATCGGTCTCGCGGGCGGTGGCTATTACGCCTTTCGCCCGCTACCGCAACCATCGGCCCCGCACGAAAAAACTACACTTCCATCAGTGGAAAAAACGACGCCACCGGCAGCCCAGAAGGATTCCCCTCTTGCCAGCCCATCCTCCAGACTAGTAAGCGATCCGGAAACGGTACAGAGCCAACCCCTAGTTCAGACGCAACAGCAAACAACAGCGCATGCAGCCAAGACCGACGCTTCCACTGCAAATGCACCGGCCCGGACCTTGGTATCCACTCAACCCCTCTTCGATCCAAGCGAGCTGATTCGGCAAGGCACATCTTTATCAGCTATTATCAGCGAGATACCTAAGAAAGAAATGGTGCTGAAGAGCGCTCTTGAACTCGTCAAAGTATCACCACGCTATCAGGAAGACCTGACAATAGCTGAAAACACCTACAACAACGCCCGCGAGAACCGGGAAAAGCGAATTGATTCCTATTTGAATGAGATGCAGAATCTAAACCGGACCTTCTCCGCTGAGCAGATAATCAATGCCACTGAGGTGAGCACAGAGCGTTTATCCCAACGCCAGAAAATCTCCCTGGAGCTGGCAAAAGAGCACTTGAAGAGGCTTCGGAATGGTGATAAACTTGACAAAGAAATAATATTAAAAGATTTTTCTCAGCGTTTTGAAAATTTTGTTGACTGAAATAATACAAGCAACTCATTTCAACCAATCCCCTGCAAGGAGCGCCATGAGATCAACCCTGCATAAAGTAACAGCACTGTTTATCACCCTCTGTTTCTTATCCGGTTGCGCCGCGAAAGGAGGCGATCCCAACACATCAACCACCGATGACGCAACCCGGACCAAGACCGAGGGCACCGCTCTCGGCGCTGTTTTAGGTGGACTGGTCGGTGCGGCAGCCGGGGCGGCCCTTGATTCCAACAACCGTGGCCGGGGCGCGCTCATCGGCGCCGGCATCGGCGCGGTGGGCGGCGGAGCGGCAGGGTACGTATACGGCTCAAATGCCGCCGAACGCAAACAGCAGTACGCCAACGAGGAGGATCGGCTCGATGGCGAAATCAATGTAGTCAAGAAATATAACACCGACCTGCAACAGCAGAATACTGCCTTGGCGAGCGATATCAGCGATCTGAAAGAAAGAATCAAACTGCTGCAATCGAAGAAGAAATCGCTGAAAGACAAAGCTTATCTCACCGCTGAAGAGCAGAAATACGTCAACGGCACCCTGGAAAAGAACAAGAAGGATTTAGAGCACTACAATCAGGAGCTCACTTCCCTCTCCCAATACAAGCAGGAACAGGAAAGCAAGGGCGGCAAATCCGCACCGCAGGTCGCCAGTCTTGAGCAGGAAATCACCCTGCTCCGCAACCAAATCAATACCCTGGACAGCAACAACAAACAGATGGCTAAACTTGCCGATAATCTCACGGTTAAGAAATAGCCATGAACGCCAAGGCTTTCTGGACAGGGATGTTCTTTCTCGTCCTTACCGCAGGTTGCGGGCCGGTTTCCGATGACCCACGCCAGGGCGGGCTGGCGGGGTATTGGCACGGCACCTCCTCAGGCAAATACGAGGAGCGGCAACAACAGCGGCGGCAACAGCTCGATCAGGAGCAGCAAACTAACCAGCAGCTCTACCAGCAATCATTGGCGCTAAAGAGTGAGCGGGAGATCCAGGACCAGAAACTTGCCCAAGAACAGAAGCAGGTGGTGTCTCTGGAGAAAAAGCTGAGCACCCTCAAGGCCAATGTCAGTAAACTGCGACTGCAATCCGAAAAGCAAAAGAAGGAGGCCGCTTCCCTGCTGGAGCAGATTCAGCAGACCCATCAACGGATTGAGCAACAAAGGACCTCCATCGCCGAACTCGACCGCAAGGGTGGTAGCGGTACGGATCCCGATCAGGCCCAAGTTCTGGAGCTTGAGCGGGATCGATTGGCTGACGAATACCGGAAACTGAACAAATACTATCAGGCCCTCTCGAATGCCATCCACTGAGCGTGTTTGGTCCTCGCGAATAAAGGCTTTCTTCCGGGTTTGCCGCCCTGCGACTGCCTCCGCTGCCTGCCGCAGTCCGTTGTGCAATTCAGCATGGTTGCTGTTGATGCTGGTGTTATCAGTCTGTGGCTGGACGATTGACGCAGTCTGTTCACAGCCCCCTCCTCTTGCCGAGATTCGCACGCTCATTGCCCAGAAGGCGCTCAACCCGCCATCGGAACAGTCGCTCTCCCAGCTGAACATGGAACAGTTGAACGAACGGCTGCACGCGCTCGATTCTCACGCCCGCTACCTGCCGCTCGCCGCTGTCCCCCAACCCGCCGCCTCATCCCCGCGGATTGGGCTGAATATCTTTGCCTACAAGGCTCGAATATGGGTCACCCCGGAACCGGGCGGGCCGGCCAGCCTGCAGGGCGTTCCCGAAATTGGTGAATTGCGGGAGGTGAACGGCACCCCGGTTGCCGGAGATGTCCAGCAAACCTCGGCCCTGATTGATAGGGCAATCCGGGAGGGTAAGGTGGTCGTCCGCATCAGCGACGGCAAGGTAAAACGCTACACTATCCTCCCTTCTTCTGCCAAACTCGGGTCCACCACCACCCGCGAGGCAGGCAACGCCACCTTTATCCAGATCTCCGATTTCGTCTCACACGAGACCGCCCCTTTTTTTGCTAGCCTCTACACGACCCTCCACCGTTCCGGTGCGACCCTGGTCCTCGACCTGCGCGGCTGCGCAGGTGGCGATCTGTTTGAAGCCCTGGAGATTGCGGGCCTGTTTGTCCCTACAGGTTTTCCTCTAATCTCCACCTATGACCGCACGGGCAAGATCCATGCCTACAGTTCCCCTGCCGGAACTAAACTGCCGCGGCCGAGCGGCATCCTGATGGATAGCCGCACCGCCAGCGCCGCCGAAGTGCTGGCAGGCATTTTTAAGAGTTACACCCTTGCCCCCCTGATAGGCGAGCGCACTTACGGCAAGTGCGAATCCCAGACCGTATTCAAGCTTTCCGACGGTGGCGAACTGTGGCTGACCACTCTGGCAATTCATTTTGCCGATGACTCCACCTGCACGCAAGTCGGGGTACAGCCGGATATCCCCTACCCGGATATCTCGATAGCCAAGGTTGCCGCGATTAAAGAGCGGCTCCCCTTTGCGCAACGGAAGTAGAAAAGGATTTCTCAGCAAGGAGTTGTGGGCCAGCAGCGCAGACCCTCCTGCAGCAAATGAACACCTGGCACAGACTGATGACTGGCTGGCCATACTGAGGATGCATCCATGGACAATTTTTCCCAGAAAGACGACATGACCCGCATTGGCGGCTTTATCCGCCCGTCTTCCCAGGAGGAGGAGCGCACGCCCGATGTGGTTACCCCACCACCCCCGGAACCCTCGTTTCCTCCTCATGCCCCGCCTCAGGGTCCGGCTTTTTCGCCCCCTCCCCCCACGCCAGCACCGGGCCTGACCTTTCCGGCGCCGGAACAGGGTTCTGCGTTTGTGCCTCCGGACCCAAGGCCCTCATTTGCGCCGCCGAGTCCAGAGCTGTCGTTTCCCTCAGCCTCCCCCTCCTTTCAGGCTCAGAATCTTTCATTTTCTGCACCGAATCCGCCATCTTCGCCCCAGAGTCCGTCACTCTCCCCTTCTGAATACCAGACGTATTCGACACCGCAGGATGATATGTGGTTTGAGGTCGAGCAGGCAGATCCGGCCAATGTACATCCGCTGCGTGATGGCCAGCTGGTCACTGTCGGCCGGGATTCCAGCCAGGACATCGTCATCATCGACAAGACCCTGAGCCGCAATCACCTGATCCTGCAGCGAAGCGGCGACCGGATTGCGGTGCAGGTCCTGGGGCTGAACGGCCTGGTTTATGCCAGCCAGGTCTACAAATCGACCAACCTGGAGATAATCGTTCCCTGTTCGCTGACCATCGGCAACGTAACCTGCCGGATCAGGAAAAAGATCGATAACGATGCAACCATTCTCATGAGCGATCCGGCCGCCATAGCCCGTCATCTGCCCGGTGCCGCCGTTCCGCCGCCGGAGCGGCCGTCGCGATCCACCCCACCGGTCTGGCCACCGTCCGAGGACCAAGGGCCTTTCGGCCAGCCTCCGGCGAACGACAAATCCTTTTTCGCCGCTGACCAGCCGAACGCACCCGTCTTTCCCACCGGGCAGGCAGAGGTACGATTCCCCAGCACGCAGCCAGCTCAGCCTGCCTACGATTTCCGTCAACCTGCCTTTCCCAGTCAGAGTGGGGACAAACCCTTCGCCAGTGCCGCATCCGCGCCGGATCAAGGGAAAAAAGGACCGTTGAACACAAAGCTGCTGCTGTACGGCGGCCTGGGGTTGGGACTACTCCTCGCCGTGGGCGTCGGCCTCTATTTCTGGCTGCGCAGCCCGGCTTCGCCCCCGGTTGAGTCAAGTCGGCAGACTCCGCCAGCCGCAACCCAGGCACCGCCGGTCGCCCCTCCGCCCCCGGCAAAGCAGGGGGAACCGCAGGCGCCGACCAGCAGCCTCCATAGCCATTATCTCAGCAAGGCCAAGAGCTATCTGACCGAAGGCAAACCCCTGGATGCCTGCGATTATTTGAAAGATATCCCGTCAACCTCTCCCCTCAGGAGCGAGGCGGTCGAACTGGCCAAACAAATCCCCGGATGCACGCTCTAATGGCGGAGTGTGTGGAATTTGAGGTCATCGGCGGCCCCATGGACGGACTCCGCTGCTGCCTCGCCGGACCTGGCACCGCCGGGAGAAAGGTGGGCAATGCCCTGTCCCTGGCGCTTGACGACCAAGTCTCCGGCCGGCATCTGGAGATCGTCCGGGAAGGGCATGACTGGTGCGTGCGTGACCTCGGCAGCACCAACGGCACCTATCTGGCCAGTCAACGGCTCAGCCCCGACCGGAGCTACCCGCTGAAAAACGGCGACGTGCTCCTTCTGGGGTCAACGGTCCTGCTTTTCACCCTGGCGCAAGAGGGGGCAGCGCCTCTGGTTTTCGGTGGCTTGAACTTTGAGGATCCGCGGAGCCGCTATCCCATGACTGCCGAACTGGCTCAAGTTTGGGAACGGTTGTTTACCGCCTTGGCCGATGAGGCGACGCCGAACCGGTTGTACTGTGATGTGGACCGGTTTTTCCTCGCCCTGATGACCCAGATCCGAGGCGGAAGCGGCGTGGTATACGATTGTGAGCGCAGGGCAGCTGCACCGGACAGGTATCAGATCCTGGCCAAATGGCTGCATGATGTCCCGGTCGAGCGCGCCTTCCGGGGCGATCCCGGCACTCTGACCGTTGCCCCCCGTCTCTGGCGTTTGCTCGACCTGGCCGGTGAAGAGCGGCAGGAGGTCATCGGCATCAAGGAGAGCTTGGCGGCGCTGATCAAGGAAGGGAGGAGTCTGGCGGCCCGCTATATCAGCCAGGACCCCCGTTTCCTCGAGACCTATCGGGAGGCGATGCAGCAAAACGCCACCGATGCCGCTGTTATCGAGGCCTTCCGCGGCACACAACCTGAACAGGCCCCGCCGCCGGTTGCCACTGTGACGTCGTCGCCAGCCGAGGGACGGCCAACCCTGCTCAGACCAGCGGCCACACCGTCGCCGCAGCCCGCAGCCGGATGCGAGGAAATCTGGAAAACCTTCGGCCAGCGGCTGGAGGTGCTGGTCACCGGCTTTCTGGCCGACGCCCTGAACCCGGTAGCCAGCCGCCAGGAAGTCCGCCCGCCCGGACTCGAGCGGCGGTTGAGCGAGGCTCTCGTCTCGCCGCAGGAGCTGAAACACCACCTCGACGCTCTGTACAACCTCCTGGTGGTCATCCTGGCCTCGCAGCGGGACGGCTACAAGGCCTTTGGCGAGCATCTCCTGCTCACCTTGGAGCATGCGGCCGCGGAGATGAAAGACAATCGGGGGCTCGGTTTGCCGATCGGCAAAAAAGGCATCGCTGCCGATGAGTGGACCATCAAGATGAAGACCCTGCTCGGCCGTCTGGAAAGTGAGGGAGCCAGTGAAACCATTATTCGGGACATCATCAGGAAAAAAATTCAGCAATTAGCAATCTAGCTTCCAGCGTGCATCGCATGCGTCAGTATTGATCAAAGGAGGATCAGGATGAGACAAAAAATTCTTGGTATCAGCATGCTGCTTGCGTTTGCACTCTCTGGATGCGCGGGCGGCCCGAAACAGACCGATGTCACCCTGCAGCTTAAGGCAGACGATTCGATCAACAACGGCATTCTCCTGCCGATCGACGTGGTGGCCGTGGAGGAGAATAAGGCGGCCTCGATCCTGAGCATCTCGCCGGACGAGTGGTTCGGCAGTGACCAGCGCGAGCGGCTGCCCCCGGAAGAGATTCAGAAGTTGGCGATCAAGGACGGCGGAGTGAGGACGGTGACTGTGAAGGTGCAGAAGGAGACCGGCAAGATCATTATCTATGCCGATTATGAGAGCACCAGCCAACGCGAACAGCAGCAGCTGGTGATTGACTCGAAAAAAGAGTCCTTCCACGATAGCTACTTGATCAAAGTCAAGAAAAACCTCCTGGAGCTGGTGCCGTGATCAACGAAATCGAAGCCGAATCAGCCGACGTTCACTGGTATGAGGGGATGCTGCTGCAGCCCCATCATTTTCAGACCCAGCGCCGCCGATCCTCCATGCTCGAGCGCGAACAGCTGATGTATCTCACCGCCCACTGGTGGGGGATTGCGGCGCTGCAGATCAATCCGACGGCGCTTGTCGGTTTTCGGATCAAAGTGGATCAGGCGGTCCTGCGTCTCAAGGACGGGACCTGGCTCAACATCCCCAACAACGCCTCTGCCGAGGAGTGTTCGTTTACCGATTTGACCAGTCAGCTGGATGAACCGCTGGCGGTCTGGTTCGCAGTCAAGCGGGCTGAGCCGAACCGGCCCCTGGTCCACGAGCTTGACGAGCCCAACAAAGGGATTCCGCGCCCCTGCATACTCAAGGAAAATACCATTGTTGACGAGAACAGCGGCGAGAATGGCCAGGTAATCCAGTCGCGGCTGTGGAATGTGCAGATTACCTTCGGGGCCGCGCCCGGCGATCAGTTCGAGGCCGTCAAGGTGGGCGAGTTGGTTTGGTCTTCCGACAAGCAGCCAGTTTTTCATGCCGCCTATATCCCGCCGTTGCTCAATCTCGGGGCCTCCATGTATCTCCGGGAGCGGGTGAAGAATGTGGTCGTCAAGATCCGCAATCAGGCGACCTTCCTCCAGGGTGAACTCATCTCCAAGCGCATCTCTTTGACCAGCGACCCGCTGCGGGTGCTGGGCAACCTGACCCGGCTGAAGGTCATGGCCAGCTACAGCCTGGTCCTGCAGCAGCTTTTGAACGTCCACCAAACCCATCCTTATGCCCTGTACCTGGAATTGGTGCGCATGCTCGGTGACCTGATCGTGCTCTACCCCGAAACCCCGCTGGAGGCCCCGGCCTACGACCATGACAACCTCTATCCGGTGATGGAGACGGTGCTGAGGCTGATCGAGCGGATGGTCGAAGGCGGCGTGGTGGTCGATTACATCCACCGCCGTTTCGAGGTCGACGGCGAGCGCCGCTTCTGCCGCATCGACAAGGAATGGCTCGATCCGGAACCCAATGTCCAGGTGATTGCCTATCTCTGTATGAACACCGAAATGTCCGAAGCCAATGTCGATGCCATGCTCAGCGACTACCGGGTCAAAATCGGCCCGCCATCGCGCATCGACGAGATGCTGATCGCCCGGACCCGAGGGCTGAACTGCCAGCGCTTGCGGCGCATCCCCTCCGGCCTGCCCGACCGGAGCGGCCTGCACTATTTTCAGGTCGACCTTTCCCGGCAATCCGAGTTCTGGCAGGATCTCTTCCGCGACCTGCTGCTCGTGATCCACGGCATTCCGGTGGAGGTGACCTCTGACATCAGCCTCTATGTGCATGTCGTCAAAGGAGAACGGTAATGTCCAGCCCGCTCAGAACCGCGGTCAAGCCGATGATCGATTTTCTCCTCGGCTTCCGCTACCGCCTGGAAACTGGCGCGGAGATCGATCTCTACGGTTTGCGCAAAGATCTCCTCAACACCCTGCAGATGGTCGACACCAATGTGCGCCAATCGCCTTCGCTGCATGCCAGGGCCGAAACCATCCGTTATCTGCTGGTGGGGCTGGCCGATGAGGTGCTTCTTTCCTCCACCTGGAGCAGGGCCAAGGAATGGCGGGAAAAACTGCTGGAGATGGAGATGTTCAAGACCAGCGTCGCCGGCGAGCGCTTTTTTGACCTGCTGGAGCGGGACGGTTACCGCGATCCCGAGCTGGCCGAATTTTTCTACATCTGCCTGGCGCTCGGCTTTCGCGGCAAGTTCCGCAGCCGCGAGAACGAACTTATCGATATCAAGCAGCGGGTGTATGCGGTCTCGCCGGCGCGGTTGCCCGACGACGAAAGGGTCCTTACCCCCGGCGCCGACTGGGCCTTTACCGGCGGTGACAAGGTCATGCCTCGGATCTTCGGCATCTCCACCGTGGTCACGGTCCTGGTGGTGGCCACCATCGGCTATTTCATCGCCAGCCAGTGGCTCTGGTCATCCATTGCCGAAACCATCCATGCCATTGCCCGTATGCTATAAGAACCGCAACCCGTGTAAGGATACCCAAGGCTTATGCTCAGCGTTTTTCTGGACTTGATCAAATCGAAGGTCTTTCTCGCCATCATCGGCACCCTGGCCGCAGTGGCGGCAGCGGTCCTGCTCTTCCTTATCTGGAAGACCATGGGGTTGCGCTTCTTCCTGCTCGGCCTTGGCGGCCTGCTGCTGTGTATCCTGCTTATCCTGGCCATCGTCTTGCTGTGGAAACTCTTGGAACGACGGCGGGGCGACCGAATGGAGCAGGCCCTGGGGCAGGATGGAGCGGCCCGCGAACAACAGCGCCAGCAGGCCAAAGTGGCAGTGCAGGGGATCAAGGACCGCTGGGCCGAGGCCATGCTCACCCTCAAGGCGACCAAGGTGCGGATTTACGACCTGCCCTGGGTGCTGCTGATCGGCGAGCCGCAGTCCGGTAAAACCACTACCCTGCGCGAATCCGGATTGGATTTTCCCTTGGGCAAGGATTCCCTCTCCGGGACTGGAGGCACGGTCAACTGTGACTGGTGGTTCACCAACGAAGCGGTGATCCTGGACACGGCCGGCCGGTTTACCATGCCGGTCGATACCGCCCCGGACCGCGAGGAATGGCTGTCCTTTCTCAAACTGCTCGCCAACCATCGGCCGCGCTGCCCGATCAACGGCGTCATTGTTACCATTCCTGCCACCTCCCTGCTTCAAGACCCGCCGGAGATCCTCAAAGCCAAGGCGCTAACTATCCGCGATAAACTGCAGGAGCTGGTCTCGACCCTAGGCATCGAGTTTCCGGTCAACATCATGGTCTCCAAGCTCGACCTGGTCTACGGATTCGCCGAATTCTGCGCCTCGCTCTCGGCCGAGGAGCGCAAGCAGGCCCTGGGTTGGAATCGCCGGAACATGACCCTCGAGGCCTTCAACCAGGAGGAGTACGCCGCCTTTTTCGCCGCCCTGGTCGACCGCCTTGACAGCTGGGCCAAACGGCGGCTGCGGGAGCTCAATCCCGGCCCGGAGGCGGACCGCGTCTATGCCTTTCCCGGCGAATTCAATCGCTTGCAGGATTCCCTGGCCGGTTACCTCAGCCTCATCTTCCGGCCCGACCGCTACCACGTCTCCCTGCTCTTCCGCGGCTGCTCCTTCAGCAGTGGCCTGCAGGAAGGTCGATCAATCGCCCGCGCCCTGTTGGCAGGAGCAGAGGCAGCGGATAAAGCGGTGCTGGCCGAATTCGCCAAATCCTTTGTCCAGTCCCGCGCCTACTTCATCAATGCCTTTTACACCAGGGTGTTCAAGGAACGCTGGCTGGTGCGCAGGGCCGGCGGTGTGACCAAGAGGGAACTTATCCTCCGCCTGGCTGCGGCCGGGTTTGCCGTGCTCTTCCTGGCCGGTGCCGGCATCCTGCTCGCTTCCGGGTACCGGACCCTGGCCACCAAGGTTAAGCCGCTAGAAACCCAAGCACTCAAAGCCCAGGCGCTCCTCACCGGCACGCCCGGCCAGGAGATCCCAGCTTCGGAAATTACCCGCGCCATCACCACCCTGGAAGCCGGCAGGCAGGACCTGATCAGTCACGGGGCACGGTTGTTCCTGCGCGCCAGCCACAATATACTGGTGGAGGATCTCGGCCGGATTGAAGATGCCCTGGTCGAACGGAGGCTGCTCGACCGTCTGGTGGCCGCAGCTGGCCAGCAGTACGGTGAAGACAAGCCCATCTCCACTCTGGAGGAAAAACAGCGGTTATCCAGGCTGCTCCTGCAGTGCCTCGACCTCTATGCCGGCAAGCCGGTGACTGTGCAGTCGCTCGCCACGCTTTTCGACGCCATTGCCTGGAAATCCCAAACAGGGCTCGATATCGACCGGCCCGAGGCGGAACGAATCATCCAGGGATACCCCTATGCCAAGGGCACGGCCACGGTGGCCCGGCAGATCCAGGGCGGCGAACTGTATCTCCGTCAGATGCTCGGCCATCTCCAGCGGTTCTGGGCCTCCTTCTATGCCCTGCAGTGGCAGGAGCAGAAGAAACGGCTGGTGGCAATCAACACCGGTTACACAGCCCTGCTCGCCTTTCAACCGGCCGCTGCGGTGGATCGGGGCGAACAGGTCGAGCAGGGCTTTGGTCAGCTGGCCGAGTCCTTTCTCCAGGCCATCGCCGCACTTGATCCGAAGGGCACCGGCAAAGTGGCGGTATGGACAGAAGGGTTGCAGGAACAATGCAGATCCGAATACCTGACACTCCATGACAAGTTCGCCGAGACCAGTCAAACCGATATCAAGCCGATGACTGGGACCGTTGATCGGCATGCCCAGGTCTGCGCGCAACTCAAGAGCGGCATTGGCAGCGAATGGACAATGGCCCTGGAGCAGAACGGCCATATCCTGGCCATGGACGGCACCCTCAACCCGGAGATGTTCCAAGTCCGGGACGGGGTGGTCAAGGAGGCCGCTTTCGGCCCCTTGCTGACCCCTGAACTCAAAGAACGGCTGAAGGCGGAAAGCGAGAATCCCTTGCCCCTGCTCGATGCCATGAGCCAGACCTGGCAGACTGCTCGCAGCGAGCGGCTGAAGGACATCGGCGTGAGTCTGGACAAGGTCGAGCACAAGGGCTGGCAGAAGAAAGAATTCCTGGCGCTGAGCAGCGACCTGACCGGCAGCGTCATCCTGCAGGCTCATCAGGAGGCGGCCCTGGCGGCCGTGCAGGTGGTTCTGCCCAAAGAGGCTCTGGCTCTTTCGGCCAGCAGCGGCACCGATATCCCCAAACCTCTGCGCGCCTCCTGGCTGGCATCGCGCTTCGGTGTGCTGCAGAAAGTAAGCGATTGGCTCCAGTCGCGGCATCCCGGCAGCCCGGGACTGACCCGGGTGCGTTCGGCCATCGCCGAGCTGATGGGCACCGCCTGGGGCAACTGCGTCAAATTCTGGGGGGAACGGCTCAACACCATCGATATCGCTGGCAGCATCCTCCGGACCAGCAGCTGGTCCGCTTTCCGCAAGGAGGCCCTGAATCGGCGCAGCCTGTTCATCGATCGCAGCGTCTGGCCGCTCAACGCCTTTTTTGAGCACATGGCCCACAAAGATGTGGCGGAGATCAAAACCCTGATGGGCCTTCAGGGCGGCAGCCAGCTGATCGGGACGGACCTCCAGCCAGTTGCGCAGCGGGTCGAAAATACCGCCGCGCTCTATTCCCCGGCCAAGTATCTGCCCCACCTGGAAGAGGCCCAGCGGAGCTTTAACAACGTGCTTGAAAACCTAACCGATGATGCCCGGGTTTCCTGGCAGATGGTCAAAGCTGGCAAGCCCGGAGATAATGTCAGCCTGGACAAGTTCAAGGTTCTGAGTGATTTCTACCAACGAGTCAGTGGCGATCCTGCGGGCCGGGGCGAGCCGCTGGCCATGCAGCTGGCCAAAATCGATGCCCATGGCGCCAGCCTGCTGCAAAAGGGTTTTTCCGCCGAATCCGGCAAGGAATGGGGTGGGTTTGTCGGCGCATGGCGGGCGCGCCTGGGTGATAGGTACCCCTTTGGCCGACGGGACGGCTGGATCGGCGGCGACACCGTGGCCAATGAAATCCGCAAGCTGATCATCACCACCCAGACCAAGAACGACCTCCACGACTTCTTTTTTGCCCAGGAAAAGGGATTAGAGGCTTTTATTAAGAAATACAACCTCTTGGCCACAGATCCGGCAAGCCCCGAGCCGACCATCCAACTCGACCGGGCGGACCGGGCCTTTCTCGAACACTGTCTGGCCTGGCGTGAATTCCTCTTCGACGACAGCCGGCAGCCGCGCAAACACCAGCTGAAAATCACCCTGGACGACGAGCAGGGTCAGGACAGCCGGAATGCGGAGAAATATTTCACCCAGTTGCTGATCTCGGGGTTGGAGGCCGACAAGGACAAGGCCATCCGCCTGCGGTTCAGCGGCCAGCGGTTCAAGAGCGCCTCGGTGATCTGGGAGTTCAGCTTGAATTCCGAGATCTACCTGGAGGCCAAAAATGAGGAAACCGGCCTGACCACGGCCATCCGTCTCAGCGGCGGCGGTCTCGCCTTTCCGGCCTATGTGGCCTGGGAAGGACGCCGGAAACAGGCCGGACCCTCGGCGGACCTGCGGCTGAACATGCTCTTTCCCAAGACGGGCGGGGCACCGGGCGAGGCAGCCTATGTGGTGCCGATCAGCGTCAACTGGGACCAGAAGCTGCCGGAACCCATTTCCTGGCCGGGCCGCTGAAATCGGCGCCGCGAGCCATCGGAGAATAACGACAAGGTGTTGACCCGTCTGAAAAACCTGTTCTCCGGACCCCAAGCGTGGCCAGTGGAGACCTTCGGCAAGCTGCCCTGCTACCAGGACTACATCAGCCTGGTGACGACTAAAGCTTCTGTCCATTGGCGCGACTGGCTGCTTGCCCAGTTCCGGGGAGATACATTGCCCCCCGAGGGGTTGTGGCCGTTCGTCTTTCAACACCGGAAGAACAGCGTACTGGTGGTCGGCCTCATCCAGGCGAGTTCCGACGGGTTGCGGGAGTTTCCGTTCTCCCTGTTTGTCGCCTGCGACACAAAGATGCTCTCTTCCCCGGCTGGGCTGACTGCGATCTGGGGGGAACTGAAGGCGCTCCACTGGCAGTTGCTCGCGGCCCCTGACATTCAGGGGGTGTACGGATGCTGCGCCGGCAGAATGGTGGCCCTTTCCCCGGAGCAGTCCAGCGGCAGCGGAGTGCAAGGACAGGAAGGGCTTCTTCACCAGCCCGGTTCCTGGCCGCGACTGCTGATCGCCGGCCCCGGAAATGCCGCCACCCTGCATCTAGTGTGGCAAGGCGGCATGCCACAGGCAGAATTTGAACGGAATTGGAAGGGGTTGAGACCTCCACAACCATGATCGAGGGCAAGGAGAACGTGAACAGCAAAGAACTGATCAAACAAGGCAAACTTCAGGAGGCCCGGGCCGAGCTGGTGGCTGCGTTGAAGCATCATCCCGGCGATATCGCCGCCCGGACCCTGCTGTTTCAGGTTCTGCTTTTTTCCGGTGAATGGGACAAGACCCGGCAGCACCTGGAGGTGCTGGCCAATCTTGCCAGCGACAAGGGGCCAGCGATGATGCAGTATCTGAGCCTGCTCCACTGCGAACAGGAACGGCTGCAGGTGCTCGGCTTTCAAACCCCGCCCTCCTATCTGCCGGGCACTCCCGACTATTTCCAGGAGGTCTACCCCTGCTTTCTTCCAGGCTCTAGCAGCACCAGCGCAGCGATTAACCGGGCAGCGGCGGAACAGATCCCGCAGGTATCCGGCACGGTCAACGGGCAGGAATTTTCCGGGCTGCGCAACGGCGACGACCTGTTGGCGCATGCACTTGAGGTCTTTGCCCATGACCGCTACCTCTGGGTGCCCTTTGAATCGATCCGGGAAATCCTCATCACCCCGCCCCAGAATCTCCTCGACCTGCTCTGGATCTCCGCCTCGGTCACCACCTGGAGCGGCCTGTCGCTCAACGGCATGCTGCCGGTGCTCTATCCGTTTTCGTGGCAGCATGCGGATGCCCAGGTCCGCATGGGCCGGATGACCGATTGGGCACCCCAGGCCGATGGTTTGGTCAGAGGAGCAGGCCAACAGCTTTTTCTTTTCGGGGAACAAGACCTGCCCCTGCTTGAGGTGCGGGAAGTCCGCTTCACAATGACCGCTGGGGCAGCCCCTCAGACGACGGCGTCAAGGCAAGGTGACACGAATGCAAAGAGCAATTGATCTGGCGGCCCTGCTGGCCCCGCTGCCCGGAGACAACCCGGCCGGCGAGGACATGCGCTATCAGCCGCTCTATGATGCAATCAAGGAGGCTCGCCGGGCCGACGACCTGCTGGATCGCGGCGATTGGGGGCGGGAGCTGAAGACCGCTGACTGGGACACGGTTATCATGCTGGCGACCGAGGCCCTGAGCCAGAAGACCAAGGACCTGATGATCGCGGCCTGGCTGATGGAGGCCCTGCTCACCACCGAGGGTTTTGCCGGGGTGAAGACTGGACTCGTCCTGCTCGAAGGCCTTCTCGGCGCTTTCTGGGACCATGTCTACCCCCTGGCGGAAGACGGCGACCTGGACTACCGGTGCGGTCCGCTGGAGTTTGTCAACGACAAGCTTACCCTGCTGATACGAACGGTACCGCTGACCGATAGCCGGATGGGGCCGGGCTATTCATGGCTGCAATGGCAGGCATCGGTCAAGGTCGGCAAGGAGACCGACATCCTCAATCAGTGGGGTGATGTCGATGACACCAAAAAACAGGCTCGGGATCAGCTGATCGCCGACGGCAAACTCACGGGCGAGGCTTTTGAAGCGGCGGTGCAGGTTTCCAGCCGCGCCTTTTATGAAGAACTCATGCAGCTGATCCAATCCTGCCTGGACGTCTTCCTTCGTCTGGACGCCCTGGTCGACGAAAAATTCGGCAACGAGGCCCCGCGGCTCTCCGATTTCCGCACCGCCCTCGAGGACTGCGGAACCCAGGTCGGCAAGATCCTCAAGGAAAAACGGCGGCTGGAACCTGATCCGGAGCTTGACGCGGTGCCGGAACCGGCAGGAGAGGGAGCGCCCCCCGCAGCAGCGTTCCTACATCCGTCGCCGCCAGCCCCTGCCCGGCCGCAAGGCGGCACTGCCATGGTGATGCCTGCCGCCACGCTGCCTTCGGCCAGTGCTGGGGTCAACCGCCTGCTGGGCTCCGGGGGGCTGGAGGAGATGCGTTGGCAGCAGGCCCAGGCAACGCTGCAAAGCAACGGCATCGAGACTGCGGTTGAGGAACTGCTCGGTGCTGCCTGCAGTGCCCAGTCAGTCCGCGAGCAGGCCAATTATCATCTGCTCATCGCCCGGCTCTGCCTACAGATCAAACGGGCCGATCTTGCCCGGCCTCTGGTCGAACAGCTCTTTGCCCAGATGGAAGAACTGCAGTTGGCGCGCTGGGAATCGCCGATCTGGATCGCCGAGGTCCTGGATAGCCTCTATCGCTGCCTGACCGACGAGACGGCCACTGACGAAGACCGTTTTCGGGCCCGGGAGATATTGAACAGACTGTGCACCACCGATATCACCAAGGCGATGCAGTATCGCCTTTAACTTGCTTTTTAAGTAATCGTCACGGGTTGCGGACGCTGCCGGGACGGCGAACGTTCCACTTCAACAGGAGGGAGAGAGATGGCTAAAGAAAGTTTACAGCATACCTTGGACCGGGTGCGATCACCCCGGGTGCAGATCACCTATGACGTGGAAATCGGCGATGCCATTCAGATGAAGGAAATTCCCTTTGTCGTCGGCGTCCTTGGTGATCTGTCAGGCAATCCGGATGAACCGCTGCCCAAGCTCAAGGACCGGAAGTTCATCGAGATCGATCGGGACAATTTCAATACCGTCCTGGCCGGGATGAAACCCCGGCTGGCGTACAAGGTCGACAATAAGCTCACCGACGACAACACCAAACTGGGCGTGGAACTGCGCTTCAATTCCCTGGACGATTTCCATCCAGAACGGGTGGCTGAGCAGGTCATGCCGATCCGAAAACTGGTGGAAGCCAGAAAAAAACTCTCGGACCTCCTGGGCAAGTTGGACGGGAACGACAAACTTGAAGAACTGCTGAAAGAGGTGATCAACAGCACCGAGTCGCTCGAGAAATTGGGGCAAGAGGCCGGAGCCCAACCTGAATCGACTGAAAATAAAGGATAAGTGAGAGGAGACGAGATGACTGAGAACGCACAGCAGAATCAAGCGGCCCAAACGGCCGAGACGGTCACAGAGGCAAGGAGTCTGCTCGACACCATCATTGAAGAAGGCCGCATGGCCCGGGAGGAAAATCAGAAGGCAAGGGCCAAGGACCTCATCAGCGAGTTCGTCAGCCAGATTATGGGCGGCGCCATGGTGGTTTCCAAAGATATGGAGGCCATGATCACGGCCCGGATCAGCCAGCTTGACCAACTGATATCAAACCAGCTCAACGAAGTCATGCACCATGAGTCCTTTCAAAAGCTGGAAGGCTCGTGGCGTGGTCTGCATTACCTGGTGAACAAATCGGAAACCGGTCAGCGGATGAAGATCCGTGTCCTCAATGTTTCCAAGAAGGATTTGCTCAAGGATATGGAAAAGGCTAGCGAATTCGATCAGTCGGCGCTGTTCAAGCAGATCTATGAAGAGGAGTTCGGCACTTTTGGCGGCTCCTCCTACGGGGCCATGATCGGCGATTATGAATTTTCCAATCATCCCCAGGATATAGCCTTGTTGGAAAAGATCTCGCAGGTGGCAGCGGCGGCCCATGCCCCCTTTGTTTCCGCTGCTTCCGCAGGTCTATTCAACTGGGATAGCTATACCGAGCTCTCCGGCCCGCGCGATCTGGCCAAGATTTTTCAGGGCGCCGATTACGCCAAGTGGCGCTCCTTCCGCGAATCCGAGGACTCACGTTATGTTGCTCTGGCTCTGCCCCATATCCTCATGCGACTCCCGTACGGCAAGGACAATGTGCCGGTCGAGTCCTTTGCCTTTGAAGAAAATGTCGACGGCAAGGATCACAGCAAATACCTGTGGGGAAATGCCGCCTATGCCTTAGGCAGCCGGTTGACCGAATCCTTTGCCAAGTTCAGCTGGTGTGCGGCTATCCGCGGCGTCGAAGGCGGTGGCCTGGTCGAAGGATTGCCGGTGCATACCTTCCACACCGATGAGGGGGATGTCGCCCTCAAATGCCCGACGGAGATAGCCATTACCGACCGGCGGGAAAAGGAACTGGCCGATCTGGGCTTTATCCCCCTGGTTCACTGCAAGGGCACGGACTATGCTGCCTTTTTCAGTACCCAGACCGCCAACAAGGCTAAGGTCTATGATTCCGATGCAGCCTCGGCCAATGCCCGTCTGTCCTCGCAGCTGCAGTACATCATGGCGATTTCACGGTTTGCCCATTACCTCAAGGCCATGATGCGCGACAAGATCGGTTCGTTCATGTCCCGGCAGAACGCCCAAGATTTTCTCAACCGGTGGATCGCCAACTATGTCCTGCTCGATGACAATGCCTCCCCGGAGACCAAGGCTCGCCTGCCGCTGCGCGAGGCTAGGATCGATGTCACCGAGATCCCAGGCAAGCCGGGGGCCTATCGGGCGGTCGCCTTTTTGAAGCCCCATTTTCAGCTGGATGAACTCAGCGTATCCCTGCGGCTGGTTGCCGATCTGCCGCCGCCGGCTAAAGGTTGAGTAGGGTTGATAGAGTGCAGGAGAAGCAACACAATCTCATTTACATTAACACTGAGGAGGTATGACCATGGCCTTTGACTGTTTTTTAAAGATTGAAACCATTCCGGGGGAAAGTACGGACGACAAACACAAGGATTGGATTGAAGTCCATTCCTACAGCACCGGTATTTCCCAAGGCTCAGCCGGATCACGCAGTACCGCAGGGGCACGATCTTCCGGCCGCGCAGACTTTGCCGATTTCACCGTTGTCCACTCCCTGGACAAGGCCTCGCCGAAACTGGCGCTGGCCTGTGCCAAAGGTGAGCATATTAAAACCGTGACCATGACGCTCAACCGGGCAGGAGGGAACAAAGAACAGTACATGGAATACAAATTGGAGGACGTTTTGGTCAGCTCGGTGAATTCCAACGGGTCTATGCAGAACGCCGATACCCTGCCCCAGGAAGAAATCAGCTTTAACTACGGCAAGATGACCTGGACCTATACCGAAACTGACAAGAAGACAGGTGCCGCCAAGGGCAAGGTCTCAGCCGCATGGAGTCTGATTGAGAATAAGTCGGTCTAACTCAAAGCAAACAACCAAACCATAGGGAGGAGCGGATGATCGCGTCTGCTGCGGTCGTCCGCTCCCCCTTGCTCTCGCGGTCAAACCGAACACCTTGGTGCCCATGAAAGACGCGCTTGACAATCTCCAGGCCTCGATTCTGGACAAACTCATGGATGACGAGCCTGGGGTTCCCTTTGAATCGGCCCCGGCCCGGCGGGCCAGTTTTGCCGATATCAAGGCCTCGGTGATCCGGGATATCGAAAATCTGTTGAATACCCGGCGCACGGTGCAGATGCCGGCCGCCGCCCTGACCATGGTCGGCAAGTCGATCCATGTATACGGTCTGCGGGATTTCTCCAACGAGAATCCCAGCAGTTCCGTGGTGGTCCAAAAACTGCGGCGCGAGGTGGTGCAGACCCTTGCCCTCTTTGAACCACGGCTCAAAAACGTCATCGTGCAGATTGAGCAGCGGGCAAACGAACGCAATCTCCACTTTCGAATATCCGGCACCCTTGTGATCACCCCTCTTTCGGAGCCGGTGGTCTTTGACACCCTGTTTGACGCCAATCGGGGCGAGTACCTGATTTCCCAGTGATGTGACCCATGGATGACACCCTGCTGAGCTATTACGAACAGGAATTAACCTACATCCGGGAACTGGGCGCCGAATTCGGGCGCAAGTACCCCAAGATCGCCGGTCGATTGCTGCTGGAGGCGGATAAATCCGAGGACCTGCATGTGGAGCGGCTGATCGAGGCCTTTGCCTTTATCAGCGGCCGTATCCACAAAAAGATCGATGATGATTTCCCCGAGATCACCCAGTCTCTGCTCAATATCATCTATCCGCACTATGTGGCCCCGATTCCCTCCATGGCCATTGTCCAGTTCGACCCCATCCGGCAGAACATCAGTGAGGCCGGGTATGCGGTTCCCCGTGATACAGCCATCTTCTCCAGTTCGGTGGCCGGTGCCCCTTGCAGCTTCCGGACCTGCATGCCAGTGGAGATCTGGCCGGTGGAAGTGACGCAGGTCGCCTTCAAGGATCCGGACTTCGCCCGCAAGGATGACGCCCGCCTGGTGCTGCAGATTGACCTAGCCTCCTACAACAACATCAGCTTATCCGATCTGGGCTGGAAGCATCTCCGTTTTTACCTCAACGGCCAGGCCCACCATGTGTTTGAGTTGTACGAGTTGCTGCTCAATAATGTGGTCAGCGTCGAGATGGAGACTATGGACGAACAGGGCAAGCAGATTGGCCGACTGACCTTGCCGGCCGATGTGATCCGGCCAGCCGCCTTCGAGGATGAGGAGGCCCTGCTGCCCTTCACCGGCCGGTCTTTCCCCGGCTACCGGCTGCTGTTCGAGTACTTCAGCTTCCCGGAAAAATTTCTCTTCCTGGACCTCCATAGCCTGGATCAGCTGCGGCAAATCCAGGCGAATCAGGCGGTGACGATCAATATCTATCTCAACAGAATCCCCAAGACCAAACTCGCGGTGGACCGGGAAACCCTGGTCTGCAACGGCGCCCCGGTGGTCAATCTCTTCCAGCGGATAGCCGAACCGATCCGGGTCGAGCACAGCCGACCGGAATATCAGGTCATCCCCGATATCCGGCGCAGCAACGCCATTGAGATCTTCAGTCTGGACCGGATCGTGTCGACCGGTGGAAGCGCTGGCGAAGAGGGCGAGGAATTCAAGCCGTTCTATTCCATCCGCCACCACCTCGCCGAGACAGAAAACCTGCGTCGCCAGGTTTTCTGGCACAGTAAGCGCCGCGCTTCTGCAAAAAAGGGGGATAACGGCACCGATGTGTATCTCTCCTTTGTTGATCTGAACTTCAAACCCACGGATCCGGCCGTCGAGGTGCTGATGGCCAAGCTCACCTGCACCAATCGCGACCTGCCCGGCAAGCTGCCGTTCGGTGATCCGAACGGAGATTTCACCCTGGAAATTGCCGCTCCCATCCGGGCCATCCGCTGCCTGAGCAAGCCGACCCCGACGCGGCGGCCTTCCCTGGAGGGCGGGTTGCAGTGGCGGCTCATCTCGCACCTCTCCCTCAACTACCTGTCGCTGGTGGAAGGCGGCGAGGAGGCGTTGCGGGAAATTCTACAGCTATATGATTTTGAGGACTCACCCTCCACCAAGCAGCAGATCAGCGGGATCGTTGCGATCAGCGCCAAGCATGTGACCAGGCGGCTCGGCCGCTCGATCTGCCGGGGGGTTCGGATTACGCTTGAGCTTGATCAGGAAAATTTCGTCGGCGCCGGCATGTACCTCTTTGCTTCCATCCTGGAGCGTTTTTTCGGCCAGTACGTGTCGGTGAATTCCTTCAGCCAACTGGTGGTAATCACCTCCAAAGATAAAAAGGTAGTGAAAGAATGGCCACCGAGAAGCGGGCAGCGGGTCCTTCTATAAACGAACGGCTTTTTGCCGAATGGTACCGATTTTCCTTTTTCAGTGCCGTTCATCTCCTGGAGTCCTTGACCCCGGAGAAAAAAAAGCTGGGCGCCACCCTGGATCCCTCCCGGGAGGCGGTGCGCTTTGCCGTTAAGCCTGGGTTCACCTTTCCAGCCAGCGACATTGTCGACCTCATCCTCGGAGAAGAAGGAGGCCCGGCGGCGATGGAGATCGCCTTCCTGGGGCTGATCGGCCCATCCGGCATTTTGCCGCACTGGTACAACACCCTGGCTGCGGAACGGCTCCGGGCCAAAGATACCGCCTTCACCTCTTTCCTTGATCTCTTCCATCATCGCCTGATCAGTTTTTTCTACCTGGCCTGGAAGAAGCATCAATTTCCGGTGAACTTCCTGCCCGGAGCCAAAGACAAACTCTCCGGTTACCTGCTGAGCCTCTGCGGTCTGGGTACGGCCAAATTGACCGGCCGGATCGGCTTTGCCGAAGAATCCCTCTCCTTTTACAGCGGGCTGCTCTCCCGGATGGTGCCCTCTGCGGTCGCAATCAGCGAGACGGTGGCCCATTTTGCCGATACCGAAGCTGTCGTGGAGCAGTGCATCGAGCGGATGATTCCGCTGGACGCGGCCGATGTCTGCCTTCTTGGTCAGGGCAAGGCGGGACTCGGCCAGGATTTCGTCCTCGGCCAGCATGTCTGGGAGTGCCAGACAAAATTCCGCGTGGTCCTCGGTCCCTTATCTTTTCGGGAATTCGTGCGCCTCATCCCCGCCGGTGATATGCACCGACCGACCTTTTCCCTCATCCGCTACATGGTCGGGATCGAATACGAGTTCGAACTCCGCCTCCGCCTCAGGCGGGAAGAAGTCCCCGGCTGCCGGATCGGGCAGGCGTCCGCCCAGGCCGGTACCCGGCTCGGGTGGTCGACCTGGTTGAAAGGCGAACAGTTCATCCACCCGGAAGACATGCAGGTGACCTTTCAGGAATCAGGTACGGTATAACCCCTACGACCAAGGAGCATCCCATGGCCAGATCTAATTTGAAGTCGCTGATAGCCAAACTCAACCCCACCTGCCGCACCGCTCTTGAATCAGCGGCTGGTCTCTGTCTTGCCCATACCCATTACGAGGTCGATCTGGAGCATTTTTTCCTCAAGCTGCTCGACCTGGCCGAGACCGACTGGCAGCGGATTCTACGCTTTTTCGAGATCAACGATTCCCACCTGATTGCTGACCTGACCGGGGCGATCGACGGGTTCAAAACCGGCAATGCCAGGACCCCAGCCCTTTCGCCGCGCATTCCGCAGATGATCGAACAGGCGTGGCTGCTGGCTTCGATTGAATATCAGGCCGGCAGCATCCGGTCCGGCCACATCCTCCTGGCCCTGCTGGAGAATGCCGACACCGCCGGACTGCTGATTTCAAGCTCAGCGCTGTTCAAAAAGATCTCGGTCGAGACCTTGAAAAACAATTTTGCCGACATCACTGCAGGTTCAGGCGAGGAAGAGGCGGCGCGGACTGCCGCCGGCGCCCAGACACCAGCGGGCGCGCGCGGACCGGCGGGCAAGGGCCAGGCCCTGGCCCAGTATACCATCAACCTGACCGACCGGGCGAAACAGGGCCAGATCGACCCGGTACTCGGCCGCGATTTCGAGATCCGGCAGATGGTCGATATCCTGATCCGGCGCCGGCAGAACAATCCCATTTTGACCGGCGAGGCGGGGGTCGGCAAGACTGCGGTGGTCGAAGGGTTCGCCCTGCGGATCGTTGAGGGCGATGTCCCGCCGCCGCTGCGCAATGTCGCCCTCCACACCTTGGACCTGGGGTTGCTACAGGCCGGGGCCGGGATCAAGGGCGAGTTCGAGGAGCGGCTGAAGCAGGTGATCGAGGAGGTCAAAGCCTCGCCGGTGCCCATCATCCTGTTCATCGACGAGGCCCATACCCTGATCGGCGCCGGTGGGGCTGCCGGCCAAAATGATGCGGCCAACCTGCTCAAACCGGCCCTGGCACGAGGCGAACTACGAACCATCGCCGCCACCACCTGGGCCGAGTACAAGCGCTATTTTGAAAAGGATGCCGCCCTGGCGCGCCGTTTTCAGGTGGTCAAGATTGAAGAGCCCGACGAGCACAAAGCCCTAACCATGATGCGGGCCATCGCCCCCTTCTTGGAAAAACACCACAAGGTGATGATCACCGACGACGCCCTCCTCGATTCGGTGCGGCTCTCCCACCGCTACCTCCCGGCCCGGCAACTGCCCGACAAGTCGGTCAGCGTGCTCGACACCGCCTGCGCCCGGATCGCCATCGGCCTGACCACCTCGCCACCGGCCCTCGAGGATGCCAGCCGGATCATCGGCGAACTGGATCGCGAATCCCGGATTCTCGAGAAGGAAACCCTGATGGGCCGTCACCACAGCGAACGGCTCGGAGAGATCGCCATCGAGCGGCAGGCAGCCCAACAGCGGCTGGAGGTTCTGGAGACGAAGTGGAAGGCAGAGATGGAGTGGGCCGATAAAATCGTCCAGGTACGGCAGGAGATTGGTGATCTGCACGCGGCCAATCCTGCTGATCCGGCCATTGCCTCCAGCAGTACGACTCTCAGGGAGCTGGAATCCGGGCTGGCAGCAGCCCAGGGCGAAGAGCCCTTGGTCCAGGTGGCGGTCGACGCCCAGACCATCAGCGAGGTCATCTCCGGCTGGACCGGCATCCCCACCGGCCGGATGATGGCCAATGAGATCCAGACAGTGCTCAACCTGCAGCACCTGCTGGGCGAGCGAATCATTGGCCAGGAGTATGCCCTGGCCGCCATCAGCCAGATGGTGCAGACCGCCCATGCCGGCATCGAGGACCCCACCAAGCCCACAGGGGTGTTCCTGTTCGTCGGCACCAGCGGCGTGGGCAAGACCGAGACCGCGATTGCCATCTCCGATCTCCTCTATGGCGGTGAGCAGAACCTGATCACCATCAACATGAGCGAATACCAGGAGGCCCATACTGTCTCCGGACTCAAGGGATCGCCTCCCGGCTACGTCGGCTACGGCGAAGGCGGCGTGCTCACCGAAGCGGTTCGCAAGCGGCCATACAGCGTGGTCTTACTCGACGAGGTGGAAAAGGCCCACCCGGATGTAATGGAACTGTTTTATCAGGTCTTTGACAAGGGTATGCTGGAGGACGGCGAGGGGCGGAAGATCGATTTCAAGAATACCCTCATCGTGCTGACCACCAACCTGGGGACCGACACCATCATGAAGGTCTGCGCCGACGAGGAGACCAAGCCTGCCCCCGAAGCCTTGGCCGAAATGCTGCGCCCGGAACTGACCAAACACTTCAAGCCCGCTTTCCTTGGCCGTCTGAAGATCGTGCCCTATTTCCCGATCACTGATACTAATCTGCGGATTATCACACGCCTCAAACTGAACAAGGTTGCCAAACGCATGCTGGAAAATCGCCGGACCGCTTTCGTCTTTGGCGACGAGGTGGTGGAAGCTATCGCCAGCCGCTGTACTGAAGTCGATAGTGGCGCCCGTAATATCGATCACATCTTAACCAATACCCTGCTGCCGGAGATGTCCAAGGAACTGTTGTCCCGAATGGCGAATAACGAGCAGGTGGCGGAAATCAAGACCACCCTGGATAGTGCGGGACAATTTGTCTTTGGGATTAGCTGATTGAGAGAGAGGCTTTTTTGTGAGGCCTTCCGAGGAATGTGTGCTGTTCGTTACCAAGAGGACGTGTCATGGGCGGTGAAGCTCGTTAACGCGAAGACTGGGACCATAATCGTGAGCGACAGTGGCCACGCTAAGGGTGCCGCTCTCTTTGATGCTTCGGCAGGCATCGCTCAACGGTTGCTCAACCAGATATGTACGAGGTGGCTGAATGAGAAGAGCGACGCAACCCATAGAAGAAAAACTCGGAAGAAGCCCTTGGAAAACGTCTATTCTTACCTGAACCAGACAATTAACCCGAAATAGCGCGTTCTTAAAAGGTGGGCAGTCCCTCGGCTGGCCGATTATATCTACTGTTGAGCGACATGAAATATCTGATTTTTGCTCTCGTAATTTGCGTAGCATTTCCATGCCATGCTGAGCCAACTGAAAAATGCTCAGAGCGCGAGGCGTTTGCTGCGGAGACGGTTACCGATTACTTGGATTCTTGGAAAAATGTTTATCTCTTTTTCAAACAATTTAACCATTGTTACGATGCTGCTATTGCTGAGGGTGCTCAAGATGCAATCCAACATCTCTGGGTAGAAAAATGGGCATCGCTCCCAGAAATGATAGCACTCACTAACAAGGACTCGGCATTCAAAAAATTCATCTGGCAAAGTATTCGTGATGAAACCTTTCCAAAAAATAGCTTTGTTCGTTTTGTGAAGCATGCAACTCGTGAGTGCACTGATGTTGCAAAGGAATTTTGCAATGCTGTAATCCAGGAATCTAAACGTTCAAACGCCCAACCATTCAATAAACCGGAATAAAACGCGTTCTTAAAGGTGGACAGCTCTCACGCCGACAGGTTATTTCACCGTTGGAAGGAATGGTCACCGGGCCAATGACGGGTAAACGGTATCTTTCACATGGCATCAGATAAACCAATCTCGTTCGGATCACTCGAATGCAACCTTGTTTCCTCTCTCAAAGATTCGGTGGCCAAGGCCTGTGAGGGGACTCCCTTTCGCCTCCTTGTCATGGGCGATTTTTCCGGTCGAGCAAGTCGTGGGGCCTTACGAGCGGCGGCATCTCTGGACGATTTACGGCCAATCCAAGTGGACCGGGACCTTATTGAGGAACTCCCTGCCAAACTGGGGGCGGCAATCTCTCTGACCCTTGCAGAAGGAGAGGCGCCGCTTACTCTCCGTTTCGAGGAGTTGGAGGACTTCCATCCGGACCGCCTCTTCGATAGGGTGGAAATCTTTCAACACCTGCGGCAGGTTAGGCGGGAGTTGCGCTCCCCGGCCACCTATAATGCAGCTGCCGCCGAGGTTAGTTCCTGGTTAAAAGAGGCATCTCCTCAATCGAAGGAGAATGCGCCCCCGCCTGCCTCTCCGGTTTCGGCACCCTCCGCCAGCCTGCTCGATAGGGTTCTGGAGGCGACTCCAGCCGTTTTGCGGGATACGGACAAAAGGTCAGCCGCAGGTGATGCCGGATGGGCACAATTTCTGACAACCCTTGTCACGCCGCACCTGGTCGCCGCTGACAATCCCCAAGAAGAAGAGCTGGTCGCCGCTGTGGACAACATGATTTCTGCGCTCATGCGGGCGATTCTCCATCATGCTGCCTTTCAGGCCCTGGAGGCCTCCTGGCGAGGATTGCACTTTCTCCTCTCCCGCCTGGAGACGAATGAACAAGTACAGGTGTTTGTGCTTGACCTCAGCAAGGAAGAACTGACCGCTGGTCTACTGCCGGCATCCGACCTCAGTACAACAGTGCTGTATAAAGTCCTGGTGGAAAAGGCAGTGGATACGCCGGGAGCTGGTCCTTGGACGACGGTGATCGGCGATTATGACTTTACCGGGAACCGGGAAGATGCAGAAGTGTTGGCAAGGCTGGCCAAGATATTCACCCGCGCAGGCGCCCCTTTTCTGGCCGGGGCCAATGCCCAGCTCGTTGGTTGCGACGCCTTGGCCGCCACGCCCGACCCCCGCGACTGGCAGCCAGCCCTCAAAGGTAAAGATCAGAGCGCCTGGAATGCGCTCCGGGCCTTACCCGAAGCAGCCTTCATCGGACTGGTCTTGCCCCGTTTTCTTTTACGGCTGCCCTACGGTGAGGCCACCGATCCCATCGACCGTTTTTCCTTTGAGGAGATGGAGGGAACGCCTGCTCACTCTTCCTATTTGTGGGGCAACCCGGTCTTCGCCTGCGCTGGCCTCCTTGGTCAGGCCTTCAGCCGGAACGGATGGCAGTTTCAACCGGGTGAGATGCTTGAGGTCGATCGACTTCCACTGCATGTGTTCAAGGAGTATGGCGAGGTCACGACCAAACCCTGCGCCGAAGTTCTGCTGACCCAGAAAGCGGCGGAGGAGATCCTCGACCAGGGTATGATGCCACTGCTTTCTTTTAAAGAGCAGAACAAGATCCGGCTGACAAGATTCCAGTCCATCGCCAAGCCTTTGACTCGCCTCTCCGGTCCATGGGAATAAACAAAACCGGGATGTTCCTTTTTGTCAGCAAGCACGGCAGTATCGGCCATCAGCAATGACGGCGCTGCTCTGAGCAACAGTACAATTGTAACCTCCATAACCTTCTCTTCATCGAAAGGATGACCGCCATGGCCTATGTCCAGGAAAACAGGCTGATCAAAATTACATCCCCTTTGGGTGTCGATACATTGCTTATCACCGGATTCAGGGGACATGAAGAGCTCTCCCGCCCTTTTCATTTTGAGCTCTCCCTCCTCTCCCATAATCACCGCATTGCTTTCAACAGCATCATTGGCGGCAATGTCACGGTTTCCGTTCTCCTGGAAAACGGCGAGGAGCGTTTCTTTAACGGCATTGTCGCATCATTTTCGCAGAGCAGCGGCAATGTCCAGGCTGAGCGAAGCGGCGAAGTCTTCTCCCAGTACAGGGCCACCATCGTCCCTTGGCTGTGGTTATTGACCAAGACTGCTGACCTGCGAATCTTTCAGGAGAAATCAGCCGTTGATATCATCGAACAGATATTTGCCGAAAAAGGACTCAGCGATTACACCAAAAAGCTCAACGGCTCGTACCAGCCCCGGACCTACTGCGTCCAGTACCGAGAGACGGACTTCAACTTTATTTCCCGACTGATGGAAGAAGAGGGCATCTCGTACTATTTCAGCCATGAGAACGGCAAGCACACCCTGGTGCTGGCAGATGCAACTAACGCCCATACGCCCTGCCTGCACTATGAAAAAGTTCGCTATCAGGTCAGCAGTGGCGGCGGGGTGTTCCTTGATGAGGATATGATCAAGAACCTGGAGCTGAAAAACGAGATCAGAGTCGGCAAGTACAGCCTCAGCGACTATAACTTCGAGACGCCGAACACCACCCTGCGGGTCGAAACGGAAAGCCGGCAGAATCTGGGACCAGGAGAGAAGGAAATCTATGACTACCCTGGCCTTTACGGCAAGCGCGCCGAGGGCGACCGTTTTGCCGATGTGCGTATCCAGGAGGAAGAGGCGCGGATCGCCACAATCACCGGCACCAGTGATGTCCGCGGCTTTGCCAGCGGATACTGTTTCACCCTGGAGGATTATTTCCGCGAGGAGATGAACAATAAGAAGTATCTGCTGATCGCGGTTGATCACAGCGCGGACCAGCAGGGATTCAGCTCGGGCGGCCGCGGCCAGAACAGTTACACCAATTCCTTCACCTGCATTCCGTTTGATACGCCTTTTCGTCCTCCCCGGTTAACTCCGAAACCCGTGGTCGAAGGGCTCCAGACCGCCATTGTTGTCGGACCGGCAGGTGAGGAAATCTATACAGATAAACATGGCCGGATCAAGGTGCAGTTCCACTGGGACCGGGAAGGTAAGGCGAACGAGAGCAGTTCGTGCTGGATGCGGGTCGGCCAGATCTGGGCTGGTTCCGGCTGGGGGGCCCTGTATATCCCTCGAATCGGCCATGAGGTGATCGTCGCTTTTCTTGAAGGGGACCCGGACCGGCCCATTGTTACCGGTAGTGTCTACCATGGTAATAATAACCCCCCGTATCCGCTGCCGGACGAAAAAACCAAGAGCACCATCAAAAGTAACAGCTCCAAGGGCGGAGGCGGGTTTAACGAGTTCCGCTTTGAGGATAAGAAGGGCTCGGAGGAGGTCTACCTGCAGGGGGAAAAGGACTGGAACATCCTGATTAAACACGACAAGAACCAAAAAGTCGGCAACAACGAGACCCTTGTGGTTGTCAACAACCGTACCAACACCATTGGTGTCAACCAGAGCGAAACCATCGGCTCGAATTTAAGCATATCGGTGGGTGGCAACAAGATTGAGACCATCGGTGTCAATTCGATGGAAACCATTGGTGCGGCCAAAGAACTGACCATCGGCGGCGCCTATCAGGTCAGTGTCGTTGGGATTATGAACGAAACGGTGGGCGGAGCGAAGGCTGAAGAAGTGGGAGGTTCAAAGGTGGTGCTCGTGGGTGGGGACAGGTCCGACTCTACCGGTGGAAAGCACCATATAAAGGCTGAGGAAATCCTCCTGGAGGCGACCAAAATAACCATCCAAGCGGGCGGATCGTCTATTGTGCTTGATGCTTCAGGAATAACGGCCAAGGGGACAATCATCAGCCTGAATCCATGACCATGAGATGACGCGAAAGTTAGGAATGCGGGTTAAAAGAAGGAGGATACAAGATGGCATTTCCATCGGCACGGATAGGCGATAATCATACATGCCCAATGGTGGACCCTGGTCCCAAACCTCACGTTGGAGGACCGATACTCCCCCCTTGCCATCCGGTCACAACAGCAGGCAGTTTACCTATGTCACGGGTGACGGATAAAGCAACCTGCCTGGGGCCGCCTGATTTTATCGTCACCGGGGCCGGATCAGTCCTTGTAGGTGGGAAACCGGCATCCCGCACGACCGACAAGACAATGCATGGCGGCGTGATCACGGGTGGTCTTGGGAGCGTAGTCATCGGAGGGCCAACGGTAGGCGCCACATTAGGGGATCCTTTAGCCGGACGTGATTCCTGTGCAAGCGCCGCCGGAGGAAGGACATCCGGGAAGACTCAGCAAACGTACGGCAATTGTGGGGTAGAGTCAACGCGGCAAATCATCAACCGATCTGGCAAAAACATTGATGAGGATAGTTTGTTGAATACCGCCATAGAGAAGGGGTGGGCTGAGGATTCGACAAAGGCAGCACAACGTGGAGGAACTTCTCCAGCTGATAGATTAAAGATTCTGAAAAGTCAAGGTGTTGACTCCACCTTAGAGCCACAGGGGATGCAATCCATACAGCAGGGTGTAGCAGAAGGGAAAGGGGTTATAACATCCCATGATGCCGGCAAACTATGGGATGATCCCCGTTATAACGGCGGAGGGCACGCAGTCCAGGTGACAGGTGTGGAATATGATGCCGACGGAAAGGCTAAAACTGTCTTTATCAATGATACTGGAACCGGAAAATGCATGAACCCGGTTAAAGCTGATCAATTCAACAAATCACTGAGGCCCGGCAGGGGGGTAAATGTCACAACAAATCCACTTTGATCCAAAGATAGAACAATGATATGGAACGCAAGCAAGCACCGCTTGACTTTATACCTACTTTGCATTCTCTTTTGCATCATATCAGCGGTTATCCCGGTCACACTCAAGGTGTCAATGGCAATGAATAGATATCTCTCGGTAGAAGAGCTGGAGTCGATAGCTGGTAAAGATATACGCGACGGAGGGGGGTGGCTGACTTTGCCCGTTGTGACGAGGAAAGATTCGAAATTGCAATACATTACATTCGTCTATTTTCTCTCGCTTCCCGGCGAACCGGAACAGGTCTCTCCTCCTCACCGTCTCATCGTTCTTGATCCGACCAATGGTGCTGTACTCCGGGACCTGCCGTGTACGCCCAAGAGTTTGGGGGTCAACAAACCGGCAGATGTATGGGAAGAAAGCCATGTTTCAATGACATGGGGTGACTTGGCTCGTTTTAAGGAGTTGTCTCCTGTCGTCTGGGAGGCCTTTGACTCTGGTGGCGCAAAATTCAATGTCCCGACCACAACGGTCATTCAAGAATACTACACGCTTTTCAAAAAGATCGTGGCTGCGCCATTATTGCCCTATTACCATGCCGTGGCACCTGATTTCTTCAAATGGCTTGAAGCGGTGACCCGGTAAGCCAAGACTCGCCCACAGAATTTGAAACAAAAAAAGGCGGCTACCAGGATTGATAACCGCCTTTTTTATGTTCGAATTTTATTTTTGCAAGGTTAAAAAAAAAAAACTCTGGAAGAACAAGGTGCTCTTTGCCTGAAAACAAGGAGCTTTCTTTTTTAATCTCTCAATGTTCACTCTTCAATCCACCCTCCCATGAATCGAGCCAATCCCACCCCCTACGATCAGATCCTCTACCCTGGCCACTCCTACCGTCAAACCCATCCCGATCGTTTGGCTACCCTGGCCACCCTGTTGGGGATGCAACCCACCCCGGCTGACCGCTGCCGGGTCCTGGAGCTCGGCTGCGGCAGCGGGGCCAATCTTATTCCCATGGCCTGGGGGCTGCCGGGTGCTGAATGTGTAGGCATCGATCTCGCCGCCCGGCCTATTGCCGAAGGCCAAGCGACCATACAGGAATTAGGGCTGGGCAACCTCCAGCTGCATCAGCTCGATCTGCTTGATTTTCCCGACACCATGGGGACCTTTGATTATATCATTGCCCATGGCCTCTATTCCTGGGTGCCGCCGGTCGTGCAGGACAAGCTGATGGCCGTCTGTCAGAAGCATCTGGCCGCCCATGGGGTGGCTTTTATCAGCTACAACACCTATCCGGGCTGTCATATCCGCGATATGCTCCGGGAGATGATGCTGTATCATGTCCATAATGCGCCCGATTCCCTCACCAAAATTCATCAGGCCCAGGCGCTGCTTAAATTTCTCGCCGATTCCCAGACGGAACCGGACGAATACGGCCGTTTGCTCCACAAGGAACTGGAGCGGGTGATGCATTATTCGGCAGCGCACCTTTTCCATGACGATCTCGCCGAGATCAACCAGCCGCTCTATTTCCACCAATTCATGGAGCATGCCGGCTCGTTTGGCTTGCAGTTTCTGTCTGAAGCCGAATATTTCATGGTTCAAACCGATCAGTTTCCTGAACATACGGTAAAAGTTCTCAATGGGTTGGAGGGTAATATTCTCGGGCAACAGCAGTATCTTGATTTCCTGCGCTGTCGCCGATTCCGCCAGACTCTTCTCTGCCACGCGAATCTTGCCATTCATTTTCAAGTGCAGCCGGAACAGATGGCGGACTTTTATTTTTCCTCGCCCACCACGGCTGTTTCTGCAAACCCTGACCTCTTTTCCCCTGAGGAAATGGAATTCCACGGTGACCAGGGATCCCGTCTCAAGACGACAAACCCCCTGGCCAAGGCGGCACTGCAATATCTGGGATCAATGTGGCCTCAATCCGTCCATTTTAAAGAAATTTTGACTGAAGCACTCAATTCTTTAGGGAGAGCAAGAGCGAACGAAGATGAGATAGAGCTTGGCGCTATTTTGCAGAGCGGTTTTGGGACGGGCTTGGTGGATGTCCATCTCTCCCCTCCCCTCCTGGTACTCGAGCCGGGAGAATACCCCATGGTCAGCCCGGTGGCGAGAATGCAGGCAGCCAGGGGCGACCTCTTGACTACCTTGCGGCATCGGACAGTACGCCTTGACGATACTCTCGCCTGTCAGCTGGTGCAGATACTCGATGGCACCCACACCGTAGCCTCTCTAACGGATCAATTCCGTCAGAGGGCACGAGACGCGGAATCGCAAGGTGATGGAACAGGACAGGGAAAAATGATATCGACAGGGCAGGCTGGGGAGCGGGAGATGAAGGCCCTCCTTCGCAGACTCGCCCGCCTCGGATTGCTTGTACGGTAAAGACGATCCTTGCGTGTTTTTCTTCCGCACCTTTGAACCTTAAAAACGGCAGTTAGCCGGAGACTGGTGCCACTAGTAAAAGATGTCGAAAGGTAATACCTGGTAACTCGCTTGCAGCCCACCGCGAGCCGCATAGTTAGCTTTTTTCCTCGGCCTATTGGTTACCGCTGCTTGTCATCGGCACTCATTCCTTGTTTGTTGGACTTTCGAGCCCTATGGGTGGAACAGTCCTTTTTTCCGATTACCATCGAATTTCAGCTGGTTTCAAAAGGCGCTGAGGAATCACCTGTCTCGTGTTTCCAGGTGGATCATATGAGAGTGCTGACCTTGTTCCGGCCTGATCGTTTCGACATGTAAAGGGCCTCATCGGCACGCTTGAAGAGCGAAGCCATGGTATCGTTCTTTTTAAGGATGCTAACGCCGATACTGATGGTGGGGCGAAGGATGATGCCCTCCATCTCAAAATTATACGTCTCAACTTGTGAGCGGATTGCTTCTGCAATCTGTTCGGCAGCATCCAGCTTAAAGTTAGGAAGGAAAACCATGAATTCGTCGCCACCGAACCGACTCGCCAACCCCTTCTGGTTCGTGATCGCCTTAATCAGTTTACCGGTTTGGCTGATGGTATAGGCGCCAAATGCGTGGCCATGGGTATCGTTGATTTTTTTGACCCCGTCGATGTCCATCATGATCATTGCCAACTCTGCACCATGAGTTAGAGAGACCGCGATGAATCGGTCCAATTCTTCATCGAACCTGCGCTTGACAACGAGTCCGGTCAGTTCGTCGATATTCAGCAGGTTGTCTATTTCATTCTGATACTTGAGGTCAAAGATATCGGACCATCCGAACCGAAGGATGGTGTTTCCGATAAGAATTTTGTCGGACTCTTGGAGTGCGGCCTCTGTAATCCGAATGCCATTCAAAAATGATCCGTTTGTGCTTTTTAAATCCTGTATAACATAACCACGGAGTTCGGGGTTGAAACCAATAGCGAGATGAAGGCGCGAGACAAGCGTATCCCTCAACATTATAGTCGCTTCAGAGGAGCGTCCTAGGGTGATATGGTCGTTGGCGAGCATGATCCGGCGCCCAACTTGATCACCTGACAGAAAGGTCAAACCTGGTACTTTTTTTTCAAAATCCTCATCGCTGAACCAATTTGTTTTCAAAATAACTGTACCGAAATCATCAGACATTTCCTGCTCCTCGTGTTAAAAACGATTCAGTTTTGCGAAAAAAAATATAACCTATATTAAAATACCGGTTCGTTACAGTTCAGCCCACAATTCTTCTGTTTTCGATGATTAACTGGGCAGTTTCTGCTTTGAGTGGTGTTCTTCTTGAAAAAGCGAAACTATATAACCTTTTGCGAAATGAGAAAATTATTGTATGCGTCCTGACAGTATCTCGCAAGCCCGAGATGATTTATCATGTCATATATTCGAGATGTCTGGGCTATATTGCTCAGACACAACGAACAATGAAAATCGGAACTTCAGCCAAACAACCAGCATGCGAGCGACTCATTTTTATAAAAGACCCGCTGTGGCCGTCATTCCGGGCGCATGTCGGAATCCAGCAGGCAGTTTCGTGACGTACGAAGGGTCCTGTTGATTTCTATTCTGAGTTGCTAAAACCATAACTTTTCAGGTAAAAGGAAGAAATTAAGACGCAAAACGTTCATTCAAGGGCTCCCACTTGCGGATGCCCGTAACCACCATCGAGGAGGAGATTACCGTGAACAAGAAAAAGTTGCGATTACTCCCACTCTGCATGATGCTGGCGGCTTTTAGCCGGCGGCTGTGCGGGAACCAAGAACGCCGAAGTCGCTGAGTCCCCATCCGCCAAGGAAGCGGTTCAAAAGGCCGAACAGCTTGTTTACGAAGGGGAGGTTGCTGGCGTATCGGAACGGGCCAAAACGATTTCAATCACCGTCGGTAAAGGCGAACAGGCCAAGGTGATGATGGTCAAGTTTGACGACAAATCCAAGGGTGTCAATCAAGCTGCAAAAGGCAAAGCCGTTCAGATCACCTACGAGATCCGCGACAAAGATGCTTATGCCACTGATATTCAGTTAAAATTCGCAAAACTCCCGCCAGGGACCACTGAAGTCAGTGACCACCGGCAAAGCCGGTGGCTTGAAAGATTGTGAACCGCTCAAAGCGGTATGTTTAACAGATACTCTGACCACCATTCGGTGGTCGACTATCTGAATAGTTGCAGTTGCTCGACACGATGGTCTTCTTGTTCTTGCTCGCGGATGTAAGCCCGCACAACCTCTTCATCGGCACCGACAGTTGAAACAAAATAGCCCCGTGCCCAAAAACTCATGCCGCTATAGTTCTTCCGTTGGCCAAGGTAGGTCCGCGCTATATGGATCGCGCTTTTTCCTTTCATATACCCAACCATCTGCGATACCGCATATTTCGGCGGTATCGAAATCAGCATGTGCACATGATCGGATTGCAAATGCCCTTCCAACACCCGGCTCTCCTTCTGCCGGGCAAGGTCATGGAACACATCTCCAAGATTCTTGCGAAGTTGACCGTAAAGCATCTTCCGACGGCATTTCGGTATCCACACTACATGGAACTTGCAATCCCATTTCGTGTGGCTTAAACATTGTAAGTTGTTCATGAAGCCTCCTTTCTCGTGACTTTGAGCGGTCCACGTGAGAGGAGGCTTCTTTATTATGCCGGAACCGTCAAACTTTTGTTGTCCCCCGGCAAAGCCGGGGGTTTACCTAACGGAAATTAAAACCACTGAACTGCAAAAAATAATCAACGACAAGGCACCTCTCTTCCTGGTGGATTCCCGTCCATTGATTCGCTTCAACCAGTCGCACTTGCCCGATGCTCACTCTGTCCCTGTTCCGATGTTGGAAGAAAAACAAACAGAAGTCCTCCCGAAAAATAAAGAGTTACCGCTTGTTTTTTACTGTGGAGGGCCTACCTGAGGCATGTCTACTGCCTCCGCCGGTCTGGCGAAGAAACTAGGTTATACCAATATTCGCGTGTATCTTGATGGCGAACCTGCTTGGTCCAAAGCCAATTTGCCCACCTACTCCACCACAGAGTTCATCAAAAACGGTAATGTCGTACTTAGGGGTTCTAAGCCCAAACCGGCGGAAGTTGTCCAACATGCTTATTTGGGCGGCTACCTCAAGTCAATCTCAGCCAAAATAGCCTCCAAGTCAATCGGTTGACGCTTGTCGCGGAATGCGTAGTACCCAAGGAAATGCAGGTGCTGCCATGCCGCCGGTGAGATTCGTCGTAGCAAATCAAGTGCCTTTTCATTGCCAGTTGCCAGATACCGGCCAAGCAGCCCAGATAGCAGCATGGAGTTGTAGGCAATAACGACATTTGCAATCAATCGGCCGCAATGGTTACTGATCGCCACTCCCAGGTCAGTACGCCCAGTCAGTTCTTTTTTGCCGTTCACCTGGGCGATGGTGGCACGCAACTGGTGGTAGGACTCGATGCGATTTTCCGAACGATGAACATCGCGCTCCAATTTGGGATCACGCAGGTAGCGAAGGGTGTAGATGCTCCGGATCAGCTTGTCGAACTCAAAAATAGCCTTGCGGGTGCGGTGATGCCCGGACAGGGTGCAAATTTTGCGCATCAGCATGCTTTGGCTCATCTCCTTGAGTCCCAGCGTGGCGGCAATGTGATCCATGTTCGCCTTCTCTGAGGCAATCAGGTGGCGGTCAAGTTGACCCACAGGCTGGATTAGGAAATCAGAGTACCCTTCCTGACCAGCACCACCGTAAAGGTGCTTCAACTGCGTCTGCAAATTGGTGAAGCGCGGCGCGAGGTTCATGCCGAACCAATACAGAATGGCAAAGTTGGCCAAGTTGATGCTGTGCATATCGCCGGTGATCGTGGTCGGCACAATGTCTGATGTGTTGTTGTAACAGATATCAAAAACCCAGTAGCTTTCGTGCTGGTTTGCGCCCAGCAGCTCGGTTTGTAAAGCCACATGGTTGGCCAGTAATGTGTAGGCGACAACCCCGCGATCCTTGCCGAAATACTTGCGCGAATGGCGTGCTTTGATCGTCGGGTCGGCAGCGGCAAACTTTTGCCCGTCAACGCTGCCGTAGAGCACCTCCATGTCGATGGAGTAGTAGGGGTATATGGGGAGACTGGCGATGAAATTGCTGATGCGGTTGTTCGCGTCAATCAGCGTGCCCGGGCGCAGGTGTTGCTGATGCGTGGCCTCCAAGACGTGGTACGGGATGTCACAGGTCTCGGCCATGCTGAAATTACCATGGTTCATGGCCTGAGCAATAATCACCGCCATCAAACTATCTTCGTCGGCGATCTTCTTTGCATAGCGTGGCTGCAAGGGCTTCATTGCTGACAGGAAGTGGCACTGTTCATTTACAAACCGGAAAACGTCGGCAATGTCGCGTGCCTGGAGCTTGGCGTAGAAGCTTTGTTGCAGCAGCTTGTCCTTGTCGGCCTTGGGACGGTGCCAAATCAGCGTTTTTTTCTCCGCGTCAAATTCCAGGTGCTTGAGTTTGCCGCTGCGCATTTCATTTTCGAACGCTCGCCACTGCTTATCCAACTCAGCGAACAGGATATCAAGTATCGTATCAACTGGCTGGCGCAGCCAAGGGATATCTAACTCCTTAAGCGCGTCTGCCTTGGCTTCCATGGATACCAGGTCATCGGTGAAGTGCCGGTGCTGCACACTGTCGTCAAGATAAATGTCACCAACATCGAGGCGTTTACGTATTTGCCGGTAAACCCAAAATTCATATCGCTCGCCACGCAGGCCAACTGGCTTGCCTTCCTGGTCAAAGACCAACAGAAAGCTGCGCAAGCGTGCGGGGATGGTGCGCGGCGGAATTTCAGCTAACGATTGTTTGGCAAGTTGCTGCTGGCGACCAAATACCGCCCTCATCCATTGCAATGCGGTCAGCCAGATCTTACCACTGACGTTGCTGCTGGCGAATTCCAGGGACATGGCGAGCGGACGCAAATTTTTCGTGCAAAGCCCACTTTGCTTATCTACTGCTTGCCAGCGTAAATCAATTCGGCTTACAGGTTTCTCGGTCAGGAGCTTGCCAGTCGAACGCAATTTTTCCTCAGGCATGATGCGGAATGCCCGGTGGCGCACTGTGCCAAAAGGAGTCACATCGGTGAGCGTGTCATCCACATACAGCAAGAGCAGCTCGCCCACCCTTGGCGTGGCTTGTTGCCGTTCGTTGTGTATTTTGACCGCCTGCTGAGTGGCGACCACCTTGGTTTCGTCTTCGAGTTGCCGCGTGTAGTAACCAAAGGCGTCCACCACATTATCCGTGAGTTGCCGGTAACGTTACCAAGCGTAGCACAGCAAATAGAGGTTGGTCAGGCCTGACTTGAGTCGCCGCAAATCGTATATTGTGTAGAAGTTGGCGAGGCTGGCGTAGTAGGCGATGTTGAGTTGCGAGAGATTGAGGACTGGTAATAGCGTTTTGGCTATAGCATACAGGTGAGCCAGAGTGAGGCGTTTTTGACGCTCCAGGCCCATTTGGCGACACCGAAAATTTTTGGCATCCTGTTTGAGGGCAGCCAAATCGGACTAGGTGTTTTCTCGCGTCAGCAATTGTTGAAGCGCATCACGTGTGGTGTCAGTCAGTGCCGCCTCGACCAATTGCTCCAGGCGTTCACGCTCGGCGGAAAGCGCATCCCTGATGATGGTTTGCAGCGTGGAGTAGCCAGGCCGCACGATGCGCTGGCCAATCAAAAACATCATCAATTCAGCAAGCAAAAAGGTGGAGGTCACGTCGGTTCGGGCCAGCAGTATCGCCTTGTCGCGCAATGTCGGCAGGTCATTGTCCGTCCAAAGGCGGTAGCCAAACAAAGCGACAATTTTTCTGCGCTGTGCATAATATTCCCTGGTGCTCAACGGCGCTACAATTAGCGTTTGTCCAGGAAAATACCGTTGCAGCAGGAACGCAGTATCCTCAGGCGACACCTCATCCAGAGTGAACTCGAAAAATGCTTGTTTGGCCTTGAAGTAGCCAATTTGCAGCAAGCAATAGATCTGTTTCAAGATGCCCCTATGCTGCAAAGCCAAGGAGAGTTCAGCCTCGGTCATTGCAAAAAAATCTATGCGCTGGAAATCGTCGAAATCGGGAATGCCATAGAGCGCTGTCTTCTCAACTTCTGAGAGGATGGTCAGTCGTTCGTTGCGATCACCGCGCATGCAGCATTCCCGTTATACCAGGTAACAGACTCTCACGTCCGACGGTGGGCTGGATTGAGTGACAAGGCATGGTTACTTATCCGTTCTCAGGTATTGGTACAAAGTTTCGCGGCTGATACCAAGTTCGTCAGCCAGCTTGGTCTTTCGTTCGCCCGCCGCAGCCCGTTGTCGCAGTTCGATCACTTGCTCGGGTGATAATGCTTTTTTGCGGCCCCGGTAGGCTCCGCGTTGCTTGGCAAGAGCGATACCTTCGCGTTGCCGTTCGCGGATCAAGGATCGTTCAAACTCGGCGAAGGCCCCCATGACCGAAAGCATCAGATTGGCCATCGGAGAGTCTTCACCGGTGAAAGTCAGGCCTTCTTTGACGAACTCCATTCGCACGCCCCGTTGAGTTAGGCTCTGCACGATACGACGCAGGTCATCAAGGTTGCGTGCCAGTCTGTCCATGCTGTGAACAACCACGGTGTCGCCTTCACGAACGAAGGCAAGCAGTCTTTCCAGCTCAGGCCGCTGGACGTCTTTGCCTGAGGCCTTGTCGGTAAACACCTTGCCGACGTCGATGTGTTCAAGTTGGCGTTCCGGGTTCTGGTCGAAGCTGCTGACGCGGACGTAGCCGATGCGTTGGCCTTGCAAGATGTCTCCTCCAAAGGGTTGTATTGTCAGGTTGAACTCTATTACCTTTGGTGAAATGTGTCAATAAATAGCAAAACAAACTCTATTCTGACGTTTAACGCGATCCTTCCTGATATCAGGTTAGGGTATGCTTCAATCGGACATTACCAACAAAAAGTCACAAAAAAGTTCAGTTGATGCCTCTATTCTCGCAAGGTGCAAACATAGATGGGATCGACACATGATTATAGCCTAAGAAAAGAAACGGCGGACAAGGATGCATTGCCGGATTAACCGTCACGGGCATCTTCGTCTGACACTTTGGCCCCTACATTTCTCTCTTGCCGGAAAATCTTCATTCCTCCTGTTCCGAGCATCTTCATACAGCAGTCAGTGACCACCGGCAAAGCCGGTGGCTTGAAAGATTGTGAACCGCTCAAAGCGGTATGTTTAACAGATACTCTGACCACCATTCGGTGGTCGACTATCTGAATAGTTGCAGTTGCTCGACACGATGGTCTTCTTGTTCTTGCTCGCGGATGTAAGCCCGCACAACCTCTTCATCGGCACCGACAGTTGAAACAAAATAGCCCCGTGCCCAAAAACTCATGCCGCTATAGTTCTTCCGTTGGCCAAGGTAGGTCCGCGCTATATGGATCGCGCTTTTTCCTTTCATATACCCAACCATCTGCGATACCGCATATTTCGGCGGTATCGAAATCAGCATGTGCACATGATCGGATTGCAAATGCCCTTCCAACACCCGGCTCTCCTTCTGCCGGGCAAGGTCATGGAACACATCTCCAAGATTCTTGCGAAGTTGACCGTAAAGCATCTTCCGACGGCATTTCGGTATCCACACTACATGGAACTTGCAATCCCATTTCGTGTGGCTTAAACATTGTAAGTTGTTCATGAAGCCTCCTTTCTCGTGACTTTGAGCGGTCCACGTGAGAGGAGGCTTCTTTATTATGCCGGAACCGTCAAACTTTTGTTGTCCCCCGGCAAAGCCGGGGGTTTACCTAACGGAAGTCAGTGACCACCGGCAAAGCCGGTGGCTTGAAAGATTGTGACCCGCTCAAAGCGGTATATTCAACAGATTCTCTGACCACCATTCGGTGGTCGACTATCTGAATAGTTGCAGTTGCTCGACGCGATGGTCTTCTTGTTCTTGCTCGCGGATGTAAGCCCGCACAACCTCTTCATCGGCACCGACAGTTGAAACAAAATAGCCCTGTGCCCAAAAACTCATGCCGCTATAGTTCTTCCGTTGGCCAAGGTAGGTCCGCGCTATATGGATCGCGCTTTTCCTTTCATATAGCCAACCACCTGCGATACCGCATATTTCGGCGGTATCGAAATCAGCATGTGCACATTGTTCCGCCTCAGTTGGAAATGGACATTCAAGCTGTTTGCATTAAGGGGTTATGGGGAGCCGTATTATCTCCCCTTGGGGTGATTGGCCCGTAGGCACGAAGTCGTTTTTTCTTTCTCAGTTCCCGGGCTTTTTCCAGTTTTTTGTCTCGCTCTTTGAATATTTCCTGTTCTCTGCCGTTCAATTTGTCCATCGGCGCGATATATCCGATGGCGCTGTGCAACCTGACGTTGTTGTAGTGATGGATAAACCCTTCAACCATTCTTCGGGCATCGTCAAGGGAAAGCGGGACACCGGGACGAATACATTCCCCCTTGATGGTTGCGTGGAACCGTTCCAATTTGCCGTTGGACTGCGGATAATACGGCGATGTCCGCACATGCGTCATTCCCGAGATACGGATGAATTCTTTGAAATCCTTGGCAATAAATTGTGGCCCGTTATCTGAAATGATCCTTGGCCGGGCTTCGGGAAAGTGCTCCTTGGCGCGTTGCAGGATGATCTCCACATCCATTTCCGTCATCTGTTCCCTGATCTCCCAGTGGACAATGAAACGACTGCATCCATCGAGAATGCTGCACAAATAATAAAATGTGCCGCAGATGTTGATATAAGAAATGTCCACATGCCAATGGTCATGGGGCCTGAGCGGTTGCACAAAGCCGGTGCCCTTGAGGCTTTTCTTCCGGTTCCATTTCTGCAGCAACCCTGCCTGGCCTAGAACTCGCCAGGTGCTGCTGGGGCTGACGGCAACGATGTCCTGATCCAGTAGCATAAACGTCAACCGCCGATACCCCTCAAGGGAATTGTTGACAGCAAAATTGACGATCGCTGCCCGTTCCCAAGGTTCAAGCCAGAAATCCCGGGGGATCAGCCCATTATGTTCGTTGGCCTTGCCGTACCGCTTGATCCATGCATAAAACTTGCTCCTGGAAACGGCCAGCCAAGCGATGATCTCTTGCAGGGCCACTTCAGCTTTCTTGCTCCAATGCTTGCTGAAATCAACAACGGTATCACGTGTATCATGAGGAACCCAGCTACCATTCAGAGCTCCCCAAGTTCTTTTTTTAACTGGATATGCTCCTCCAGTAACTCGGAAAGAACCTCGTGTTTCCGACGTAATTTATCTTCAAGCTGATGGATTCGTTGTTCTTGTACCTTCTTGGAGTCTTTGTTTTCTAGGGCAAAAGCAGCAGCTCCCTTTTCGAAAAACTGCTTTTGCCAACCGTAGAATGTATTCGGCTGCAGTTGGTATTCATCGCAGAGATCCGATACCGTTTCCCGGCCAACCAGGTGGCGCTTGAGGATGATTACCTTCTCTTCAGGGCTGTAGTTGTGACGTTTCTTTCGCATGGACTTTCCTCCGTTCATAATGGTTTATCATGAACAGCTCAAAAGTCCTATTCCCGTTGAACCAAGACACACATGATCGGATTGCAAATGCCCTTCCAGCACCCGGCTCTCATTCTGCCGGGCAAGGTCATGGAACACATCTCCAAGATTCTTGCGGAGTTGACCGTAAAGCATTTTCCGACGGCATTTCGGTATCCACACTACATGGAACTTGCAACCCCATTTCGTGTGGCTTAAACATTGTACGTTGTTCATGAAGCCTCCTTTCTCGTGACTTTGAGCGGTCCACGTGAGAGGAGGCTTCTTTATTATGCTGGAACCGTCAAACTTTTGTTGTCCCCCGGCAAAGCCGGGGGTTTACCTAACGGAAATTATTTTATCTTCCCCCATTTTCCTTGAAGGCATTGCAGCACAAAGATTTTTGGATTTTACCAACCTGGATTTGAGCAGGAATCCAGGTTGGTATATTTACCTAAATTCAACTTGTTAAAAAAATAATCCATTGCCCTGCAGGCACGTCTTTTGGTAGAGAAGACGGATGCATGTCAATTCCGCAATCGACTGAGCAAATGGAGGTGACGGCGGAGGGATTTGAGCGATTGTATGCCGCCAAACCCACGGCTGTTATGGAAAGAGGAGTGGTCACCAGCAGCATGCCCAACCCGGCTAGGTTGAACAAGTTGCTTCAGGACCAGAGTAATCGTGGTTTTCCCGTTTGTTCGATCTTGCCCAGAGAACGAGATGATGAAAGAAAAGATACTATTGCGTTCCACCCTCAGAGTTCACCAATACGCGCCCTGCGATAATCAGCAATAGAGAGAAACGTTATGATAAATAAAATCTATCCCTTCAAAGCATTATGGTCCATTTTGGCGTTATTGCCTGCTCTTTTGAGTGGCTGCATGTCCCTGGCTGGTTCCAACCCATTGGGGCTGGGTACGAGCTGGCAGGAGGAGGTTCTGCTCCACGACGGCAGGACGATGGTGGTGGATCGGTCACTGAGCTATGGCGGCAGGCATGAGATCGGGCAACCAGCGCCCATCAAGAAGCAAACCGTCTCCTTCAAATTGCCCGATTCGAGTAAAACCGTTATCTGGACCAGCGAATATAGCGAAGATATTGGCCGGGCCAATTTTAACCTGCTTGCCGTGCACGTGCTGAACGATATTCCCTTTATCGTGGCCACACCCAACCTGTGCCTCTCTTACAACAAGTGGGGCCGGCCAAACCCTCCGTATGTTTTTTTCAAGTTTAATGGAACAGGCTGGCAGCAGATATCTTTGAAAGAGTTTCCCACCGAATTCAAGACGATCAATATTGCCATCTATCTCGGAGGACCGGACGTGGCGGAGATGGCGGGGATGGGCCTAGTTCCTGCCGAGAAAATCCAGAAGGCAAACCAGGAACTGCGGCAACCCGAATACCAAACCATCCTCCGGGAACCTATCAAGCCAGAGGGCAATTTCGGTTCCTCGGTAACTTGTGAGGAGTTGATTTGGTATAAATGCGGGTGGGGTGCACCGGGGGAATTTAATAGAAAATATTTCGAACAAACTTGTAAATAGCAAAATGGAGTTTAGATATGGCCACACAATTTGAAATAGATTGCGCCTTACTGGCAGGTGTTGCTTACCGTTCAACTCGCGATCCCATTAATCGTTTTCCAGTCCCTTCATCAGCTGGCTGGAGTGAGATTACACAGTTGCATAGGAGTTTACCATCCGGCTTCGAAGCCGTCTCCTTCCAGCGCGGCAATGAAATCGTCATCTCCTACGCTGGCACCTACCCTGGCGATCCGAACGATTTACTTGCGGATGTGGGCTTAGCCACCGGAAACGGTTCGATTCAACTCACCCAGGCGATCGACTATTACCTGCAAGTCGCTGCTCAGGTGAGGGCAACTAACCCCAACGCCACCATCACCCTCACCGGCCACAGCTTGGGAGGTGGGCTGGCAGCCCTGGTCGGGGTCTTTTTCGGAGTCCGCGCCGTCACCTTTGATCAGGCCCCCTTTGCCAACACGGCCAAGGCCACCTCCTCCGCAGCGGACGATCTGCTCTCTTATCTGCAAAACACCGTGTACGCCGATGCCGCCGTGCGCGCGGAGCGGGATAAAGCGGTGACCGCGCTCACTGCCTTCCTGCAGCAGCGGGCAACCAATGGCGGCATTCCCAATTCCAGCTTGGTCAGCACCATCAGCGTGGAAGGGGAACTGCTTTCCTACACCGCACCCATCAGTTGTCTGGACATCATCGGGCCACCGGCAGAGATCCTGACGCATGGCGACGGCAACATTGCGGCACTGGACTTGCCTGCCGGGACCGGCCTGCACTCGCAGGCCCTGTTGACCGCCTTCCTGTATGGCGACCTGCTCGCCGGGGGCAAGACCCTGTGCAAGGTCAGCAAGAAACTGCCGCAGCTGGTTGAGATGTTGTGTGATACCAACTTGTTTTCATTCGATACAGATAAAAACAAAGTTAATTTCCTCGAACGCTTAGTCCAGCACCAAGTGGGCACGAACGGCGCTGCCGGCGACGCCATGATCAACCGGTTCACCGGCGACCTGTGGAAGATCGCCCAGGATGGCGGTCTCAGCCTGACCGAACCCAACCTGGCCAAGATGCTCACCGCCTTTGCCATGGAGGCCTATTATACCCAGGGGCAGCCGGGCAAGCTGACCGCAACAGAATCGCTGTTTCAGGAGGTCGACGGCGGCATCCGTTTCGATCGGACCAGGGTGGCGACCGATCTGACAGCTGCCAAGGGCTACCAGTACTGGATGGACTACAAAACCCTCTTGTCGGAGGGCACCACCGTCACGGGATTGGACCTGGGGGCTAAAATACAGGAGCAGTTGCCCGGTCTGACGGATTGGTACATCCAGGCCGGATCAAGGGGGATGACCGCCACCGCCGGTACCCAGCGCGCCTTCATGCTCGGCGGGGCCGGGATCGACCATCTAACCGGCGGCAGCGCGAATGATGTGCTGGTGGGCAACGGTGGTCGCGCTATTCTTGACGGTGGCGCTGGCGACGACCTCTTGCTGGCGGGCTGGAGCAGTACGCTTATTCGCGCCACGGATGAAATGAGCAGGGACCATTACCCGCTCGATACCAGCGGCGACACCCTCATCGGCGGCGTTGGTAATGATACTTTGATCGGCAACGGAGGAATCGACAATCTTGAGGGCGGCGATCAATCCGACCACCTCTACGGCATGGGCGGCAACGATGTCCTGACCGGGGGCAAGGGCGACGATTACTTGGAGGGCGGGGAGGGGATAGACACCTACGTCATTAACACCGGCGACGGGCATGACACAATCGTCGACGAAGGGCGCAATATCCTCAAAATCAACGGCGAAACCTTTGCCGGAGTGTTCGTCAAGGATGAGGGCTCGGACAGTTATATCTTCACCAGCGACGATGGAGCAGTCACAAGAAGCTACACTATGACCTTCCACTCCCCCGGTACACTAACTCTCGACGGCAGCACCAGCATCACCTTCGCCAACCAGACTAGCGCTGCAGATTTCGAGGATGGTGATTTCGGTTTGACCCTTTTTGAGAACGAGACACCGGATCAGTTTGACATCACCCTGACAGGTGATGATTCAATTAATTCTTGTGAAATTCTTGAGTTCGAACAAAATGGTACCGAATTTTTTTTCGGGTTCTCTCGCAATGCAATAGCTAATGCTGACGGAAGTTATGGCTACTTAGAGTGGATTTTTTTCCAAGAAGAGGTGCATGTAGACACGAGCTTCATGTTGACCGGTGGCGCTGGCAACGACATGTTGGCCGGCTTGCTTGGCAAAGATCATCTTGTCGGTGGAGACGGTAACGATTGGTTATGGGGAGTAGACCTTCATACGTTGAACCCGTCGATATCACCGCAAGGCGGCGATCTGCTGGAAGGTGGACCTGGAAACGATTGGTTGAATGGTTCCGGGGCGGACGACATATTGTATGGCGGCGATGACGCGGATATTCTTGCCGGACTGCCAGGAAAGGATCTCTTGATGGGTGAGAGCGGTAACGATTTTCTGGTCGGTGGTGCTGCCGACGATGTCGCATGTGGAGGAGAAGGCGATGACATCCTGCTTGGTGATGGGGGGCTTGTCATCAGGGCCGATCTCCTACTGACCGACACCCTTTCCATCAATCTCATTTATGAAGACGATTACCTAATGGGCATGACCTCTCCGGATATCCAATTTGATTTGGAGCATCCTGGTGCCGGCAACGACCGGCTTTTCGGTGGTGCCGGTAACGATTGCCTCGTCGGCGGGTTGGGTGACGACGTTCTCTCCGGCGACAGGGGAAAGGACGTTCTCTGGGGCGACAATGACGCCGGTTCAAGCAACGGGGGGGACGACAGCCTATATGGCGGTGCCGGCGACGATTTGCTCTTCGGTGGAGGCGGCAGTGATTACATTTTTGGAGACACGGAAAACGATACATTATTCGGCAATGACGGCGAGGATGAACTCCATGGCGGCAGCGGCAACGATGGGCTGTTGGGGGGAGCAGGAAATGATTTGCTGTTCGGTGATGAAGGCGACGAGGCTGTGGGGTGACAACGGCGACACCACAGCAAGCGGGAGCGATAGCATGCACGGTGGAACAGGCAATTACCAGCTCATGGGCGAAGGAGGCAATGACACCTTGTTCGGTGACGAAGGAGATGATCTGCTTCTTGGTGGTCAAGGCAATGACCTCCTGATTGGTGGAATAGGCAAAGATAGCCTCTACGGTGGTGAAGGCGATGACGAATATATTTTTTCATCCGGGGATGGTGCTGATTATATCACCGACCAGGAAGGGCAGAACCTGATCCGGCTCGATAGTGTTTCCACCATCTCCTCGCTGGAATGGATGCATGCCAGCGTCAATACCTCCGGAGCCATCAGCTACAATCAAACAGGTCAAGACATCGTCATTCGCTACGGCAGCGGCAACGTATTGGTCCTATCAGGGGCCGCCGCTGGCAATTACACCTTTCAACTGGGCGATGGCTATGTCTACAACTACATTGATTTTTTCGATTCGGGTAACGAATATCAGCACTACGAGGGTGGTAACGACTCGATTTCCTGCGGGGATTCCAACGACAGAATATACGCTGGCGGCGGCAATGACACCGTTCACGGTCTTGGCGGTAACGATGCCATCAGTGGTGGCAACAGCTTCAGTAACGAATTTGTCGCCCTGTTGCGCCAATATTATCCATGGCTTCCAGACGGGTTTTCTGTTGATTGGTCGGGAGGTGACTCGGAATCCCTTGTCAATAACAATGACGAACTTTATGGCGATGACGGCAACGACATCCTGGAGGGTGGTGTTGGCATCGATCAGCTCTTTGGAGGCAACGGTGATGATGCTCTCTCCGGCGGCGACGATATAGACTCCCTTTATGGTGAGGATGGAGACGATTTCCTCAGTGGAGGTGCGGATGGAGACATGCTCGACGGTGGGGCGGGTAATGATCGAATGGAAAGTGGAACCGGAGACGACCTGTTGCGGTTTGATGAGGGGAGGCTAATGAACGAAGGACAGTCTTGGTATTACGTAGTAGCCGCGTGCGGCGGGGCGTCAATTAAAGGTCCAGACTGTGATAGGTAAAATCAGCTTCCTACACTACCCTGTTTTCCTCTGGAGGCAAGCGGCATGAAATACATGAAGGGATCGTTGTTTTTGTTGGTGGTCTTTGTGATTCTGGGAGCGGGTATCAGTGCCTTTGCTTTCCTGGGTTTTGGCAATTCGGTGAGTTGGAAAGAAGAAGTGCTGTTGCATGATGGGCAGAAGATTATTGTTGAGCGCTCGCAGAGTTATGGCGGACGCCACGAGATTGGGCAATCTGCGCCGATCAAAGAACAAGCCATTTCATTCACTCTGCCCAACACGAATAAAATCGTTAAGTGGACCAGTGAGTACAGCAAAGACATAGGCCGTGCCAACTTTGACTTGCTGGCATTGCATATTTTGAAGAGCACGCCCTATATTGTCGCCTCTCCAAATTTGTGTCTTTCTTACAACAAATGGGGACGTCCAAATCCTCCGTATGTGATTTTCAAATATACGGATGCAACATGGCAGCGAATACCTCTGGAGAAATTTCCGGCTGAGTTTCAAACCATCAATGCAACTATTAATACTAAAGGTCATGAAAAAGAAATAGTCAGCGAGAAACTGGTCACCACGGAAAGGGTTAGGAAGTTCAACAACTCCCTCAGCCAACCCGAATACAAGACCATCTTGCGGGAGCCTAAAAAGCCAGTGGATCTCTGTCCCGAGGAAATTCAAACACAGAGTGGAGGATGGCTCGGTATCGATTGGTTTTCTCGTCAACCCAACTATGAAGCATGCATGAAAGTGTGCAACCGTGAAAAGGTCAGCCCCGAACACTGCCCATGCGATAGAATTTTTAATAAAAACAGCGAGGAGCAATAATCATGGCAACCGAAATCGAATTGGCAGTGATGGCAGGGCGCGCCTACCAGTCTACTCGCGATAGAGATACAAATTGGTTTCCTGCCCCTGACCCTGAAACATGGACAGAAATGGAACACACTTCAGAGCCTTCCGGCTTCGAGGCCGTTTATTTTCAGCGCGGCACCGGAGCAAACAAAGAAATCGTCATCTCCTTTGCCGGTACGTACGACAAAGATAATATGGGCGATATCGCAACCGACATAGCGTTGGGAGCGGGCCTTTTCGCCATGCAGCTCTTGCAAGCGGCGGAATATTATCTTCAGGTCAAGGCCGAGAACCCAGATGTCCAAATCACTCTCGCCGGTCACTCACTGGGCGGCGGACTGGCCGCGCTGGTGGGGGTATTCTTTGGCGTGAATGCGGTTACTTTCGACCAGGCTCCGTTCCGTAAAACTGCTGAATGTCATTACCCAGAAAGCCCTAATAATGACCCCTGTGCGGTTCTACTTTCTGTTCTTCAGTATAATCAAATTGATCAAAGCCTCCTACAGCCTTTAGAAGAGTACGTAGCCGCGATGCGTCAAGGTTACCTTGGTGTACTGCAAGATCGCGAGGATGATGTCTGGAACATCCGCGTGGATGGCGAATTTCTCTCTGGTATTTTTCCGGTTAGCAAAGTTGACTTCATCGGCACGACATCGCCAGCCGATGTACTCACCCATGGCGCAACCGATCTCTCGGGCATTTAGCTCCATTCCATGGCCCTGCTCACCGCTTTTATCCAGAACCCCTCCTTCCAGAATCTGACCAACCAGCTAACCGACTTGCTGGGAATGATTTTTGATGAGGACTTGTACTTCCACGAAACAGATACTCCTGATCCCAATTTTCTCGAAACCCTCCTCCGTCACGAATTCGGTCTGCGCGCCGCCGATGGCTCCGTCACTTTGGGCGCCGACAACATGCTTGCACGTTTCACCACTGACCTGAAAACCATCGCTCAGAAAGGCGGCCTGTCCATGAGCGACGCCAATATAACCAAAGCCCTGACCGCCTTTTGTTCCGCCTCAGTTGGAAATGGACATTCAAGCTGTTTGCATTAAGGGGTTATGGGGAGCCGTATTATCTCCCCTTGGGGTGATTGGCCCGTAGGCACGAAGTCGTTTTTTCTTTCTCAGTTCCCGGGCTTTTTCCAGTTTCCGGTCTCGCTCTTTGAATATTTCCTGGTCTCTGCCGTTCAATTTGTCCATCGGCGCGATATATCCGATGGCGCTGTGCAACCTGACGTTGTTGTAGTGATGGATAAACCCTTCAACCATTCTTCGGGCATCGTCAAGGGAAAGCGGGACACCGGGACGAATACATTCCCCCTTGATGGTTGCGTGGAACCGTTCCAATTTGCCGTTGGACTGCGGATAATATGGCGATGTCCGCACATGCGTCATTCCCGAGATACGGATGAATTCTTTGAAATCCTTGGCAATAAATTGTGGCCCGTTATCTGAAATGATCCTTGGCCGGGCTTCGGGAAAGTGCTCCTTGGCGCGTTGCAGGATGATCTCCACATCCATTTCCGTCATCTGTTCCCTGATCTCCCAGTGGACAATGAAACGACTGCATCCATCGAGAATGCTGCACAAATAATAAAATGTGCCGCAGATGTTGATATAAGAAATGTCCACATGCCAATGGTCATGGGGCCTGAGCGGTTGCACAAAGCCGGTGCCCTTGAGGCTTTTCTTCCGGTTCCATTTCTGCAGCAACCCTGCCTGGCCTAGAACTCGCCAGGTGCTGCTGGGGCTGACGGCAACGATGTCCTGATCCAGTAGCATAAACGTCAACCGCCGATACCCCTCAAGGGAATTGTTGACAGCAAAATTGACGATCGCTGCCCGTTCCCAAGGTTCAAGCCAGAAATCCCGGGGGATCAGCCCATTATGTTCGTTGGCCTTGCCGTACCGCTTGATCCATGCATAAAACTTGCTCCTGGAAACGGCCAGCCAAGCGATGATCTCTTGCAGGGCCACTTCAGCTTTCTTGCTCCAATGCTTGCTGAAATCAACAACGGTATCACGTGTATCATGAGGAACCCAGCTACCATTCAGAGCTCCCCAAGTTCTTTTTTTAACTGGATATGCTCCTCCAGTAACTCGGAAAGAACCTCGTGTTTCCGACGTAATTTATCTTCAAGCTGATGGATTCGTTGTTCTTGTACCTTCTTGGAGTCTTTGTTTTCTAGGGCAAAAGCAGCAGCTCCCTTTTCGAAAAACTGCTTTTGCCAACCGTAGAATGTATTCGGCTGCAGTTGGTATTCATCGCAGAGATCCGATACCGTTTCCCGGCCAACCAGGTGGCGCTTGAGGATGATTACCTTCTCTTCAGGGCTGTAGTTGTGACGTTTCTTTCGCATGGACTTTCCTCCGTTCATAATGGTTTATCATGAACAGCTCAAAAGTCCTATTCCCGTTGAACCAAGACACTTTGCCATGCAGGCCTATTACAACAACCGCCTTGCCGCCAATGCGACTCTGTTTGACACGGAAGGCGTTACCGGCGGCGGCCTCCACTTTGACCGCACCCATGTGGCCGACACCCTTGAAGGTGAAAATGGCGTTAAAGGCTACGACATGTACTTCAAGAACTATCTGGAAACATTACCGGCCCAAGATCGCCCTTTTATTGAAGCATTATTGCCCAACCTGCTCGATTGGTTTGTCCCGGTAGGCGGGGGCGGCATGAGTGCCACGGCTGGAGCTCAGACAGCCTTCATGCTCGGCGGTACCGGCAGTGACACCCTCATCGGCGGAAGCCAGGCTGATGTTTTAATTGGTAACGGTGGAGCGGATATCCTATCAGGTGGAAGAAGCTACGATTACCTTTTTGGCGGTGCAGGCATCGACACCTATATCATCAACAGCGGTGACGGTAACGACACCATCATCGATGAGGGGCGTAATATCCTCAAAATCAACGGCGAGGTTTTCGCTGGTATCTTTACCAAAGTCGAGGGGAGCGACAGTTACGTCTACACCAACGGCGACCAGTCCTATACTCTGACCTTCGGTTCCTCCGGTAGTAGCACGCTGAGCATTGATGGCAACACCAGGATTAACTTCCTCAACCAAACCAGCGCTGCTGATTTTGCCGACGGACAATTCGGCCTGACATTGTGGGAGAATGAGGCTCCAGCTGACTTTGACCTTGACCTGACCGGTACCGCTGCGACCAACACCAGTGAACTGATATATTTTGGCGGAGAATCGGTGGCGTATTTTTATGGATTCTTCCAGGTTTCAGCCTTCAATGCCGACGGCACCACAAGCGGCAATTGGTTGTATTCGGAGTATGACCTTGCCCTTGATACGAGCCTCACCTTGTCCGGTGGAAATGGGAACGATCGATTGGAAGGGTTGCTCGGAGCTGACCACCTGATCGGCGGCGAAGGTGACGATGCGCTGTGGGGCGTCAATGGCGCCTTGTTGGGCCTCCCTCAGGAACAGCAGCAAGGGGATTGGCTTGAAGGGGGAGTCGGCATCGATCTGCTGTGCGGTGGTGGCGGGGAGGATATGTTGTACGGCGGGGATGATACGGATATCCTTGCCGGCAAGTCAGGGAAAGACCTGCTCATGGGAGAACGTGGGAACGACCTGGTGGTGGGGTGTGCAGCCGACGACGTTCTCAGTGGTGGTGCGGGCAATGATTTACTGGTTGGTGACGGGGGCCTGATCATCCAGGCTATATCCTTGAACAGCAATCCCTATTCCATCAATTTTTCCTACTTTGACGGGTACTTGATCGGCATGAGCTCGTCGGAAATTCAATTGGATACAGCGTATTTCGCCGATGGCGATGATCGTCTGTTCGGTGGCAGTGGCACGGATTGTCTGATCGGTGGTTTAGGCAATGATTTTCTTTCCGGTGATGACGATAATGACATCCTCTGGGGCGACAATGATGCAACCTCCGGCAGCGGCGGGGATGACACTTTGTACGGCGGGGCTGGCGACGACCTGCTGTACGGTGCAGGGGGGAGCGATTTCCTGGAGGGCGGCAGTGGGATCGATGAACTGTATGGAGGTGAAAATAACGACGTCCTGTTCGGCAATGATGGCAGCGATCGTCTCTGGGGGGATAACCCCGATAACACAGGTAACGGCGACGACGAGATGCATGGTGGCGCCGGGGAGGACATACTTGCCGGCGGATCCGGTGATGACACCCTCTGCGGCAATACAGGCAACGACCAGCTGTATGGCGGCTCCGGCAATGATACCTACGTGTTTTCCGTTGGGGATGGCATTGATTACATCGACGACCAGACTGGTCAGAATCTGATCAGCTTTGCAAGTATCACCTCACTTGCATCGGTTGAGTGGATGCGGTGTGTCGTGAACAGTTCGGGCGCAGTCAGTTACAATCAAGCCGGTTTGGATATCCTGCTCCACACCAATAATGGTGATAGCGTCGTCCTTCATAACGGAATGGCGGGTGCATTCTCTATCGAGTTGGGCGATGGCTCCAGATACAGTTGGACCAGTTTTTCTGATCAGGCAACCGAGTATCGCCAGTACAGCGGCGGAAATGACTCCCTGTCATCTACCGAAAATGATGACCGAATTTATGCCGGATGCGGCAGCGATACTGTCCATGGTCTTGGCGGTAACGATGCCATCAGTGGTGGCAACAGCTTCAGTAACGATTTTATTGCCCTGTTACGGCAATATTACCCATGGCTTCCTGAAGGTTTTTCAATAGATTGGTCGGTCGGTGACTCGGAATCCCTTGTCAATAACAATGACGAACTTTATGGCGATAACGGCAATGACATCCTGGAGGGTGGTGTAGGCATCGATCAGCTCTTTGGCGGCAACGGTGATGATGCTCTCTCCGGCGGCGACGATATAGACTCCCTTTATGGTGAAGATGGAGACGATATCCTCAGTGGAGGTGCTGATGGAGACATGCTCTATGGTGGGGCGGGTAATGATCGAATGGAAAGCGGAACCGGAGACGACCTGTTGGTTGGTGGCTTGGGCTCCGATTATCTGGACGGTGGAGAGGGCTTCGATTCTGCACGTTATAATGAATCCACCGAAGGTGTTGTTTTTGATTTAAACGCGGGCTCAGGTGTTGGTGGAGAGGCTGAGGGAGATATCCTTGTGAGCATTGAATATGTGCTCGGCTCCAGCCATGCGGATTCTATTTGGGGTAATTCCGGTGATAATCGCATCAATGGTGGCGGTGGACAAGACACCCTCTATGGGGGGGACGGCGATGATGTACTTGGTTACTTCACCTTAACTGCTTACGAATACTCTGATTATAATTATATATCCCCCCATGCTTTCACCATTGATGAGGCTAGTCACTTTAACGGAGGCAACGGCAACGACACACTTTACGGTGGCCGGTATTCAGAGATCCTTATTGGTGGCGCCGGTAATGATCTGCTTTCCGGTGGTATGGGGCACGACATCATGCAGGGAGGCGACGGAGATGACGTGTTTACCAACGGCACCACCTATGAAACCCCAGATGCTCTTTACTTCGATATCATGGAAGGGGGTGCGGGAAACGATGTATATCAGGCAGACATTTATTCCGGTGGTGTAGATATTATTAACGACCAGGAAGGCTGCAATATCGTACAATTTGTTCCATCACGGATGTTTGAGGATTCGTATCCGGATCTCTCGGCATTCACCATCGGCTTCGGCCAAATCGACATGGATCAGCTCCAAGCACTCATGGCGATCGATTGGCGCGATTCGTCTGAGGCTGAGCAACAACTGACGGATTTTACGACATCCATAAGCCTGGGGCAAACCTGGTGCCCACCGGACAATTTCCAGGACCTCTACATCGCCAACAATGATTCAGCTTCGGGTATGGTTTCGGTCATTCTTGGCGGACGGAACGTCGATCTCGACTTTACCTACGATTTTGGCAACGGCAATGTGTATACCCATGCCGAACTCTTGGCAGAGGTGATCGGGCGTTACCAAAGCCCCTATTATGGCGAGGAGAACGACGTCATCGAGGGCGATGCCTTCGACAACGCCGTCTGGGGCGGCGGCGGGAACGATTATCTGTTCGGGGCGGGAGGCAATGACACCCTCGCCGGCGAAAGCGGCAACGACGAAATCGACGGCGGCGAGGGGAACGACACCCTGATCGGGGGAACCGGGAACGATTATGTGATCGGCAACTCGGGCAATGACGTCTATGTCTTCAATCGTGGTGACGGCCAGGACGACATTGACGATTATGATCTGGCCGTCAGTACGGATACGCTTCGGTTTGGCGATGGGCTGACCGATACCGACATCCTGGCCATCAGATCCGATGACGACCTGCTGCTGCGCGTGCAGGACAGCGCCGACCAAGTCAGGCTCTGGGGCTATTTTGCGCCAGACTATGAGGGAGAGGACGGCGAGCTCCACAACAGCAAGGTGGAATGTATAGAATTCGCCAACGGCGTTATTTGGGACCCGGCCATGGTCCAGACTGTTGTGGTCGACAACCACGCACCAACCATCAACATGCCTTTTCCCGCCATGCAGGCTCATGCCGGAAGCTTATTTACCACGGCCATTCCCGGCGATTCCATTATCGATTCCGATGCCTGGGATTCAATGACCTACAGCGTCACAATGACCGACGGCTCATCCCTGCCGGCCTGGCTGGCCTTTGATGCCGCCACCCTGACCTTTTCGGGCACGGCGGATGTGAACGATATCGGCAATCTGAACCTCACGATGTTTGCTCTCGATAGTTGTGGCGCCTATACGGAGCAGGCAATGACGCTGAACATCCTGCCCGCCAACCGGGTGCCGGAGGTCGCAGAACCGCTGTCCGATGCACATGCTGCCCTGGGGGCCGCATTCAGTTATACGATCGCCTCAACCACCTTTGCCGATCCGGACGGCGATACCCTCATCTTCAGTGCCACCTTGGCCGATGGCAACGCACTGCCGGCATGGCTTGCATTCGATCCGGTCAGCCGCTCCTTCAGCGGCACACCGCTCACTTTGGGCACAATGAGCGTACAGATAACCGCCACCGACGCCGGGGCTTTAACCGTTACCGATACCTTCAATCTCGCCGTTGTTTTGGAGCCAACCTTGACCGGTACGGCAGGTTCCGATGTTCTGGCCGGGGGAACCGGCAACGATGTCATGACCGGCCTTGACGGCAACGATTCCATGAGAGGAAATGCTGGTAACGATATCCTGCTGGGCGGTCTCGGCAACGACGTGCTCCATGGCGGTGCAGGTGCGGATCTGCTTGATGGCGGTGAGGGGCGTGACAGTGCCGATTACCGGGGTACAAGTGCGGCAGTTGCTGTCAATCTTGCCACTGGTGCGGCCACAGGCGGTGCTGCCGAGGGCGACACATTCCTTTCGATCGAAAATCTTTATGGAACGGACTTCGATGACACACTGATTGGTTCGGATCAGGACAACACACTGATCGGTTATGGCGGCAGCGACCTGCTTTCTGGTCTGGAAGGCAACGACAGCCTTCGCGGCGAAGACGGTGCTGACCAGTTGCTGGGCGGAGCCGGATGTACTCCATGGCGGTGCAGGTGCCGATCTGCTTGACGGCGGTGAGGGCCGTGACAGTGCCGATTACCGGGGTACAAGTGCGGCAGTTGCTGTCAATCTTGCCACTGGCACGGCCACAGGCGGTGCTGCCGAGGGCGATACATTCTTTTCGATCGAAAACCTTTATGGAACGGACTTCGGTGACACACTGATTGGTTCGGATCAGGACAACACACTGATCGGTTATGGTGGCGATGATGTGTTAAGTGGCGGGTTGGGCAATGATACGTTAAACGGCGGCGTGGGCAACGACATCTTTGTGTTCGACACCGTCCTGAGCGCAACGGCCAATAAAGACAGCCTCAGCGACTTTGTTGCGGGGCAGGATATCATTCAGCTGAATAAAGAAGTATTTACCGCCCTGACCACGCTGGGAACCCTTTCCGGTGCCAATTTTAACTCCAGTGCAACCGGCGCTGCCGGTGATGCCAATGATTACATCCTCTACAATACAACCACAGGTGCCCTGTTGTATGATGCCGACGGCAACGGTACAGGCGCGGCGGTGCAGTTTGCAACCCTGACCACCAAGCCGACAATCACGGCCAGCGACTGTATGGTTGCCGCCTGATATAAACCCAACCCACTCGACGGAAAGCGCCATCCCCACAACATGAGGATGGCGCTTTCTTTTGTTATCTTTCTGGGGGGGCAGCTGAAAGATACCCTGCCCCGTTGTTGTCGCCAGTGGAGTTTTGTGACCATCAGCTTGAGAAGAGAGCTGCTTTTCGAGAGATCAGTACGGGCCGCAAGGATGCGGTTTGTGCCCATTTGTTGCTAACAGAGACGAGGAGACATGGATTCAGGGCTTTTGGCATTGGTGATGATGGCCAGGTATCATGGCATCGCGGTTGATGAAACACAGCTGCGGCACGAGTTTGGCCAGGAGCCGTTTTCCACGGAACGGATACTGCTGGCTGCCAAACACCTGGGAATGACTGCCAAGCCCGTTGAGCAGGACCCGGATCGCCTGGAACGTGCGCCCCTTCCTGCCGTGGCCATCGACAAAGAGGGCAACTATTGTATCGCGGTCAAGTTCGGCTATGAGGGCGGTGACAAGGCCCGGCCGAAGATCATCGTCCAGCGGCCTGGTTCTGCCGCCGAGACGCTCGATCTCCCAGATTTTCTCGCGCAATGGTCCGGGCAGTTCCTCTTTTTCACCTCCAAGGCGAGTTTTGCCGAGGAACTGGCCAAATTTGACTTCAGTTGGTTCATACCGGCCATCGTCAAATATCGAAAATTGCTGGGCGAAGTTCTCCTGATCTCCTTTGTGCTGCAGCTCATTGGCCTGGCCACTCCTTTGGCTTTTCAGGTGGTGATGGACAAGGTGCTGGTCAATCACGCCATGAAAACGCTCAATGTCATTGCCGTCGGGCTGCTCTGCGCCACCCTGTTTGAATCGATTCTTACCGGAATCCGCACCTGGGTGTTTGCCCGCACCAGCAGCAAGATCGATGTCGAGCTCGGCGCCCGGCTTTTCCGGCATCTGTTGGCGCTGCCCCTTGCCTATTTCCAGTCGCGGCGGGTCGGTGATTCCGTGGCCCGAATCCGTGAGCTGGAAAACATCCGCTCCTTTCTCACCGGCAATGCCATTACTTTGGTGATGGACCTGTTGTTCTCCTTTGTCTTTCTTGGGGTGATGCTCTGGTACAGTGCTTTACTTACCCTGGTCGTCGTTATCTCCATACCAGTGTATATCGCCTTGTCGGTGGCGATTACCCCGACCTTGCGGGCACGCCTGAACGAGAAATTCAATCGTGGCGCCAAGAATCAGGCCTTTTTAGTGGAATCGATCAGTGGCATCGACACGGTCAAGTCGATGGCCGTTGAACCCCGCTGGATTCAGAACTGGGAAAAACAGCTCGCCTCCTATGTGTCTGCAGGAGTCAGTGCCAACAACGTCTCCATGGTGGCCAGCGGCGGGGTGAATCTGGTGAGCAAACTGGTGACGGTCGCCATCCTCTGGTTTGGCGCGTCGCTGGTGGTGGAGGGCAAATTGACAGTGGGTGAATTAATCGCCTTTAACATGCTCTCCGGGAGAATATCTTCTCCGATCCTTCGTCTTGCCCAGTTGTGGAATGACTTTCAGCAGGTGGGGATTTCCATGCAGCGCCTGGGCGATATTCTCAATGCCAAGACGGAGGTGGTGGGCCAGAAAACCCGGATTCCCCGGTTGGCCGGCACCATCGAGTTTGACCAGGTTTCTTTCCGCTACCGACCCGATGCCCCGGACGTCATTCGTGACCTCCAGCTCAAGATCGCCCCGGGAGAGGTGATCGGCATTGTCGGCCGTTCAGGTTCAGGGAAAAGCACCCTGGCCCGACTGCTGCAGCGCCTCTATGTTCCGGATCGTGGCCGGGTACTGATCGATGGCCAGGACCTGGCGGTGATCGACACCACCTCCTTGCGGCACCAGTTGGGCGTAGTCCTCCAGGAAAATATTCTCTTCACTGGCTCCATCCGGGAAAATATTGCCTTGGCTAACCCCGCTTTTCCCATTGAAACTATTATCGAGGCGGCGAAGCTCGCAGGCGCCCATGAATTCATCTGCGAACAACCGGAAGGCTACGATACCCAGGTGGGAGAACATGGTGCCGGGTTGTCCGGCGGCCAACGGCAACGGATTGCCATCGCCCGCGCTCTCATCAGCAATCCGCGCATCCTCATTTTTGACGAGGCCACCAGCGCCCTGGACTATGAATCGGAAAAAATCCTCCAGGACAACATGCGCAAGATCTGGGCCGGACGCACGGTGCTGATTATTGCGCACCGACTTTCGGCCGTGCGAGACGCGGACCGCATTATTGTGCTGGATCGGGGACAGATCGTCGAGGTCGGATCGCACAGCGAATTGATCGCGATCGATGGTGGTATTTATGCCCATTTGAATCAATTGCAACTTGGTTCAATCCCGACACCGGTGGCACTATGAGCGCCAAACACAAGCGAGAGGCGTATGTCGGGTTGTTACGCCATTATCGCAAGGTTTTTCAACACTACTGGCAGAAACGCAATGAGTTGGGCGGTGGGCTCTTTACTGAAGATGAAGCGGAATTTTTACCTGCCGCCCTCTCGCTCCAGGAAAAACCAGTTTCACCAACCTCCCGTCTGACGGCCAAGGTGTTGATACTGTTGGTCGTCGTGCTCCTTGCCTGGTCGATTCTGGGCCACATTGACATCATTGTCAACGCCACCGGTGAAATCATCCCCAGTGGGCGCACCAAGACCATTGCCTCGGTGGATGTAGCCAGCGTCAGAGCCCTGCACGTCGTGGAAGGGCAAAAGGTCCGGAAAGGGGATGTGCTGATTGAGCTGGATACCAGCGCCCCCGATGCCGAGCGCGACAAGGCCTTGTCAAGCGTGATGGAGGCGACCCTGCAGGTGGCAAGATCGCGGGCGATGATCACAGCTGTTGACAGCCGGAAACGACCGACACTCGCTCCGCTTGAAGGCATCTCTACCGAAAAGCTGCACGAGGCGCAAAAGCATTTAGATGGCCAGTTCCATGATTTTATGGCCAAACTCCAACGCCTCGATGGGGCAATCTCCCGCTATGCCCAAGCCTTGCCGCTGGCGACCCAGCGTGCTGTTGATTACAAGGAACTGGCCAAGGAGCATGATGTCTCCCAGCACGCGTATCTGGAAAAGGAGCAGGCGCGGGTTGATCTGCACGGGCAATTGGTGGAGGCAAAGGACCAGCGGACGGCTTTGATTGCTGAAACCAGGCGAGCCGCTTTCGATGCTCTGGCCGAGGGAGAAAAGATCGTCGGGGCGGCGCGGCAGGATGCGTTGCGGGCAGGCTCACACAGTAATCTGCTCAAGCTGGTTGCGCCGGTGGAGGGCACGGTACAGCAGCTGACCGTGCATACCATCGGCGGAGTGGTGCCGGCGGCGCAACCTCTGATGCTGATCGTCCCCAAGGAGAACCGCCTCGAGGTGGAAGCCTTCCTGGAGAACAAGGATGTGGGCTTTGTTGAGGAGAGCCAGATGGCGGCGGTCAAGGTCGATGCCTTTGAATATACCAAGTACGGCACCGTGCCCGCCAAGGTGGTGCATGTCTCGCGCGATGCCATCAAGGATGAGAAAAAGGGGTTGATTTACTCAATCCGGGTCGCACTGGATACCTCGATCATCCCGGTGAACGGCCACGACATGGAGTTGAGTCCGGGCATGTCGGTGAAGGTGGAGATCAAGACCGGCTCGCGCCGGGTGATCGAATACGTGTTGAGTCCGCTGCTGCAGCATAAGCGGGAGAGTCTCAATGAGCGTTGATTTCGGCAGGTATCAAGGATGTTATGGACGGATAGGCTTTCGAACGGGCGTGTTGCTGCTGGCAGGATTGATCTGGGCCGCGGCGGCGTGGGCTCTTGATCCCGCGTATCCGCTTGTCGATCCGTTGCGCACCAAGCCTGATTTGCTGCATACCGGGGTCACGCTTCCGGGCGACGGCGCGCCGGTTCCCTGTCCGGCGCAGAAAGATTTTTCTCTGCCGCTGACTTTGGGCGAGGCTGTTGATCTGGCCTTGTGCAATAATCCGCAGATCAGATCTTCCTGGGCAAATATCAAAATCCAGGCCGGGGCACTCGGCGAAGCACGATCTGCCTATCTACCCGCAGTAACTGGATCGCTTGGCCGGACCAATGACCAGATCAGGTATTCGGATTCCCGTTTCACCGAAACTAATGTCGATCAGAACACCGCGCAAGGGACCGTGACCTGGCGCCTCCTTGATTTTGGGGGACGAACAGCCAACCATCAGGCTGCTGAAAATCTACTGACAGCGGCACTCGCCAGCCACAGTGCCACCTTGCAAAAAGCGCTGACTGAAGTGATTCAAGCCTATTGCGATGCGCTGACCACTCGTGCGGCCTTCAACGCAAAAGTCGAGAGTGTGGATATTGCCACCAACACGCTCCGTTCAGCAAGGTCGCGGGAAGAAAAAGGGGCTCTTGCGCAAACCGACACCCTGCAGGCGACCACCGCCTTGGCCAAGGCCTCTTTGGAAAAAAACCGTGCGCAGGGCGGCTATGAAAAAGCCTTGTCCGTGTTGCGATATCTTTTGGGAGTGCCTGGAAATCCTGCGATCTCATTGCCGGAGAACCTGGATGAGAAGGCCGGTGAGAATGGCGGCAAGGCTCTGGCCGTTTGGTTAGATGAAACCCAGAAACAGCATCCCGCTCTTCTTGCGGCCCGAAGTCAACTCGAAGCCGCGCAGCAGCGGGTCGAAGCCACTCGCTCGGCAGGTTTGCCTTCATTGGGGCTTTCCGCCAGCTACTACCAAAATACCCGGCCCGGTGAAGCGGTCACGTACACCGACACGAAAGAAACCACTGTGGGACTTGTCTTGACGGTGCCCATCTTTGACGGATTTTCTTCCACCTACAAGGTTCGGGGCGCCCAGGCCCAGGTGGAGCAAAAGGAAGCGGTACTGGCTGACACCGAACATCAGATCGCCATGGAGGTCATCAAGGCGCATGCCGATGCCACTTCCGCCCTGCAGAATCTGGAGGCCTCCGCAAACCTGCTTGGAGCTGCACAAAAGGCACTGGCTGTTTCGCAGCGCAAGTATGCCAAGGGAGCTGCCGACATCAACGAGCTGTTGAACACCCAAGCAGCCCTGGCCGATGCGCGGCAGGAACGGATTCGTTGTCTGGCTGAATGGCGTTCTGCGCGCTTACGACTTCTGGCCAGCGCTGGACAGATAGGAAGAGCAGCAGCCGTGGAATAAGCTAAAGAATGAATAGTCTGGAAAACCGAAGGAAGCACTCAACTCAAAGCTGTTGGTCCTGCGTTATCGCAGCATTTGCGCTCATGGAATTTTAAAATTTTCCAGCTTCTTTCGTTTCCATCTGCTTAGCGTACAATTTTTTCACGTTTCGTGAGCTGACTCCTAATTGGATAAATTCCGCCGGTTTGGGCTTAGAACCCCACTTATCGACATCAGGCCGAGCGCCAAAGCCATTACTGGAAGAATCAAAGGCGCCTATAGTGTGCCGAATGAAACCCTGGAAGACAAACTCGACGACGTACCCCGCAACGCGCCCATCGTTCTCTACGGTGACAAGGAGGTCATGAGTGCGGTAGCCGCTGTCCGCGATCAGGAATTTAACTTTGTTTCCCTGGTCAAAGGCGGTTATGAAGGTTGGGTTAAGGCAGGGGGCGAAATTGAGAAAGGGCCAATTTTCAACACCGAAATCAAGTGGGTGAGGAAACTCGGCAAAGGAGAAGTTTCCGTGGCCGAGTTCCGCAAAGCCACGACCGGAGAAGACAAGGATGCCGTCACCGTCGACGCCCGCACCAAAGAAGAGGTGGCCAAACTGGGCATCTTTAAAAATACGATTAACATTCCTCTGGACGAAATTCCCACTCGGCTGAATGAACTGCCCAAAAATAAAAAAATCTATGTCCACTGCTCAACCGGCGCCCGAGCCGACATGGCCTACAACGAGTTAGTCAAGCATGGATTTAACGCAAAATTCTTGCTGTTAAACATCAAAGACGCCGAGTGTGATTGCGAGATCATCAAACCCTAATACACTTTACGCCACAGCTGTCTCATAAATGATCAATAAAGAGAGGCTCGGAGAGCTCTTTGGGGTATAATGATTTTGCGAAAAAGATCATACAAACCAAGGAGATCCGAGCCATGGCCTATAGCGATATCGTGCTGAAGCAACTGATTGCACTTGTACCGAGATATGAATTCGATGCTCTTGCCAAAGTACATCATGCGGGACAGAAGTTCCGTTCCTACAACCGTTGGAGTCAGTTCCTGGTTCTGCTGATCGGGCAAATGTCCGGAAGAAAAAGTCTCCGGGATATCACCGACAACCTGAAGGCGCAAGGCCAACGCCTCTATCACCTCGGCATGAAGAAAACCTGCAAAGCAACGCTGGCACGGGTGAATGCCGAGCAGCCTGCCACCCTTTATCAGGCACTGTTCACCCGGCTTTTGAGCCGATGCCAACTGGTTGCGCCCAAACACAAGTTCTCCTTCCAAGGCAAGCTCTATCTCTTGGATGCCACAGTGATCAATCTCTGCCTGTCCGTGTTTCCATGGGCCGAGTTTCGGCAGAAAAAAGGGGCCATCAAGTTGCACATGGGGCTGGATGCCGATGGCTTTATCCCCGCGTTCATGGACATGACCAGCGGCAAGGTGCATGAGATCAACTGGGCCAAAACCCTCAAACTTCCCAAGGGATCCTTTGTCTGCTTTGATCGCGGCTTCACCGATTACGCATGGTATAATGACCTGACCATAAACTCCATTTTCTTTGTCACCCGCCTGAAAAGCAACGCCGATGTCGAATACCTGCTCAAACGGGCTGGACGTAAAAGCCCCGGCATCACCAATGACCAGTCCATCCGGCTCAAGGGCGTCAAGGAGCCTCTTCGTTTGGTCGCATACACCGATGCGGAAACCGGTGTCGAATATCGCTTTGTCACCAATGCACACCACCTGAAAGCCAAGGAGATCGCAGCCATTTACAAAGAGAGATGGCAGATCGAATTGTTCTTCAAGTGGATCAAGCAGAACCTGAAAATCAAAACTTTTCTCGGAACTTCCAGTAACGCGGCGCTGACCCAGGTTTGGGTAGCCCTATGCGTGTACCTCCTGGTCGCTTATCTCAATTTCAAAGCAAAATTGGGCAGTTCGATGCAGCAGATCCTCCGGGTGCTCCAACTCAATCTCTTCACCAAGAGGAATTTAATCGAACTTTTTAAACCAACCGTTGCTCAACGTACTGTTTCTCCGCAGATTTTATTGTGGGAAAATCTATAAGACAGCAATGACTTTACGCCTATAGTCTTGCCTCTCTTTCCAACAAAAAAACAGGACTGCTTCTTTCGAAGCAGTCCTGTTTTTTGTTGCCAGGTAGGCAACAACTAAAGATTTTTAAGTTGCTCCAGCAGATCCCCCATAGCTGTCAGTTGCTCTCTGGCAACAACCACCGAATTATTGCGCCCATCCGCTTCCATGTGGCTCGCCACCTGCCGAATCCCTTCAATCCCCAGACTGGCAGCTGCTCCTTTCAAACTGTGGGCAGCCCGCACGACGCCTGCAGCATCACCTGCTGCAACCGCCTGCTGTAATTGGGTATAATCGGAAACGGAGGAATCCCTGAACAAAACCAACAATTCCTCAAGGAGCTCCTCGTCACCGGCTGTCTGTTCTAACGCAAACGCTTTATTCCAATGTAAATCGGCCATACCTGTCTCCGGCATTCTGGTTAATCATGAAGGGCAAGAGCCGCCGTGCAATCTTGCACTGCAGAAAACCCGATTTTTCCTTCGCGGATACAAAAGAGAGTTCCTTTGTCAATTCCGACAAGTGTTGAGCCGCTACCACCGGGTGTCGGACCGCCATCAAGGATGAGGTCAATTTCAGAGTCGAATATTCGGGCAACCTCTTCGGCCGTAACCGCTGCCGGAAAACCAGTTATATTGGCGCTGGTGGCAGTAATTGGACCATCAAACGCAACAATTAAGGCGTTTGCCGTCTCATGGGGAGAGTGGCGAAGAGCAATGGTTCCGGTTTTTCCTGTCAACTGCGATGGAAGCAAGGGCAATGCCGGGCAGACCAAAGTCAAGGGGCCTGGCCAGAAACAATCGATCAACCGACCGTAGACTGCTGGCACCTTCCCTGTCAACAGTGGGAGTTGATCCGTACCGGCCACTAGAACGAGGATAGGCAGCCTTCGAGGTCGATGCTTGACGAAGAACAGCCGCTCTAGGGCCTGGGGGTTAAACGGATCAACTGCAAGACCGTAATAAGTTTCAGTGGGAAAGGCAACCACGCCGCCAGCACGAAGAAGGGAGGCGGCATGGTCAAGATTTTTCCGATTAACGGCAACAGGCCAATTCACATTGCCAACGCCTTGTTTTTAGACGCGACTTGTTCGGCCATCTCTTGAACGTGCTGTTCGAGCTTGGCCTGCAGGACTGCGTCATTAAGGGCCAGAATGCGGACAGCTAGCACCGCCGCATTTTTCGCCCCAGCCTTGCCAATCCCCATAGTGGCGACCGGGATGCCGGGAGGCATCTGCACGGTCGAAAGAAGCGCATCGAGACCGTTCAGGGAGGAGGCGTCCAAAGGAACGCCGATCACCGGCAAGGTGGTGTGGGCAGCGAGCACACCGGCAAGATGAGCAGCCATCCCCGCCCCAGCGATAATGAGTTTGAGTCCACGTTCCCGTGCAGTTTTGGCATAGGCACAGGCCTGCTCCGGCGTACGATGCGCCGACGAGATGGTCAATTCATATCCGACACCGGCCAAGGTGAGAAAATCAGCGGCAGCACGCATCACCGGAAGATCGGAATCGCTTCCCATGACAATGCCAACAAGCGGTTTATTGGTGATCGCAAGGCGGGCTAAAGCGCGGTGGCCGATATCGCGGCGATAGTAGCTCCCTTGCCATTGTATTTCTTCGATCGCTAGATAAGCCCGATCTATGGCTGTTTGAATGGTGTCGCCTATGGCGGTTACACCTAAGACCCGGCCTCCGTTTGTCACCGTTTGGTGTCCCTTAACCGCTGTCCCGGCATGAAAGACCTCCACTCCCTCCAGCTTAGATGCCGCCTGCAAGCCGGTAATAACCTTCCCTTTGGCATAGGTGCCGGGATAGCCTTCGGAGGCCATGACCACACAGACCGTGGGTCTTGAGTCAATTTCAATTTGCACCTTATCAAGAGTGCCGTCTATACAGGCGTCCAGAATTTCCACTAGATCACTTTTCAATCGCATCAATAGCGGCTGGCACTCCGGATCGCCGAAACGGCAATTGAATTCGAGCACATTGATCCGATCTCCCTCGATCATCAATCCTGCATAAAGCATCCCTTTGTAAGGGCGTCCTTCTGCGGCCATACCGCGGACGGTTGGCAGCATAACTTCTTCCATCACCCTCTTGGTGAGGGCCTCAGTCATCACCGGAGCCGGCGAATAGGCGCCCATCCCTCCGGTGTTGGGACCTTTATCTCCATCGAAAATGGCCTTGTGATCCTGAGAGGACGGTAGTGGCAGCACCGTTTTCCCATCTGTAAAGGCAATAAAAGAGGCTTCTTCACCCTGAAGAAATTCTTCAATCACCACTTGCTTGCCGGCGGCACCGAAGGCTTTTTCCTTCATAATCAGATCAACGGCCTGCTCGGCCTCTTCGATGCTTTGGGCAATAATAACACCCTTACCGGCAGCAAGGCCGTCGGCTTTGACCACGCAAGGCACACCGATGGATTTGATGAATTTTTTTGCCGCACTCCGTTTCGTAAAGGAGTCGTATCGGGCACTATGTATTTGATATTTCTTGAGAAAATCTTTGGTGAAGACCTTGCTGCCTTCTAGTATCGCTCCTTTGCTATCAGGCCCAAAGATGCGAAGGCCATTTCTTTGAAAGAGGTCTACAATCCCCTGGGTCAACGGATCTTCTGGGCCGACAATCGTGAGATCGATCTGCTCGTTAAGGGCAAAATCTAACAGAGCGTTAATATTGCCAACAGATATATCGACGCATTGCGCCATATCTTTGATGCCGGCATTACCTGGTGCGCAAAAGACCGTACCGACTTTGTCGGATTGCTTCAGTTTCCAGACAAGCGCATGCTCGCGGCCACCTCCTCCTATCACCAATATTTTCATCCGGCTCTCCTCCCAACCTTGATTTTGTGTCAATGACCATATTCTTTCTAATAAATTATCCTGAGTCTCGTCCAGTAAAATAATAGGTGGCGAGCACCTCTATCATTCGGCGTGCCTGACAAGATCCCGGCATTTTTCTTGACATTTTCATCGGCAACCTGTTACCTTCGGAATGAGGACTCATTCATTTTCAACAGCAATTGCCTGTTTCAACATATTAAATGAAATCACCAGACAAGCATCGTAAAATTATACGTGCTGCCACAAAGGTATTTGCCAAAAAAGGCTTCTTTAACGCCAGGATTTCCGATATCGCCAAGGAAGCCAAGGTGGCCGATGGCACCATTTATCTTTATTTCAACAATAAATTCGACATCCTGTTATCTGTCTTCGAACAAGAGATCGGCAAGCTGATCGATCATGTCAGCTCGTTGCTGGACAAGGAAAGCAGTTCCAAGGCCAGGCTGGAAATCTTTGTCAATAATCATCTCATGGAGATGAAGAAAAACCGGTATCTCGCCGAAGTCATTCACATCGAGTTGCGGCAAACCAGCAAACTTATTCGTGAATATCGAAAAAATAAATTTAATGAATATTTGGAAATCATTGCCGCTATTATTGTACAAGGGCAGGAAGACGGGACGTTTCGAAGAGATATTCAGCCGGACATTGCGCGCCAGATTGTTTTTGGAGCTTTAGACGAAATTTCAATATGTTGGCATACAGGTAACGAGTGCCCCCATAGTCTTGAGGAAGTGAGCAATCAAATCACTTCCCTTTTTCAGACCGGTTTTCTGGCGGGAGCTGGGTGACCCCTTCCTGTTCATTCAGCTCCCCACCCTGCCAAAATTCCCCTTTCTCCTCGACAATCGCGACCTTTTTTTCACCTCTAATGCACGGCTGTTTTCTTCAATGGTTCAAATTTTTCTCCAATTAAACAGGTTGCTACTGGATAGTTGAAGAAGAAATAGAGATTATCTCGAATTCCCGTATGCCGCCGGGTGTTTTGGTCTTTACCTCATCCCCTACTTCTTTACCTAAAAGTGCTTTGCCGAGCGGGGAAAAAACGGAAATTGACCCTTTTTTAACATCAGACTCTTCCGGCCCTAGGAGTTGATACGTCACTTCTACTTCGGTTGTCAGGTCCATCAGGGTGACCACGGTTCCGAAAACAGCTCGATTGGTGGAAACCTTGGAACAGTCAATGATCTCAACGCGGCCGAGCTTATCTTTTAATTCAAGGATCCTTCCTTCCACCAGGCTTTGACGTTCCTTGGCGGCGTGATATTCCGCATTTTCGCTGAGATCTCCGTGCGCCCTCGCCACCTCGATCGCCTTGACTATTTCAGGACGCTCCACCCGTTCAAGCCGTTCCAGTTCTTGACGAAGCTTCCGATTTCCCGTCAAGGACATCGGGATACGTACAACCATGTTCACCCCTCCTGTTTGTGATTCTTCAACAGATACATAAGAAGAAAGCGCTGAGCAGAACCCAACGCTTTCCGACAACATCAATATCGTAAAAACTACTTAACACCTGCGAGGAAAGCATTCTCGGTTGTCACTCTCGACTGCTTGAAACCGAAGCGTTCACCTTGCGCGATAAAATTGTTTTATTGTTTCGACTACATAGGACAGTTGGTCGTAGGTCAGTTCAGGAAAAATAGGCAAAGCCAGGGAATCGGCGGCCGCCTGTTGCGCAATCGGAAAATATTGCTTCTTGTATGCTTCGGACGTGAGGCATTCTTGCTGGTGCAGACAGAGAGGATAGTAAATCTCGCAGCCAACAGAGTTATCAAAAAGGAACTGCCGCAACTTATCTCGTTCGGGTACGCGAATAATGAACTGATTATAAATATGGTGGTTATGCAACTCGGCGTTCTCAGCTTCGGCATACATCGCTTTAGGCAACCTGACAGGGTTGTCGACCAGACCAGCCTCCTGGAAAAGGTGGCGGTAATGGTCGGCATTGACCCGACGGGCAGCATGCCATTCCTCTAGATGTTCCAGTTTAATTGCAAGCACAGCGGCCTGTATCGGATCGAGCCTGAAATTGCCCCCAACCCGTGAATGAAAGTATTTGGGCTCCGCTCCGTGGTTTCGATTGGATCGAACAATGTCGGCAAATGCTTGGCTCGAGGTGGTAATCATGCCGCCATCGCCGATTCCGCCAAGGTTTTTACTAGGGAAAAAAGAAAAGCAGCCGCAAAGTCCCCAAGATCCGGCTCGCCGCCAAACAACCGCACCGTTTTCTTCGCTGGGGAACTCAGCACCAATAGCCTGAGCCGCATCTTCGATCACTGGAATGCCGTATTCGTTAGCAAGTGCCATAATGCGCTGCATATTGGCGCATTGACCGTAAAGATGCACCGGAATAATCGCTTTGATGCGGCTTCCGGATTGTCGATCCGCTGCCAAGGCCTCGGCCATCAGTTCAGGATCGATGTTGAAACTCTCAGACTCGATATCGACGAACAACGGTTGCGCCCCCACCCGAAGCACCGTACCCATGGTAGCAAAAAAGGTGTAAGGCGTTGTCAAAACAAGATCGCCCGCGCCGATCTCAAGTGACATTAACGCGGCTAAGAGGGCATCAGTTCCGGAGGAAACTCCGATACCGTAGCTTGAGCCGCAGTATCGAGCGATTTTCTCTTCCAGTTCATTAACTTCACGTCCTAAAATATAACCAGTAGAATCAATAACTCTGGTGACGGCCTTAATAATTTGTGGACGTAAGGAAGCCAGCTGCGGTTTTAAATCAAGCAAAGGGACATTCATTGGGCTTTGTAAGGTAGAGATAGGGGGTGTGTTGAAAAGAGCGAGGAGGTCAGGAAAACTGATCTGCCGGTCCAGCGGCAAGAATCACGCCGTCGCCGCTGAGAAAATCCTGAATGTCAGGCATTTCTTTTTCGAACTGTTTACGTAATTTTTTTAATAAATTAGCTTCTATCTGCCGAACTCTCTCTCGCGAGATGTGAAACTCATCGGCAATGGTTTGCAAGGTTTTGGGCTCGTCACTCAGCAGGCGGGTATTGAGGATGACCTGTTCTTTTTCGTTGAGCCGTGTGCTGAGATCGGCAAGAATAACGGCCAGTCGTTCGCGCATTTCCTGGCTGGCAACAACTTCTTCAATTCCCGGCCCGTCATGGGGCAGGAAATTTTTCTGCTCATCTTCCGAGTCGCTACGGACGGGGGCTTCCAGGGAGACATCCCAGTTATCCATGCGCTGCCCCATCTCGATCACTTCGCTTTCCTTGACGTTCAATCGCTCCGCCAGCAACTTGATCTCCGGCTTAAAGCCTTGAGATTCGAGCAATTTCTTCTCTTTATTTAGACTAAAGAAGAGTTTGCGCTGCGCCTGGGTGGTCCCGATCTTAACCAGTCGCCAGTTGTCCATGATGAACTTGAGGATGTAGGCACGAATCCAGTAGGCCGCGTAATAGGAAAATTTCACTCCCCGGTAGGGATCGAATTTTTTGGTTGCCTGGACCAAGCCGACATTGCCTTCCTGAATAAGGTCCATGAAATTTTGCATCCAGTATTTCTGGAAATCCATGGCGACCTTCACCACCAGACGCAGGTTCGAGGAAACCAAGCGATAGGCGGCATCCGGATCGCCGGTTTCCTGGAAGCGCACGGCCAACTCTTCCGTTGCTTCACGGCTGAGCAGTTCGTACTGGCTGATTTCCTGGAGGTAGCGATGAAGGGCAGGGTTGCTGAGCGCTGGAAGATTGTCGTCGCTGCTGGTCAGCATCAAGGCATGCTGCTGCGGCGGCGGTGGCTCCTCCAGATCCAGATTGTCGATTTCGCTCTGATCTCTCATGAATCTCTGGTATATCATTAGAAAAGACAACCCTGCAGGGGAGAGGACTCTCATGCAGGGTTTATTAAGTCAGACTACCCGAAAACAAAAAAAAAAACACTTTAATACGACAGGGTTCGGTTGAAGAGTTTTTTTTTGGGGGAATCTGTGCTAAGGATACCCGGCTCTACAATAGCTTCATTCCCCCTTTCACTTCTTTTTCTCTTCTGTATGGATAAAATACGAAATTTTAGCATTATCGCTCATATTGACCATGGCAAGTCAACCCTTGCCGATCGGATGATCCAACTCTGCAACATGGTCACCGACCGGGAGTTCAAGGATCAAATGCTCGATACCATGGATATCGAGCGGGAACGCGGCATTACCATCAAGTCGCAGACTATCTGCTTACCCTTTCTTGCCGAGAACGGCAAAACATACACGCTCAATCTGGTGGACACCCCGGGGCACGTCGATTTCAGCTACGAGGTTTCCCGTGCTCTTTCCTCCTGCGAAGGGGCACTGCTCCTAATCGACGCGGCGCAAGGGATAGAGGCGCAAACCTTGGCTAATCTCTACTTAGCCATGGAGAACAACCTGGAAGTTATACCGGTAATCAACAAAATCGACTTGCCGGCCGCTGAACCGGAAAAGGTGGCGGCGCAAATCGAGGAGGATTTGGGTCTTGACGGTGAGACCATCCAGATGTGTTCCGCCAAAACCGGCCAGGGAGTGCCGGAGCTGCTCAATGCCATTGTCCGTTTGCTGCCCCCGCCCATTGGTGATCCTGGCAAACCACTGGAGGCGCTAATCTTTGATGCCAACTACGATCCTTATCGCGGTACAGTCATCTCGGTGAGAATTATTAACGGTACAGTCAAAACCGGTGACCAGATCCTATTCATGTCCAATGGGGCTGAGTACCGGGTGGAGGAACTAGGCATTTTCAACGTGCGCCGCGAACCGAAGCAACAACTCTCCGCCGGCGAAATTGGATATATCATCGCTGGGGTGAAAACGGTTTCTGATACCCGTCCCGGCGACACCCTCACCTTGAAAGAAAATCCCTGTCCCGCTGCCCTGCCCGGCTTCAAGGAAGTACAGCAGGTAGTTTTCTCCTCACTCTATCCAATCGCCAGTGATGAGTACGAGGAACTTGCCACCGCTTTGGAAAAACTAAAACTCAACGATGCCGCCCTCTCCTTCCAAAAAGACTCCTCGGCGGCACTTGGTTTCGGTTTTCGATGCGGTTTTCTGGGGCTGCTCCATCTGGAAGTCGTTCAGGAGCGGTTGGAGCGAGAATTCGACATTTCCCTGATCCTGACTGTACCTACGGTCAAATATATTTTCTATCTGCAGAACAAAACCGTGGTTGAGCTCGACAACCCCTCTTATTTCCCTGATCCAGGTTCCATCGCTCGTATCGAGGAACCATTTATCAAAGCCACCATCCATATCCCCGAGCGATACATGGGGGTGGTCATGACTCTGTGCATGGAGCGACGCGGTGAAAACACCAAGTATCATTATCCTATGCCTGGACGGATCGAATTTACCTGTGAGCTCCCCCTGGCCGAGGTGATTTACGATTTCTACGACAGGTTGAAATCCGTCACCCAAGGTTACGGCTCGTTTGACTACGAGCTTATGGATTACCGTCCCAGCGATCTGGTCAAGCTCGATATTCTGGTCAATGGCGAGCAGGTTGATGCACTCTCGCAACTCACCCATCGGATCAAGGCCAGGGAGAGAGGGCTCAAAGCCTGCGAACGTTTAAAGGAAGAAATTCCCCGGCAGATGTTTAAAATTGCCATTCAGGCGGCCATTGGCGGCAATGTCATTGCCAGGGAGACCATCTCAGCTCTGCGCAAAGACGTGACCGCCAAATGTTATGGCGGCGACATCTCCAGAAAGAGAAAACTCTTGGAAAAACAAAAGGAAGGAAAAAAACGGATGAAGACGGTGGGCAATGTCGATATCCCCCAGCGCGCCTTTCTTGCGGTGCTTAAATCGGACCAGTAAGATTGTCTTCTTCCTTTTCCGGAGCAATCACCATACTGTTGGCAAAGGCGGCTATTCGGCTTCGCAGACTGTCCAACCCATGATCGGTCCGGGCGGAAAAGACGATCCGTTCATCGGCGGTGAGGGTCAGACCCGCATCCAGGATTGCCGCATTTTTCAGCTGGTTGTTGCGAGACAGCTTATCCGCCTTGGTGTACACAGGCAGGAAGGGTTTTTTCAGGTACCGGAGCCAGTCGATCAATTCCCGATCCAAGGCCTTGAGTTCGTGGCGCAGATCGATGATGACGACTACGCAAGCAAGGGTCGATCTGGTTTCGACATATTCGGTGAGCAATCCCTGCCAGCTTTTCCGGGTTTCCTGGGAGACTTGGGCAAAACCGTAACCGGGAAGATCAACCAGATACAGGGCGTCGTCAACGAGAAAATAATTGAGACTTTGCGTTTTCCCCGGTTTAGAACTGGTTTTGACCAGACTTGTCCGGTCGACCAGCCGGTTGATCAGACTCGACTTGCCGACATTGGACCGCCCGGCAAAGGCGACATCCGGATAGTCCGGCGCCGGCAATTGCCGGATAGCGTGGGCGGAAAGGAGGAAGTGCACCTTTCGGTAATCCAAAGGCTTCCCCCTTCCCTCCCCTGTATTGGTTGCTTGAGGCATTAATTTATTCTCAGATGACCTTGTTCAAGGAATACTCGATAATGCCTTCCGCTCCGTTTTTCTTCAACTGGGGCACCAGATCGCGCACCTGATGCTCGGAAATGACCGTCTCCACCGAAAACCATTCCTGTTTGTATAGCTGAGCTACGGTAGGCGCGTGGAGACTGGGGAGCATATTAATCACCACATCCAGTTGCTCCTTGGAAACATTCATTTTGAGCCCCACGATTCGGTCAGCCCGTAACGCCCCTTGGAGCAGCATAGCAATATTTTCTATCTTGTTGCGCTTCCACGGATCGGCCATGGTGGCCTTGCTGGCGATCAATTGGGTGTTGGACTGCATTAATTCATGAATGACGCGCAGCCCATGGGCGCGGATGGTCGACTCGGTCTCGGTGACCTCGACAATGGCGTCGGCCAGACCAGAAACCGCCTTGGCCTCGGTCGCCCCCCAAGAAAAGGTGATATCGACATTGAGGCCACGCTGCTCGAAAAATTTGCGGGTGACATTAACCAATTCGGTGGCGACCCGCTTACCGTCCAACTGCTCGACTCGGGTGATGTTGGAGTCACCGGGAACAGCAATCACCCAGCGGGTCGGCCTTTTGCTGACCTTGGAGTAAACCAGGTCAGCGACGATCTCAACATCCGATTCGTTCTCCAAGGTCCAATCTTTGCCGGTAATACCGGCATCCAACATGCCTGATTCCACATATCGGGACATCTCCTGTGGCCTGCAGATTGAACAGGAAAGTTCAGGATCGTCGACCTCGGGGAAATAATTACGCGAGGCTAACTTGATCCTCCAACCCGATTTCTCGAACAGAGCGATGGTGGCGTCCTCCAGGCTGCCTTTCGGAATACCCAATTTCAGTACATTCATTTTTCTTCCTTGTTAATTAAAGTAGGGTGGTGCGTATTATTTCGTGCCATAAACCGCAGCCGGATCAAAGATCCGCTCGGTCTCATGGACGGTTAATTGATCGCCGTTCACCTTGCGGTAAAAGCAACTGCGATAGCCGGTATGGCAAGCTGCACCACCCAGTTGTTCCACCTTGTACACAACTGTGTCTTGATCGCAATCAACGAGAATTTCCTTAATGAGCTGCACATGGCCTGAAGTTTCACCTTTCAGCCATAGACTGCTCCGTGAACGGCTCCAGTAATGCGCCTTCCCTGTTTCCAGGGTTTTTTGCCAGGCGAGCTTGTTGATATAGGCGAGCATAAGTACCTCACCAGTCTGGTGATCTTGAACAATGGCCGGCAAGAGGCCGTTGGCATCCTTGGCAAAAGCGAGTTCTATCATAAAATTTGGATTCCAAATTTATCGTTCCACTCCTCCAGAGGGGAGTGGAGGTCTATTTTGAAGAATAAAGCACTTCAATCAGAACCGGTATCACCCAGGTCCCTGCTATAACTGACTCCTTGTTCACCCGTTTTCATTCGGCATATTTGGGGTTTGCACATTTATGCCTTCATTGCCACTTTGTCAAGTGTTCAGTCGGCGAATGCCACCACTTGTCAAAAAGAGAGGCAATGGGTATAGTGCCGCAAAAAAATGGCTCCCCCTTCCCCCATAAGGACTACATTCATGTGCCCTGTACAATTATTTGATACCGTATCCGTCAGTTATACCGCCTCTCTCCCGTCAGGAGAGGTGATTGAAGGCGCTCCAGAAACCAAACCGATCATCTTGACCATTGGTTCAGGAAGGATACTTAAAGCGGTCGAGGCCTCACTGCTGGGCATGGAACCAGGACAAAGCAAAACAGTGCACATCCAGCCGGAAGACGCCTATGGTCCGTATTACAAAGCATTGGTCCATGAGGTGTCCCGCGCCACTTTCGCCGGCCGAATCGACCCCAAGCCCGGTATGATACTCTCGCTCGCCGTTGAAAAGGACGGGGTGAAACAACAAGTGCCCGCAACCGTGCTTGCCGCCGGCAGCGAAACGGTTACTATCGATTACAACCATCCCTTAGCAGGTAGGATCATCACTTATTCGCTCACCCTGCACGCCATAGGCAAGTAACCCCTCACCTCCCTACTCCAGCTTCCCCAACAGCCCACACCTGAACTCCGGCGTTTTGCTGTAGTCTTTCATCCGTATACGATTTCCTTCGAATCACCCCATACATCCGTTTTTTCCTTCTTATTCTCTTTCTTTAACGTGCACCGGCGTTCAATTCGCCATGGTCGATGAGAAACCTAATGGTTCTCAATAATAACCCGTGTCCCAAAAAAATCTGTACAATCATTTCCGGACACGTACAATACTTCTAAGATCAAGATTCCCATGGGTTTCAGGGTGCCTGCACTCTCAACCCAGCTAGGCGATCAGGTGATCTTTCTTGTTGAACACGTTACCATCTTATTGAAGGAGAACCGTTTATGTCGATAGAAGATGATGAAATATTGCAGGGTTTCATAGAAGAATCGCTTGAGCATTTAGCTGATATCGAAAATGATCTTCTCTCCATCGAGGAGGGGGGCGCCGATATTGATGTCGAACTTGTCAACAAGGTCTTCCGTGCCGCCCATTCAATCAAGGGCGGTGCAGGATTCATGGGATTGACCGTTATCCAAGATCTCGCCCATGCCGCAGAAAACGTCTTGGGACTGATCCGGAGCAGCAAGCTCGTCCCCAATCCCGACATTATCAACGTGCTCCTGCTTGCTGCCGATGAACTCCAGCATATGATCGAGGATGTCGGCAACAGTAATACCGTCGACATCTCTAGCCATACCAACGCGTTAAACACCATTTACGAGGGAGGAGACGCGCCTGCCGCCACCCCTAAGGCACCGCGCGCAGCTGCTCCCCCTCCGGAAACCAAGGTTGCGGTCACAACGAAAGCGGTTGCTGAACCTGAACCGGAACCGGAAATTGAAGAAGAGGTTGCCGAAGAAGTTTCGATTGATCTCGAAGACGAACCGATGGATGAGCATGACTCCGATGCCGATCATGCCGCTGCGGCATCGCCGGATGCCGACGGCGGCACCAGGCGCAAATCCGCACCAAATATACAAAAAACAGACACCAGCATCCGAGTAACGGTCAGCCTTCTCGATCAATTGATGAATCTGGCTGGCGAATTAGTCCTCTCCCGTAACCAATTGCTGCAAACCATCACCTCTGGCGACGTCCGTAACGCCGAAGCAGTAGGGCAGCGCATCGACTTGGTCACTTCGGAGTTGCAGGAAGCCATCATGCTGACCCGGATGCAGCCCATTGGCAATGTCTTTAGTAAATTTCCCCGTGTTGTCCGCGACCTCTCCAAAAAGCTCGGCAAACAGATGGATCTTACCATTGTCGGTAAGGATGTTGAACTCGACAAGACCATCATCGAATCGATCAACGATCCGCTCACCCATCTGGTGCGCAATTCGGTCGATCATGGTATCGAAACACCCGAAGAGCGCAAGAAAAAGGGAAAGGATATCCGTGGATTGATTGTCCTTAAAGCCTATCATGCGGCCGGCCAGGTTGTCATTGAAATCAGTGACGACGGCAAGGGTTTAGACGGTGACATGCTCGCAGAAGCTGCCGTCAAAAAAGGGTTGATCACATCCGATCAGGCCAAGGTCATGTCGGAGAAAGAGCGCATCAATCTCATTCTGCTGCCCGGTTTCTCCACCGCCAAAAAGGTGACTGATGTCTCCGGACGAGGCGTCGGCATGGATGTGGTCAAAACCAACTTGGATCAATTGGGCGGTTCTATTGAGATTGAATCTGAGGTCGGCAAGGGTTCAACCATCAGCATCAAACTGCCTCTGACCCTGGCTATTATCCCCTGCCAGATCGTCATGACCGGAGGAGAACGCTACGCCATTCCCCAAGTGAATCTTGAGGAACTGCTGCGTATTCCAGCTGCCACAGTCAAGGAACGGGTAGAGCGGGTTGGTGATGCAGAAGTGGTGCGACTTCGTGGCAACCTGCTGCCACTGATCCGGATGGCAGAGGTTTTCGATATTGATCCGACTTATTACGATCCGGTGCAGGACGAGACCAGACCGGATCGAAGGCAGAACATAGCCGATCGCCGGTCCAAATCCACACCTCTATTTAAGGAAGAGGGGGCGCCTCCTCCCGAAACCAGAGAAAGAGAACAGGAGCGCAAGAGAAAAGAAAACGAACGGCGGCAAAGTGCCTCTAGTGCCCTGAATATCGTCGTTGTTTCAACCGGAGCCATGCGATATGGACTGATTGTCGATCGACTGCATGATTCTGAAGAAATCGTCATCAAACCACTGGGACGCCATCTGCAACAGTGTCAGGGGTATGCCGGCGCCACTATCATGGGTGACGGCCGAATTGCCCTGATCCTCGACGTCTCCAACATTGCCCGTATGGCCGGCCTGACTTCGCTTGAGGGTTCCGAACGAGCTAAAGAATTAAACGAAGCGGCCAAGGATGCTATCACTAAAACCCGCGACAAACAATCTCTGCTCACCTTCTCCAGCTCAGCTACTGAGCAATTTGGTGTACCGCTTAATCAAGTTGAACGCGTCGAAAAAATCAAACGACATGACATTGAAGAAATTGGGGGACGACGGGTCATGCAGTATCGTGGGGGCAGCCTGCCCCTGATCAGCATTGATGAGGTGTCCTCGGTCCTGCCGCTCGACGAGCGGGAAGATCTCCTGGTCATTGTGTTCCATCTTGCGGGCAAGGATGTCGGCCTGCTGGCCATAGGACCCATCGACGCCATTGAGATTTCCGCCGACATCGACGATGTCACCCTGAAACAACCCGGCATCATGGGGTCGACTATCATCGGCGGCAGAACCACTATGCTGGTCAACATTTTCGAGATCACCCAGATTTCCAATCCCCAATGGTTTGAGGATCATGCCGCCTATGCGGAACTCGATGTCGCAGAAGCTCAGGCTCCGACCATCCTTATAGTCGAGGATTCGAATTTTTTCCGCAATCAGGTGAAAGGCTACATGGTAGAAGCCGGCTTCAATGTTCTTGAGGGAGAAGATGGTGTAGTAGCCTGGGGTGTTCTCGAAGCGCAAGGCGACGAAATCACCATGGTGGTCACTGACATTGAAATGCCGAATATGGATGGTTTCACCCTGACCGAAAAAATTAAAAGCGACAAACGATTCCGCCACTTACCGGTCATTGCCCTGACCACACTGGCGGCCGAAGAAGACGTTGCCCGCGGCAAGGCGGTCGGTGTGAATGAATACCACATCAAACTGGACAAGGAACGGTTGATGGAGAGTGTCCATCGTTACGCCAAAGCGGCCATGGCTGCTTAATTGCTTTTTTGTACAAAAGAAAAGGGAAAAAATTCTATGAAATTATCCGGTATCAGCATCAAATGGAAAATACTCCTGCTAGTTCTGCTCGGGCCTCTTGTGATTGCTGTTTTTCTCTCCTGGCAACGGATTAACGATATCCGCTCCGGAGCTGAAAAAGCCATTATCTCGAAAAGTGCGGGCATCGTTATGATGGCCGAGGCGACGCGCGATCAAATGGCAAAAAAATTGCAAAGTGGAGTCCTTAAACCCTTTGACCAGTTGAATGCCTCCAATATCCTGGAGGCAGTGCCGGTTGTTACCGCCATGCAGGTCGCTGCAGCCAAGGCCAAGGAATCCGGCTACACCTTTCGAGCCCCCAAGGTCATGCCGAGAAATCCAGCCAACACGCCGACCGATCTGGAAAAAGATGTCCTGCTCGAAATGACCAGCAAGAATCTGACGGAAAAAATCATCATTGAACAAGATCAGATACGCTATTTCAAACCCGTTCGGCTCACCGCCGAATGCCTCTACTGCCACGGCGATCCGGTTGGAGGTAAGGATGTCACCGGCGGAACCAAAGAGGGATGGCGCGAAGGAGAAATACATGGCGCCTTTGAAATAATTAGTTCACTGGAAGAAGCAAATAATGCCATAGCCAAGGCCCGTTGGCATGTTGTGTTGTCGGTTACAGGTACACTCTCACTTATTGCCATTATCTGTATCTATCTGATTCAGTCCGGTATCGTCAAACCGTTAAAAGAGGTCAATAGCTTCATTGACAAAATTGCCGGCGGTGACCTGAGAGGCAAACTTGAAGCCCGAAGCAATGATGAAATTGGCAATATGGTCACCCAATTAAGCAATATGACCGGAAAACTCAACGGTATGGTCAAGGAGATAACGGGTGCCGGCGATACCCTGTTCACTTCGTCCGGCAAGCTCGGCATTTCGGCCGATGAATTTTCTGCAGTGGCCGGTGACACCGCATCAAGGACCATTTCAGTGGCTGCAGCTGCCGAGGAAATGAGTGCCAACATGTCAACAGTCGCCGCGGCGACCGAGCAAGCCGCAACGAACATTGCCCTGGTCTCAACAGCAACTGAAGAGATGACCTCAACCATTAGCGGCATTGTGAAATCAACGGAAAAAGCGCAAGAAATCACAAAAATGGCCGTCCAAGAGGCCAGTTCTGCATCCGAGAAAGTCGATGAACTGGGTCGCGCCGCCATAGAAATCGGGAAGGTCACTGAAGCGATCACCGAAATTTCTGAACAAACCAACCTGCTGGCGCTTAATGCAACCATTGAAGCGGCGCGGGCCGGAGAGGCGGGAAAAGGGTTTGCCGTTGTGGCCAACGAGATCAAGGAATTGGCCAAACAAACGGCCAGCGCGACGGGGGAAATAAAAAAACGAATAGACTCCATTCAAGATTCCACCGAAGCAACGGTGAAACAGATCCAGCAGATCACCCAGGTCATAGGCGAGGTCAATGCCATCGTCAGTTCAATTGTCACCGCCGTCGACGAACAGTCGGCAACGACCAACGAAATAGCGGAGAATATAAGTCAGGCATCCATCGGCATCCAGGAGGTTACTGTCAATGTTGCCCAGGTTTCCACGGTTTCAAATTCCGTGGCCCAGGAAATAGCCGAGGTTAGTCAATCCGCCGATTCGATCTCGCATGGAAGCATCACAATGAAGACAAATGTTGTCGAACTCACCAAGATGGCCGAACAATTAAAAGACCTGGTGCAGCATTTCAAGGTCTGAAATAACGAACAGGAACTGCAATTCCGGACAATTCGCATAAAGCAAGCGGGAGAACCATATGTCTGAACCGAGCCAACTCACAAAAAATATCATCGAACTGGCCACTTTTTATGTCGGCAACGCCCTCTGCGGCATGGACATCCTTAAAGTCCAGGAAATCAATAAACTCATGGAAATGACCAAGGTGCCCCAAGCACCGGATTATATGGTCGGCATTCTTAACCTTCGTGGCCAGATTGTGACCATCATCGATCTAGGCCAGAAACTAGGCCTGGGAAACGTTGAAATAAGCAATGAATCCCGCAATATCATTATCAATGCTCCGGGAGAGCATGTTGGTTTGCTGGTCACAAAAATCAGTGATGTGGTCATGGCTGATCCGGATAAAATCGAACCTGCTCCCGCCAACATGAGCGGCATTCAGGGGTCGTTCTTTATCGGCGTCTATAAAACCGAAAACAAACTCATCGGTATTCTCGACATAAAAGAAGTCCTCAAAATCGAATCGGATAATTTGAGTCGTGGGCTTGAGCGATAACCTTGCCGTCGAGGCTAAACTTTTCATTTCTTTGACCATCCCTTGTTCATGTTAGGAAAAAAAATTAAAGTATTAGTAGTCGACGACACCATTGTATACCGCAAAGCGGTCAGCGATATTCTTGCGGAAATGCATGGTGTCGAGGTGGTCGGCGTCGCCCATAATGGAAAAATAGCTGTTTCAAAAATTCAGACTCTCAAGCCGGACCTCCTCACTCTCGATATCGAAATGCCGGAAATGAACGGTATCGAGGTTCTTCAGTACCTCCAGCAACATGCTCCGCAGATTTCAGCCATCATGGTTTCCACCCTGACCTCTGAAGGCGGCGACATGACCATGCGGGCACTCGAACTAGGGGCCTATGATTTCATCCTCAAACCCAACACCACTAACATCAACGAGAGCAAACAACACCTCCGCACCCTATTAACCCCTCTGATCAAGGCCTTTCAGACCGGCCGGACCACCATTGGCTCTATGCAGGCAGGTGGGCGAAGTGGTATCACCGCCCGCAAGACGGGTATGGGAGCTGTCGGTGTGCGTCCCCAGTCCGGCTCGTCCACTACTACGGCGGCGACCGGCGCAAGAACCGTTTCTCCGATTATCGCCTCCTCTCGGCGCCAAGGTAAATCGGAGATCGTCACCATTGGCATTTCCACTGGCGGTCCCAACGCCTTGGCCCGGATGATGCCTATGCTTCCCGGTGACCTCGGTGTGCCAGTTGTCATTGTCCAGCATATGCCACCGGTTTTCACTAAATCCTTAGCGAACAGCCTCAATGCCAAGTGTGCCCTGACGGTGAAGGAGGCGCAAGACGGGGAAGCCTTGCAAGCAAATGTTGCATATATTGCACCCGGTGGTAAACAGATGAAGCTGGTCGCCTCGGCGGACGGCACCAACCGGCTGATCAAGATCACCAATGATCCCCCCGAGAACTCCTGCAGGCCGTCTGCCGATTATCTGTTTCGCTCGGTGGCGGATTATTACGTCGGGCGAACAACGGCAGTGATCATGACCGGCATGGGTTCAGACGGTACCAAGGGACTGCACATTCTCAAACAAAAGGGAGCGTTGATCATTGGGCAAAATGAGGAAAGTTGCGTTGTGTATGGCATGCCCAAGGCCCCGGCTGAACTCGGCTTGACTGATGTGGTGACACCTTTGGATAAGATCGCCGCTGAAATCGTGAAGTCGGTGAAATAACGGATTCCTGCAAACGACGGGCCTCATGCTAAAAATATCCTCTGAAGAGATCAAACTCATCACTAAATATATTTACGAAATTTCGGGAATATATCTGGATGAGAGTAAGAAATATCTCCTGGAGACTCGGTTGAACGCCGTAGCCGAAGAACAGGGCGCCTCCAATTTTCAGGATTTTCTGAGAAAAGCTAAAGCGGACCCATCCAAGGCGATCGAGCGGAAAATTATAGACGCCATATCGACCAACGAAACTCTTTTTTTCCGTGACACTGGCCCATTTCAGCTCCTTCAGCATAAGATCTTTCCCGAGCTGATCGATGCCCGTTCTTCCAAAACCCCACAGCTGAAAACCAATCTGAAAATTTGGAGTGCCGCTAGTTCAACTGGCCAGGAACTCTATTCTGTAGCGATCGTGCTTCAGGAACTTCTGGGGGATATGTCGAAATATGCAGTTAAACTCCTGGGTACAGATATCTCCGACGCGGCGGTTGCCCAAGCCAGTAGCGGTAAATTCAACAAATTTGAAATAGAACGCGGCCTTGCCCGGGACAAACTGACCAAGTATTTTTCCATGGCCGGCCAAACCTGGAAAATCAACGATCAAATCCGGGCCATGGTCAACTTCCGCAAGTTCAATCTGATGACCCCCTTCTCCGGTCTGGGCAAGTTTGATATTGTGCTTTGCCGAAACGTCGCCATCTATTTCACTTTGGAAGACAGAAAAAAACTCTTCAATAAAATTGCTGATGTCCTTGAGCCTGATGGATACCTGATCATTGGCTCCACCGAATCGCTCACCGGGATTTGCCCTCGATTCATACCCAAGCGGCATCTTCGATCCATTTTCTACCAATTGAAATAAGCACAGACGAGAGAGTTCCTCAAACGATCAATGGTGTATCTATGAACACAATGACTATCCTTGTTGCCGATGACGATCCGGTCATCCGAAAACTTTTTGAAAAACGACTCACTAAAGAAGGGTACGAGGTGACGGTGGCGTCGGACGGTGCTCAAGCGGCGAGGCTGCTCGACACCACCTCCTTTGACGTCGTTATAACCGACCTGGTGATGCCTGGCGATATCGGTGGTATCGAGTTGTTGAAAATAGCCAAGGAAAAGAGCGTCGACATTGAGGTGATTGTTATCACCGCCCACTCCTCCGTTGACACTGCCGTCGATGCCATGAAAAAAGGAGCGGTCGATTACCTAGAAAAACCAGTTAATTTCGACGAACTTTTTCTTCGCCTGGAAAAAATATCGGAAGTCAAAGCCCTCATGAAAAACGCCGGCGACCTCAGGGAAGCGATGGACGTCACCGAAAGCTCAGCTGCCCAGACCATTCAGGATCTGGAGATAATCAACAGTAACCAGCAGGTAATGTTTGACAAACTGGAAGCAATTCTTAGCGATTCCCGTCTGGATGAATACATTCGACTCGAGCAGGCGTTGCAGCTTCTTGAATCCCGCTAAAACTACATGGATCAATCGCTGAAAAAGGAAGCCGCCATCGCCTTTACCCGCCTTGAGCAGGTTATAACTACCCTTCGCGGCGAGAATGGATGCCCCTGGGATATCAAACAAACGCCGACTTCTTTAAAAAAATATCTCTTGGAGGAATGCCACGAACTGGCGGAGGCAATTGATAAGGGCAGCGAAAAGGAAATCTGCGAAGAAATTGGCGATGTTTTCTTTATCCTCGCCATGTTGATTACCATGTTTACTGAGCACAATCACTTCACCTCCGACGATGTGATTGAAGGGATTATTGCCAAAATGATCAGACGTCATCCCCATGTCTTTGGTAACGTACGCCTTGTTGATGCAGAGGAATTGCAAGAACAGTGGCAACGGATCAAGGCGCAAGAAAAATAACTTCCCTCCCCTCCTCTCCCGTAACTAGCTTTTCCCTTGACATTTCCTCTTACTTTTTACTATTGTATCCAGCTTATTCACAATAACCTTCTCGCTCTCACCGCCAGGAAAGAAGCGAGGGCCACTTTGACCACGAGGAGGAATCATGCGTCATTACGAAACCACGTACATTCTGCGCCCAAACCTGGGTGAAGAACAATTCACCGAAATCATTGACCGCACCAATGCCATTGTCACCAATGACGGCGGCGCGATCATCTGCCTTGACCGCTTGGGCGTCAAACGGATGGCGTACGAGATCAACAAGGAAATTCAAGGCTGTTATGTCTACATGAACTATGCTGCTCCCGGCAAGACGGTTGACGAAATCGAACGTATATTCAGGATCGACGACAGAGCTCTCCGGTACTTGACCGTTAAACTTGGCGATTCCATGAATGCGGAGGCTATTGAAGCCGAAAAACAACGCATTGAAGAAAAAGCGGCCGCCCGCGCCAAAGCACAATCCGAGGATGCGGAAGGCGACGAGTTTGAAGGCGAGGCGCTGGAAGACGAAGCCACCGAAGAATAAACAACCGTCAAGGTTATATTAGAGAAGCATAGAGGAGCAGCCAAATGTCTCAACCCAAAAAAGTATTTTCGCGTCGCCGCGTTTGCCGTTTTTGTACCGACAAGGATATTGTCATCGATTACAAGGATGCAAAAAATCTGAAAAATTTTGTTACCGAACGGGGTAAAATTATTCCAAGACGAATTTACGGGACGTGTGCCAAGCATCAGCGCCAGTTGACCGAAGCGGTTAAACGGGCCCGTCAGTTGGCCCTGCTACCGTACATGGGATCCACCCAGTTTTAACGTTTCCCCTTTAAGAATGATTAATTTCGGGTTCGGGTGGAAAGAGTTTTCCGTTCCACCCGGCCAAATTTTCCTACTCAGTGTTCTTTTCTTTATACCAGCGCTGAGTCCATCCCTTTTTGGATGGTTGAATGGACTGTTGGCTGTTCCTGTGTTTTATCTTTTGATCATCAACGGATACGGTACAGGAAAAAAACTGATTTTCCTCAGCCTTCTTATGGCGGGGCTAGGCGCGCTCCTGATGCAGCGACTGGAGATTTTTCTTTTTTCGCTGACAGTAATTCCTTTGGGGTTCACGCTGTTTAAAAGCGCATCTGCCAAAGAATCGGCGGCAATGAGCGGCTTTAAAGGGCTTGCCGCCCTCAGCTTGACGTGGCTATTTTTCTGGGGAATATACGGTGCAACCGCCGGCATCAATCCCTACAGTCACCTGCTGACGGTTCTTGATCTTGGATTTCAGCAAACCTTGGAGTTGTACAGCGCCAAGGAAGCAGGATTGTCCCCGGAAATAGTGCTGAACCTGACGATGGTGACCACTGTTATGCGGGAAACTGTGCCCAAGATGCTTCCCGGCTTACTGATGTCCATGGTTATCATCACGGTCTGGGTCAACATGGTTCTTGCCAATAGCCTGACAGGGCGATTGACCGGTTTTGCACCTTGGGACCGTTTCGCCATCTGGAAACTCCCCGAGCAACTGGTGTGGATGCCCATTACAGGCATTGTCATCATCTTGGTTGGCCAAGGTTTTTTACAGGAAGTGGGTGGCTGGCTGTTAATGATCGCCGGCTTGGTCTATTTCTTTCAAGGGTTGGCCGTATTCATTTCCCTGTTAGAACGTTGGAGGGTCCCGTTATTTGTCAGGGTGATATTGTACGTTATGTTCATTATCCAAAGTTACGGCTTGATCCTTCTTGCCGTTCTGGGGTTAAGCGATATCTGGTTCAACTTGCGAGAGAGAACCGAACAACAATGAAATGCGAGCAGGCATCCTATTTGTGATTTGCTTTGCTTTGACAGTTTATATTCAACAACTGATACAATAGATACAGAAAGAGGGTCTGATCAATGGAAATTATCTTGAAAGAAACTATTGAAACTCTGGGCCAGGAAGGTGAAGTCGTCAAAGTAAAACCTGGCTACGCACGCAATTTCCTCATCCCCCAACAAAAAGCAGTGCTGGTCAGCAAGGCATCTCTGGCCCGTCTTGAGAAAGAGAAACAAGCCATAGCCGCTCGGTTAGCCGAGCAGAAGAAAAAAGCCGAAGGGTTAGCCGCCCAGCTTGATGGCAAGGTTATTACTATTAAAAAGCGGGTGGGCGACGAGAGCCGTCTGTTCGGTTCGGTAACCAACAACGACATTGCCATCGCCTTGCAAGAAGCTGGGGTGACGGTTGATAAAAAATCTATTGTCCTTCCCGAGCAGATAAAAAGAATCGGCGAGTACAAGATTACAGTGAAGACTGGGTACCAAACAGCAGGTTATGTTCAGATCCAGGTTGTTCCGGAAACCTATGTGCAATAAAAAGTAAATTCAGCAGGTTGCACACCTCATGCAACCGTCGGGTCCGACAGCCTTAACAAGAGAGCCCAACCTCTTTTAAAAATGCCGTGCAACCCTCCGCTTCAGCAAAAATGAGCGGGTTCAAGTGCCTTTTCTGCTTACAGAAAAGGCACTTTCATTTTCAACGTGCCATTCCCCATCGGTGAAGGTATAGTTGCGACGGAAAAAATAATCGTCTTCTTTTTCGCCACTCAGCAGACATATGCAGCACTCCTTTCCCCCTATCAGCTCCATCTCAAACAAAATGCTTCCACCTCAGAATGTAGAGGCAGAACAGGCGGTTCTGGGGGCCATACTTCTTCAAGACAAGGCCTTACTGAAAATTGTCGAGCTGTTGGTGCCGGAAGATTTTTATCGTGACGCCCACAAGACCATTTTCGCCGCCATGCTCATCCTCTTTGAAAAGCGCGAGCCTCACGATCTGATCACGGTAACCGGGCTACTCAACGATCAGAACAAACTGGAGAATATCGGTGGGGCATCTTATTTGGCTTCCTTAACCGACATTATCCCCTTCACCGGCACCTTGGTCCACCACGCCCAGATTATCCGTAAAAAATCGGTTCTTCGCCGTTTGATTCAAACCACAACAGAAGTGACGGCTCGCTGCTACGACGCCCAGGATGATATCGAATCGCTGGTCGACCTGGCGGAAAAAACAATCTTTGAGATTGCGCATTCAAACAATGGCCAGGGGTTTCAGCCCATGGCCATTGTGGTCCCGCGCGCCTTTGACCGAATCACCAAACTGTTCGACCGGCAAGAGCATATTACCGGGGTGGCCACCGGCTACGATGAACTCGACAGAATGACCGCTGGTCTGCAACCCGCTGAAATGGTCATCCTGGCCGCACGACCGTCGATGGGAAAAACGGCGTTGGCCATGAACATCGTTCAGCACGCCGCCCTGATTGGCAAAGTCGCGGTTGCTGTCTTCAGTCTGGAAATGTCCACCGAATCCCTAGCCCTCCGCATGCTCTGCTCGTTGGGTCGAATTGATTCCCAACGCATCCGTACCGGCAAACTCAATGAAAACGACTGGCCAAAACTGACCCGCGCCACCGGCATGCTCGCCGACGCCCCTATCTATATCGACGACACCGCTGGCCTGACTGTCTTGGAAATGCGGGCGAAGGCCAGACGCTTGAAATCCGAACATGACCTTGGTTTGATTGTCGTCGACTATCTTCAGTTGATGCAAGGTAAAAACAACTCCGAGAACCGAGCCCAGGAGATCTCCGAAATCTCCCGATCGCTCAAAGCCATGGCCAAAGAACTGAACGTCCCTGTCCTTGCTCTCTCTCAGCTCAACCGAGGTTTGGAAAATCGCACCGATAAACGACCACAACTCTCCGACTTGCGTGAATCAGGGGCCATCGAACAGGATGCCGACGTCATTATGTTCATCTACCGTGACGAGGTCTACAATCGGGCCGAGGATAATCCAAACCGGGGCCTAGCAGAAATTATTATCGGCAAACAGCGCAACGGTCCAACCGGCGTGATCAAATTGACCTTTCTTGGTGAATACACCACCTTCGAAAATTACACGAGTCGCCTGTCCACCTCACACTATCAGCCGGAACAGGGCTCTGAAATTGATTTCAACTAAACAGTTTTCCATTTGACCACCATGCAACCCACAGCACAATCGATCATGCCAACCAACGACAAGTACGACTTCAAAGTCATCGAACAGCGATGGCAGCAGCACTGGGAAGAGGAAAAGACCAATAAGGTCAGCCATCAGCCAGGACGACCGAAGTACTACGTTCTTGAAATGTTTCCTTATCCATCCGGCCGGATTCATATGGGCCATGTGCGCAACTATTCCATTGGCGACGTCATCGCCCGCTATAAACGGATGCAGGGTTTCAACGTTCTCCACCCCATGGGTTGGGATGCATTTGGCTTGCCGGCCGAAAACGCTGCGATGAAACGCGGCATCCACCCCGCCTCCTGGACATACGACAACATTGATTACATGCGCGGTCAGCTCAAAGCCATGGGCCTGAGCTACGATTGGGACCGGGAATTAGCCACTTGCAATCCTGACTATTATCGTTGGGAGCAGGTGCTCTTTCTCAAGATGCTGGAGCATGGCCTGATCTACCGCAAGGAAACCACGGTCAACTGGTGTGACGACTGCCAGACTGTCCTTGCCCGCGAGCAGGTCATCGACGGCGCCTGCTGGCGTTGCGATCAACCAGTGTTGCCCAAAACCATGTACGGCTGGTTTTTCAAGATCACCGACTATGCCGAAGAACTGCTTGCTGATCTCGACAGTCTGACTGGCTGGCCGGAAAAAGTGGTAACCATGCAGCGCAACTGGATCGGCAAAAGCACTGGCCTTGCCTGCGATTTCAAGGTCGAAGGCAGTGACCAGACGATTACCATCTTTACCACCCGGCCAGACACCATTTTTGGGGTGACCTTCATGTCGCTCGCTGTCGAGCATCCCCTACTCAAAGCATTAACCAAAGGAAAGCCGGAGGAACAGCAGGTCAACCTTTTTGTGCAAGAAACCATCCTTGCCAAGCAACGGGCTAGCCTTGACCAAGAGATGGAAAAGCAGGGTGTATTCACCGGCAGCTACTGCATCAATCCTTTCACCGGTGAGCGGGTGCCGATTTTTGCCGCCAATTTCGTGCTTATGGAATATGGAACTGGCGCGGTAATGGCCGTTCCCGCCCATGATCAGCGCGATTTCGAATTCGCCTGCAAGTACAGCCTGCCGATCCGGGTGGTGGTGCAACCCGAGGGAGAAGCCCTGGATGCGGTTGCCATGACCGAAGCAGCGGAAGGCCCCGGTGTCCTGGTTGCCTCGGGTTCTTTCACCGGGCTTGATTCCATTGAGGCGCAGCAGGCAATCATTGCCCATGCACAGAGAGAGCGGTGTGGTCGTCCCCATATCACCTATCGCCTGCGCGATTGGGGTATTTCCCGCCAGCGCTACTGGGGTGCGCCCATCCCGGTGATCCATTGTGAGAGTTGCGGCATCGTGCCCGTGCCAGAATCCGAGCTGCCCATCCTGTTGCCAGGAACCGAAGACTCCAAGGGACGTCACAGCCCCCTGCATCAGCAGGAAGACTTCATAGCCGTAACCTGCCCGAGCTGCGGCAAACCAGCGCGGCGCGAGACCGACACCCTCGACACCTTTGTTGAATCATCCTGGTATTTTGCCCGCTATACTAACCCCGGTCTCGATACCGCCCCCATCGACATGGAGGCTGCCGCCTATTGGCTGCCGGTCGATCAGTATATTGGTGGGGTTGAACACGCCATTCTCCATCTGCTCTACGCCCGTTTCTTCACTAAGATGCTGCGCGATCTTGGTTACCTCACGGTGAATGAACCCTTTACCAATCTGTTGACCCAGGGCATGGTAATCAAGGATGGCGCCAAGATGTCCAAATCCAAGGGGAACGTGGTTGATCCCAGTGAGCTGATCGAGCAATACGGAGCCGATACGGTGCGTCTCTTTTCCCTGTTTGCCGCACCGCCGGAGCGGGATCTTGAATGGAACGCCCAAGGCGTGGATGGGGCTTCACGATTTCTGAACCGCGTTTACCGGTTGGTTATCCATAATCTTACCTGTTTTGGTCAAACCGCAATCGTTGATCTCACTGCCTTAAACGAGCCTTCTCGGATCCTCCACCGGAAAACCCATCAGGCCATCCGGCGGGTAACCGAGAACATTGAAAGCAATTTTCATTTTAACACCGCCATCTCCGGTGTTATGGAATTGGTCAACCTGGCCACGACAGTTGCCGACGAGCAAATTGATCCGGCGGTGCAACGTGATACCCTGGAAACGATCCTCACCCTCCTGTTCCCCATGGTCCCCCATTTCTGCGAGGAACTGTGGCAGATCTCCGGTCACCCCAACCAGCTCAATAACGCTGTGTGGCCGCAATATAATGTGGAAGCAGCCAAGGATGATGAAATAACTATCGTCATTCAGATCAACGGCAAGGTGCGCTCCAAGCTGCAGGTGCCGCCTGACATCGACGATCAATCCTTGGAGCGGATGGCCTTAAGCGAAGAGAAAATATCCAAGCTACTGGCGGACAAGCAACCGCGGAAAATCATTGTTGTGCAAAAAAAACTTGTTAATATCGTTTTGTAATCGATCACTTTTTTTGACTGCCTTCGAAAAACTGACCGAATCCGGTCATTGGCCTGAACAAGGAGCACTATGCTGAAAACCAGAAGATATGGATGGGGACTCGTGCTGCTGTGCATGCTCGTCTTAGGCGGATGCGGCTACTATTTCCCCCATGTGTACGAAGGCCCGCACCGGAGTATTTACATGCCGACCTGGCAGAACCGAACCAACAAACTGGGGCTTGACATGAAAATTTACCAGTCCCTGTCCCATTGGTTTCAAAAATCAGAGGCAGTCAATCTGACCAAAGAGAAAAGTGGGGCGGACCTGGTCTTGGCGGGTGAAATTTTGTCCATTGATCTCCCCAGTGTTTCCTGGGAAAATATCTCCAACGCCACGGGAACCCAGGTCAATCTATATGTCCGCTACATACTGAAGGACAACAACTCCGGCAAGATACTTTGGGAGGTTCCCAATAAACTCTACACCGCTGATTACACGGTCAAAACGGCCACCAGCGCCGCAGATGACGAGGCCCTGGCCAAAATCATCGACGATCTGTCAGAGGACATTTATCTCGGCGCCCTCAATAAAATCAGAAAGCAGCAAATGCAGGCGCAACCAGCCAAGTGATCTTTTTTGACATTATGTTTACCAGGCACTGCAGAATTTTCTGGAGTGCCTTTTTTCTTTCTTTTTTCTGTTAAACAATGGATCCAGCTCGCTTGCCTGTTATCCCGCCTTTCACCATCGGCCCCCTGCGTCTCCAATCAGGACTGGTTCTGGCGCCACTTGCCGGTTATACCGACCTGCCCTTTCGCCTGCTCTGCCGGGAGTACGGAGCCGCACTCTGCTTTTCCGAAATGATCAGTTGTCATGGCCTGGCATACGATCAGAAGAATACCTGCGAACTGCTGCGGACCGTTGCCGAAGAGCGGCCTTTTGCTGTCCAGCTCTTTGGCAGCGATCCTGAACTTATGGGTAAGGCAGCAACCATCGTTTCCTCCCTGCCGGTGGACCTGATCGACATCAACATGGGCTGTCCTGTGCGCAAGGTGATCAAAAAAGGCTGCGGTGCGGCTTTAATGAAAGACCCGCAACGGGCTGAGGCCATTATCAAAACGGTTTGCGCCCGGACATCGCTGCCGGTAACCGTCAAATTTCGCAGCGGCTGGACCGAGGCGACCATCAATGCCCCTGAGTTTGCCGCCATGGCCGAAGCAGCCGGAGCTTCTGCCGTGACCATTCACGCCCGCACCTGGATTCAGAATTTTGGCGGCAAAGCTGATTGGCAGGTGATCAAAGCAGTGAAGGCGGCGGTGTCGATCCCGGTGATCGGCAACGGCGACGTTCTCACCTATGCAGAAGGGATGGCGATGATGGCGGCAACCGGATGCGATGGGATAATGGCGGGTCGGGGAGCGCTCGGCAACCCCTGGCTCTTTTCACCGGCGGGCAGGCCAACCAGTCTCAGCGGACGGCTCCCTGCTATTGAGCGCTATCTGCAACTGGCCCATCAGTTTCTGCCTGTGGCTAAGGTGTTGTTCAAGGTGAAAAATCATACCGCCAAGTTCCTCACCGGTCTGACCGGAGCGGCCCGCCTCCGGCATGCAATCTACGCCTGCGAAAGCGTCGAAGAGATTATTGCCCTGCTACGGGAACAAGACGACGAAGAAACACCGTGACCTCTACTCTTGGAGTTCCGGCACAATCGATTTCGGCTCAGCCAGTTTTTCCACCTGACGGTACAGATCAACAGAAATGGCCTGAGCCCGGTTTAATTCTTCCCAGGACATGTCGGCCATGAGGTTATTGCGGTTGATCGCGGCAACAGTATTGCCACGGCTGGCCGCCAGGGAATACCAGGCATAGCCCTTGGCCTTATCCGTATCGGTACCAGTGCCAGTGGCGTACATTAAACCGGTATTGGCTTGGGCCATCGGGTCGCCCTGGAGCGCGGCCTTCTCGTACAACTGCAAGGCTTTTGGGTAATCGCGCTCGCCGCCCAGTCCGTTGTAGTAGAGATAGGCCAAATCATTCTGAGCGGCCAGATTGCCCTGCTGTGCGGCCTCACTCAGCCACTTTTTCGCCTCCAGATAATTTTGCGGGACTGCGCTGCCGCGCAAATACATAGCGCCGATAATGGTGAGCGATTCGGGCGAGATTTTACCCTGCTCCGCTGCTTTGAGCAGCCATTTGAAGCCGCCTCGTTTATCCGGATCCGTCCCTTGCCCCTGATAGAGCATGCCGCCAGTGACAAACTGAGATTCGGCATCGCCGCGCTCGGCCGCAAGCCGGTACAGTTCGAGAGCACGCGCATAGTTAACGGGTTGTCCCTTGCCGTAATAGGCACGATACGCCTGTGCCCTGAGGCGCAGGGCCACCTCATCTCTTTCCCCGGTCTGTGCCCCGCAAGTCCCGATCAGAAATAAAAAAATTATGAGAAGACCGCTCAGCCATTGCATGAAGCCACCTGATGTTAGGTTCTGGTGTTGAAAGCGTTGATCTCATCGTTAAACAGCACGGTGAAAAAGTATTCAAGCAAAAATCAGGGGATAGGGTGGTGTTGAGCGCGCTGCAGGGACAAAAATCCGCGCCGTTGTCGGCAGTCAACTGGTGAGGGTTCGGTAAATTTCCGACATCCGAGAGGGCAGTTGATTGACTTTGTCGATAAAGATATAGTTCACCTCGCCGTACATATGGGCCATGTATTCGTGGGCTTGACGATCGATGGTGATGCAAAAAGGGTGCACCCCTTTGGCCTTGGCTTCCAGGAGAGCGTGGCGGGTGTCCTCGATGGCATAGTCGCCCTTGTAGTCGTCGTAGTCCTCGGGCTTACCGTCCGAGAGGACGATTAAGAGCCGGATTTTGGCCTCAACCTGGGCAAAGAGCGAGGTCATGTGGCGGATGGCCGGAGCCATGCGCGTGTATTCACGGGGACCGATGGCGCTAATCCGCTGGCGCACCGCCTGGGTGTAGCGTTCGTCCATCCGTTTTACCGGAAAGACCTCGCAACGCAACCGTCGCATCCCTGAAAAGCCGTAAATACCGTAGCGATCATTGAGCACCTCCATGGCCTCGCAGATCAGGACCAGCGCCTCTTTGATCGACTGCCCGACCCAACCGGCGGTGGAATTGGACATGTCGACCAGAAAATAGACGGCTATATCGCGCTGGTCGCGGGCCAGGCGTATGAACAGTCGGTCCGAGGGCGGACGTCCCGCATAATTATCGGCTAACGATTCGATCATGGCGTCGAGGTCGATATCGTTGCCCTCCCGTTGCCGGCGAACAAAACGCTCACTGGTCTGGAGAAGCTCGAACTGATGACGCAGGCGGCGTATCTGGCCCCGGTACTGTTGCAGAGTCTGGGCGATGAACGAGTTCTGCACAGGTGGGATTTCTCTTTCAGTGACCACACACCAGTTTTTACGAAATCCTTTACGGCGGTAATCCCACTCATCATACACCACCGGTTCTACAGCTTCCTTCCCTTCTCCAGGGTTTGCCTGACGGGACGTATTAAAGAGTTGCCCGGCTTTGCCCTCGGTGGCACTGATGGTGTGTTCGGCAAGGGAGTTTTGGCCGTGTCGTTCCTGGTTTTGCATTTTTGAATCAATGAGTGCTTCACTGTTCTCAATCATTTGAGATTGCAAAAATGGAGGCAACTGTTCATGCGCACTTTCCGCATCCATGATCAAGGCGATATCCTGTCCCTGTTTGCCGCCCGCACCGTTTGGATTGCTCTCTTCGCCATTCGCCTTTTTGGCAACCGGAGGCAGTTGCGCGCTCATGGTTTTAATCAACCGCAATTCCTTGTCCGCATGTTGCTTCATCCCCAGATTGCGCATCTCCTGGAGCCGGAGCGTTCCCTGAAAAATGAACGGCTTGGTCAGGGAAAAGTTGACCTCGGAGTCGAGCAAGGGCATCAGAGTGCGGACGGCCTCCAGGCTGACCTCGTTGTCCGCTCCCGGTTCCTGGCACTGGTGCAGCAAGGCGAAGGCCTGGTCATCCAATTGGGATTCACCCGGAGCCGGCCGCTTGTAGTGCAGTAGGCCCTGTTGCAAACGATCGAGCAAATTAGGCCTGTTGGAATTGTCGGGGGAGAACAGTAACCGTGGCAAAAGAGGCGCGGCTTGCCGCATAAGGCCAGGGAGCTCAATGCGCAAAAAAGCGAGCACCCGCACGGTTTCAAAGAAATGATAGAGACAACGGGCATTGGCGGGAACACTGAACTCGGAGAAAAAGCAATCAAGCGGATGTGCCCCTTTTTTGCGCAACGGAAGATACCGAGGGGCGACAAAGGTTCCGGCCTGGAGGCTGGCCCATTGAAAAGAGACCATCAGCTTATAAAGAAGGAAATTTTCCTCATGCTCAGTGAACAACCCGATTTCACTGGGAAGATAAATCGATTCCGAATCAGTCGAAGCGGCGTCAGCGGCTACCAGGGGCAATTCCCTGCCTGCCAAACCGTTCACATAGGGCTGCAACCGGGACCGGACGTCAAGAAGGCGCAGGCCACCCTGCCCGCGAAGATGGCGGGCAAACTGTTGCTCAACATCTTCCATGAACAACTGGGCGCCGCGTAACCCCCCGGTTTCATACCGGTCGAGCAAGGTATGCACCCAGAGTGACAACTCATCCAGGGCCAGACAACAGAGCGCGGGTCCGGCGGCGGAAAGATAAGCAAAACAGAGCGAATGCGAAACAGGCCAGATCGCCGGAATCTGGGCAAATATATCATCAACGTGTTCCGCCTCGTCCGTGGCCAGCGGAGTGAGTGCCTCCTCCACATCCCATTCGTTGGGCAGACTGGGAGAGACCAGTTGGTAAAATTTGGCTTTCAGGATCTCCAGGTCCATGGGCGTTCAGAAGAGCGAACTGACCATTTCATCGAGGGCAGCCAGCAATTCCCGATCATCGGTGAGGGCCTCGCTGATAGCAGCGCGGCAGGCTGTCTTCACCGGAATGCCCCGGCCGATCAGCTTGCCGGTCTGGATGAGCAGACGGGTGGAAGCCCCCTCGGCCAAACCTGAATCCTTGAGGCCTCTGGTCATACCGGCTAGCTTGACCAACGGTTTGGCGATCTCAAGACCTAATCGTCCTTCCTTACAGACGATCTCAATCTCCTTGTCTGGGGTTGGGTAGTCAAAGGACAGGGCAATAAAACGCTGCCGGGTCGAAGCCTTCAGGTCCTTCAATACACTCTGGTACCCGGGGTTATAGGAGACCGCAAGCATGAACTCAGGGGGTGCGGTCAGCAGTTCACCACGTTTTTCGATGGGCAGTTGCCTCCGGTCATCAGCCAGGGGATGAATGACGACGGTAGTGTCTTTGCGCGCCTCGACGATCTCGTCGAGATAGCAGATTGCTCCGGCCCGGACTGCCATGGTCAGCGGGCCGTCGGTCCAGACCGCTTCACCGGCGCGAATCAAATAACGGCCGACCAGATCGGAGGTGGAGAGATCATCGTGACAGGAGACGGTGACCAGCGGCCGCTGCAGCCGCCACGCTAGATACTGCATGAACCGGGTCTTGCCGCAGCCGGTGGGTCCCTTGAGCAACAGCGGCGAACCATCGTGAAAGGCAGCTTCAGCGATGGCCAACTCGTCACCGGTGATCAAATAATAAGGTTCTTCTTCAATCCGGTATTCATCGATCCGCATTTGTCGTCCTGGCATGAGCCTCTCCTTGGAAAGTGTTTCCCCCACAATAAGAACGGCTCCCGTTGTTGACAAGCTCCACTTTTCCTGGCGATTTCATTTGGTTATTGCACAAAACCAAGGCCATGAGTACATTGAAGCAGTATATTGTGGCTGATTTTTCTCCTGGTTCCACCCCTTTTTTTGCTGGACAACCGGTTCTGTTTGTATGTGTATCGACCTTCATACCCATTCCATCTACTCCGACGGCACGTCCACCCCGGAGGAGCTTGTCGGACTAGCCCTCAGTAACGGCCTGAAAGGTCTGTCGCTTACCGATCACGACACTGTCGAGGGGGTAGAAGAGGTCAGGAGGTTAGGCGAACAGGCAGGGCTCGTCGTCGTGTCCGGAGTGGAAATCAGCACCACCCTGCGGCAGTACACCTTACACATTCTCGGCTACGGCATTGATCACACGGATCAGGTCCTGCACAGCTGGCTCCAGCCGCTCCAGGAAGGACGAAAAAAACGCAACGACATCATCCTGCACAAATTGCAAGCGTTGGGGGTTGAGATCACCGCCGAGGAAGTCCAGGAGATTTCATGCTGCGGCCAAACCGGCCGACCGCATATTGCCCGGCTTTTGATGGCCAAAGGAGTGGTCGACAGCTTTGATGGCGCCTTTCGTCAGTATCTCGGCCGGAACCGCCCCGCCTGGGAGAGCCGGTTCAGCTACTCCGCTGCTGAAACTATCGACATGATTCACCAAGCTGGTGGCCTGGCGGTCCTGGCCCACCCTGCCCAGTTGGACCCGGAGATGCGGGTGCAACCATTGCTGATCCGCGAACTGGTTCTGCGCGGGCTCGATGGTCTGGAAATCCATTACCCCACGCATACCCGCAAAACCAAGAAAAAACTGAAGGCACTGGCCCACGAACAAAACCTGCTGGTCACCGGTGGCAGCGATTTCCACGGCATGACCAGGCCTGCTCATCGCCTTGCCGGCAAAGCTATGGGATTTTGCCCACCGTGTTCCCTTCTCGACGAACTCACAGCCCGTCTCAACAGACGCCAACCATAACCTTCTCCCAGTTTCGAGCCGCCATGCACACCATTCTCATTGTCGATGACGAACCCAACTATCAGATTGTCCTGGCTGAACTGCTCAAAGACGAGGGCTACGAGGTCTTTACCGCCGACAGTGGCCTGGCTGGGTTGCCCATTGTCCTCAGCACCGATCTGGATCTGGTGCTCTCCGACATGAAGATGCCGGGCATGGACGGCATCGAGTTTCTGGCCAAAATCAAGGAGTACAACCGGGAGCTTCCGGTTATCCTGATCACCGCCTATGCCGAGGTGGAAAAGGCGGTCGAGGCCATGCGACTCGGGGCCTTCACCTACCTAGCCAAGCCCTTTTCCAACCAGCAATTGTTGGCCAGCGCTACCAAAGCCATCGAGCATTACGGCCTGATCCGTGAGATCCGCCGATTGCGAGCCGAGGCAACGCCGCGCTCCGGATTTGGCGGTATGATCGGCAAGAGTCCCTCAATGCGAGCGGTCTACCAACTGATTGAAAAGGTGGCGCCCACTCCCTCCTCGGTCTTGATCACCGGTGAATCGGGAACGGGTAAGGAATTGGTCGCCCGGGCCATCCACAACCTCAGTCCCCGCAAGGAAGCGCCGTTTATTTCAGTCAACTGTGCGGCCCTTTCCGAACATCTGCTGGAAAGTGAACTGTTCGGCCATGAAAAAGGCGCCTTCACCGATGCGGTGGTCATGCGCAAAGGACGCTTTGAACTGGCGGACACCGGCACCCTTTTCCTGGACGAGATCGGCGAGATGCCGCCCCAACTTCAGGCTAAGCTGCTGCGAGTCCTGCAAGAAAAAAACTTTGAACGCGTCGGCGGCTCGGTCACCCAGCATGTCGATGTCCGCATCCTGGCGGCGACCAACAAAGACCTCAAGGATGAGGTCGACAAGGGGAAGTTCCGGGAAGACCTCTATTACCGGCTCAATGTCATCCATATTCATCTTTCACCGCTGCGTGAGCGGGTGGACGACATCCCTGCGCTGGTCACCCATTTTATTGAAAAGAACAGCCGGAACCTGGGGAAAAACCTGGATATTTCCCCGGAGGCTCTGCGTTTGCTGGTCAGCCTGCCTTGGGAAGGCAATGTGCGGGAGTTGGAAAATACCATCGAACGCGCCGCCATTCTCTGTAACGGCGATCGCATCGAACCGGAGGATGTGCAGCCCGATTCGACGGAACTGGCCAATGCCCACGAGTGGAGCAGCGGCCTGGAACTCAATCAATTCATCCCGGAGCATTTAAGCCTGGCCGAGGTGTTAAACGGTATTGAGGAAAAATTGGTACGCAAAGCCCTGGACGACAACTTCCATGTCCAGGCCAGGGCTGCGGAACAACTGGGCATCACCAAGAGCCTCTTGCAGTACAAGATGAAGAAATATAACTTACAGCGGCGTAAACGATGAGAAAAGGGGGAACGGGTGCCGGTTAGCTATCCCCCGAAGAGGGTGATGGAGAGCTGTTTAACAGTGCTTGCAGACCTTTTCCGGCAGGGGAATGTCGACAGAAGCCCCACCCCAGTTCAGTTTGCTGCGCAAAATGTTGAAATAGCTCTTCCACGGCGAACTGATAATCAGCAGCGGCTTTGAAGCCTTCTTCACCAGGAGATAATCGTTTTCGGTAATGGTCCACTGCAACTCCCCGTCGACAATGACCTTGACCTGACCAGCAGGGGCCAGCAACTGGGTGGTGACCTTATGCTGAGACCCAAGCAGAACCGGTCGCGATTCCAGCATGAAGGGGCAGATGGGGGTAACAACGATGGCGTCGAGTTCGGCGTGGACAACAGGGCCACCGGCCGAAAGATTGTAGGCGGTCGAGCCGGTGGGAGTTGCCATGATCAGGCCATCGGCCCGATAGGTGGTGACATATTCCTTATCCGCCCAACAACGGAGCCGGATCATGGCCTCGGTGCTTTTCTTGACGATCACCACTTCGTTGAGGGCGTGTACCGAATCACTTTTTTTGCCTGTTGCTCCATTCACAAAGGCGGCGGAAAGCATGATCCGCTTTTCCATGCGGACTTCATCCTCGACTAGCAGCGTTTCCAAAGCCTCGTACCGCTCATCGGCGGCAACCTCGGTGAGAAAACCCAGATTTCCCAGATTCACCCCCAGCACCGGCAACTGAAACATGCTGGCCTCTTCGGCCACATGAAGCAGTGTGCCATCACCGCCGAGCACGACCAGAATATCCATATTCGGATCAATCCTGTTCAACTCTGCTTTGATACTTCGCTCACCAAACCAAGTAACCATCTCCCGACCGATCTGCTCCACCTCCGGACTTTCCGGGCGGGTGATCACGCCTGCATACTTGATGTTCATGCGCCCAACTCCCTGGAACGTACGGTTGCCGCCTCGACTGCTGTCATGACTAGGCCTCGGAAACCTCCCCCCTCCAAAACGTGAAGACCGGCAATGGTTGTGCCGCCGGGCGAGGTCACCTTGCCTTTGAGGACTGCCGGGTTTTCACCGGTCTCGAGAGCCAGCTTTGCCGAACCATAAACCGTCTGCAACACGAGTTGTTCAGCCACAGGGCGGGCCAGACCAGCCAGAACGCCGCCATCGATCATGGCCTCGATAAAGGTGAAGACATAGCCCGGACCACTGCCGCTCAACCCGGTGACCGCATCCAGCAAGTGTTCCGGCACTTCGACGCAGGTTCCGACGGCGGCAAGAAGAGAGGTGGCGATTTCCCGGTCGCGGGCTGTGGCCTGCTGATTTGGACTGAATGCCGCGGCCCCGGCCAGCACCAAGGACGGGGTATTAGGCATAATCCGAATCAAACGGGCAGGCGCGGCCAACAAATCGGCCATTGTGCGCAGAGTCACACCAGCCATGATCGAGAGAACCAGGTGTTTCTCACTGATAAAAGGACGGTACTGATTGAGCACCGTTGCCGCCAGTTGCGGCTTGATCGCCAGCACGATAATTTCGCTGGCACGGCAGAGTGTGGCCGCATCCTGAGTACACACCACGCCGTATTGGCTTGACAGATATTCACACCGAGCCGCGTTCGGTTCGGCAACGGTAATCTTATCCGAAGCTGCCAAACCGACAGCCAGAATACCACGAACCATGGCTTCGGCCATCTGACCGCCACCGACGAAACCAATCGTATCTATGGGTGTGAGCATATTTCTCCTGTTATCAGAGCGAATTTTGCGATGGAATACATGTGTGAGAGTGGCCCATTATACGCATCTTCTGCGTGGCCGACAACCGCTGTCCTCTCAATGGGAAAACGCATTGCAAAAAAAAACCGCCGGGACACTCCGGCGGTTTTTCTCGACCTGCAATCTTCGAGATGAAAACACTCAATAACGAGTTAACGTAATGTAATAAAAACTGCTACTTTTTTACATCGTACAAACACGCTGGGAGGAGATGGCCTCATTCACTGGCGCAAAAAAGGGAGCAAAACGATGCCCGGAAGATTGAGTGGATTGCACTACTTGACGAAGCAACGACTCACCTTTTTTTTTGAAAGTAACATATTCCCAGCATTGGGGATTGTTGATAACAGCCTTCATGAATTCGAGATGCAGGCCATGGCCAGAGCGATCAGCAATGACATGACCCATCACCGGTGAACCAAGAAGGGCGATATCGCCAATAACATCAAGCACCTTGTGGCGAATAAATTCATCGTCAAAGCGCAAGCCATTCTCGTTGAGGATGGATCGACGATTCCAATGAATGGCAATAACATTGTCTAAGGTTCCACCCAAAGCCAGCCCGTTCTGCCAGAGTTGTTCTACCTGCTCAACAAACCCAAAGGTGCGAGCACAGGCGATTTCCTTGCCGAAACGTTCTGGTGTCACTTCCACCGAATAACACTGTTCGCTGATCAGGGCATCGTCAAACTGGATGCGGGCTGAAACCTTGTAGCCGTCATAGGGTTCGATCCGGATCGATTTATTGCCGTCCACATGGCTGATCGGCCGGGTAATCCGCAAAATTTTGCGGAGTCCCTGTTGGCGACTGCGGCCGGCGGTTTTGAGAAGCCGGCAAAATGGGCCAGCGCTGCCATCCATGATCGGTACTTCATGCGAATCAAGATCCACCACAGCATTGTCAATGCCAAAACCCCGCAGTGCTGCCATCAGGTGCTCGGTGGTGGATATTTTGTGATGCCCATCACTAATGGTGGTGGCCAAGGTGGTATCGATAACACGTTCAACCCGAGCGGGAATGATTGGCCGATCCGCTAAATCAGAACGGAGAAACTGGATGCCGGTATTGGCCGGGGCAGGATGAATCGTCAGATTGACGGTCCGGCCCGTATGCAAACCAACACCGCAACAGCTGACGATTCGTTGTGTGGTGTATTGATGCGGCTCTATTGGAAGTACCATTCTAACCCGTGATAGGTGAAGGGGGATGGATGCGAACAAATTAAGATTTTATAATCATTATGCAATTTCCAAACCACCCGCCCAACAACTCGTGCAAATCGAAAAAAATTAAAAAAATTAAACTAAATCAAAATTTTAAACCGCCTCTTCACCACAAACAAAAAGAGAAGACAGACGCCACACTTGTGGCAAAAAAAACACAACTCATCAAAAACTTTGAATATGTTGATTTTTTAACACAGCGTCACAAACTTTGCTTTACTCACACTGTTTGCGCCATGAGCGTATTCTCCCTAAAACATCCTGAACAAAGTGATCATCCGCCTCCACTTGCATCCGTAAGCCATACAAGGGCATGGGGATGCTTGATACTAGAGTTGCCAGTTTTACCAAATCCTTCTCCGTGGTGACCAAATACCCGGCCCCAGATTGCTGAGCCTTGGCAATCAACTTGTCCAGAAGTGCCTTCGAGTAGCGTTGATGATCATCCAGAGGAAGAAAATCGGCCAGCTCAACCCGGTAGCCTTTCACGACCTGCCAAAAGGACTCGGGATGCGCAATACCGCAGAATCCAAAACATTTTTCCTGACCAATAGGATCCCCTGCAACCGGTTCAATCATACCGGCAGGTGAAAGTGCAACCAGACTCTCCACTCGATATCCGGTTTGGGTGATGGGAATATGAGAAAATTTTGTCTGCAGCAGATCGCTAAACCGTATTGTCTGTTCTCGGTTTCCATCGTGAACCCCCGTCATGACGAAGTGGGTGGCCCGATGCAGGGCTGCCACTGGCTCGCGCAGGTCACCCCCGGGAAAAACCCGTGAATTGCCGGCCAAACGGTCCGTGCTAAAGAGCACCAAATTGATGTCGCGGATAATCTGCAGATGTTGAAATCCGTCGTCTAGCAGAAGGACATCAGCACCCATCTCCACAGCGCGCTGGGCGGGCAATCGACGGACGATGCCCGTGAGCACCGGCACACCAGGCAGAGTCTCGGCAAGCAGTCGCGGTTCGTCACCGGCCGTTTCAGCATCAAGCATCAGGGTGGAGCCATCGGACACCAAATTTACCTTGGCGTTTGCCGTGCCGCCGTACCCTCTGCTGACGATGGCAGGGTGGAAACCGTTACTCTGCAGCTGGCGGGCAAGGTACTGCACCATCGGGGTTTTACCGGTTCCCCCCATGGTCAAATTTCCTACGCTGACCACAGGTACATCAAGCCGGTACGATCGTAACATGCCGCGTCGATACAATTTTTCTCTGAGACGCATGGCAAAGCTGTACATCGGGGAGAAAGGACGCCCCAGGGTAAAATAGAACGCAGATGTCTTCATCGTTACAAAAAAAGGAGGAAACGCCGTTAAGGCGAGAGAAGAGAGCACACGGATTTGCGATTAAAACCTTGAAGACTTTTTTTCAATGGCGCATCAGCTCACAGCTGAGACCCTCAGATTTCCCGCACCTCGCCATCCATGTTTCAAACTGAAAAAAATGAAAACCGCCATTTTTTTCGAGATCACACTCTACCGTTGCTGACTTCCAGTCATTTTTAGTTCAGCATAGAAATGCCCGGCTCTCGGGGACAGGCCAGAAGGATGGGGTGCTAGATCCCGGATAACTCGATTCAAACGATTTCTTTACTGCAAAAAAAACAGAACAGGGGTGTGCGTTGGGCACAGTAGAGCATTGTTTCTTCTTTTGCAATTCAATCCGCCAAGAGAAAAAACTGTCCAAACGAACGGAGCCACTTCTCCCGGCCGCAGCAGCTATTGCACTTTGACGAGCCCCATGAACGGGAGCCGCGATAACCAAGCAAATTTTTGCGATTATAGTTAAAAGAAATATGGTACATAATATGACCAATTTCCTGGTGGAATAGAACACCCCGCTTGTCCTGCAGGTGGCGGATCGAAGTTAGGTCCTGTGGAAAACCGGCACATTGCCAAGCAGAATAGGGCGGAGATACAACGCAGTCCTGCCGCCATCCCAAAAGCCTATATCGACATTTGAACAACGGTCGTGGCAGACTGCCCAAACCGTAAAAAAGGAACGAAATAAACATGAGCAAGAATGTGAAGGTTGGTGTCATAGGAGTTGGTTATCTCGGTCGTTTTCACGCCCACAAATATGCAGCCATGGAGAATGTTGAATTAGTCGGCGTAGCCGATGCCGACCCGGAACGGGCACAAGTGGTGGCAGACGAGTGCGGCACGCGTGCTTTTAGCGATTACCGCGAGTTAATCGCCCAGGTCGATGCAGTTTCCATTGCTGTGCCGACCCCCCTCCACCACGAAGTCGCCAAGACCTGCCTGCTGCACAAGGTCGATGTCATGGTGGAAAAGCCGATCACCACCACCTTGCCCCAGGCCGACGACCTGATCGAACTGGCCAAGCAGCACCAGCGCATCCTCCAGGTGGGCCACCTGGAACGATTCAACCCGGCAGTCCTCGCCATGCAACCCCTGCTCACTCATCCTCTGTTTATCGAGGCCCATCGCATCGCTGTGTTCAAAGAGCGGGGAACAGATGTGGACGTGGTGCTTGACCTGATGATCCATGATATCGACATCATCCTTTCCATTGTCAAATCGCCGATCGTCTCCATCTTAACTGCCGGCGCACCGGTGATCACCAAGCTGACAGACATCGCCAACGCTCGGCTGATATTTGCTAATGGCTGCACTGCCAACATCACGGTCAGCCGCATCTCCATGGAAAACATGCGGCGAATGCGCATCTTCCAACCCGGACAGTACCTGTCAGTGGATTTTGGCAAAAAAGAGATTATGGCGGTGCGGTTGCAACCCGGTAAGAACGGAGGGAATCCGGTACCGGAGATCACCAAATCATCCTTTCAGGACCAAGACGCACTGGAACTGGAGCTGCGCGATTTTATCCACCACGTTCGTGAACGCAGCCAACCGGCTGTGGCCGGCGAAGAGGGACGGCGTGCCTTGGACGTGGCCCTCCAGGTGGTTGAGCAAATTCACAATGACCGGCAACGGATCGAACAAATTTTGATCGATGAAGGACAAGGCGACCTGCTGGCCTTCTTGTCACCCAACTGATCGCCGATCATTTAATGGACAACCACAACGAACATGGACCTGGCCGCGAGGTGATGATAGTGGCCGGCGAGGCTTCAGGGGATATGCACGGCGCCAATTTGGTTCGGGCCATGCTGGCACGGAATCCCGATCTGCGTTTTTGCGGTATGGGCAGCACGGAATTGCAATGTGCCGGGGTGGAGCTGCTCTACGAAGCGGCCAAGCTAGCAGTGGTCGGAGCGATTGAGGTGCTCAGTCACCTGGGTGACATCCTTCGAGCCCGTCGGGCCCTGATTGAGCGCATGCGGGAGCGCCGCCCTAGCTTGCTTATTCTTATCGATTATCCCGACTTCAACCTGTTGTTGGCGAAAAAGGCCAAGAAGCTCGGCATCCCTATTTTCTACTACATCAGCCCCCAGGTCTGGGCCTGGCGCAGCGGTCGAGTCCGCTCGATCAAGCGGCTGACCGACCGGGTTGCGGTTATCCTGCCCTTTGAACAGGCCTTCTATGCCCGCCACGGCATGCAGGTCGACTTTGTCGGTCATCCGCTCATGGATACAGTCAAACCCGGCCTAAGTCCCACCGAATTCAAGGCGTTGCACGGGATCGAGCCGACGAGGAAACTGGTCGGCCTCCTGCCCGGTAGCCGGAGAAAGGAGATCGCGGCCCTGCTGCCGGATTTTCTCGCTGCTGCGGAGTTGCTGGCCAAGGACCATCCATACGACTACACCTTTCTTATCCCGCAAGCTCCAACCATTGCCCGTTCACTGCTTGAGGAACACGGCTTGGCCGCCTGGAATAATCGCCTGGACTACCGGGTGATCACCGAGGATCGTTATGCGATGATGGCTGCCTGCGATGCAGCGGTTGCCGCCTCGGGCACGGTCATCCTAGAGTTGGCCATCCTCGGGATACCGACCGTGGCCACCTATCGGATCAGTCGTCACACCTATTGGATGGGCAAACTGCTGATCCGTAACGTGCGTTTTTTCTCTCTGGTCAATCTGATCGGGGAACGCCTGATCATCCCAGAGCTCCTCCAAGATGCAGCCAATCCCGAACAGATAGCGAAAGAATTACATAAAATGCTTGAAGATAAAAGAGCAAGAGAATTGATACTGGCGGGACTGCTTGAGGTTCGACAACGACTGGGCGCTCCGGGCGCTTCGGACCGGGCCGCCACCGTTGCTCTGGAAATTCTCAACAACGAGCAAATCCATGGATGAAATCGAACCGATCGTCATCCCCATCGACGGCACCCTCGACCTGCACACCTTTCCCCCTTCTGCAATCAAGAACCTTGTCCCGGATTACCTCGAAGAGTGTCGAAAAAAGGGAATTGTGCATGTCCGTATCGTCCACGGCAAGGGAACAGGCACCCTGCGACGGACAGTGCATGCATTGCTTGCCCGGCTGGAAACAGTGGTCGATTTTCGCCTTGGTGATGAATCGAGTGGTTCCTGGGGAGCTACGCTGGTGACTCTTCGGGCGGGGAAGGAGCCTGCATCGGCTCAATAAGACCGTGATCGGCGGCCAGCGCCCGCACCTGGATCATAAAAGTCGACGGCAGGGGCAAGGGCCTCTCTTCCTGGAGAACGCCCAAGGCCTTGGCCATAAGCAGAGAAGGAATCGAATGGATGCCCTCCTGGTTGTCACAGATGGTTTTCATCCGCAGGGCATCGGTAAGCACCGGAATCAACGGAGCACAACGACCTGACAATTCGCGCAGTTCCCGCTCGACCAGCTCCCGATTAGCGGCTGCAAAGGCTACCACAGCGTCATTTAACGGTTGGGTGCCGAAGAGATTATTCATCACCGCTCCGGCCAGATGGGTGTGATGGGGTTCGACCTGATCGACGTAGCGATCATGCATGCTCTGCTTGAGCACCTTGAACAGAATCACCTGGACGGTTGTTACCGCCTCCCGCATCACCGGGACCACCTTGTTGTCGACAAAGGGTTTATTGCCGCCAGTTGCACCTACGCTCATAACACCACCCGTATGGCCGAATTTTCGGCAAAAAGCTGATAAAACCGCAGTCGTTCGGCTTCATCAACGACCGTCATTTCCAGGTTAAGACTGAGATATCGGCCGCCGGAACTCACGTTGCCTTCGTCGATCACACAGGTCGTCACATCCACCAAGGAATGGATGGCCTCAAGGATGGCCGCCCGGTTCTCGCCGATGAGACGGTAGTGCCATCGGCAGGGATACTGAATTTCCGGCTTGCAGCCGCTGTTTCCGTTCATAATGATATCGCTCCTTTTCCGGCCTTATACCGCAGCGGGCCCTTTCTTGCCACCGGAAATAGGGCTCCTCTTTTCCCAGTGGCGATGGTATGATTAAACCTATATAATTTCATTCCAATCTTCAGGAGCAAACGCATGCGCCACCCATTTTTGCTGGTCAATCCTCACCTGGACAGTGCGGATCTTTCTTTTGAAATTTTGGATACTTTTGAGTTTACCACTGTAGCAAACGGCAAAGATGGCCTGGCAGCTCTGGCTTTGCCGATTCCCTGGTGCGGCGTGCTGGCCGCAAAAAAACTGCCCGACATGAACGGCCTTGATTTTCTCGGCAAAGCGGCCTTTCTCTCGAACGCCATCCCCTTGCTCCTTGCCCCGGATGCGCAACTGGCCGAAACCCTGTGTGTAGCCAACAGTTGCTCGATTTTCCGAGTGGTGCCTGCAAACACGGACGCCGACGCCCTGGCAACCATCCTCCTCGATACGGCTCGACAATTTGCCCTGCTGCAACACGAACAGCAGCTGCAAGAGCGCATCCAGCACCTCACCCTCACCGATTCACTAACCGGCTGCTACAGCCGGCTCCACCTTGAGGAGCATCTGAAGAAGGAATTGAGCCGATCCCTCCGCTATTCCCATTACCTCTCGGTCATCCTCTGCGATATCGACGGATTGAAAGGGATTAACGAGACCTTGGGACATCGGGCCGGCGACTTGGTGCTCACCGGATTGGCCCGGACAGCCCTGCAGCTCATCCGTCAAGATATCGACACCATAACCCGCTGGGGTGAAGACGAATTTCTGCTGGTTTTGCCGGAAACTCCTATCCGGGGCGCAGGCCGGGTCGCCAGCCGGTTGCGGGAACAATTTGCTGCCCTTGACTGCTCAGTGGACGGGCATCCGGTCAATTGCACCGCAAGTTTCGGGGTGGCAGGATTTGCCCCTGAAATTGCAGACCGCAATGCGGTCATCGATGATCTGTTGCTGATCGCCGGACGTTGCCTGCTGCAAGCCAAGGCCGCAGGTGGCAACCAGGTGCTCTGCTGCCCCTGAATCAAAACGAGTCGCTGCCATGATCATTCTTTCACCTTCCAAGGGACAGGATTTTAGCCCTGTCGTCAGTCCCCTCCCCCCGACCCTGCCCGCATTCCTTGACCAGACACACCAACTAATTACCCGGATCCGCCAGTATGACCCGCCAAGCCTTGGTTCGCTGATGGATATCAGCCCAGCGCTGGCTGAACGGACTCAAGCCCAATTCCAAGATTTCACCCTCTCCAGAACCGCGAAAAACAGCAAGCCGGCCATCCTGGCCTACAGCGGCGAGGCCTTTCGTTGTCTCGATGCTGTCAGTTTTTTACCAGCCGACCTGGATTTCGCCCAACAGCACCTGCGCATTCTTTCAGGTCTGTATGGTGTAGTGCGTCCTCTTGACCTCATCCAACCGCATCGCCTGGAGATGGGCTACGCTTTGCCCAATGAGAAAGGAAAAACATTATATGCCTTCTGGAGCCGCCTGATCACAGACAGCCTCAACAAGTCTATGGCGCAAGAAAGGTCCCCAATGCTGATCAACCTGGCCTCCCACGAATATGCCAAGGTGGTCGAGAAAAACCGGGTAAAGGTGCCCTGGATCGATATTCAATTCAAAGAAGAAGAGAACGGCCAGCTGAAAATTGTCGCCATCCACGCCAAGCGCGCACGGGGCATGATAGCCGCCTTCCTGATCCGCAACCGGGTCGAGTACCCCGAGGATATACAGCAGTTCAGCAGCGACGGTTATCGCTACCGGCCAGAACTGTCAAAGAATCGACAGTATATTTTCACCCGGCCAATGCCATGACGTTCACGTCATCCGAAAAGGGGTGGCGTTGCCTGCGGTGCCGTTGATCAAGGTGATCTGGTCGTTGAGGGTCCACATATCATAGATGTAGCCCAAACCAAAGATGCCAAAGGTGAGCAGGTAGAGAATGCCAGTCCAAACCTTGCCCATATAGAGCCGGTGAACGCCGAACATCCCCAGAAACACCAGCAGCAGCCAGGCGAGGTTGTAATCAATCGGCCCTGGGATAAAGCGGATATCGGCCTCCCGATCCATACCGGGAATGAGAAAGAGATCAACGATCCAGCCGATGAAAAAAATGCCGAGGGTGAAGAAGTAAAGCGTGCCGGAAATCGGCTTGCCGTAGTAGAAGCGATGGGCGCCGATAAAACCAAAGAGCCAGGCAATGTAGCCGATTACGAGGCTGTGGGTGGGCCGAGAGGTGTCCATGGTTGTTTTCCTGTAATTTTTTCCTTAAAAAGCGCAATGCGCTCCAGTGATGCGCGAATACGATTGCCATCGACCCGGCCGCTGTCAAGCAAGGCTTCGATGGCCCGGATGCCTTCCTGGACCGCATCCTCAACAGGGCTGAGATTATTACCGACCACCAGTACATCCACCCCGGCGAGCACCGCCCGCTGTACCGCCTCGGTAAAGCTCCAGCCCTGACTGATTGCTCGCATCTGCAGATCATCACTGAAGACCACCCCTGAAAAACCGAGCTCGCGGCGCAGCAGACCCTCAATCACGAGCGGCGAGAGCGTTGCCGGCAGCCCGGAGGGATCAAGGTGCCGGTTGACCAGATGTGCCGTCATAATTCCGTCACTATAGCCCGAGGCTATCAACCGGCGATAGGGTTCCAGCTCGATCGACTGCCAACAATCTGTTGTTTCGACAAAACCAAGATGAGAATCACGGCCGGCACTGCCGTGACCAGGAAAATGTTTGAGGCAGCAGCCAATACCCTGACGATGGTGGGCCTCGAGAAAGGCTTGAGCGTGAACAACCACTTCCGCAGGGTCCGCGCCAAAACTGCGCTGATAACGGCTAATGATCGGATTATCCGGGTTAAGATCAAGATCAACCACCGGGGCAAAATTGAGATTGATACCGCATTCCGCTAATTCCGCCGCCATGATTGCGGAGTGACGGACAGTGGCGGCCACGCCCTCTCTGGCCAGTTCGGCTGCGCTCCGGGATGGAGCAAAACCGGCCGATTCCTTGAGACGGCAGACTTTTCCTCCCTCCTGATCAACAGCGATAAAGGGAGGAAGAGCGGCATATTGACAAACATTTTTCACCAGTTGCTTGAGCTGTTGCGGCGAGTCAATATTTTGAATTGAGCCATCGACGTTGCGCTCAAACAAAATCACGCCGCCCAGTTGGTCCCGCCCCATCGCCGCAGCAATCCAATGATCGTTACCGATCTCACAACCGCGAAAACCGGCCACGAACATCTGCCCCACGGGCCACGTCTCCTTCATGGCGCATACCTGTGCATCAAACGACCACCCTTTACTTGTCGGAAAAATGACAACCCCAGAAATCCACCCAACACCACCGGAAAAAAAAGCACATAACGTACTGTTTTTAATGTAAAATACAAATTATTGTACAATCGGGCACAAAATTCGCTTTATGCTGACAAACGGTGGTGATCTTTATCCTTTAATCAAATTCACAACCGATGCAAAAGAAACTGCAACCCAGCCGCGAATCAAACAAGGCGGTTGCGTTGCCTCAATCGTTCTTGATTGCGTGAGTGCCATGAACACGAAAGTGCTTGACCATCAGGTTAATGTCCAGATTGCTTCCACCATGGAAAACCTGCTGTCCGAATTAAGCCACTATCGGCAGCAATCGGAGAAGCTCAAGAAAATCAATACGCTCTATCAACGAATGGCGGGAATCCTCGACCTTCCGTCCATGGTAGAAGCCTACTCGATCTGGCTCATGGAATTTGTCAGCCACGAACTCGTCGGCTACAACAACCCCACCCGCGATCGTATGCATATGTTCTGCTCCTATCACGGCCCACAACGACGGCAGGCCATTCAATTGGCGCAAGAGATTTTAGAACAACCGCTTGATAAGGAATCAACCACTGCTCAGGCAGACGGTTTTCATGTGCACAAATGGGCGTTCAACTCCCCTGACTGCTACGGCCTCCTGGTGATGCTTCGCAAAGGCAAGCCTCTTTCCGAGGAAGAATTGCAATTCATCGACGAGTCGTTGATTATCCTGGCAGACCCGCTGAAACGGGCGCTGGAGTACGAAGAGATTTTTGCTCAGGCTCGCAAGGACAGCCTGACCGGTTTGCCCAACCGTTTTGTTTTTGATGAGCGGATCGGCTCCATCGTCGAGCAGGCCAACCGGCATGGCCGTCCACTGACTCTGGCGGCTTTGGACCTGGATCACTTCAAAGCCGTCAACGATACCATGGGCCATCTCATGGGCGATGAGGTGCTTAAGCAGGTTGCCGAAGCGCTCAAAAAACAGATTCGGCTCACCGACTTGCTCGTCCGTATGGGCGGCGATGAATTTCTGCTGGTTTTGCCCGACACCAGCATGCAGGATGCCCGATTTCTGGCCGAACGGCTCTGCGTGGCCGTGGAAGAGCTCAATATCACTACTGATGTTGGACGATTGGCGGTGAGCATCGGCTTGTCCGAATGGAAAACCGGCATAGACCTCAATACCTGGCTAGAGCGGGCTGATGATATCCTCTATCAGGCCAAAGCCAACGGCCGGGCCCAAGTTGCCATCAATTAAGCTGTCACCTGCCCCACCGAAACAAAAAAGACACGCTTACGGCTGCTTGAGTTGCACCTGCAGCGGGATACAGTGCAACGACCGTCCCTTCTGGTCGGTGCGACCTAGTTTCCAGCTTTCACAGACCATTTCCCCACCGAGCAGTTGTTCGATTTCCCCCACCAGCCCCTTGATATTGATGATTGGGTGGCGCTTAAAGACCTCGGGCAGGCCGTGGGTGAGATTGCAGGCCAGGCAACGCCCCGGACGCTCGTGCAGATTCAAGAAAAAATGGAGGATCTGCCCAGCCTTGTCATACCCCTCAAAGCTCAGGGTGATATCATAGGCCCCTTCACTGGCGTCGCCAAAGAGCGCATCAAAAAACTCATTGGAACGTCCCGGCGGAAAAAGGGTTTTGAGTGCCTTGTCGGTAAATATCTGTTCTGGTTGGATCATAGTCACCTGTACAGTCTGTCAAAAAATCGTCAAGTTTGATGACCTTTGCTGCAATCGCAGAATAATCAGGTCAAGCCACTCTCCCTTGAATGATTCCCGCATATTACATTCCCTAGGGAACCGTTGAGTTAAGATTGCGATATTACTCAGTCCCCGCTAGAAATGTCAACATCCATTGCACCACCCGCCCCGCTGTGGTAGAAGACCGGCTATGCAATACCATCTTTTTTCCGATAGCGACCAAGAACAAAAGACCGCAACCGAACCCGTCGTCAGCACTGCGGTCCTCAATCCCGCGCAGTACACTGCCGCCACCCATGGGGCCGGCCCGATCTTAGTCATTGCCGGCGCCGGTTCGGGGAAAACCCGCACCCTGGTTTACCGGATGGCTCACCTGATTGAACAGGGTGTGGCACCGGAATCGATCCTGCTGCTCACCTTTACCCGCCGAGCGGCCCAGGAAATGCTCAACCGGGCCAGCGAGCTAACTGCAGGCACCTGCCGCCGGGTCGTGGGCGGCACTTTCCATGCCACCGCCAACATCCTGCTCCGCCGCTACGGCCACCACCTGGAACTGGGCTCCAACTTCACCATTATTGACCGGGGCGACGCCGAGGGCATCATCAACCTGATCAAATCCTCACTGGGCATGGCCGGGGCCGGTAAGCGCTTCCCCTCCAAACGGGTGGTCATGAATTTGATCTCCGGGGCAATCAATAAATCCACAAGCATCGAACAGCTGGTCTATCGCGACCATATCCATCTCTCCGAATTTGTCCACGATTTCTACACCATTGCCGAGCATTACCGCCAGTTCAAGATCGACCATGGCCTGATGGACTACGACGATCTGCTGATTTACTGGAAGCGGCTCCTGGTTGAGTCGGAGCAGGCCCGGCACGAGTTATCGATTCGCTTTCAACACATCCTGGTCGACGAGTATCAGGACACCAACCTGCTGCAGGCCGAGATCGTTCGGCTGCTCGCCTACCGACATGACAACGTCATGGTGGTCGGTGATGACGCCCAGTCGATCTACAGCTTCCGGGGTGCTGATTTCTACAACATTATGCGCTTTCCTGAACAGTTTCAGGGCGCTAAAATCGTCAAACTTGAAGAAAACTACCGCTCCACCGAACCCATTCTCCAACTGACCAACGCCATCATTGCCAACGCCGAAAAGAAATTCACCAAAACCCTGTTCACCAGCATCACCGGCGGTAGGCGGCCGCAGGTAGTTGTGGCAACCAACGAGGCGGCCGAGGCACGTTATGTCGTCCAGGAAATCAAGAAGCGGCAGGAAGAAGGCATTCCCCTGCGTGAGATAGCCGTGCTCTTCCGCTCCGGCTTCCATTCCTTCAAACTTGAAATTGAACTCGCCGGTCACGGTTTTGACTTTGATAAACGCGGCGGTCTCAAACTCACCGAATCAGCTCATATCAAAGACCTGCTTTCCTTTTTCCGGGTGGTGATCAACCCTTGGGATAATCTCAGCTGGAACCGAATTCTTCTCCAACTGGAAAAGGTCGGCCCCAAGACGGTGCACAAGATCCTGCAAGCTATCCGGGACTCGGATGGACCTTTCGCCGCCCTGGCCGCCTACCGCCCCGGACCAGCCTGGAAAAACCAGTTCGAGCAACTCACCCAGACCTTGCAACTCCTGGTGAACCCGGCACTAAGCCCTTCTGATCAATTTGATTTGATCATGGAATACTACGAGCCGGTGTTCGAGAAGATGTACTATGACGACTACCCCAAACGGCGCAAGGAACTCGATCAGATTAAGGCCCTGATCGCCGGATACGGGGACTTGCAATCCTTTGTCGACGACACCGCCCTTGATCCGCCCGACACTGGCTCAGGGGAACGCCATTCTGAAGACGAACAACGGCTGATCCTCTCCACCATCCACTCGGCCAAGGGGCTGGAGTGGGACACGGTCTTTGTTATTGGACTGGCTGAAGGCCGTTTTCCCCATCAAAATGCCACCCCGGGTGAGCAGTGGGAGGAGGAAAGGCGCCTGCTCTATGTCGCCGCCACCCGCGCCAAGAGACAACTCTTCCTCACCTACCCGCGCGAATTGATGACTCCGGATCGGCAGCAGATGCGGGCCTCCATGTCGCCTTTCCTCCGCGAGATCAGCCCTGGCCTCTACAACACCACCGATCGAGCCGGTGCGAGCTCCTCGCCCATGATCAGCCAGTATGCCCAGGACATCCCTGTCGCCGCGTCAACGCCGAAGGTGGAGTCGGCGCGGGTGGTCTACAAGGAGGGCATGCGAATCAGTCACACCTTTTTCGGCCTCGGCCGAATCACCTCCATTCCCGGACCGCGTCGGGTCGAAATCCATTTCGACCGTCACGGCAGCAAGATCCTTCACCTCGATTACGCCCAACTGGAGATTGTCGGGTGAGCTGGAGCGACTTGCCTTCCCTCTTTTTCCCTGATCAATCGTACCGGCAACCATGAATGACCGGCAAGCCACAGCCTGGCTGGATCAGCTCCAATTCTTCACAATCAAACTCGGCCTGGACACCACCAAAACCCTGCTGGCCGAACTCGGCAATCCCCAGGACAAATTGAAAATCGTTCATATCGCCGGCACCAACGGCAAGGGTTCAGTAGGCGCAACCCTGCTTTCGATCCTGTCGGCCGCCGGTTATCGCACCGGGTTTTATTCCTCACCGCACCTCTCTTCGGTGCGGGAGCGGTTCCGCATCGGCAATCAGTATATTTCACCAACCGATTTTGCCGAACTGGTCACCCGACTGGCAACTTTTCTCAAAGGACGCCCCAGTCCCACCTATTTCGAATTCACTACCATCCTCGCCCTGCTTTGGTTTGCCGAGCAGCAAGCAGAGGCAGTGATTCTGGAGACCGGCCTGGGTGGACGGCTCGACGCCACTAATGTGGTCACACCTCTGGTTTCGATCATCACCGACATCAGTCGCGATCATGAACAGCACCTCGGCTCAAGCCTCGAAGCTATTGCCGGAGAAAAGGCGGGGATCATCAAGCCCAACGTGCCGGTGATCTGTGCCGGCAGAGCTGCCGAGACCGTACCGGTGATTAAGGCACGTTGCCAGCAGCAACAGAGCCCTCTCTTCCTCTACGGTCGCGATTTTTCCGGAGAGCAAAACAGTGAGGGCGGGCTTGATTACCGCCCCATATCAGGTCCTGATCGCCCTCACCTGCCCCTGGCGCTGCACGGTAGCCATCAGGCAATCAATACCAGCCTGGCCTTGGCAGCTCTCGAAATCCTTGAACCGGTTTTCCCTGTCACCCCGCAGGCCTTGACCGAGGGACTGCAGCACGTCAGATGGCCAGGCCGGATGGAGCTGATCTCGATCCAACGGCAGAATAAAAAAATTCGCTTTCTCCTTGATGGCGCCCACAATGAAGCTGGAGTCGCCACCCTGATCGAATCCTTACGCCAAGGGTTTCCACGACAGCGCCTCCTCCTTGTCTGGGGCAATATGGCCGATAAGGATATGGGGCACGTTTTGTATGAGTTGATGGCGATGGCCGATGCAATCATCCTCACCCGAGCCGAATCGCAGCGTTCCGCCGCACCCACCGCGCTGTACGAACAGTTGCCGTTGCTTGCACGGGCCAAGACGCGCTGCACTCAGACCGTGGAACATGCCCTGGAGATAGTCGGACAAATCGCCGAACCCGAGGATCTGATCTGCGTTGCCGGGTCGCTCTATCTGGTCGGCCGGGTCCGGCAGCTACTGGTGGGGGATTTAGCCCAATGAGCAGCGATTTCTTTTCCCTCGACAGCATCGACGAGGCCCTTATCAGGGTCGAACGCAGCAAGGCCAGGGCGCTGCGGAAGAGCCGATGGTGGCAGCAAAAAACCTCCTCTGGCACCTGCTGGTACTGCGGCCAAAAGGTAGGCTACCACAACCTGACCATGGACCATGTAATCCCTCTGGCACGAGGCGGCCGCAGCACCAAGGACAATCTCGTTCCCAGCTGCAAAGAGTGCAATACTAAGAAAAAATCCTCGTTGCCGGTTGAGTGGGAGGAATATATGGATGAGCTGCAGCGACGCCAGGAATAAAGCCACGAAATTTCTTCCGTCCCCATCGGCCAGTTGCCCGCCCCCAAGTCCGGCCATGTGGTCCCGCCTTGCAGGTGCCGTGAGGACAAGCAGGCTGTTTTCCCGCATGTTCCCCGGCGATTCCCGATCAGGCGACCATCCGGCAATTGTTCGTTTTCCGTAGTAGGCTGTTTCCCAGCTTCACCACCCCATTTGATGGAGTCCAGTTCATGCAGAGAAAAACGATCCAGGTCGAAGAAAAAGTTCCCCTGCTTACAGGTATTCCCTTAAGTTTCCAGCATCTCTTCGCCATGTTCGGGGCCTCTGTCCTGGTGCCGACTCTGTTTAAAATAGACCCGGCCATCGTCTTGTTGATGAACGGGGTCGGCACCCTGATCTATCTCTTCCTCTGCAAGGGTAAAGCCCCGGCCTTCCTTGGATCGAGCTTTGCCTTTCTCTCGCCGGTCTTCGTGGTTCTCGGAGCCAACCAGGCCCAGTGGACAGGCAACTATTCCTATGCTTTGGGCGGCTTCATTGCCTCGGGGCTGGTGTTTATGACGGTCGCCCTGATTATCTGGAAATTCGGTTCGGCCTGGATCAAAATCGTCCTGCCGCCGGCCACCATGGGGCCGATCGTCGCCCTCATCGGCCTGGAACTGGCCAGCGTCGCAACCGGTATGGCGGGCATCATGCCCGATCCGGCCAGCGGTGCGTACAACATGAAAGCCATTGTAGTCTCGATAGCCACCCTCTTGGTAGTCACCTTCGGCTCGGTGCTCTTCCGTGGCTTCATGGCCATTATTCCCGTCCTCACCGGTATCGTCGTCGGATACCTGGTCGCCATCCCCATGGGGCTGGTCCAGTTCGGGGGCATCGCCAATGCACCGTTGCTCGCCCTGCCCACCTTTTATCTGCCTAAACTCGATTTTCACGCCATCCTCATTATCCTGCCCGCCTCCCTGGTGGTGATTTCCGAGCATATTGGGCATCTGGTGGTCACCGGCAACATTGTTGATCGCGATCTGACCAAGGATCCAGGCCTGCACCGTTCTTTGATGGGCGACGGTGTTTCCACCGTGCTCTCGGGATTCTGCGGCTCGGTGCCGACCACCACCTACGGGGAGAACATCGGCGTCATGGCCATCACCCGGGTTTACTCGGTCTGGGTCATTGGCGGTGCGGCCATCATCTCCATCTGCCTGGCCTTTATTGGCAAGCTCTCCGCCTTTATCCAATCAATCCCTGCACCCGTTATGGGCGGCGTCTGCATGCTGCTCTTCGGAGTGATAGCTGCCTCAGGTGTACGGATGCTGGTGGAATCCAAGGTCGATTATTCCAAGCCGGCCAATCTCTCACTGACCGCCATTGTGCTCATCGTCGGCATCAGTGGCGTGGCGGTCAAAATTGGCGATGTCCAACTCAAAGGTATGGCACTGGCCACGGTGGTGGGAATGATCCTTTCCTTGACCTTCCACCTCCTCGCCAAATTCAGGCTGGTCAATGAGCAGACCGATCTGTGATCGGCGTCTCCCTGACCGTGTTCCACCTCGGGGTGGGAACGTACTCCCGCCCCGTACTTTTCCTTGCCTGTCGGTGAGCCTACCCGTCACCCCACTCATTCCATCCTCCCCCCTGCAAGGACAGCAAGCAAATGCTTCTGCCTTGTGATCGTCCCTCCTTTATGGTATTACCTTGAAAAAGTTTCCTTTTTTCAACCTATTGGCCGCGATTGAACAGCATAACCTACTATCTCCGCATCGCACCCGACCAACTGCTTGTCAGCCTCCACTCCACTGGCACGAAAGAGGAGCTGGTAAAGCTCGGTTCCGGGCAAGAATTGCGCGAGCTACTGGCCCGTAAAGGCGTTGTCCATGGCATCGACCAGGAGGCTCTTGCCCGCGCATCAGGGTGTATCGATAAAGCCGAAGAAGCGCTGTCCGATCCCCTGATTTTAGCTGTGGGTACACCTCCGGTTGTCGGCAGGGAGGGTCTCCAACTGCGATTTACCCATCACCCCCTGACTCTCGAAGAAAAAGACGAGAACGGGCAGATCAGCCAAGTTGAAATTTTCCTGACACCCCTTGTCCATAAGGGCGATTTTCTTACGGAATACGGCCCTCCGATCAAACACCAGATGGGAAAAAACATCTTCGGCCAAATACTTTCCTGTCCTCATCAGGCGGAACAGATTTTTTTGCCAGGCGAGAATGTCCCCCAGGATGAAGAGACCCGGCAACTGATCGCTGCGGATACTGGATATCCGTCCTGCACTACCACCCGCAAGGGCTCTGACCACGCCCTCACCTTGAGCGTTACCCCGTTGATCCGTACCACCCCGGACCGGATGCAAGCTCAACTCTGCCTAAGGCCTGCCCCGCCGGGCCACAGCCTGCCTAACAAGGAAACCATCCTCCAAGTTCTGACGGAGAAACACATCACCTTCGGCCAGCTACCCCATGCAGTCGAACAGTGCATCGATTTCTGCGCCAGCGAGCACCGTCCGCGCATCGCCATCGTCGCCTTGGGTACTCTTCCGGTCAAGGGGAAGGATGCCTGGCTGCGCTTTGAAATGGAGATTGGCCCCCTGCCCGGCAAAGTCATGGGCAACGGCGAAATCGATTTTCGCGAACGCAACATGTTCATCGGTGTCAGTAAGGATCAGCTGATCGCCGTAAAAATACCCCCAACGCCAGGGACAGCCGGTCGAGACATCTACGGTGTCCCCATTGCGCCATTACCCGGAAAAGATATTACCGTCCGGACAATGGATGACGCCGCCCTGGACGAGACAACTGGTGAAATTCGAGCGCTGCGGTCCGGGGTGCTTTCCATGGTTACTGAGAATTCGGTAAAAGTCTGTTCTCGGCAAGTTGTCGCTCAGGATGTTGATTACCTGACCGGCAACATCATTTCGCGTGATGCGGTTGAAATTAAAGGGTCGATCAAAACAAAATTTAAGGTGAACGCCCTTGGGGATGTACTGGTTGGCGGTGATGTTGAAAAGGGGCAGTTGCGATCAGACAGCAATGCCGTGATTAAAGGGGGAGTGATCGGCAAACTTGCGAGCGTCCACACCCGCGGAGACATTGACGTCAATTTTGTTGTCCAGGGCAGAGTTCTCTGCGGAAACAAGCTGATCCTCAGGCAACACGCCTCGTACAGCCGCTTACATACTTCCGGCGATCTGCTGTGCAGTCCATCTTCCCGGATCATTGCCTCACAACTTGTAGCATTCGGCTCAATCAGCACGGGCAGTGTCGGATCCGACATGGCCCCGCCCTCACTGCTGGCGGCAGCGGTTTCACCTGAGCAACTGCACCGTTATTTTGAGTTGCGGCGAACCAGCACCGATCAAGCCGAGGTTATCGATACCCTAAAGCGACACATCGGTCTGCATGCCGAAAGTGAGGAGCTCGATGAACTGGTCGCGGACCACAAAGCGAGCTTGAAGCAACTCGCCCACTTCAACATGATTTTCGAAAAAGATGGGGAACCTCAGGACCAGGGCCTTTCCCACGCCCTGGAGTGCACCATTGTTGTCAAGGGCAAGGTGTTTGCCGGCACGGAGATTCGCATCGGCAACAGCAGTATGGTGCTCGCGACCAACTTGACCGACGTTTGTTTTCACCTGCGAGACCATATCCCTGCCGGGGCAAGCAAACGCGATATCATTATCATATCCAACAAAAAATAATTTCGGAGTTTCCTATGTTTGTCAAACTGTGGATGACCAGCAATGTTCTCACTGTTAACAGTAGTCAGCCCATCGCCGAGGTCGAACAGATCATGCGGGAAAACCGTATCCGCCGGGTTCCGGTGGTCGACGATGGCCACTTGGTTGGCATTATCAGCCGTGAAGACATTTTCCGCGCCCTGCCCTCTATCTTCGACCCGAGTATCAGCCCGGAAAACCTTGACCAGGCCGGTCGGATCGAGGCCGGATCGATCATGACCCGTTCACCAGTCACTGTTGAACCGTCCACCCCTCTGGAACAGGCGGCCCTCCTGATGCGGACCCATAAATTCGGTGCCCTCTTGGTCATGCAGGACACGGAATTGGTCGGCATCATCACCGAAACCAACATATTTGACGCCTTTCTCGAAGTGCTCGGTGCAAAAAAGCAAGGTGCCAGGATCGAAATTAAAATTGACCACAAACCGGCCTCGTTCTATTCCATGCTGCAGGTGTTTAAAAAATGCGAGATGACCGTTCTCGGTATCACTGTCTTTCCCGATTTTTCCGAGGAACATCAATTAATCACCCTCAAGGTACAGGGTGAGAACATAGAAAAGCTGATCGACAGCCTTTGGGATTCAGGCCTACAGATCAACCGGCTGCATACGGATGAACACGAATCCACGAAGTGATGACAAGCATGGAAAGCTAGAGGAAGGCAACAAGTAGCACTACAGAGTAGTGGCTATCTTAGGCAAGGAACCAATGAGATTGTATGGTAAATAAGGCCCGCAATTCCTGTAAGGACGGGTAGCTCAGCTGAATAGAGCGCTGGCCTCCGAAGAACAAATCCTTCCCCCTACAATTTCCTGTGAATACCCTTTAATTACATTTTGCGCCCATTCAACAGAGCCGTTTTACACGCTCTCCAAAAACAGGAGGACTAGCCCATGAAACGCGCCACCAGCACCCGTCTATTCTTCAAGAAAATCATGAAGCGCCTGTGGACGCTCTTGCTTGTTGCCGGGCTTGCCGACTCAAGCCTTGGCGCTGACCAGCAGGGCCCGTTGAAAGTCGGGATGGAACTTGCCTACCCCCCTTTTGAGATGACCGACACCACCGGCCAACCGGCAGGCGTCAGTGTCGATCTGGCCAAGGCGCTTGGGATAAGCCTGGGAAGGGAGATCAAGATAGAGAATATGAGTTTTGACGGCCTTATCCCCGCCCTCAAGACCGGTAAGATAGACATCATCCTTTCCTCAATGACCGCTACACCAGAGCGGGCACAGTCGATCGACTTTTCCGACCCCTATCTTCAGACTGGGCTCTGCCTGCTGGTACGCAAAGATTCTTCTGTGCAAACAATTGGTGATCTCGACCAGGTCGGCATGACTGTCGCCGTCAAAAAAGGAACGACCGGGCACAACTATGCGAGCAAAGAGTTGAAAAAGGCCAAAATCCTGGTCCTTGACAAGGAAGCAGCGGCAGTGCTCGAGGTTGTCCAGGGCAAGGTTGATGCCTTTATTTACGACCAGATGTCCACTTATAGCAACTGGCAGCGGAACCCGCAAACCACCCGCGCCATCCTCCGACCCTTTCAGCAGGAATCATGGGCCATTGGTATCCGCAAAGACAACACCGCCCTCAAGGTGGGGATCAATAGTTTTCTCAAAGACTATCGAGCCAAGGGCGGCTTTGAAAAGCTCAGCGACACCTGGCTTCTGGAGCAGAAACAGGAATTCAAGCGCCTCGGTTATCCGTTTTTCATGTAGCCGCCCAGGAACAAAATGGGCGGATTAACAACCTTATGGCGGATGCCGGACGATGACGCGCCGTCGCTGATCTCCCGGCTCATGGCTTTTGCCTTGGTCTTTCTCCTGTTCTCCGCAATTTTCTCTTTTGCCTTCAGCCAGTTACAATATGACTGGAACTGGAGGGCGGTCTGGCAGTACCGGCAGAAATTTCTGCAAGGGTGGATGACCACTCTGCTGATTTCAGTCGCGGCGCTTGGCCTCAGCCTGCTGATCAGCATCTTTTTCGCCCTCGCACGCCGCTCCCGCCTGTTGCCGTTGCGATATCTGGCAATGCTCTATATCGAAGGGGTGCGCGGAACCCCGCTTCTGGTGCAGATTCTGGTCTTTTTCTACGTGGTGGCGGATGCTTTTGGTATCAACAATCGCTATGTTGTTGGAATTCTGACCCTGGCCTTCTTCGCCGGGGCCTATCTGAGCGAAATTATTCGGGCGGGCATCGAGAGCATCGGCGAATCCCAATTAGAATCAGCGCGCGCCATTGGTCTAACGACCTTTCAGACCTACCGTTTTGTCATCCTCCCACAGGTAGTGCGGCGGATCCTGCCCCCCCTGGCCGGTCAATTCGCCTCGCTGGTCAAAGACTCCTCGCTGCTTTCGATCATTGCCGTCAGTGAATTCACCCTCAACGCCCAGGAGGTCAACGCCTATACCTTCAGCACCCTGGAAAGCTACCTGCCGCTGGCCGTTGGGTATCTGCTGTTGACTCTCCCCATTTCCCTGTTCAGCCGCCACCTGGAACAGAAATTTCGCTATGCAACTTAGCCTCGCTCATCTCAGCAAATCCTATAACGGCCACCGAGTGCTGGACGATATCTCCATTGATCTGCCGGATGTTCACGCCCTGGTCATCATTGGCCCATCGGGAGGTGGAAAAACAACCCTACTGCGCACGATTGCCGGCCTGGAACGACCTGATTCCGGGAAAATATGTATCAACGGCAAGCCGCTGCTTTTTGATGCAGCAAGCCTGCTCCTCCATCGTCGCAGCATCGGCACGGTCTTCCAAGCCTTCAACCTCTTTCCACACCTGACCGCGCTCGACAATATCATCCTGCCGCTTGAGCAGGCGCAGGGATATGACCATGAGCAGGCGCTTGAAACAGCCCAGACCATCCTAAAACGCTTTCAACTGACGGCCCATGCAGACAAAAAACCGGCCCAGTTATCCGGCGGCCAACAACAACGGGTGGCGATTGCCCGGGCCATCGCCATCAAACCACGTTTTCTGCTCTTCGACGAACCGACTTCGGCCCTCGACCCGGAGATAACTTCAGAGGTTCTTGATATTATCAAGGAGTTGCAAGATGAGGGACGTGACCTCCTGCTGATAACCCATCACATGGGATTTGCCCGCACTGTAGCAGACCATTGTCTCTTTGTTGCAGAGGGAAAAATCAGAGAAAGCGGCAATGTCGATCGCCTTTTTGACCAGCCGGAAAGCGTTCAGCTCCAGCAGTTTTTGGGAAAAATAACGCGCTATTATTAGTAAAGTGCCCATTGACCATGACATTGCCGGCACAAAAGTCTGTCTTCTTTCAGTCGAGTGTTCGCCCGTTCCGCACAGGATCGAATTTTGTAGCGCTCCGCTTCGTGAGGCGCCATAGGGACAACCTCCTTGCCTCGTCCATTTCTATCGGCAATTGGGACATGCCTATACTCCCGGCTGGCCTCTTCAATCCGCTTGGCATCATAAGTGGCATCCATCAAGTCGCGGAGATAGGCTACCTTTTTGCTAATCAGCATAATCAGCGGAATACCCACCTGACCAACGCATCGAGCTGTATCAGCTTTTTGTCTTTCTATCATAAAAGACAAGCATTTTGTGCCGAGAGGAATAAGGGTGACGGGAGCAAATCAGCGATCAGGTTGCGTGGAATAAAACGCCTGGCGGTGCGACAGAAACAGGGGAAGCCAGGGCATTCATCGATCGCATCCAACAGATCATCCAAATAACAACCCCTTGTTTTTCTTATTTTTAACAAAAAAGCCCCCCTTTCCCCTGCGGCCAGATACTGCTTGCAAAAAAACAGCACATTCCTTACCCTGAATCGGCACTGCAGAATGCACCTCCTTTACCCTTTTTTCAGGAGAGAAAACCGTGAGCGAACGACCATGACCCGACCCTGCGATACCATCCTTCACCAAACCCTGGCCCTGGGCAGCGACCCCGTCCTGCGCCGCAATTTCATGATTGTGGACGAACCCATCCAGGGCAACATCCGCTTTGGCCTGCTGCTCGAAATTCTCGACAAGGTTGCCGAGGAGACCGCCCTGCGCTATGTCACCCAGTTCCATCCCGATGCCAGGGTGGTGACCGCGGCCATCGACAACATCGTTATCCGGCATGCCGAGGATGTAAACCGGGATCTGACCTTTGCCGCCTGCATCAACCATGTCGGCCGCAGTTCGCTGGAGGTCGGCATCCGGGTGGAACAGCTTGGTGAGCCGAAACTGCATATTGCCTCCTGCTATTTCACCATGGTAGCCCGTTCCGGTTATGGCGACGACGTCGTCAGCGTGGCCCTGCCACCTCTGGAATACAGTGAGCCGATCGAAAAAAGGAGGGCTGGCAAAGCGCTGGCCAGACGCGAGGAATACCGGCAGCAGCAGGCGGCTCTGCTTGAACCGCCCAGCCGGGAAGAATATGAAATGATGACCACTCTCCATCTGGCCCAAGAAGAACCTGGGTTTACTGGTCACCTCTGCCGCCGCCTGACCAGCGACGCCTGGGAGCGGATGTATCCGGAGCAGGAGAATGTGCCGCAGAAGATCTTCGGCGGCTACCTAATCCGCCGGGCCTATGAACTGTCGTCGATCTGCTCCGAGCTGGTGGCTCCGAGCAGATCGATCATCGCGGCGGTCAATCGGATCAATTTTTTTCACCCGGTACGCATGGGCGACAAGCTCCACTTCACCTCACGGGTGGTCTACACCAATGACTGCTTCGTTTGCGTCGAAGCGGGCATTGAACGGATCAGCCGCGACCGCACCACCAAGGCCCTCTCCAACTCCTGCTTCTTTACTTTTGTCAACGTCGACAGCAAGCTGCAACACCAACCGGTGCCACCGGTCTATCCGACCACCTACGCCGAAGATGCACGCTATCTGGCGGCTCATCGCAGCCTGGAAATCGTCTTGCGACATCGGAACATGATTTAGATGGACCTGCGGATAGCCTCACCACCGCCAGTGCAGGAAGAGACAGCGTCGCCGATTGTTCAGGTCGACAACCTCTATAAGCGCTACGACGGGTTCACCGCCGTGGACGGCATATCCTTTGCGGTGCAGCCCGGCGAATGCTTCGGCCTTCTTGGCCCCAACGGCGCCGGCAAGACCTCAGTCATCCGCATGATGTATGGCTTCGCCCCGCCCAGCTCGGGCAGCCTGCGAATCTTTGGCTTGGATGTCACAATTGACTGGCGGCAGATTCGCTCGCGCATCGGCGTCTGCCAACAGGATAACACCTTGGACCCGGACCTCTCGGTTGTGCAAAACCTGCTGGTCTTTGCCGGCTACTTTCGTATCCCCGCGCGACAGGCCCGCCAGCGTGCCGAGGAATTATTGCACTTCTTTGCCCTGGAAAAAAAACGAGAGGCCAAGGTGGGCGAACTTTCCGGTGGCCTCGCCCGGCGCTTGACTCTGGCCCGCGCCCTGATCAACGATCCGGAGTTGATCATCCTCGACGAGCCGACCACCGGCCTTGATCCCCAATCCCGCCATCTGTTGTGGGAGCGGCTGCAGAGCCTGCGCACCCAGGGCAAAACCTTCATCCTCACCACCCACTACATGGAAGAGGCTGCCCAACTGTGCGACCGGCTGGTGATCATGGATAACGGCAAGATTTTGGTTGAGGGTACGCCAACCGGATTGATCGAAGCGCATGTCGGCAGCTCGATCATCGAGATCAACGGCGCCGACCAGGAGCTCAGGCAATTTCTCGGCGAACGTGCCATCGGCTTTGACGAGATGGGCGAGCGGTTGGTCATCTACAACAACGGCAATGCTGAAATCGAACAGTCGATTCGTTCCGCCTTTCACTCCCGGCAATGCACCTTCCGTTCGGCCAGCCTCGAGGATGTCTTTCTTCGCCTCACCGGCAGGGAGTTGCGCGAATGATCCGGATGAGCAACATTTCCTGGCGTTTTATGAGCGTCTGGCGACGCAACCTGATAGTCTACCGGAAGATCTGGAAGGTCAACTTTCTGGTGCCGCTGCTGGAGCCGGCCTTTTATATCCTTGCCTTCGGCCTCGGCTTCCAGGGGCTGGTGCAGGGGCTCACCTATGGCGGCAAGGCACTCGCCTACACCCAGTTCATGGCCCCAGCCCTGATTGGCATCTCAATCATGTACAACTCGTTTTTCGAGACCACCTACGCTTCTTTCGTGCGCATGTACTACCAGAAGACCTTTGACGGCATGATGACCACGCCTCTATCGCTGGAGGAGATCATCCTCGCGGAGATCGTCTGGAGCGCCACCAAGGCAACGGCTGCCGCCCTGATCATGATGGCCGTTCTGGGGCTGTTTGGTTTCGTCACCTTTCCTCAAGGGTTGCTGATCGTGCCACTGGCCTTCCTTGGTGGTCTGGCCTTCGGCGCGGTGGGTATGTTTTTCACCGGCATCACCCCGTCGATCGACATGTTCAACCTGCCGATTTTTCTCTTTATCACCCCGATGTTTCTCTTCAGCGGCACCTTTTTCCCGGTTGCCGGACTGCCGGGATGGGCCCAGTCCGCCGCCCTGGTCTTCCCGCTCTATCATCTGGTGGAATTGACCCGGTACTGTTGCTTGGGATTGGTGGAGACCAACCCGCTGCTCAGCCTGGGCTATCTGCTGGTGTTCACCCTCTGCTTCCTCTTTCTCGGGCTGACCACCATGCGCCGCCGGTTGATCAAGTGAGTGATGGGTTGTGAACGTAAAAATGGACAATGCACGGCTAACATTGACGTAAGGTAACAGTATGATTTTCAATTCCTTTCAATTTCTTTGCCTCTTTCTGCCGATCACCCTGCTGGGATTTTATTACCTCGGGCGCACCAGTCAAAAAGGGGCCGCGATATGGTTGCTGCTCGCTTCTTTCTTTTTTTACTGTTCGTGGGATTATCGCTTTCTGCCGATCTTACTCTTGTCGATGGGCGGCAATTATTATGCGTGCAGACAGATCCTGGCCGCGCAGCCATCGCGGAAAAAGAGCTGGCTGATTGCAGCGGTGGTGTTCAATCTGGTGCTGCTGGGTTATTTCAAATACGTCAATTTTTTCATCGCCAGCATCAACGGTTTCGTCTCCCAGGATATTCAGTTGCTGACGATCATTCTTCCCATCGGCATCTCCTTTTTCACCTTCACCCAGATTTCGATTCTGGTTGACGCCTATTATGACAAGGTGCAGGACATCAATTTCCTTCACTATGCTTTGTTTACCTCCTATTTCCCCTACATCGTAGCCGGCCCGGTCCTGCATCACAAAGATATGATGCCGCAGTTTGCCGACAAGGGGAATTATCAGGTGCATGGCAACAACTTTGCCGTCGGCCTGACCCTCTTTGCCTTTGGCCTGGCCAAAAAACTGCTGATTGCCGACAATCTGGTGCCCCTGGTCGACGCCGCCTTCGGCAGCAATAATCCGCAGTTGTTCCAAGCCTGGCTCGGCGTCTTTGCCTACAGCTTCCAGCTCTACTTTGATTTCTCCGGCTATTCCGATATGGCCATTGGCGTATCGCGCCTGTTTGGCTTCCAGATCCCGTTTAACTTCAATTCGCCCTACAAAGCCGCCAGCGTCAGTGATTTCTGGCTGCGCTGGCACATTTCCTTGTCCCGATTTCTCCGTAATTATCTCTACATTCCGCTAGGCGGCAACCGCAGCGGCCCGCTGTCGCGTTACCGCAACCTGCTGTTGACCATGCTGCTGGGCGGCTTATGGCACGGCTCCAACTGGACCTTTGTCATCTGGGGCGGACTGCACGGCTTGTATCTGTGCATCCAGCACGGCTGGCGCAGCCTGAGAGGCAGCCGGGTCGAACCTCCCGGAACAATCATGACCTTCGTCAACCGCGCCCTGACCTTTGTGGCAGTCATGATTGCCTGGTGCTTTTTCCGGGCCGCCGATGTGACCTCGGCCTTGAACATGCTGGCCGCCATGGCCGGCGGCAATGGGATTTCCGTGGCTACCGCCGCCGATCCGCTGGCATACGCGATCCTGGCCCTCAGCGCCTTTGCTGCCTTTTTTCTGCCCAACACCAATGAAATCATCATGCACCTGGAAAGCCGTTTTGAAAACAAACCTTCTTCGTTTTCCCTCTTCACCGTTCAGTGGTCGCCCGGGATCCGCTGGGGGGTGGCAACGGGCATCATCCTGGCACTGTGCATCCTGTCCATGGACAAGCCCCAAGATTTTATCTACGCCCAATTTTAAGTGATCATGACCCCGGTATCCAATTCAACCAGCCTTCGTTCCTATTTCCTGGCCCTGGGCCTGACGGCATTGCTCCTTCTGGCCGGCATCGTCACCATCAATTACCTGATCGATCCCTATTATCTGCATCAGTGGGACACACCCTTGCTCAAGCGGTTGGGTCCGGCGCAGCAGAAAATAGTGCCGTGGGCGAAAACCTATGCGGTCTACCGTTATCAGCCCGAGGTGGTGTATCTCGGCAGTTCACGGGCGGAAATCGGCCTGCCCACCGATACGCCTCTCTTTCAAGGCAAACGGGTGTTCAACCTGGCGATCAGCGGTGCTTCTTTGGGCGATGCCATCGGCATGCTCAAACACACGAGCACGTTCCATCGGCCGGAAATAGTCGTCTGGGGCCTGGATTATGGCTGGCAATTCAGGCAGAAAGCCGGCAATACCGATTTCAATGACGACCTGGTGGCCCAAGGGCAGTGGTATCCTTTCAAACGATTGCTGATGGACGTCAAACGGTCGATCTCTATGACCACGACCTCGGATGCGGTCAAAATCCTCGTCGATCCCAACGCCCAGCAATGCCTGTCGATTCTGGCAACCTACGGGCATAAATCCGATCAGTGCCTGGAATACATCATGGCGGATGAAGGCGGCACCCCCACGGCTTTTGACAAGATCATCCGCAAGAGCGATCCCCAGGGAACGCCGGACAATGTCCAAACCGCTCTTCAGTTACTCGACACGGTCACGCGTGATTACTGCCGCCAAGGCACGACGTTGCGCTTCTTCTTCCACCCTGTGCATGCCCTGGCCGAACTGTCGTATTGGGAAACAAACTGGCAGGATCTGGATCGCTGGAAACAGGATCTAGTGCAGATGGTTGACGCCCGGAAGCAGGAAGGCTGCGACATCCGCCTGATGGATTTTTCCGGATTCAACGCCATCACCACCGAAGCGGTGCCCCAGGCAACCGGCAAAGATGCCATGCAGTACTATTGGGAGCATTCCCACTACCGTGCCGAAGTCGGGCAGCAGATTCTCGAACGACTGTTTGCCGCAACCTCTCAGGCGCAACCGGGGGATTTCGGGGCAGAGCTGACCGGCAAGACGATTGACCCACATCTGCTTGCCTTTGAACAGAATCGCGAGACGTATTGCCGCAGCCACCCTATTGAAACCAAGAACAAGGCCGTATGCAGTAAGGCTGTGGTAACAACTCGATGATTTCGTTCAGGGAGTTAAGTCCGCCGCTACATGATCACAGGAGAGCGGCCATGCGACCAGAGGCAAGCATCATGGAAGAATTGATGGCACAGGCCCGATCGTTGGGGGCCTCAGCGGCGGTGATCATCCCGGCGGCGTCTCTGGTCGTGGAAGATCGGTTTGCCGTTTTATGTGGCGCGCCGCAGCGCTGTCCCGGCTATGGCCTTGCTCCCGGTTGCCCGCCGCATGCTCTGCACCCCTCGGTTTTCCGGGAACAATTGCGGGCATACCGACATATTCTGGTTTTTAAGATCGACGCCCCCGTTGCCGATTTGATGGGGACCAAGCGTTTGCCTCTTGCCCGCTCCATTCACCGGATCGCAGCCACTCTGGAAAAAGCGGCCCGCAGCCGAGGCATGCTCCAAGCGCGAGGACTTGCCGCCGGTTCCTGCAAAGAACTGTTCTGTGCGGCAGAAGAGGCCTGCGCGGTGCTGAACAAGCACCAGCCCTGCCGCCATCCTGATCTGGCCCGGCCTTCGATCTCCGCTCTCGGGGTAAACTTCACGTCGCTGGCAGAGAGCGTCGGCTGGCAGTTCGCACGAATCGATCCGGACGCGGTTGCAAGCGTTGAACCGGCCATGGGGCTGATGGCCGGATTGGTTTTGCTGACCTAAAAAGGAGGCTTTCGACCTCCGTCGTTCATGAAAGGAAGAAAACAATGCACACCGACGAATACGAAATCTCCATTGCCCGCGAACTGAACCATCACCAGCAGGTGGTTAAAAAAATACGGGCTAAGCTGGAAGAACGACGGCAAAAATTTGCGATGGACTATCCTGAGGTGGCCAAAGCCTTTGCCGAAGGCCGGTTGGCCCTCACGGAAAAAGAGCTTGCCCAGTGGCAAGACGACATCGAGGCGCTGCCCGTATGGGAACAGCGCCTCGAAGAATACCGGCAGGCCTTGGCTATGATGCGGATCTCGGCCTCACGGTTTTAATTCAGTTCTTTTCCCTCAATGCCCTCCTGGGAAAAGCCACTGGCTCAGGTAGTACAGGAAGAAAAGCGAACCGACACCGATCCCGATGCTCCAGCGGACCAGCGACAATTCGACCGGCAGCATGGGTTCGTACTCCATTTTTTTTATTTCATCAGCCAGTTTGGGTTGCTGTTGCTGTTCCATGTTATTGTCTCCTTGTTAAATTGTTGGCGGCTTAACGCCATGGAAAAAGAGCCATGAGATGAAAAGGCCGACCCAGATAATAAAACCGAACAGACTGATACAATAGACCGCCGCCAGCTTGCCGAGCCCCTCCTCCATCAATTTCTTGAAGTTGGACACCAGGCCGATGGTGAAAAAGCAGAGGAGAAAGAAGAGTCCCCTGAAGACATCCCCTTGGTTGCTGGAGGATTTCGCCTTGCTCAGGAAGTTCTTCGGTTCCTTCATGGTCTCGTTGACGGCCTTTTGCTTCCCCTTGACGCCATCCAGCTCGGTCTTAAGACCGGCCAGAACCGTAGCGTCGGTGGTGGCCTTCATCTTGGTTTCAATGGAAGTGACCGAGGCCTTCAATTCGGCCGCTTCTTTCTCGGCCGGCCCCATGACTTTGGCGGACGGCCAGCACATAGCCACAAGAATGACAAAGGTCAGCACGTAGCCGATGACAAATTTGGGGAAACGGTGCCAAATCTCGCCGGCATCAACCTTCTGGCCAGGCTTGACGTCGATCTTGGCGCACCAGATATAGGCCAGAATAAAAGCCCAGACGCCGATGAAAATATCGATGAACATCTTCACCGTGGTGGCGGTCATGGTCACCCAGCCCTCGGCATAGTTAATGTTCGCCAGATCAAGGGCCTGGGCGCGAATCAGGGCATCAGTGATGGCCCCACTGGCGATGGCGCCACCGTCGGATTTAACCGCCAGCCCCATCCAGGCACCGGCCACCAGGGGTTCAGTCCAGAGAAAATACTTGGCCAACAAAGGTAGAAGTACCATCTCCACGGCCACAAAGATAACAACCAGAGAAGAAACCATGATCGGGACAATGGGCCGGGCCCTGATGGCACCACCGGTGGCAATAGCAGCAGAAACACCGCAGATGGAGATACCTGAGGCCAACGGGGCTGACCATTCACGACTGAATTTGAAATATTTGCGGGCAATATAATAAACCACCGCCCAATAAATGAGGTAGGCCTCAACAATGGCGCAAAATCCCCGGAACATAATGTTCGAGGCTAGGCCGAAGGACTCAGCCGCCTTGATACCCAGACCGGCGCCCATGATGACAATACCGGTTTTGATGTACAGCTCAGGCCGGGCCGCCTCTTTCATCATGTTGGCCAGGCCGGGGAAGAAGTTACCGATGATCAGACCGAGAATCAGGGCAAAAATGAAGCCAAACTCGCCGCTCATGCTCATGGACCAAGGAATGCCAAACTTGACCGCCTGGTCCTTGGTAGCGGCGATATAGGCAAAATGCCCCATGAACCAGCAGAGATAGCTGAGCCAGAAGGCTAGGGTGAAACCGAACATGAACTTCGGCACATTGGCCCCCAAAGCCACCGCGCCGAGGGTCATGATCGCCAAGGCGAAGAGGTAAGTGAGGGCAACCGACATAAGGGGCGACATGCCTACCTTTTCGTATTGCTGCCCTACCTGCAGTTTGGAGACATCTCCCTCAACGGTTGTGGTTGATTCCTTGCCCTCCTTGTTTTTCAAGGTGAGTTTCTGGCCATCGATCTTGGTGATCTCACCCTTCACCGTCTGATACTTGGCGGAGATGGTGGTAATCGCTTTGCCCGGATCGATCCAGACACCTGCTTTGGCGCCCCATCCGAGGAGGTCCATTCCCTGGAACGACCCCAAACTGAGACCAAAAATGATGAGACCAAGTATCAACGCCAGCCAATCCTCGCTGATCCAGCCTCCCCCCTCTCCCAATTTACTTTGTTCTGCGCTTTCCTGAGCCATAGAACCTCCTTTTTTACTCATTGACAGTATCGTGAAAACGATGATGTTTTCACGAGTTGAACACCCACTCCACATTCAGTTCAAAACCGGCACTACGAAGCCGGTTAGTGCTCCTTATTGAGGCCCCGCATAGGCGCGGAAGGTCGCGGCATGCTCGCCCGTCCGGGCCAGGATTTTCTGCACCGCTACCCGCGATAGGCCAGATATCCGTGCCGCCTCGGAAACGTTACCCCTGGTCAGCCTCAGCAGGTCCCTGACATACGCAAGGGTGAACGCATTAACCACCTCTGCTTTGGCCTCCTTGTATGCTTTCGGCGGCCTCGTCTGGCCATCTGCACGATCCGTATCACAAACCAAGCGGCTGCCCCCCTCCAGCACAATGCGAACCAGTTGCATATCCATTCGCTCACTGGGGCAGAACACCGTCATCCGGCGGACAAAATTCTGTAATTCTCGCACATTGCCAGGCCAGGGACAAGTCGACATCCACTGCAGGACCTCCGGTGCCATCTCCTTCTCGGCAAGGCCCATTTCCCTGCAGGTTCCTCGAAGAAAAAATTGGGCCAGCAAGGGAATATCCTCAACCCGTTCCCGCAGAGGCGGCAAGTTCAAGGTTAAGACATTGAGGCGATAGTATAAATCTTCCCGAAAAGTCTTGTTCTTCAGGCAGGCTTCAAGATCCTGATTGGTAGAGGAAATGACCCGGACATCCACATTCTGATTGGCAGTTGAGCCGACAGGACGAATCTCACCGTTTTGCAGGCAACGCAACAATTTGGTCTGCACGGCGGGACTGATGTCGCCGATTTCATCCAGATGGATGGTGCCGGTGTGGGCGGCGGAGAATAACCCTTTATGGTTCCTGTCCGCTCCGGTGAAGGCACCTTTGACATAGCCGAAAAGTTCGCTCTCCAGCAGATTCTCAGGAATGGAAGGGCAATTCACCGATAAAAACGGCCGGGCTGCTCTTGCCCCGGTCTGGTGGATCAACCGGGCAACCAGTTCCTTGCCTGTTCCAGATTCCCCACGGATTAACACCGCATAATCCGACTGGGCCACGGCAGCGATTGTCTGCCGTAATTTGCGCATAGCTGGCCCTTCACCCACCAGTTCCCCATGGGACCCCTGCCGGGAAAGGATCTGCCGCAGTTGGCTGTTTTCCTCGAGCAGGCGACTCCGCTCCAACCCTTTTGTCACCACCCGAAACAGTTGGTCCGGCTCGATAGGTTTGGTGAGAAAATCGTAGGCTCCGGCGTGCAGGGCTTCCACAGCTGTTTCCACGGTTCCATAGGCACTGAGCACAACCATGCTCAGGTCGGGATGGAGCTTGATCGATTCGGTCAGCAACTGCATTCCGTTCATCTCGGGCATGCGCAAGTCTGTGATCATCAGATGCATCTTGCGAGCGGTCAGGATCTGCAAGGCCTCCTTCCCGCTCTGCGCCACTTCCACCCGAGCCTCGATGAATCGACCGGCAACGAGCCGGGCCAAACCGCGGGCGAAATCCTGCTCGTCATCGACGATGAGAATGCCCATCCCTATAGGGCTGTCGGTCGCAGTCGGTGGGGAAAGTGTGGTCATAGTTTCGTGCTCTTCAGATGGAATCATGATTCCAGAGACGGCTTACCCGCCTCAGGTAGGATCACCGTGAATCGAGCACCGCCTAAGTCGGGTGCTCTGCCTACCTCAACTGTGCCGCCGGCATCGGTCACCATGGCATACACAACAGCCAGCCCCAGTCCGGTTCCGGCACCGATCTCCTTGGTGGAGAAAAAAGGATCGAAAATATGCGGCGCGTCGTCATCAGCTACACCTGGTCCGTTGTCGGCGACTACAACCTGAATCAAGCCCTCTCCGGCCGCTGCCACCTGGACGTGAATCTCACCGGAATAGGCCATAACGGCGTCAAGCGCGTTGATCATCAGATTACTGAGTACCTGTTCCATCTCCCCTACCCCCAAGCGCACCATCAAGGGCTGCGCAGGAATATCAAGGGAAAGACGCACCTCTTTCTTGGTGGCCTGGACTGAGAAAACTTCGGTCATAGATAACGCAACGGCCACGGCGTCGGCAGCGCCTGATCCAGCCGACTTCGGTCGGGCAAAGTTGAGCAGATCTTGCAGGACCCGCTGGGCCTGTCGGGTATGGCGCTCAATGATTTCCAGATCCGCGTTCTGCTGCGGATCGGTGATCGTCTGCCTCAACAGATTAGTATAACAGAGGATCACCCCGAGAGGGTTATTGATTTCATGCGCCAGGCCTGCGGTCAATTTGCCCACGGTGGCCATGCGCTCCGATTGCCAGACCTGGATGCGCATCCGCTTCTCCATTGTCGTTTCCCGCAGGTAGACCACGACTTGGGAAACGGATTCGTCCTGACCAAAGACGGGGTAGAGGGAAAGGGCGAAAGATCGGCCGCCTGGCAGACTGATCTCGCGCTGGTCCGGCTTACCCCGGGAAATGGTCTCCTCCATGAATGCCTGCTCAGCGGTACGATCAAAGAACACAGAGAGGACATTGCCATCGGTTCGCTGGCTGTCGGTTAATTCCGAAGTGAGCGTTCTGGCCGCCTGATTCACGGTCAACACCGTGCAGGCTGCATCCATGAGCACCAGAGGATCGGAAATGCCTTCGACAATGGTCTCCAAAACGTTCATCTGTCTGAACAGGCTGTCAACGGCGGTCAGATTCTCGGCCGCAATGCCCAGCTGTCGACCAAGGGCCTGCAACACATTGAGGTCATGTCGCTCCGCCTCGGCCTCACTCTGCCAGTACAGAATCAGCAAGCCTTCGGCGTTGCCGGTGCTCGACTCGACCGGAATAAAAATTCGACTGTCTTGAGCAACACAGATGCTTCCGGTCAACATCTCCACAAAATTTGCGGGCAGAGCCGGCAGAGCCTCTGATTCCGGCCACACAAAAGAGCTATGCGAGCCCATGGTACAGACATAAGCGATCCGCACGGCCCCGAACCGCTTGCAGATCTGTGGCAGCGACAACCGCCAAAGTTCCGCTCTAGCCCTGCTCTTGAACATGTCTTCCAGCAGGTGAACGAACAAATGTACATCCGCCCGCCGCGCCTCGACCTCGGCGGTCAGGGCATCGGTTCGTTCGTCGACCATCAGACGCAGATTCTCGGCGTAATTCTGCAATTGGCCCCGGGCCTCGAACAGGTGCTCGCTCATCTGTTCCATACCGTCGACCAGTTCCTCGATCTCGTCGCCCTGTTCAAGCTGGCGCAACAAGGCGGAACCTTCGGCATCATTGATATTGCGGCGAAAGACCGTATTGAGACGTTTGAGATTATTGACGACCAGCACCTTGAAGAGCAGATTGGCGCTAAAAAAAACCAGCACTACCGCCAGGGTGAAAAAGGCAAACGTAGTCAGGATGGTCTGCTCCACCCGGCCGACACTGCCATGCACAGAAATGCCGACAAAATCAACGCCGGCAACGTCGCCCAGCCGTTTGCCGAACCCGCGGTCACCGTACAATTGAAGCAATTCGGCGGGTGCATCCTGGGGACGGCCATGGCAATACATGCACCCCTGTTCAAAACGGACCGGCCGAACCATGAGATAGTATTTTTCACTGTTGATAACCCTGTAGCCCTGCCACAGGTTCTGCTGCTGGTTCTCGCGAAAATATTGAATCAATTCGCGTTCATGATCGTTTGCTTCGTAATCAGGATTGCGGGCATCCATGGCAACCCGGCGGAAAATGGTGCCATCCTGCGGAGAATTGACCGAGGCCATGATTTTTCGCGAGATATACGAAGACGACATGGCCTGGATAACAAACGCTGTCGGCAACCGTTCATACATGGTGGGCCGGAGAACATCGCGGACATAATGCTGCACCGAATCCACATGGGTGAGAATAAGTTTGGCCTTGTCCACAACCTCTTCTTCCAAGACGTTGCGCATGTGGAGGTAGAACCCCAGAGAAAAGGCCACACCAAGAAACAAGGAAGCCAAGACCATGCCGGTGATGAATTTAGCCTGAATCTTTTGGGGTTTTGGAATATGCATGCGCTTTCCTGGAAAATTCAACTTCCGGCAAAGACCGAACCTCTCGCAGCTGCGAATTCAACACACCACATCTCACAGAGCATTCCAGCTCCCAGCCGCAACACAGACCAAGGGTGTTGATGCTCTTTCTTTTTCTTGGCCAAAAAAAGCCAATCAAAAGACGTGCCACCGTAAGTGGAATAAAAAAAACAATTAATTAAAGAGGGTTACGCTTCGATACCCGGCACGAACTGTTGCCGGATGTTTACACATGATAACACAAGTATCCTTTATGTGGAAACTTGTGTTATCACTTTAAAGAGGCGAGATGTCGGCTGATAGGGACAGGGGATGGAGAAGGCGAGGAATCTTAGTTGGCAGAGATTATTTCCGCAGCATGTTGTTCAGATAGGTCAGCCAAGCGTCAAAACCCTCGCCGGTGGTAGCGGAGAGGGTCAGGATTTCCAATTCGGGCTTGAGCCGCAGCGACTCCTTGGTTGCCTCTTCGACTGAAAAGTCAAAATATGGGAGGAGGTCGGTTTTGGTGATCAGCACCAGATCAGCGCTTTTAAAAGTGGCCGGGTACTTGGCGGGCTTATCCGAGCCCTCGGGGGTCGAGAGCAGGACCACTCGCCGGTGTTCACCGAGATCAAAGGTGGCCGGACAGACCAGGTTGCCGACGTTTTCAATAAAAATCAGGTCATAACCACCACCCTTGGCAAAATGCTCGAGCACATGGAGGCCGCCATGGACCATGGGCGCATCGAGGTGGCAGGCCCCGCCGGTGGTCAACTGCACCGCCGGCACGCCCTTGGCGCGGATGCGGTCAGCGTCGCGCTCAGTCTCGATATCACCCTCAATGACCCCAATTTTAACTGTGTCCTTCAAGGCCTCGATGGTCCGCTCGAGCAGCGTGGTCTTCCCCGAACCGGGGCTGGAGATCATATTAATAGCCACAGCGCCCATATGTTCGATGTGATGTCTGTTGGCATCTGCCTGTTTCTGGTTGGCTTCCAGGAGACTCCGGTTGACCTCGACCACCTTGCTATCGTGCTGATGGTGGTCGTGCAGTTGACAGCCACAGGTATCACACATGACGTTACTCCATTTCTACATGGTTAAGGATAAGCTCGTTTCCGCCCTTGGGAGAGAGCCGGTTAAGACAGCACCAGGGACATTTTTTCGGATACGGACTGAACGAATGGACATCCAGCAGATCACCCTGCCGGGAAAAGGGAATGACCGACACCTTGCCGCAATCCAGACAGAGGTACACAGGGTCCGGCGTTTCCAGTTCCAGCACAGCCTCCCGCATGAGAGGGTCTGCTTTTTTGAGCACATCAAAACCGAATTCAAACGAGTCGCGGACCACACCCGAAAAAGGGCCCAAAGTGACCAGCACCTTGGTGATCCGGTCGGCTTTGTGTTCCTTGGCAAGACCAAACAACTGGTCAATCAGGCTCTGGGCCAGGGATAATTCATGCATAGTGGCAACTCCTGATTTTTTTTGTCATTTCGAGCGGTAGCGAGAATTCTCGTCCTTTGAGACATGAGATTTCTCCCCTTGGTCGAAATGACACAGCATGCAGATGTTCATTTCTGCAAGAAGCTCTATCGTCTGCATGATTTCAGCAGATCCTCGGCAGAGGCTGACCGGTGAGCGGCTCAAGTAGACGGGATCCGCCGATGCGGGTGGTGAGGCTGACCCGTCCGGCCTGCCCCTCGCCTACCCAGCCGATCAGAGCTGCATCGCGGCCTTCGGGCATACGGCGAACAAGCTGGAGGATATCTTCAGCCCCGTCCTGGTCGCAGATGATGATGCACTTGCCTTCGTTGGCCAGATAAAGCGGGTCAAGGCCTATCATCTCACAGGCGGTACTGACCGAACCCCTGATCGGCAGCCGGTCCTCCTCAATGGCGATGTTGACCTGCGATGCGTTGGCAATCTCGCAGAGGGTCGTGGCCAGCCCCCCCCGGGTTGGGTCGCGCAGGACATGGACCAGGCTGGCATCCTCCTCAAGCAAGGCGCCCACCAGCCGGTGCAGGGGTTGGGTGTCGCTTTGGATATCGCCGCCAATATCAATCCCGGCCTGGCGGCTCATGATGGTAATGCCGTGATCCGCCAGAGTACCGGAGATGATAACCGCATCCCCCGGTTGGGCCTTTTTGCCAGAAATGTCGTGACGGTGCGAGGCGATGCCGATGCCGGTGGTGTTGACGAACAGACCATCAGCCTTGCCCTTGGGCACCACCTTAGTGTCGCCGGTGACAATGGCCACCCCGGCCTCCTCGGAAGCACGAGCCACCGAGGCGATGATCCGCTCCAGACTGGCAAAAGAAAAACCTTCCTCGATGATCAGGGCCAGGCTGAGGGCCAATGGACGAGCGCCGCGCATGGCCAGGTCGTTAATGGTGCCATGGACCGCCAGGGAACCGATGTCGCCGCCGGGAAAAAAGAGCGGGTCCACGACATAGCTGTCGGTGGAGAAGGCGATGCGGCCGGCATACTCACCGAGCATGGCGCAGTCTTCCAGATCCCGCAACTGGGGGCAGGTCAGGTATTTGAGAAAGAGGCCGCTGATCAGGTTCTGGCTGGCCAGTCCGCCGCTGCCATGGTCAAGGCTGATGATCGAATCCGGTTTCATGAAGGCTCTGTCGACGATGCAAAAAAGGGTTTAGTGTTTTGGTGAGCGGTGCTCGTTTTCCGGCCGCTGTAGCGAAAGTAGGCGGCGCAGGTACCCTCGTTCGAGACCATGCAGGGGCCGACCGGCTGCAGGGGCGTGCAGGCCGTGCCGTAGAGTGGGCAATCCGGCGGCAGCAATTTTCCCTTGAGGATCTCACCGCAACGGCAGCCTTTAGGCTCCCGCGACGCCTGTATGGGAATGTCCAGTTGCTCCATGCCATCAAAACGGCGGTATTTTTCCCGGAGCATCAGACCGCTGCCGGGGATGGTGCCCAGTCCCCTCCAGTCGCTGTCGGCCGGTTCGAAGACCTCGTTGATCAGCTGCTGGGCCCTGACATTGCCCTCACGGGTCACCGCCCGGGTGTAGCAATTCTCCACTCCGGGCTGGCCATGGTTGATCTGCCGGATCAGGCTGAGCAACCCGGCGAGGATGTCGGCTGGTTCAAATCCGGCCACGGCGCAGGCAAGGTGATAACGGTCAGCCAGAGGCCGATAGGTTTCGCTGCCGATGATGGCACTGACATGGCCAGGACAGAGCAACCCGTCGACCTGCAACTCCGAATCGGCCATCAGGGCCTCCAGGGCTTGGGGCATGGTCTTGCCAGCGGCGATGATCAGAAAATTGGTGAGCCCTAACCGTTCGGCCGCCAGGATAGTGGCTGCGATGGTCGGGGCCGTGGTCTCAAAGCCGATGGCCGGAAAAAGCACGGTCCGTTCCGGTTCCTGCTGCGCCAGCGTCAAGGCGTCCATGGGCGAGTAGACGATCTCCACTCGGGCGCCGCCGGCCCGCGCTCCGGCCAGTGATCGCTCGGCCCCAGGTACCCGGATCAGGTCGCCGAAGGTGGCAATGGTCACCTGCGGCCGATCGGCGGCGGAAAGAAAAGCGTCGATATGGCGCGCCGGGGTGACGCAGACCGGGCAGCCGGGCCCGGAAAGCAAGGTAATGCCTTCGGGCAACAACGAGCGGATGCCGTGACGAAAAATCGACATGGTGTGGGTACCGCAGACCTCCATGATCCGCACCGGCCGCACCAGGCTGCGGGCGATCTCTTCGATCAGGGGCGCGGTGATTGCCCGGCTGCGAAATTCATCGGCACATTTCACTGCGGCGCTCCGGGCAGACGACCTTGACTTTCCAGCACTTCGGCCATCTGACGCATCAGGCTGAGGTTGTACTCCGCATCCTCCACGGTCAGAGTGCGGATGGCAAAGCCTGCGTGGATGATCACATACTCACCCACCAACGGAATCCGGTCGGCCATTTCCAGGCGGATCTCCTTGCGCACTCCATCGCTTTCCACCAGAGCGACCGGGGGATCGAACAGCTCGTCGCTGCCGCCTTTAAGCTCAACTACCTGCATGGGAATGGCTAAACACATTCATGACCTCCTATTAAGGCTTGGCCCAAGGCGATGCCGCCGTCGTTCATCGGCGCCAATTCACCGGCGTGCACCGAAAAACCGGCGGCGCGCACTTGTTCGGCCAGGGTTTCAAACAGTAGTTTGTTCTGCATACAGCCGCCGGAGAGGACCACATCGGTTATCCCGGTTTGCTGCCGGACACCATTGAGGATCTCGCCTAAAGATGCCACCAGCCAAAGATGAAAGCGGCGGGCAATGACCGGGATGGCCACACCCGCCGCCAGATCGCGACAGATCAGGGCGGCCAGCGGCGCCGTCTCAATGAGGGAAAGCCCCTCCTCCTCGCGAAAAGTAGGTGGATAGAACGAAGGAACCCCTTCATCTAGGGCCAGATGAGCCTGATGTTCAAGCAGCATTGCCGCCTGCCCCTCGTAATCGCTCACCAGGCAGAGTCCCAGTAGAGCAGAGACCGCGTCAAACAGGCGGCCGCAACTGGAGGTAAGAGGGCAATTCAATCCTTTGGCCATCATCTGGCCGATCAGATGTTTTTTATCGGGAGCGATGGTCAGCAGGCTGGCTGGTTGCCGGGCCTCGATAAGCGCTGCCGGTCCCATCCCTTGAAACAACAGGGCCATAGCCATGCGCCAGGGTTGCTCCGCCGCCCGGTCGCCCCCCGGCAACGGCAGGTGAGAGAGCCGAGCCAGCCGGGTAAAACCGTTACGGTCCGCACGGTAGACCTCGCCGCCGAAGATGGTGCCGTCACCGCCATAACCGGAACCGTCAAGCACCACGCCCAGCACCGGCCCAGCCAGTCCCTGCTCGGCCATCACCGCCCCGATATGGGCATGATGATGCTGAATCTCCCGGCAGAGTGCGGATCGACCAAGGGCATAGCGGGAGCTGAGGTAGTCGGGATGGCGGTCGCAGGCGGTCTGTTCCGGTGCAACTGCAAGCACGGTTTGGAGATGATTGATGCTTTCCAGGTAGAAATCGTAATTGGCCACATCGGTCAACTCGCCGATGTGCTGGCTGATATAGGCCTCATTATTACGGACGATGCAAAAATTATTTTTCATTTCTGCACCGCAGGCGAGGATGTCTTTGGTCGGCTGGCGTAGGAGGATCGGAACCGGGGAATAGCCGCGGGCGCGCCGCAGCAGCCGTACCTTACCGTCCATGATCCGGGCTACCGAATCGTCAACTCGGGTGACGATGTCTCGGTTGTGAAGGAGAAAAAAATCAGCCAGGCCGTGGAGCCGTGACAGGGCCTCCTCGTTGCCGGTACAGATCGGCTCGTCGCTGCGATTGCCGCTGGTCATCACTAAGGCCAGGGGCGTTTGTGGCTGGTTCAGCAGCAGATGGTGCAAGGGCGTGTAGGGCAGCATCAGACCGATATGACCCAGGCCGGGCGCGACTGCCGCAGCGAGTCCGGAATCCGCTCGCTGCTCGACCAGCACAATCGGGTGTTCGGGAGAACTGAGCAATCGGGCTTCTTCATCGCTTAACCGGCAGAATCGCGCCGCTGTCTCCAGATCCTTGACCATGATCGCCAAGGGTTTGGACGGCCGGTTTTTGCGCACCCGCAGCGTGGTCACCGCTTGCTCGGAACAGGCATCCGTTGCCAGGTGAAAGCCGCCCAGTCCTTTGATCGCCACCACCCGGCCCTCGGCCAGGGCATGGGCTGCCAGGGCAAGACAGTCACCGGCAAGGGGCAGCCCCTCGCGGTCGTGCCAGCTCAGCTGGGGGCCACAGACCGGGCAGGCGTTGGGTTGGGCGTGGAAACGGCGGTCAAGCGGATCATGATATTCGCGGTGGCACTCCGCACACATGGGAAAGACCCGCATTGAGGTATTAGGGCGGTCGTACGGAATGCGTTCGACAATGGAAAAGCGGGGGCCGCAGTTGGTGCAGTTGGTGAAAGGATAACCGAATCGACGGTTGCCCGGATCGAGGATCTCGTGCAGACAATCGGCGCAGAGGGCTATATCCGGGGCGATCTGGGTGCTTGGCCGTGCGCCCTGTTGGCTGGGAAGAATGCGAAAGGTGGTGTCTTCGGTCACCGGTTCGGCAGGCCGCACCTCGATATGGTTGATGCGGGCAACCGGCGGTGCCTCGCTTTGCAGAGCGGCAACAAAGGCTTCCAGTGCCGCGGCCGGCCCCCCGACATGAATGCACACCCCTTCACCGTTGTTGACCACAGTTCCCATCAGTGCGTACCGGTGGGCCAGCCGGTACACAAACGGCCGAAACCCGACCCCTTGAACGATTCCGTGGACGGAAATCCTCAAGGCAGGAGACAGGGTGACGTTTGGTTGCATGGCCAGGGTCATGGAATTCTAAGAAAGGTGAGGTAAAATGACTCAGTGCAGCGGCCTGTTTTCTGTAGCACGCGGCGTTACTGTAGCAGTTAGCGGATCATTGCACCATCTTTTTTTAACCGACGAACATTCCGCCCAATTGGCACAATAAGCAGGGTTAACTCACCAGGAATCCGTTTTAAACATCGGCTTCAGCCTGGCGCCTGATCTCCCGGTATCGTTTCGAATTGACCACCTTTTGCTTCTCCAGGTCCTCGATCTCCTCGAGACTGAGATGGATCAGGCCGCAGATTGGGCAACTGAGGTCCATATCGTCGTGAGCCGCCCGCTGTTTGAGTTCATCGGCGGTCATATGGCCAACACAGCCGCAGGAGCAGTTGGGCGCCTCAACTCGGACGATGGTTCGATTGGGGTGTTCGCTCTTCTCATTCATGGGGCAACCTCGCAAAGGGGGTTCAGGCCGTTGTATAGAAGTTCAGCGCTGCAGAACGCGCAGAATCTTGCCGTAATGATCAACAAGGTTCACGGTGATGGGGAGCCCGCCATCCAGGCGGTGCGTGGCACAAGAAATTCAGGGGTCATAGGCGCGGACCGCCATCTCAATCCGGTTGAGAATCCCATCATCCACCTTGCTTTTGCTGATTAAACTGGCGGCGGCTTGACGCACACTCAGATTCATCGGCGCGATATTGTGGGTGGTGCCGACAATCAGGTTGGCCCGGGTAATACAACCGTTATCGTCGGTACTGTAGTCATGGATCAAGGTGCCGCGCGGTGCCTCGACATGGCCGACACCCCGGCCTGCCTTTGGCGTGGACCGGGTGCGTACCGCAGGATCGGTTATCCGGTCATCTGCCAACAGTTCCAGAACGCGTTCACAGGCATAGATGAGTTCAATCAGCCGGGCCCAATGATAGAGCAACGTCCCCTGGGCCGGACGACCGAACTGACGGCGAAATTCTTCCAACTCGGCCTGGGCCCTGGGGGTATCGATACGGTCGCAGACATTGAGCCGGGCCAGGGTATTGACCCGGTACACGCCCTTGGGGGCATCGGGCTCCAAGGAAAATCCCTCACCCCAGGACTTGGCGAAGACCATTTTGGCGGACGACCAAGGCTCGACCTGTTCAGCCAAAAAATCAGTATAATCGCTCGCCGGAAATTCGACGCAGGTTCCGTCGGGATGCATCAGGCGCAACCGGCCGTCATAAAGCCGCAGATTGCCCTGATCGTCGACGGTGCCGAGGAAACCGGTGGTTATTGTCCCGAGAGAACGGAACTCCTCCTGGTAACGGTGGAACACTTTCGCCTTGGCATAGTCAAGGGCGGAGGAGGCGAAATCGAGCAGCACCTGGCCGTCGACCCTCAGGCCGCGCCGCTCCTCCTCGCTCATCGGCTTAGCAAAACCGCCCACCACCCCGGCCACCGGGTGAATGGCCTTGCCGGCAAAGCGTTCGAGCATCATCTGGCCCAACTGACGCATCCGCACCACTTGGGCGGCCAGTTCCGGCTCGCGCTTCACCAGCCCCATGATATTGCGCACTGAATAATCGCTGTCCGGCCCAAGGACGTAATCCGGAGCGGCGAGGAAGAAAAAATGAAGAATTTTATCGTGAATATGGGCTAATACCTGACAGAGTTCACGCAACAGGTGACCGGCAGGGGTGGGTGTGACGCCGAAGCAGCCATCAATGGCCTTAACTGCGGCCAGATGATGCATCCATGGACAAATGCCGCAGATCCGGCTGACAATCCGGGGGATCTCCTCGGCGGGCCGGCCGACGACAAACTGCTCAAAGCCCCGCAGAGCGGAAATACCCACCCGGGCGTCGCTCACCTCGCCCGATTCGTCCAGATGGATATCGATACGGGCATGCCCCTCGATGCGGGTAACCGGATGAATGCTGATAACCTGGGCCATACCCTCTCTCCTTGCGCCGTTCAGATCTTCAAAATCGGGTCAGATTTTATGGCGACGCGGCCTGAGCAGACCGTGAGCACCACTGAAACGCAGCAGCGATGTCCGGTCGACAATACCCCGGTGATCAATACCGTTGCTTGCCAGGGCATTCATCATGTCCAGCAACTGGTTGCCGCCCTGGCGCACCGGACCGTAGCAGCCCCGGCAAGGGACGCGGGCCCGGATGCACAGCGGCGTGTCCTTACCGCCGCAGCCGCCGGCGGTCACCGGTCCCATGCACAGCAGGCCTTGTTCGAGCAGACACCGCATCCGGTCGACCGGCTCCTCCGGGTCGTACTCGGCATTGGCGAGAAAACGGCGGACTGCCGCCTGCCCTTTGCCTGTGCGCACCGCGGGGCAGGTTTCGCAGACACTTTTGCTGGGCAGGTGCAGGGATTGGCGCTCCAGCTGGGCCTCGATCACCTCGAGGATCATCTCCGGCCGGGGCGGGCAACCGGGCAGGCTGACATCGACCCTGACCTTCTCGTCAATACTATAGACCCGGTCGAGTTGGGCTGGAATCTCGGTCGGAACAAGGTCCTTGCCTTCCTGACCAGCAAAAACAGTGCGCAGCGCTTCATTGATCGGCCATTGATTACGCAGAGCCGGGATACCCCCGTGAGTGGCGCAGGTGCCGAAACTGATCAGGGTCCGGCACTGCTCGCGCATGGCCCGCAGCACCAAAAGATGCTCCTCATTGGCCACCCCGCCGGACACCAGGCCGATCTCCGCCTCGGGCAAGTTCACTTCCCCTTCCCCGCCTCCCCAACCCCGGTATTTATGGTCCATGAGCAGAGGAAAATGAACGATCTCTACACGGTTTAGCAACCCAAGCAGCCGCTCGCCGCAATTCAAGAGGGCAATCTCGCAGCCGGAGCAGGCATGGAGCCATTCAAAACTGAGCCGGGGCGGCATGGTGAGCGCTCAATCCCCGCCGACAGTCTCGATGGGTGAGAGACCCCTTAGGGCGGCAAGACGGCCGCTCATCTCCCGAAAGGCCTCGGCCAGCCGTTCCGGTTCGGCCGACGAGATCCAGGCCACCTGAAAACGCTCGCTCTCGTAGCCCAAATCCTCCAAGGTGTCAGCGATCACCTCGGCCCGAGCGAGGGCCATCTCGTTGCCTGTGATATAATGGCACTCCCCGAGATGGCAACCGATGACCATCACTCCATCCGCCCCCTTGTCAAGGGCATGAAGCACCATCTCCGGATGAACCATGCCCGAGCACATCACCCGGATGATCCGGATCGAACCGGGATACTGAAGGCGGGAAATACCGGCGAGATCGGCGGCGGCATACGAACACCAGTTGCAGCAAAAGGCGATGATTTTCTGTTCAGGATTCATACGCCCTCCTCCAGCGGTGCGCTTTGCTCAAGGGCGGCTTCGACCTGGGCCTCGATCTGCGCATAGGTGAAACCGGCAACATCAACGCCTCGCTTCGGGCAGGTGCCCTGGCAGATGCCGCAGCCCTTACACTGCACCTGGTCGATGTGCACGGTTTTGAGTGGGTGCCCCTCCCCATCCTGGTATTCCACCAAGGTGATCGCCCGGTAGGGACAGACATCGATACAGAGACCGCAGCCGTCGCAATGAACCGGATCCACCAGGGCGACGTTGGGCTCAAGGGCAATCTCCTTGCGTGCCAGGAGGCGACCGGCCTTGGCGGCGGCGGCCAGGGCCTGGGAGATCGATTCCTCCAGCGGCTTCGGGTAGTGGGCAAGCCCGGCGACAAAGACCCCATCAACATGGAATTCGACCGGCCGCAGCTTGGCATGGGCCTCCTGAAAAAAGCCGTCGGCATTCAGCGGCAGCTTGAACAGGTTGGCCAAAGCCGCCGCTTCGGGGCTGGCAAGGGTAGCGGCGGCGAGGATCACCACATCCGCTTTGATCTCCAGGGGCCGGTGAAGGACATGGTCCCAGACCTCCACCAGCACACCGTTGTCCGCCTTCTTGACCCGGGGCGGGCCGTGCAGCTCGTAGTTGATAAAGACGATTCCCAACTCCCGCGCCTGGTTGTAGATCCGCTCGCGCTGGCCGTAGGTGCGAATCTCGCGATAGAGGATGTAGATCTGGCGCGACGGCGCTTCTTTTTTCAGCTTAATGGCGCTCTGTATCGAGTGGGTGCAGCAGGATTTCGAGCAGTAAGGCCGCTCCTGGTTGCGCGAACCGACGCACTGAATAAAGACAAAGGACTTGCCGTTGGCCACCCTGGTCTCGTTGTGCATGTGGAGCTTGTCGAACTCGATAGAGGCCACCACCTTGGGAATTTTGCCGTATTCAAATTCCTCGGGAATGTAGCGTTTGGCCCCGGTGGTGATAATCACCGCGCCGTGCTCAATGATCCGTTTGCGGGTGGGCCCGATGCGGATGGTGGTGGTGAAGTTGCCGACATGGCCACTCACCGCCAGTACTGTGCTGGTATAGGCCACTTCGATCAGCGGATGCTCCTGGACCTCCTCCTTGAGTTCCTTGAGATACCGAGGCACATGCTCACCGTTCCAGGTTTGGAAGAGATGCAGGGCATTACCGCCCAGTTGCGTTGTTTTTTCAATAAGATGAACACGAAACCCCTGATGCGCCAAATTGAGCGCCGCCGTCATCCCGGCTACGCCGCCGCCGATGATCAGCACCGAAGGGGCGATCGGGATACGCAACGGTTTGCGGGCCGTCTGGCTGCTCACCTTGGCCACCGCCATCCGGATCAGATCCTTGGCCTTGCGAGTGGCGATCTCCGGTTCCTGGCTATGCACCCAGGCGTTCTGGTTGCGAATATTAGCCATCTCGATCAGGTATTCATTGATCCCAGCCGACTTGAGGGTTTTGCGGAACAGGGGTTCATGGGTCCGCGGAGTGCAGGCGGCCACCACGATCCGGTTGAGCCTTTTCTCCTTGATCTGCTGCACCATCAAGTCCTGGGTATCTTGGGCACAGGTAAAGAGGTTGCGGGTGACATGCACCACCTGCGGCAAGGTGGCGGCATAGGCGGCCACCTCCTCGACATCGACCACGCCGGCGATGTTGGTGCCGCAGTGGCAGACAAAAACGCCGATGCGAGGTTCCTGCAAACTGACATCCTGCTCAGCCGGAGGAGGCAGGGTCCGGGTCTGGGTATGCCGGGCCGGAGTGAGCAGGGCCGAGACGCTGGCTGCCGCCGCCGAACCCCCAATCACCGACTGGGGAATGTCGCGCGGACCGTTGAAGGCGCCGCAGGTAAAAATACCTTTTTTGGAGGTGTGCACCGGCATGAAGGCCGAGATCGAGGCAAAGCGGTCCGGGGTCATGTGGATGCCGATCTTTTCGGCCAGCCGGACCATGGAATCCGGCGTTTCCAGGCCCACCGACAGCACCACCAAATCGAAGATTTCTTCCACCTGCTTGCCTTGCACACTGATGTAGTGCAGACGCAGATCGCCCTTGTGGCCCTTGGGTTCCACCCCGTGGATGCGGGAGCGGACAAACCGGACGCCGTATTCATTCCGGGCCCGCTCAAGGTAACGGTCAAATTCCTTGCCTGGAGTCCGCATGTCCATGTAAAAAATGGTCACCTCCAGGTCCGGATTGGCCTCCTTGACGGTCATCGCCTCTTTGATGGCGTACATGCAGCAGACGGCGGAGCAGTACTCGTTGTTGCAGCGGTTCTTATCGCGACTGCCGATGCATTGGAGAAAGGCGATCCGCTTCACCGGCTTGTGGTCCGAGGGCCGGTTGAGGACGCCGTCAGTGGGGCCGTTGGGCGAGAGGTAGCGCTCGAACTGGAGTGAGGTGATCACATTGGGGTAGACCCCGTAGCCCCAAACCTTGGCCTTGGACGGGTCGAAGGTCTGGAAACCGAGCGCCATGACCACCGCGCCCACTCGGAGCTCGTGTTCTTGGCCGTGGTCCTCGAAATTGATCGCGCCGGGCGGGCAGATCTCGGCACAAACGCCACATTTTCCCGGTTGCTGGAGGCGGATACAGGCCTGAGGGTCGATCTGATATTTGAGCGGCACCGCCTGCGGATACTTGATGTAGATGGCCTTGCGCTTGGCGATATTGGAGTTGAACGAATCGTCGACGCTCTTGGGGCAGCTTCCGCTGCACTGGCCGCAGGCAATACACTTGGCGGGATCGACATAACGGGGATGTTCCAGCACCCGGACGGTGAAATTGCCGGCCTGACCATTGATATCGATCACGGTCGTCAGGGTCATGATGCGAATGTTGGGGTGGCGGCCGCATTCGACCAGTTTGGGGGCAATGATGCACATTGAGCAGTCGTTAGTGGGAAAGACCTTGTTGTACTGGGGCATGGCCCCGCCGATGGCCCCGGTCTTTTCCACCAGATAGACGAAATAACCGGAATCGGCCAGATCAAGTGAGGCCTGCATCCCGGAAATGCCGCCGCCCACCACCAACACTGCCCCGGTCATGGCTTGCTCAGTCATGGCGAACCTCTCCTGTTACTGACCGGCTAGACGTGGGCCGTACCAACGGGGCCTGTCCGGTTGTTGCTTCTTTTGGCGACGAAAAAAAAGTTGTCATGGCCGCGGCTCCATGACCAGGGAATTGGCAACCAGTTCCCAGAGGAATTGGACCTCGATATTGAGGTTGAATTCGTGGTTGAGCGACCGCTGGATCTGGTCCCGGCAGTTCTGACAGGAGGTGACCACCAGCTTGGCCCCGGATTCGCTGATCTGCCGGGCCTTGACCCGGCCGTGAAAGACCCGTTCGGCAGCAAAAGGGCTGGCCCAAGCTCCTCCTCCGGCGCCGCAACAGTAGTTTTCCTCCCGGTCAGGTGTCAAGTCGACATAGCGTTTGCAGCAGGCCTGGGTCAGGACACGGGCCTCGTCGAAATAGCCCTGGCCGAAGGTTTTCAGCGAGTTGCGGCCGTAATTGCAGGAGTCGTGGAAGGTAGCCAGCTTGGTATGGATGTTCGGATTGAGACGGATCCGCCCCTCGTTGAGATACTCGAGCAGCAAATCAAAAATCGTGTAGATTTTAAATTGCTGCAAAGATTCAGGAAACCAGCGCTCCAAGGCATAGCGGGTGGCATAGTAGGCATGGCCGCACTCGGGCAGGAGCAGGGCCTTGCAGTTCAGCCGCTCGATATTGTCAATGATCCGCTTGACGATGGTGCGCATGGCGTTGTAATCGCAAGAATGCAGGCCCCAATTGATTCCTTCCCAGTATTCGGAGGAGATGGTCCAAGATTCGCCGGCGGCATGGAAGATCTTCCACCACCAGGTCAGACTGTCCGGCTCGGCAAAGGGCTGTTTCGAGTTCACGGTCACCAGCATTCGGGCTCCACGGACATCCACGGGGGTGACGAAACCGGGGCAGGAACCCTGGGCCAGTTCCTCGCCCAATTCCCTGATCAGCAGGAGGAAATCGTCCTTGGGTATCCCCAGATTGTTGCCTTTTTCCAGACAGGTGACAACCCCCTTCTGGATCGCTGCCGGCACCTTGTCACGGTCGCGACGGGCACGGATACGGCGCATCAACTGGAGAATCTCCACATTCATCGGGCAGACCACCTCGCACTTGCCGCACAGGGTGCACTTCCACGGCCAGTCGCTCTCCACCAATTCGTCGTCCATGCCGAGGAAGGCCATGCGGATGATCTTACGCGGGTCAAGATCGTCAACCCCCGAGATCGGGCAGGCCCCGGCGCAGGAACCGCAGGTGAGGCAGACATCGGCCATGGCGGGTAAGGTATAGAGCGGGTTAGTCTTGACCTCCAGGCGAACCGGAACCGGGCCTGCACCGTTGATCCTCGGTACGGGGAGCACCTCACCGTCAACCGCTGGATCGGGAGAGATGCGGGGCTCCCGGCCGAATTTGTCGCAGAGCCGCTTGTAGTCCTCCCATTGAATCAGGTAGCGGCGGCCAGGTCCCTCCTGGGCCGGCAAGACCCCGGAGTTGATCCAGTTGCGGATGGTATTGCGATGCACCCCGAACTCTTCGGCCAAATCGTTGACCTTGGTTTCGTAGATCATGAAGTGGTTTCCTCCAGGGCGGTATAGGGTCTGACAATACGCAGAATGCGCGTGCAGGCTGTGTCCACTGCAGCCCGCATGACCGGCGACAACCCCGGCTCGATCCGGTCGGGAATGCTCGCGGTCCGGGCGATGATCAGCACGACTTCAATCCCGGTCTCCTCCTCGAGCTCCGCCAGCAGGTTGACCGTGGGAAATTGATGCAGCGAAAAATCATGCGTTTTCTGCACCGGCAGGTCCGCCGGGACGCACTGCCGCACCTGACCTGGCGCGTCGCCCTCCGCTGACCAGGCATCAACCACAATAAGCATTGCCGGCCGCAGGGCCGGGAGCATCAAATAATCGAGTAAATACTCGCGAATAGCGGTGCCGGCATCAATAGCCCGGACTGACTCGGGCAAATTGGCTTGCCGGAGCTGCTCAATCACCGCTGGGCCGAAACCGTCGTCACCGAGCAGGATGTTGCCGCAGCCGAAAACGACTGCGGTCGTCGTTTCAAGGCGGGATTGCGTTTTGTGCGAGATGTGCATAATGGCGCCACTATGCCATTTTTTTTTTGGTTTTCGCAAGAGTAAAATGAAAGGTTGGCTCAATCCCTATGGACAGTTTAGGGCTATGGGTGGTAGCTGACAGATGAACAGAACAATATCTTCCAGGAGAAGCAACATGGCGGGAGCAGAGATGTACAGGGTGATTGTTGATTCGCTGTCGACCCACGTGGCAGTTCTGGACGAAAACGGTATTATCGTGGAGACCAATCGCGCCTGGCAGGAGTTTGCCCGCAAGAATGGTATGCGCGATCCGGTGGACTGCGTCGGTCTCAATTACCTTTCGACCTGCGAAACAGGCACCTGTGACGAGGGGGACAGCCTGCTGATCGGCAGGGCCATCCGCCAGGTGATCGCCGGTGAAATCGAGGAGTTCCTCACCCAATATCCCTGCCACTCTCCGGGTGAGCAACGCTGGTACAGTTTGCGGGTGGTGCCGTATCGCGACCGCCAGGCCCGGCGGGTGATCGTTACCCACGAGAACATCACCCCGATCATCCTTGCCCAAGAAAAACTGCGGAGCCAGGAAAAGGAACTCCACCGGAAAACCGAAAAGCTGGAGGAGACCAACATTGCCCTCAAGGTATTGCTGGACCATCGCCAGCGCGACCGCGAGCAGTTGGAAGAACGCATTGTGGCCAATATTCGGGAATTGGCAGTGCCGTATCTGCAAAAACTGCTCGACAGCCTCCTGGAGCAGCGGCAACGCACCCTGGTCGATATCGTTGTCCATCATCTCGACGACATCATCTCACCCTTTCTCAACCGGCTCTCAGCCATCAACCTGCTGCTGACGCCCCAGGAGATCGAGGTTGCCGCCATGGTCCGTCAGGGCAAAAGCAGCCAGGAGATCGCCGATGTCCTCGGAGTGTCGGTGGCCACCATCAGTTTTCATCGCAAGAAACTACGGCGCAAACTCGGCTTGAGCAGAAAAGGCACCAACCTGCGCACCTACCTGCTCAGTCTCCAATAACGCCCTCCTCAACCTGAGATTTTCATGTCTCCACAGCCACTTGTTTCCCTGTTCATCCCCTGCTTGGTGGACGCGCTTTTCCCCGAGGTGGGCGCAGCCATGATCCAGGTTTTTGACCGGATTGGCATTCCACTGACCTACCCCGAAGGCCAAACCTGCTGCGGTCAACCGGCCTTCAACAGCGGCTACCGGCAAGAGGCGGCCGTTGCGGCGCGACGGTTCATCGATCTGTTCGAGGATGCCGAGGTTATCGTCTGCCCTTCGGGCTCCTGCGTAGCCATGGTCCGGCAACATTCTCCCGAACTTTTTGTCAACGACCCGGTCATGCACCCGCGCGCCCTGGCAGTAGGGCGAAAAACCTTCGAATTCAGCGAGTATCTGGTGGATGTACTTGGCCTCACGGATCTGGGGGCTATCTTCCCCGGAACCGTCACCTATCATGACTCCTGCCACCTGGTACGCACCCTGGGGATCCGCGAGCAGCCTCGGCAACTGCTCCGTCATGTTCGTGGCCTTTCTCTGGTGGAGATGAAAAACAGTGACACCTGCTGCGGCTTTGGCGGCGCCTTCAGCGTCGGTTACCCGGACATCTCGCTGGCTCTGGCGGACGACAAAATCGACACCCTTCTCCAAACCGGGGCCGGGACCTTAGTGGGCTGCGATGTCAGCTGCCTGATGCAGATACGCGGTCGTCTGACCCGGCGGGGCGAAACAATCCGGGTGCTGCATCTGGCCCAGGTCCTGGCCGGCGGCGAAGCATTATGAATATTTCCCCTCAATCTGAGTATCTTGAGTCGGCCCGCGAGGGCATGGACAACCCCTGCCTGCAAAAAAGTCTGCGCAGCCTCCAGGCCCGTTACGGAAAGGGAGCGCTCGACATTTGGCGTAACCTGCCCGACCCCGGGCTGCGCCAGCGGGTTAAAAGCAGACGAATGCAGACCCTGGCCCATCTCGACCGGCTGCTGGCACTCTTGGCAGAGGGGGTCGAGGCCAGGGGCGGCCATGTTTTTTTCGCGGCCACCGCCGGGGAGGCCACCGCCTATATTCGCGATCTGACCCAAGCACGCGGGGTGCGACGGGTGGTCAAGGGCAAATCGATGCTGTCGGCCGAGATCGGGATCGACGCGGTGCTTGCGGCAGAAGGCATCGAGGTGGTGGAAACCGACCTCGGGGAATTTATCGTTCAGATCGCCGGCAGCTCGGCCTCGCACATCATCGCCCCCTGTATCCACATGGACCGGCAACAAATCGGCCAGCTTTTTACCGACCGGCTCGGCATCCCCTCCAGCGAGGATCCCCCGACCCTGACCAGGGCGGCCCGCAAGGCTTTGCGGGAAAAACTGCTCACCGCTGACATGGGACTGACCGGCTGCAATCTCGCCTGCGCCGAGACCGGGCAGATCAGCCTGGTTTCCAACGAGGGCAACATCCGCATGGCCACCACCATGCCCCCTCTGCATGTGGCCGTGATGGGTATGGAGCGGATCGCCGCCACCCTGGACGATCACCGCGACCTGCTGCAGCTGCTCACCCAGGGAGCAGCCCTGCAGAAACTCTCCACCTATGTCAGTTTTATCGGCGGGCCACGCCGCGAAGGTGACCCCGATGGGCCGGTGGAATTTCACCTGGTGATCGTTGACAACGGCCGCTCGCGTATCCTGGCTGACCCGGAATTCCGCGAGGTGCTGGCCTGCATCCGTTGCGGTGCCTGCCTCAACATCTGCCCGGTCTATGGCCGCATCGGCGGCCACGCCTACCATTCCCCCTACAGCGGCCCCATTGGCGCGGTGATCACTCCCCTGCTCCAGGGCATCAACCAGCACGCCGACCTGTGCAAAGGCGAGACCCTGTGCGGGGCTTGCCGCGACGTTTGTCCGGTCGACAACAACCTGCCCCGGATGCTGGCCGCATTGCGCCACAAACTGGCGTACGGTGATTCCTCCTGGCAGGTCCGACCGCACAACCGGCTTGAGGCGCTGGGGTTCAGACTCTGGCAGCGGACCATCAGCAACAGCCGGCTCTACGAAACCATCCTCCGGGTGGTTCGCACCTTGCAACGCCCCTTTACTGATTCACAGGGTGTGATCGGCCCCCTGCCCAGCCTGAATGACGGCTGGACCGCAGGTCGCGACCTGCCGCCCGTGGCTCCGCAAACCTTCCGGGAACAATGGCGTTCCACTCTGAGAAAAGGACGTTCCTACAGGGAAAAAAAACGCAAAGATGACCCAAAAAATGAAGCATAACCGAACCGCTTTTCTCGACCGGGTTCGCACCGCTGTTCAGGATACCCGCGACCAACGACTTTCCTGGGAGGAGCTGCTGGCTCGGGCCGATGACCAATCTATCTTAGCTCGCCTTGCCGGCCGCAACCGGGAACAGCAGACGGCGCTGCTGCAACAACTCATCGAGAATGCAGCCCCACTCAACCTCCAGGTCCACACCTGTGCCACCTTACCCGAAGCTGCCGATTGTATCGCCGCCATTGCCCGCGCAAGTAAGCCGGAATTTCACCCTGAAAAAGCCCTCATCTTCCACGACCACCCCCTGCTGCGCGCCCTCTCCGTGGATGCCCTGCTGACAGAAGACCACATCGCCTGCCATTGGACCGGCAGCAATAATCCCGAAGTTCGACACCATACCCTGGCCGCCTCGATAGGTGTCACCGTGGCGGACTGGGGCATTGCCGAATCGGCCACCATCGTCCAGCTAACTCGACCTGGTCGGCCGCGCTCCACCTCGCTGGTCCCGTCGATCCATATCGCCGTATTGCCGGTCTCGAACTTGCTGGCCGATTTGGCCGAGGCCTATGCCCTGATCCGCCGGGAACAGGATCTCGATTCCCTGGTACTGATCTCCGGCCCCTCGAAAACCGCAGATATCGAGGCCTGCATGGTCTTTGGAGCCCACGGCCCGCGTGCCATGCATCTCGTTGTCCTCACCGAATCACCTCCTGCTGTCAACCCCGGCTTCCCTGTTGCCATCTGAAACCATTCCTGCTATGGATCAGGAAGAGCTCTTAACTCAAACTCACCGGTACCGTTATGAACATCAGGGAACAACTGGCCATCCCCAGGCAATTGCCGCGCGAACTCAACCCCGAGGAACGGCTCGATAATTTCGATGAGGTTTCCAAAGGATTTGACGAACCGACCGCTCTTATCGAGGCCCAGCGCTGTTTGCAGTGCCGCAAGCCGCTGTGCGTCATGGGCTGCCCGATCGGCAACGACATCCCCCGTTTCATCGAACTGCTTGGCCAGCGCAAATTCGAGGAGGCCTACTGGGTCATTCGTGAAACCAGTTCCATGCCCTCTGTTTGTGGACGGGTCTGCCCCCATGAGTTCCAGTGCGAGGGTGCCTGTATCCGGGGCAAGAAGGATGCGCCGGTGGCCATCGGGCTGCTGGAACGCTTCCTGGCCGACTGGATGATCATCAACGGCAAGAACCTCTCGCCCCGCTGCGCGCCGAAAAACGGAATCAAGGTGGCGGTCATCGGTTCAGGACCTGCAGGCATCACCGTAGCCCACTCGCTCGCCCACAAGGGCTACAGCTGTACGGTCTTCGAATCACTGCCGCTCTTTGGCGGTATGCTCAGCGTCGGCATCCCCAACTACCGCCTGCCGCGTAACATCATCGGTGCCGAGCTCTACGCCCTGCAGCAATGCGGCGTCAATGTCAAAACCGGTATCACCGTGGGCAAGGATCTGACCCTGTCCGAGTTGCGGGATCAAGGATACGCTTCCGTTTTTCTAGGGATCGGCGCCTATGAAAGCCGCAGATTGGGCCTGGAAGGGGAAATGGAAACTCAAGGCGTAATGTCCGGTGTCGATTACCTGGGTCAGGTGCTCACCGGCCGTGAAATAGCGCTTGGCGACAAGGTTGTGGTGGTTGGTGGCGGCAATGTCGCCATTGATGTGGCGCGGGTGGCGCTCCGCTCCGGCTGGAAAGAAGTGTCCATCCTCTATCGACGCACTCGCGAGGAGATGCCTGCCTCGGTGGTGGAGATCAACCATGTCGCAGAGGAAGGCGTTTGCCTGACTTTCCTGGCTGCGCCGGTGAAAATTCTAAGCGAAGACGGACGGTTGACCGGAGTTGAATGTGTCCGCATGCAACCCGGTGAACCGGATCATTCGGGCCGTCGCCGGCCAATGCCGATCGAGGGTTCAGAATTTATCCTCCCGGCCGATGCCCTGATTGCCGCGGTCGGCCAGAAAGTTATCCCGGTCCATGACGAGACCGTGCCGGTGGCCATTACCTCACGGGGTACCTATGTGGTCGATCCAGTCACCCTGCAGACCAGCGTGGAATGGATCTTTGCTGGCGGCGATACCGTCCTCGGTCCGCAGACCGTGGCCAAGGCGGTCTGCCAGGGTCTGGATGCCGCCGAATCGATGCATCGTTACATGCAGGGCATGATCTAATCCAACAGGCGTTGTGTCCCGAACCTCAATACCAAGGCAATGTTTCAACCCGCGCCCCCGCGCGGGGGAGGACTTCTGATCCATAACCGTAGGTATTGAATCAGCTTTTCCAACATATTCCGCAAATTCCCTTGACGGAATCCAGCACAGGCCTCCTTTTATCGTCTCCACTTCCCGCAAAATCTCTATCGGCAACCATCGCCATTCACCCGGCCCTCCATCTATAGGCAACAGGAAGCCTGCTGATATAAGTGAAGGATAGGTCGAAGCTGGCTCGTCTTTGGCCGCAAGAGCAAATGGAACAAGATTACGGTTGCCGGTGACCGGACCCAAGGCGGCAAGGGATGGACGAAAGGTTGACACCAAAGAAAACCCATAGCTTTTTTGCAAAAATTTCGTCAAAATTTATATATCTACAAAAATTTTACTCCGGCTTTTTTGTCACCCCACCGAACAGGCAGAAAAAACCACGGCTGATCATTGGGCCGTATCACATTGTTCCATCAACGAGGCGAACAATATGGCAAAGGTGGTTATTATTGACGATGATGCGATTTTCCGGGTCCTTCTTTCTGAGCATTGCACATTGTTGGGGCATGAAGCCCGCGTCGCCGGCAGTCTCGCAGAAGGAAAAGCTCTCCTGACCAGCCAGCCAACCGACCTGGTTTTTCTCGATGTCCGCTTGCCCGACGGCAACGGGCTGGAGACGCTCCCCTTTGTCCAAGGGCTCCCGTCCTCCCCTGAGGTGATCATCATCACCGGTATGGGTGACGCCAATGGCGCAGAACTGGCCATCAAAAACGGCGCCTGGGATTATCTGCAAAAACCGCTTTCCCGCCAGGAGATTATCCTCCATATCCGAAGAGCACTTGAGTATCATGAAAAAAAGATGCTGCGCGCCCCCCAGATCAGTCTCAAGCGTGACGAGATCGTCGGCAAGAGCAAGGCGCTCTGCGACTGCCTGGATCAGGTCGCTCATTGTGCGGGAACCGAGACCGGGGTGCTGATTACCGGGGAAACGGGAACCGGCAAAGAATTGTTTGCCCGGGCGATTCATGCCAACAGCCTCCGTGCCAAGGGGCCTTTTGTGGTGGTTGATTGTGCCAGCTTGCCGGAAACACTTGTCGAGAGCCTTCTGTTCGGGCACACCAAAGGGGCCTTCACCGGTGCCAACTGCGACCAGAAAGGGTTGATAGAGCAGGCCGACGGCGGCACCCTTTTTCTCGATGAAGCGGGAGAACTCCCCCTGGAAACACAAAAGAACTTTCTCCGTGTGCTGCAAGAAAGAGTGTTTCGTCCGGTGGGAAAGGACCGGGAACAGACGAGTAATTTCAGGCTAGTGGCCGCCACCAACCGGGATCTGGCGGAGATGGTTCGGCAGGGGCTTTTTCGTAGCGACCTGTTTTTCCGCCTCAATACCTTCACCCTCCACCTTCCTCCCCTCCGAGAGCGAGGACAGGATATCGAAAAACTTACCATGAGTTTCGTTTTTTTGATCTGCCGACGCAATCGACTCCCTATAAAAGGGGTGGTTCCTGAGACGCTCGAGACATTGGCCTCCTATTCCTGGCCGGGAAATGTGCGCGAGTTGGAAAACACCCTGGAAAAAGCCATTATCGCCGACCCCAATGATCCGGTCCTCTACCCCATCCATCTGCCCCCAGAGGTCCGCCTATGCCGCATCCACTCCATGGTGTCGAAGAAGCATGAGCAATCCCCAGCCGGTCTTGCCTCGGCTCTACCCTCCCAAATTGCCTTTCCTGAAAGGATGCAACCCTTTAGAGAATATCGCCGGTTGCTCGTCAGCGACATCGAAAAGCATTACCTGCAGCGACTCATGAGTGAAACCAAGGGCGACATTGCCGCAGCCTGCACCGTTTCGGGATTAAGCCGCTCCCGTCTCTACGACCTGTTGAAACTACATTCCCTGACCAGCACCACCGATCTCTGTCCGGAATAATCGGACCAACCCCGCCCCCCTTTGTCCGATTTTTCCGGACAAACACCCCTCCGACCAAAATCACCGCCCCTTCCTTTTTTTCACAATATACTGATTTAACACATAAAAGCGCATGCCTTCATTTTGGCATACTTCTGGCTATCTCCTCTGTGCATTCAACAGGAACAATGATTCCAGCGCATCACACAACAAAGGAGATCTTTATGAAACTCAATGTCCGATCAATTCAATTCAAACTGCTGGCAACCGGTCTGTTATCCGTCCTGTTGCCCTTACTCGTTGTCGGCTATTTCTCCGTGACCAAATCGTCGAATGCCCTGATGGCGCTGTCTCAGGAAAAGGCTCAAACCATGGCGGGTGATCTGGCCAGCCTTGTCAACAATCTGCTGCATGCGGAAAAAAATACCGCCACTTTACTCGCAAGAGATCGGATCGTTATCGCTGCAATGGAAAAGCTGTCACAAGAGGGCGATGCCAACAAAACGGAGGTGATCCAATCCCTCTTCGAGCATCTTCGGGACAAATTCAAAACGATCAATGAATCCCAGGAGTACCAGGGACTTTTCATTGCGGATGCGTCCGGCCAGATCCTCACCGGCATTCTCAATGGTGGGGAAGAATACAAGAAGGTCTCGGTCGCGGAGAACGAAGAATTCAAAACGGCCAAGACCAGTGGCCACGTCAGTGTGGGCGATATGATCCGTTCAAAAGCCACCTCCCAACTGATCGTCCCCATCGCCGCACCCATCCAATCATCGGCCAACTCGTTCACCGGCGTGATCGGAGTAGTCCTCAAAGCCGATTATTTCACCAACCTGATCCCCAGCAGAAAGGTTGGGCAAACTGGGTATGCCTACATGATCAACAAGGAGGGCATTATTATCGCCCATCCGAAACCCGAATACCTGCTGAGCATGAATCTCTTTGCAATCAAGGAAATGCAGCAGATCATCGAACAGATGATTGCCGGCAAGAGCGGGGTTGGCGATTATGTGTTCACAGGTGTACACAAGATTGCCGGTTTTGCGCCGGTCGACGTCAACGGTTGGTCCATTGCCATCACCCAAAATTCGGAAGAATTCCTTCGTACCGCGGATCATATCCGCAATATCATCTTGGCTGTTATCGTCGGTGCTTTGGGCATTGCCGCTATAGTGTTGATTCTCTCTATCCGGAAAATCGTCCGCCCGATCAATGCAGCAGTGGCAAGTCTCAAGGATATTGCTCAGGGTGAAGGTGACCTAACCATGCGCCTTCAGGTGACCAGCAAGGATGAGGTCGGCGAACTCGCCCATTGGTTCAATGTGTTCATCGAAAAACTGCAGCACATCATCAAAGATGTCGCTGCCGGTGTCCATACCCTTTCCTCATCGTCGACAGAACTGTCCCAGATTTCGGAACAGATGAACCAGGGTGCCCAGGATGCGTCCAACAAATCCAATAATGTGGCGGTTGCCGCTGAGGAAATGAGCGCCAACATGACCAATGTCGCGGCGGCCATGGAACAATCGACCACCAATACCAATATCGTAGCCACCGCTTCGGAAGAAATGTCCGCCACCATCGCCGAAATAGCCCAACACGCGGAAAAGGCGCGCTATATCTCCGACAACGCCGCCAAGAAGGCCAACGAGGCTTCTCTGAACATTAATGAACTGGGCAACTCAGCGAAATCCATTGGCAAGGTGATCGAGACCATCACCGAGATCTCCGAGCAGGTCAATCTGCTGGCCCTAAACGCCACCATTGAGGCGGCACGAGCTGGTGAGGCGGGAAAAGGATTTGCAGTCGTTGCCAATGAAATCAAAGAACTCGCCAAACAAACCGCGGCAGCGACCTACGATATCAAAGACAAGGTCGGCAACATCCAGGACACAACCACCAAGACGGTGCAGCAGATTTCCGAAATCAACACGGTCATCAACGATGTGCACGAGGTGGTGGGCAGCATTGCCACAGCGGTGGAGGAACAGACCGCCGCTACCGCCGAGATCGCCAGCAATGTCAACCAGATGGCGCAGGGAATCGGTGAAGTCAACGAGAACGTCAATCAGAGTTCCGTGGTCGCAACCGAGATTGCCAAGGAAATCAGCGATGTCAGCGCCATCGCCGGCGAGATGTTCACCAGCAGCTCGCAGGTCAGTACCAGCGCCCACGAGCTCTCGGCCCTGTCGGAACAATTGAATCAGATGGTGGGCCAGTTCAAGACCGCATGACCATCGTGGCGACGGTGGTTGCTCAACCGACATGGGCTGTCAGCAACCACCCGTCCTCACAGCGCATCGCCCTTGGGCAGAACTACTTTTTAAGCAGCAGAGTCAGCGAGCATGCCGGTTGCCCCGGTGCGCACAATGACCCAAAGGTGCCTCCAGGTACGGAGACCAGGATCTTGCGTTGACCGCTGTGTTGTTCTTCTCTCTGTCGGGCACGGTTCAATGGCCTCGTGCCCAAAGAGTTTTGGTAGCCGGTCCAGTAGTAGAATGCCAAGACCCAACACCGCCTTTTATCGCATCGTTTTAGGCCCGGCCTCATTTCCAAACAATGTCTTCGGGTATGGTCTGCTGAAACGCCATCCCTGATCGAACCCACCGGCCTCTGTCCGGAACAACCGGACTCCCAGCGCTTTTTGTCCGATTTAACAGGACAAAAAGCGTTTTCTCAGGACAGCCCCTCTTTCTGTCCAACGGAACCATTTGTTTTTATAATGAAAATTCAAACTTCCGTTCTGGCATAATTCTGGCTAATCCCGAGCTCATCAGCTCTTTAGAAATGATTTCTAGGCATTTTGCCCATAAAAATATCCATCATGAACCTTTGACCTGAGAACAAGAGAAAAAATGAAACTAGCAAACATGAAGATCCGGACAAAATTGCTGTTGATTGGCGTGGTCGTCACATTAATTCCGCTCTCAATAATTATGGTCACGGTCTTTAGTCAAAATAAAAAGGTCTTCCAGGTAGGGCAACGCGAAAGTCTCAACCTTGCTTATGCTGACTTGGATCACATCGTCGACAACATTTATACCTTGGCTGAATCACATCAAGAAGTAACACAGAAAAATATCAATGCTGCATTAAATGTCGCCCGCGACCTGTTAATAAAAAGCGGCGGGATAACCATCGTCCCTGAAACCGTCGAATGGTCTGCTGTCAACCAGTATACCAAGGCAAGCACCAAGATTGAAATTCCCAAAATGATGGTAGGAGATACATGGCTAGGACAAGTCTCTGCCCCAAACCAAAAGGCCTTTATTGTAGATCCCGTCAAGGAACTGCTTGATGTCACCTGCACTATTTTCCAGAGAATGAATCCCCAAGGAGATATGTTACGGGTCTCCACAAATGTTCTCACAGCCGAAGGTAATCGGGCGATTGGCACCTATATTCCCAGCGCCAATGCAGATGGAACGGCTAACCCTGTTGTATCAACCATCCTTAAAGGGCAGACATACAGCGGCCGGGCTTTTGTTGTGGACCGTTGGTATATCACCGCCTACGAGCCAATTCTTGATGGTGCAAAAAATATAGTAGGCGTTCTTTATGTGGGCATACCCCAGGAGAACGTGAAAAGTCTCCGGCAGGCCATTGCAGGGATGAAAATCGGTGAGAAAGGCTTTGTCACCGTTCTCGACAGTTCGGGCAAATACGTAATCGCCCATGGGGGTAAAAAAGACGGGGAAGATGTTTCCAAGGAAGCGGACGCAGAAGGGAAAACATATATAAAAGAACGGGTTAGCCTTGCAAAAAAACTCAGCGCCAGAGAGATTGGCAAACAGAATTTTTCATTAAAAAATGGCGGAGTAACCACCAAACACGATGCCCGGTTCGTCTATTTTCAACCGTGGGACTGGATCATTGCAGCTGAGGCCAACCAGGGAGAATTCACGAAAGTTGCAGACATGCTGGAAGATATAGGAAAAAGCAGCAATACAATGATCGCGTTAGTGGGGCTTGTTTCCCTCCTCCTGACGGCTCTTGTTTGGGTATTCGTTGCAAACACCATTGTCAAACCTATCAACAGCGCGGTTGCCAGCCTGAAGGATATCGCCCAAGGAGAAGGCGATCTGACCATGCGTTTGGATGCCACATCAAAAGATGAGATCGGCGAGCTTGAACGTTGGTTCAATGTGTTTATCGAAAAGCTGCAGCATATCATCAAGGATGTCTCGACTGGAGTCCACACCCTTTCTTTGTCCTCAACGGAATTGTCTCGAATTTCAGAACAGATGAACCAGGGCGCCCAGGATGCGTCCAACAAATCCAATAATGTGGCGGTCGCCGCCGAGGAAATGAGCGCCAACATGAACAATGTCGCGGCGGCCATGGAACAATCGACCACCAATACCAATATCGTGGCCACCGCTTCGGAAGAAATGTCCTCCACCATCGGTGAGATTGCCCAGCATGCGGAAAAAGCCCGATTCATCTCCGGCAACGCTACCAAAAAGGCCACCGAGGCCTCAGAAAACATCAATGCGCTGGGAGATTCAGCTAAATCCATCGGCAAGGTCATCGAAACCATCACCGAGATCTCCGAGCAGGTCAACTTACTGGCCCTCAACGCCACCATTGAGGCGGCACGAGCCGGTGAGGCGGGTAAAGGATTTGCAGTCGTTGCCAACGAAATCAAAGAACTCGCCAAACAAACCGCGGCCGCGACTTACGATATCAAAGACAAGGTCGGCAACATCCAGGACACAACCACCAAGACGGTGCAGCAGATTTCCGAAATCAACACGGTCATAAACGATGTGCACGAGGTAGTGGGCAGCATTGCCACGGCGGTGGAGGAACAGACCGCCGCTACCGCCGAAATCGCCAGCAATGTCAACCAGATGGCGCAGGGAATCGGCGAAGTCAACGAGAACGTCAATCAGAGTTCCGTGGTCGCAACCGAGATTGCCAAGGAAATCAGCGATGTCAGCGCCATCGCCGGCGAGATGTTCACCAGCAGTTCGCAGGTCAGCACCAGCGCCCACGAGCTTTCCGCCCTGGCGGACCAATTGAATCAGATGGTAGGCCAGTTCAAGACCGCATAATGAGCCAGCTCCTCGACGCATGCCCCTCTCACCTGCACCTCAACCTGTTGCCAGGTTTGAGGTGCAGGATCCTTTTTAAGGATCAGAGAGGATACTTTGCCGTCATTTTGCTGGAACGTCCCCCCCCTGAATGGACCTCTCTTCTCTCCCTTCAGCAAGCCTTCGTGAGACGACCATGGAAGACCATACCCGACGAATTGACCAGTTGATCCCTTTGGCCAAACTGCAATCGACGCTGCAGCGTTTCTCCACCTCCGTTGCCTTAGGCTGCATAATCATTGATCCCAAGGGAGAGGTCATTCTCGAGGAAGATTGGCCCTGCTTTTGTAACAATCCGGCAACACGGCAGATTCCAGCTTGCCAAGGCTGTACTGAGCTCAAACATTTATTTGCCGGCAGGCTGCCAACCGATACAAAATCCTGCGTATTCACCTGCAAGAGCGGATTTCATGGAGTTGGCGCACCAATTATCATTGAGGGCCTGCATGTCGCCAGCATCTTTGCCGGTCTGTTTTCGCTCTCTCCCCCAGAACAAGAAATCCAGCCAACGACAGTCGCGGCAAAGCGGTTCGCCGAGCCGGCCGAGCATACCACCGCAGCCCACCTCCCTGTCTTTTCAACGCAGAGGTTGCAGCAGACCATCAGCCAGTTGGAACTTACCGCCGAGTTGCTAACTTCAATGGCGTATACTGTCCTGGTGGAACAACATGCCAACCAGCAGGTCCGGAGGAGCGAAGAACGCTTCCAAACTCTATTTGAGTCGGCAAGCGATGCCATCCTAATCATGGACGACATCGATAGGCGCGTTACGATTGTTGACTGTAATACCAAAGCGCTGGAGATGTTCGGGTGTACGCGTCAAGAAATGCTTGGCCGGTCACCCCGCGATTTCTCCCCATCGCTGCAAGCTAACGGGCAAACCTATGAAGAGCAAGAAACGCTCTCCATTGCAAAGGCTCTTCAAGGAGAGCCGCAGCATTTTGAATGGCTGCATTCCCGTTTCGACGGGACTGTGTTCCATGCCGATGTCAGCATGAACGCCACCGAACTCTCTGGGGGGCAGTCTATTCTGGCGATTGTCCGTGATGTCAGCCAGCGGAAAATGACGGAAACAGCCCTGCGGAAAAGTGAGTTCCGTTTCCGCTCCTTCTTCAACACCAATCCCGATGGAATATTGCTGATCGATTGCCAAGGGATTCTCCTCGACCTCAACCAAGCCTTCCTGCAGGAAAGCGGCTATAGCCCTGAGGATTGCATTCACAGGCATTTCAAAGAGTTTATTCCCACCGATGATCAGGTCAGGGTCGAGGGTGCCATTCTCGCCATCAAATCCGGTCTTTCGCACAGCGAGCCCCTGCATTTCTCCTATATTGCCAAGGATGGCACCATCGTCCCGGTCGCCGCCAAGGGATGGCTGGTGGTGGATGAAAAAAGCAGGCCTCTCTACATGGGGGTCTTTATCCGTAACCTGACCAAGGAACTGGCCCTGGCGACGGAAAAGGCCTCCCTGGAAAAACAGGTAATTCAGGCGCAGAAAAGCGAAGCCATCGGCACGCTTGCCGGGGGCATTGCCCATGATTTCAACAATATCCTCGGCGGCATCATCGGCTACACCGAACTGGCGCTCTATCGCAATCCCTCGGCCGTGGACGACAAAGTACGCGAATATCTCGAGCATGTCCTCGAAGGCGGCAACCGAGCCAAAGATCTGGTCCAGCAGATCCTTCGCTTCAGCAGGCACAGCAATGTGGCCATGGCCCCCATAAACCTAGCGCCGGTGATCAGGGAATCCATCCAGCTGCTGCGCTCGACCCTGCCGGCGACCGTGACCATCCGGCTTCAGCTTGATGTTGGCTGTGATCGGGTCCTCGGCGACCCCACCCAGATGCATCAAATCGTCATGAACCTCGCCACCAATGCCTGCCATGCCATGCGGGAAACCGGAGGATTACTGACCATTTCCCTGGAAAACATCACCTTGACCAGGCGGCGGCAATTTATGTCCATGACCATACCGCCGGGGCAGTATCTGCGTCTGAGAGTGACCGATACGGGTTCAGGAATAAAACCAGCGGTCCTGGAACGCATCTTCGAGCCGTATTTCACCACCAAGAATGTCAACGAGGGCTCCGGCTTGGGCATGGCGGTGGTGCGGGGCATTGTCAAAAACCACCAGGGGTTGATCGAGATTGAAACAAACCTGGGCAAGGGGACATGCGTGGACGTTTTTTTGCCGCTCACCCGGCGTTCCGCCGCAGAAAATACAGCTGCGAATCAGCCCCTGCCTCTGGGTCGCGGAGAACGGGTGCTCATTGTTGACGATGAAGCCTTTTTCCTGGAAGTGATCGAGGAATGCCTCAAACTGCTCGGATACCAGGTCACCGCCACTCAGAGTAGCCCCACCGCTCTCCAAACCTTTCAGGAGAACCCCCACGGATATGATCTTCTGATTACGGATCAGACCATGCCGGAAATGACAGGGGTGCAACTCACCCAAGAGATTCGGCGAATTAACAACACCATTCCCATCATTCTCTGTACCGGGTACAGTGAAACTGTTACCGAACAATCCGCCGGTTATTACGGTATTACAGGTTTCCTGATGAAACCTGTTAATGTCTCTGACCTAGCCAAAACAATTAATGAGATTTTCTCCCAAAAAAAGCAGGATGAAGCGCAGGAGGCTGTCACCCACATGCCCAATGTGTCGCGACGCGAAAAGGATTGATGGTGCCAAGGCCCTGCACGCTCCTTCCAGCGGGGATATTCCCGGTCGGCAATTTTCGACACTGCTTCTTCGCCGTTGCATTTAAGATGTCCTAGTCAGTATGTCTATTTCACGCGGTCACAACCCCTGGATTTGTCATTCCGAACGCCCGTGAGGCATCTTGCGATTTCTCCCGTTCGGTCGATATGACAAGCCGGAAAGTGTCAATTTAAAATAAACCGGGATTATCTCTTACGGGCAAAGGGATGAACGTACCCGATCCTCCCAGTTTCAGTCTCTTGGCCATACGCGCTCACCGGTTCAAGCAGGCAGGCGGGAGTTTGCCGCCAGAGGATTCCGACATGCAGGCCACGTATCATTTCCATGGTGATTTATCCCGTCTGCTCCGGCGCCGCTGGCGTGGAGACAACCCGATCATAGCGCCGGTCAGTCGCGCTGCCTCGATCAAGGATGTGATCGAAGCCTTCGGCTTGCCGCACACCGAAGTCCATGCAATCACCTGCAACGGCAGGCCGGTCGACTTTTCCTGGCCGGTCAGGGCAAGTCAGCACTTCGATATTTTACCGGCCGCCGCCCCCTGGGATCTGACACTCCCCACCCTACTGCGCCCCACTCCGTTAAACAGCCTCAAATTCATTGTCGATGTCAATGTCGGCCGGCTCGCCCGTTACCTGCGGATGGCCGGTTTCGACACGCTCTACCATCCTTCCTGGAAAGATCGGGATATCCTGCAGGCCTTGAGTCTGGAGCAGCGTCTCCTCCTCAGCCGCAACCTGGACCTGCTCAAAAGAAAGCAGGTAGTGTTTGGCCGAGCCATCCGGGCAAATTCGCCGCCTGAACAACTACGGGAAGTGCTCGATCTCTTTGGCATCGCCGCACTGCCTCATCCCCTCTCCCGCTGCCTCGAATGCAACGCCCTGCTCGATCCCGTGCCCAAAGCGGACATCCTTCACCGGCTTGAGCCGCTCACCATCCGCTATTTCGACACTTTTTGTATCTGCCGCCACTGCGATAAAATCTACTGGACCGGCAGCCATGTCGACAGGATGCGGCAGGTCCTGACCGGTTGAAAAATAAATTTAACGGCTGCCTATGAACTCGGCTCGAAAAAAAAATCCCCTGGGTGGGGGAGACAGCCGTTATAAATGACAACCTTTCCGGTCGCAGCATTTCAATCCACGCCTCCGCGCGGGGGGCGACAGATTACGTCCAGGTCGCCGGATGGTTGGGAAGCATTTCAATCCACGCCTCCGCGCGGGGGGCGACCGGGTCATGGTCGATGAGCACTGGGCCTTTGGCAAATTTCAATCCACGCCTCCGCGCGGGGGGCGACTTTCGCCGCCGCACTTGGATCAATGGGGGCGCGTATTTCAATCCACGCCTCCGCGCGGGGGGCGACGATACTCAATGGAAAAGGAAATTGTCGTTCATCAATTTCAATCCACGCCTCCGCGCGGGGGGCGACTAGCACTGTTGAATATCACAAATCCGATACGTTATTTCAATCCACGCCTCCGCGCGGGGGGCGACTGCTGCCGGGAACACCAGGGGCAGAAGCAAACGAAATTTCAATTCACGCCTCCGCGCGGGGGGCGACATCAGTGGTAGCAGATGGCTGGTATATAAAGTGATTTCAATCCACGCCTCCGCGCGGGGGGCGACCCCTCGCCATGGGAAAACCCGTCACCATAGAGCCAATTTCAATCCACGCCTCCGCGCGGGGGGCGACTATTCGGGTTCCGCTGATCCTTCGCCGGAAACGTATTTCAATCCACGCCTCCGCGCGGGGGGCGACAAGGCCATTCAGGTTGCCATGACTACCGATGCAGGATTTCAATCCACGCCTCCGCGCGGGGGGCGACCTTGCTTGCCCCTGGACCCCGCCAAGTTGCCACCATATTTCAATCCACGCCTCCGCGCGGGGGGCGACAAATACGGGAGTCCGGCAATGGGCGAGAGATGCTTATTTCAATCCACGCCTCCGCGCGGGGGGCGACCCCTTCCATTTTCATATATAGACAATACAGATTTATTTCAATCCACGCCTCCGCGCGGGGGGCGACGCTGGATGGTGATCAAGTCGCCAAATGATGGTATATTTCAATCCACGCCTCCGCGCGGGGGGCGACAACTCCTGTCTCGTCTCCGTTTTGGACTCCATCAATTTCAATCCACGCCTCCGCGCGGGGGGCGACCTTTTCCAGGCTCAGTCAATTTGACCTCAACCTTATTTCAATCCACGCCTCCGCGCGGGGGGCGACTTACAATGGTGGCCTGGACGTTTGGAGCTACCTATTTCAATCCACGCCTCCGCGCGGGGGGCGACTCTGTCTGTGACCGGGTTGCCTTCGGAGTCAAGTTATTTCAATCCACGCCTCCGCGCGGGGGGCGACCGAGGAAGATTGCCGAAGCGAACCCAAGGGCGAAATTTCAATCCACGCCTCCGCGCGGGGGGCGACTGTATCGCGGTCCTGATGATCGACGGCCAGAAGACATTTCAATCCACGCCTCCGCGCGGGGGGCGACGGGCAACCGTCTTCGACTACCGAGACAAGGCTGGATTTCAATCCACGCCTCCGCGCGGGGGGCGACTTTGCACAAGGGCCTTAACTGATGGAGTTAAGAAATTTCAATCCACGCCTCCGCGCGGGGGGCGACTGCTGATCCATAACCGTAGGTAGTGAAACAACTTTTCCTACATATTCCGCGAACACCCTCGGCGGAACCAAGCACAGACCTCCTTTTCTCGGCTCTATTTCTCGCAAAACCTGCTCCAGCACCGATCGCGATCCTCCCGGAATTCTATGGTTGCGAGAGGTTCGCGGACCAGTCTACACAATAAGCGGACCTTCCTGATCTAAACTTTCCTTAGCGCCGACATGTTCTACCCGGTTGCGCCAATTGGCCCCGAGATAATAGAATCGGAAACTGTCGGCATCCATATCGATCTCGTCGATCAGCAACTGGCGAATCCTGGTCCATTAGGCTGGGTCTACCACACATTCAAACACCGAAAACTGCTCCCGCTGGCCAAAATTACGACACACCTTGGCCACCCGCCGCAATCGCTTCGCGCCGCCGGGCTCGCTTGTACGCACATCATAACTCACCAAGACCATCATGGCCGGGCCTCCCGTTATTTCAAGATGACCGGCAGATAGCCATCGAGTTCGCCCCGAAGATACCGGGCTAACAGCAAGGCCTGAGTATAAAAAAAATTCCAGCGACATCTTTTCCTCCAAAAAAGGATGTATTATTTCTCAGCAATGTCCGGTTAAGATTTTGCAAGGAGGCGCCGTCGCGGTCTGTTTTCATATATATCCTTTCATTACAGGGAGTTATAAAAATGGCGCCACGCCCGTTCAAGTCAGGAAAGTTAACCGCTCACAGCTACAAACGCTTCTGCCCTCCATTACATTTGGCCCTGGAGCGCATTCCAAAACTCAAATCCCGGAGTAATAGAGCCTGTCGCAGAACTATTGACGGGATATTTCAGTCTCAGGCCTCAAGCGGGTCTCTCTGTAGAAGAGTGTTGCTTGTAGTCTCGTTTGCTCTCTCGAGACTTGCCATAGGCCACGCTTTTGCCTTTCAATAATGATCGGCTGGCGATTAAAAGCGCCTTCTCCACCATTTTTCGTTGCTCATTGATCATCCATATGCCGCCATGTACAGTTTGCGCAGGTTGAAACAGGCGCAAATCAGCGACCACTCCGACTGCACCGCATCCAGGCCACGGCGAAGAAAGTCCCGGCACCCCATGACGCTCTTAATCTGCCCAAAGACCGGCTCCACCGTCTGGCTGCGCAACTTGTAGACGGCCCGCCCATCCTGGGTTCGCAGCTTGCGCGTCATGCGCTGCTTCGGGGTGATGTCGTCAGGGATCCGGCCCTGGGGAGAACCTTCCGCCTGGTGCGCCTGCGCTTCTCGCAAACGGCTCGCCGTGGCGATGAACAACCCAGGGCCGTCCTGCTCCAGCTCGGTTATATCAAGCTGGTCATGCCAGTACCCGCCTCCGCTGCCAGCGCCTGGGGACGGCCCTCGATCCCGGCAGCTTCCAAGGTGGCCTCCAGCACTGCCAACATCGGCTCCAACTGGTGGACGTCGTTCTCCTCCTGGGTGATATCCGCGCTGACTATACATTGACCCGCCGTCACTATCGCCTGGGCATTGAAGCCCTGCACATGTCCCTGACGGGTTTTCATAATCCGGCTCGCAGGGTCAGTAGGGTTCGCCTTGCGATCATGGTTGATCACCGCTTCTGGACTCGCCGGTTTGCGGCCGGGTTTCTTCTTGCCACTCTGCTGCTCCTCTTCCGCTCTTTTGCCCAGCTTCTCCTCCTGTACCAAGCGCTCTGCTGTCGCCGCCAGCTCAAGGCGTTCCTTGGCCTCCTGCAACCGTGTCAGGCGCTCGCGCTTGCTGCGCAAGTCAGGGGGCAGCTCATCGCCCTGGCTCTCTTTGCCATGCCGCGCATATTCGGCAGCATCCGCCGCCTTCATTTCCTTGTGCATCTTCACGATCTCCTGCTCCAGATGCGCGAGCGTTCGGTTGGCCGCCAAGGATCCATTGGCCTGCATCTTGGTCCCATCCAAGTAGACTTTGCCCACTTTGGCCAAGCCCGCCTCATGACAGAGCGACAGCACCTGGGCAAACAGGTGGTTGATCGCTTCCTCATGAGACGGCTGCGGAAACGGGCAAAGGCGCAGTGATCGGGTCGGATATTGCCGGTCAGACATCGAAACGGCACTTGATCTTCGCAGGCCTTGGCGATCCGCCGAGACGAGCGAATGCCAAGACACCAGGCGTACAGCAAGGTGGCCAGCATCATCTGCGGATCATAAGGAGGGGCGCCTTCATCGCGCCGTAGGCCGCGTAAAACTGCCCCAGATTAAAATGCTCCACACAATCCCAGAGAAATCGGGCAAGGTGATCTTCCTCTACCCACTGGTCGATCGAGATCGGCAGCAGATGCAGTTGACTCCGGTTGGGCTTGTGAAATCGGCGATGCGTGGCTTTTCCCTTCGGCAGATCGAGAAACTGAAAACATCAACTAATATCATTAATTCAATAACATATATTGAGCCTTATTGCATCGGTTCTGCGACAGACTCAATAGACCGCTGCAAATGGAATTTGAAGACCAGCTCCATGCGCTCATCTATTTTCACCTGCAGGAGCATACCTCCGGCAGGCATCTGCTCCAATCCCTGGAAGAAGATGCCTTTGCCCGTGAGCATATTGCCCCGAAGAAAGGTATTGCCAGGAGTTCGTTCTTCGAAGCCATGAACGAACGTGGCCTCGAGCAATTCCTGCTGGTCTTTGAAGCATTGCAACAGCAGGCTAGCAAGGTTCTGCCCGACAAATACCCCGAATTGGGTCAGTTGGTCGCCGTCGACGGTTCATTGATCGACGCTGTCCTTTCCATGGACTGGGCCGACTACCGCAAAGGCGCCAAAAAGGCCAAGACCCATATCGGCTTTGACCTCAATCGAGGTATTCCCCGCACCATCTTCCTCACCAACGGCAAAGGCGGAGAGCGTCCTTTTGTCAATCGGATCGTCCAGCCTGGGGAAACCGGGGTGAGCGACCGGGGATACCAAAGCCATCACGACTTCGATCAGCTCCAGGCAGCGGGCAAGCACTGGTTCTCCTTGGCCGGGAAGGAATCAATCAGACGCAAACCCCGCTGCGCCTGGTCGGCTACACGGTCGGAGGCAAGACCTACTGGGTTGCCACCGATCGCTTTGATCTCACCGCCGAACAAATCGCCCTGATCTACAAGCTGCGTTGGGACATAGAAACGTTCTTTGCCTGGTGGAAGCGGCACCTCAAGGTCTACCACCTCATTTCGAGAAGCCGCCATGGCCTGATGATCCAGATGCTTGCTGGCCTGATCACTTATCTCCTGCTCGCGATTTATTGCCATGAACAGCATGGCGAACCGGTCAACATCCACAGAGTCCGTCAGTTGCGCAACCAGATCCTCAATGAATCTCGATTGGAGCACCCCCCTCAATGAGTTCTGTTGCCCTTTGCTTTCAGCGCTCTGTTGTTGCAGTTGCTGTTTCCGTTTTTGTGCTTGCATTTGCATGTCATCCAGCGTCTCTTTCCTTTTCATCTCCTGCTGTTGCTGTACCTGATCCTCGTTAAGATTTTCGTTAACCCCGGAATTATTGTTAGCGGCTAGCCGATGGCTTATGGCCCATGATCTGCGCAACGATACCTACAGGCATTTCTGCCCATTCGCTTAAAACAAGAAAGGCTCCTGAATATTCAGGAGCCTTTCTTGTTATGTGTACAATGCTGATATTCTTTACCTTCTCATCTTACATCTTAAAGGTGCCGTCCTTGTGGTTGGTAATCGTGGCATCAAGAAAACGGACTTTGTAACCTTTTTCTTTAAGAACATTATAGGTCATTTCAGAACGAGCCCCGGTGGAACAATACAAGATCAGTTCCTTGTCTTTCGGAATCTCGGCGAGGCGGTCGCTTACGTCACCGGCAGGGATGTTGATCGCACCTTTGATCTTGCCCGTTTCCTCAACCTCTTCCGTGTTGCGAACGTCAATGATCTGGCTATTGGCCGGAACATTCTTAGCCAAAGAGTCAAACTCGGCAGCCGAAATAGTTCCAGCCTTCGGTTTTGGAACGTAGACTACTTTATGCGACAGCTTGCCAGATTCCACCGGATACTTAGCTGTTTGCCAAGCGTCAAAGCCACCGATAAGCACCCGTGGTCCTGGGTAGCCTGCTTTGATAAGTTTCATTGCCACTATATCGGCACTTCCATCCCCTTTTGCATCATAGACAACAATAGGGGGTTTCATTTCCTTTTTCGGGAATGACTTCAGTGCTTTTTCTATATCTTTTTCCGGGATGCTCACTGCGCCCTTGATGTAGCCTTTCTTGGTTTCTTTGTCATTTCTGACATCAAGCAATACGAATGACAGTTCTTTGTCGAGCCACGCCTCTTTGAGGGCCTGTGAATTCAGGGTGTTAGAATTACGCTTGTTCCACTCCGGCATGCCTTCGAGGAATACTTTGACATTGGTGTAGCCGATTTTCTCTGCCTCACGGGCAGATGAAGGACTAAGCGCTCATGTGACCCCCGCGCAGTAGTAGACAATCAGTTCATTCTTGTCCTTGGGGAGCTTATCGAGATTTTTCTGAAAGGCTGGAAAGGGGATATTAGTAGCGGTCGGGATGGCTCCGTCCTGAAACTTCAGCGGCGGACGGGCATCGATAAGGGTGTATTTCTCTTGTCCGGCAATGAGTTTTTCTACCCCTTCGACACTTATTCTCTTTTCCGCTGCAACGGTCATTTTCGGTTTGATAGAAATTTCAGATATATTCTTGGAACCATTGAGAGCCTCCATATAAGCTACCCGGACTTCACTCCCCTTTTTGATGTCGCGCAGGGATTTTTCGACGTCGCCTGGTGTTGAGCCATTGACGATCGTCAGTTTGTCCTCGTCAAACTTGACCAGTTCTGTGGTAGCATCCAGCTTGAGTTGAATTACCTGCGACTTCATCGAAACGTCATCAAAAAACGCCCGCATTTGCCCATCCTCTGGCGCATGGCAGACGGCACATGATTTGACGTCCTTTGCTTTTGCAGGCGGCGCTTGATCCGCAGCCAACGCTGCCGACGCTAGCATCAGCGAAGCTGCAGCTAGACCGGCAAGCCTTTCTCTTGGTTTACTCAACCTCATGATTTCCTCCTCCTTTCGTAGTTTCCTGCCCTGACGATCTTGTCTTCTTGAAATGTCTATGTGCACAAAATAGCACTGTTGGTTGAGCACATAGTCAATGGATGCCGGATACCCGTTCTGCGAAACGAGAGCGGATCATGCATCAATCGTTTGGTTATTAGCAAAAGGCATGCCACTCAGTTGAAGAAGGCAGGAGAGCCGAGAAAAAGTGTTGGTGGGAGGATTCAGTCGCGGAGGAGAAGACCGTAGCGGTGCAATCGGTTCCAGACTGTCACCCTGGAAACGCCGAGTATTTTTGCCGCCATGGATTTGTTGCCTCTGGCTTGGGTCAAGGCCTGGAGTAATTCCTGCTTTTTTTGTTCGTCGTCGGCAATAGTGGCTAGAGACGGGGCGGTCGCCTGGGTAAGAAGATCTGGCGGTAAGTGGGAAGGGTCGATGTGTCCGTCGGTGCAGGTCACAAAGGCGTAGGTGAAGGCGCTTTTCAGTTCGCGGATATTGCCTGGCCAAGGGTATCGGACCACGGCACGCATGGCCTCAGGGGAAATGCCAAGAATCTGTTTGTTGCTTTTCAATTGTAGATGGCGGAAGAAATTCTCAGCCAGCAGGGGAATATCCTCAGGCCGCTTGCGCAGGGGGGGCAGCTCAATGGGTAACACATTGATACGATAATATAAATCTCTGCGAAAAACCCCCTTTTCGACCAATTCCCTAAGATTCCGGTTGGTGGCCGTGATGATTCGCACGTCGACCGGGATGGGTCGGTTGTCACCGACCCGTTCGATGACTTTCTCTTCCAGGACCCGAAGCAGCTTGACTTGGATAGAGTGAGGCAACTCACCGATTTCGTCGAGAAAAATATCGCCACCGTGGGCCGCCTCAAAACGCCCCTGCCGGTTTTGATACGCGCCGGTAAAGGCCCCTTTAACGTGGCCAAAAAGTTCGCTTTCCAGCACAGATTCGTTGAGCGCGGCGCAGTTTACCTGAATGTAAGGTTGGTTCTTTCTATCCGAATGGAGGTGAATGGCTTTGGCTGCCAGTTCTTTACCGGTGCCACTTTCCCCGAAAATGAAGGCAGGAGCATCGGAGGCTGCAACATTGACCAGAAGGTCGAAGGTACGGCGGATGATTGTCGACATCCCAACCATCCCGTAAAAGGTATCCTCAGCTTGCAGGTCGTGGCGAAATGCCGCGATCTGACTTTCTTTTTCCATCAGCTCGGTGACATCCGCCCACGTCTCGACTGCCCCGATTGTAACGCCGCCTTCATTGCGCAAAACCGAGGCGTTTTTCATGGCATGTACAAGACTGCCATCTTTTCTGGTCAAGTGGCATTTACGCATTGAGACCGTACTATTGCGGAAAAGCAAACACCAATGCTGGTTGGTGGAATCGTAAATCCTCTCACAACTGCTGCACTTCAAGATCGAGCAGTTGCAGCCGAGAAGTTCGTCGCGTTCATACCCGGTCATTTCAGTGAAGGCCCGGTTAACCGAGACGATGATGCCGCCAGGGTCGACCATCATGACTCCATCATGAATGATATCAACAACTGTTTCCCAATAACAGCTTAGGGTTTTGTCCTCCATTGAAGCTCCCCCTGCATAGTGTTTAAACATATGTTTAAACACTATACAGAAATTGAACGAACGAACAAGCAGAAAACTGCCTCTAGATTTATTGTTGGGTGCAAACGACCGTAATCCGCAATCTTCGAGGATAAGTAATACCGCAGCTTTTGGGGATCGTATTCATTATTCTATCTTGGCTGCGACAACTAATAACGTTCATTTTTGCTTTTCAAAATGAGCTCGACAAAAATTTGCTATCTATTAAATTCCACCTCATTTATTGGCGATTGCCGTAAAAGGTATTTTATTTAACGTCATAATATTTCATAGCTATTTTAAACCAGCACAGCGTAGATCGCGTAAACGAGCAGCACCAGGAAATGCAGGCCATAATAGTTACTTTTCGAAATAATGCCTTCAAAGTCGCGTGTATTGAAAAGGTGGAGCACGTAGTTACTGGAAACTGCGCCGATACACATCAAGGCCAAACATATCGAATAAATCGCTGGTGCAGAGATCGAAAAGTGCAGGTGTGCGAGATTGAACCCGAATTGTCTACCGAATGTAGGTAAGACATTTCCTATGTTTGCAAGGAAGTAATCAAGGCGGTAGGCCAACTCTCCGGTAAAGGCGAGGGGCACCAAGACCGCTACCATCGGCGAGAACTTTCCGAACAAAGGGTCTTCGGTTGTATTGAAAAGATATGCTCCAATCCGGATGACGAGTAAGGCGAAGAGAAACCCCAGACCTAGCAACATGGTGAAAGCCAAGGTGTTCGATCCGAAAAACCATTGCTCAACGGTACCATACGAGGAGGAGTGCTGAATGAACCTTGCCAGTTGAGAACCAATTAAAAAGGGAATGATATAAGAACAGGTTATATAGCGCCCCTTATTGATGACAAGTTCAACAAAGGGATTCCTCAGATTCAGGCGAGGACTATCCTTTTCGCAGAGATACAGGCAGCGTCCGCACATGAGGCAATCAATATTATTTCTGATGTTGAAGGTGCCAAGATAGACAGGGCACCCCGCCGCATTAGCTGTCCCTTTTTTACAGGAAAACGATCTGCAGGTTTTGCACTTCCCGAGATCGGGCCGTAATTCGATCATGGATAATGTCGCTGCCGCCCCGATAATTTTTCCCATTGGACAGAGATACCGGCACCAGGACTGGCCTCTGAAGAGAGCCCCCATTACCGAGGCCCCGAGGAGAATACTTAAGAGGAGCAAGGCGGTGCCGAACGGCCAATTCTTCATGTTCGTTACCGATTCTGCCCAAATGATAAAGGCCAAAAAGGCAAGGGCAAAAGATGCACGATATTTTGTCAAGAAAACAGGAGGTTCACGATTGAGACTTAACCCCAGCGTCTGCAAAATGCGCCCGACACCAGGAAAGGGGCAGATTCCGCACCAGAATTTGCCCAAGAAAAACCAACTCATGACCACGCTTACCCACCATACCCCCCAGGCCAAGAACAGCGAGACATTGCGGGAATGGTCTTGAGGTCCAAAAAGACCCATAAGGATGATGATACCGAAGGATATATCGCCAAAGGTGCGGAGGTAGAAGAGGTTGTGGCGATTGCTATAGAATTTCTTGATCGCAGGAAAAACCTCAAAGAGATCAACACGTGCCTCTTCATCATAGACTAACAGGACCTTTACGACCTCTCTGATGCGTTTAAAAAGCTGCATATTAGCTCCGGAGACACAACCGAGTGCTTTCAATAAATGTTTATATATATCAATGAGTTATCTACTTATGAGCGATTATGAACATAAACACCTTGATCAGCATATACTGTTTGAACGATAGCCACCTTTAGGTGGCCTCAGGTTTTCAATCGCTTTGAACGGTTCAACAATCCACCGGCTTTGCCGGTGGTATCTTTAGTAACTGACCTGAAATGTCCTGATAAACTGGCGATCAATACGATCTTTGAGATAAAAGGCGAGTTTTCCGGAAAAGGTGATAAACCCTTTGGACAAAATCCCCTCGCCTTCTCCCAGGTTGTAGATGAGCAGGTATTTGCCTCCTGGGTGAAATTTCTCCAAATGTCCACCCTCCAACGTAGCCAGCAGGTTTCTGTAGAGGATCGGGTTCTGCCGAACGGCATAGACTCCGACCTTATCCAGCGGCTCGGCTTCAAAATAGATGCAGTCGCCGCCGCCAAAAATATTTGGATGGTCGACCGACTGGAGATATGCGTTAACCCGCAGCCCTCCATCCGGCCCGACAGGTAAACCGGACCGGGTAAAAATCGGCGACGGCTTGACACCGACAGCGTGGAAAATAATATCGGCTGCATACTCCTGGCCGTTCTCTAAAACAATCCAGCGGTTCTCTATCCGCTTCACATAACCGCTTTGGATAATTTCCACCCCTTTCCGCGAAAGCATGATCCTGGCGATCCTGCGAATTCGCTCGGGCCTTCCAGGCAGAAAATTCCGTCCGCCAAAGATCCGAATCGTCGGCAGGGTTACCGCCTTCTGCCGGCACAACTGATGGATATTTCCGGCAATCTCAAGAGATGACGGGCCGCTGCCGATAACGGCAATGGTGATCTTTCCGCCTGCGGCGCACTCGAGTATTCTTTTTTGCGCAACCAGCAGTTCCTCGATAGGCTTGGCGGTAAAAATGTTTTCCGTATTCCCTTGCAGTAGTTCCCTTGGAACATAGGAGCCTGCATTACAGGAAAGGACGTCATAAGCAATTGCTTCTTCCGATCCCTCCAGATAGACGACTTGCCGATCGGGATCGATCCTGTCGGCCTTGCCGAGGACAAACCGCCCTCCCCCTGCCTCAACAAGCTTTCGGGTCGCAAATCGGATATCCTCCGGCGTGTAGGTTCCGCCAAGCATGCCTGGCCCCATGCCGCTGTAATAGTGGTATTCCGACGGCTGTATAACGGTGACTCCGTACCCCTTCTTGATAAAAGCGCCGAGGTTGGCAAGGGTGACCATGTGGGCATGGCCGCCACCGATAAGAAGAAGCTGCTTTTTCATCTCGCATCCTGATGTCGATCAATATATTCGCTCAATCTCGCCATATGACTGCGTTCTTCCTCGGCAATCTGTAGGAGGACTTTCCGGAACCCTTCATGCTCCTTGCTGCGTTGCGCCGCCCGCGAATAGAGATCCAATGCTTGAGCTTCAATGGCCAGTGCCAATCCGAGCACTTCGGTTTCGGACTCAAGATCGGTCTTGTAGAGTTGGAGATACTCTTCGGTGGTCAGTCCACCTTCCATGGCCGGTTATGCAATTATTTTTGCGAAGTCTTCCAAGGAAATATCAGCGTCCGTCATCTCGGCATGCAGCTTAACCAGACGCTGTTGATGAAGGATTTCGATATCCGCCAACATGCCAAAAAGAGCTTTTATCGACGCATTTGTCACTCTTTTCTGCATGGAGGTGTAAAAATCCCGCAGTCCCGTCTCGAGGCTGAAACCTGTAACGATGGCTTCCTCGGTGCTTGTTTCCCGTGAAAAGAGGTGCAGGCCTACATCTTCCGGGCCCACGGCGACCTCTTTATTCCATGCCTTGATCCCACCGGACAGATTGTATGTTTTATCGAAACCTTTTCCTGCCAGCATCTGCGCAGCAACCCGGCTGCGGCCGCCGATGGCTCAATATATGACTATCGGTTTTTCTCGGTCGAGTTCATCCAGACGTCTCTCCAGTTCTCCAAGCGGAATAAGTTTTGCTCCCGGTAGCTGGCTCCTTTCATATTCCTTGTGTTGTCGCACATCGAGGAAGGTCACATCGCCAGTTGGGTACTGTTGCACAAGTGCATGCGCCTCTTCCCAGTTGATGGAAGAAACCGGGGTGAAAAATTGCAGCCACTTCATAGCTTGTCCTTCCACGGTAGATTTTTTTTACCAGGTTATCTTAAACGATCTCCTGTTTCCCATTGCGCATTCATTTCCAATATAAGAGAAATTGTTATTTTTCAAAAATGAAAAGTTCGGCACCAGCGGCACACCCGATGGCTTGAATTGTTAGCGTTGTTTTTTTGCAATTTCCTTACCGGTCACTACAAAAAAAGCTTCCTTTTGATATTTCGGTATCCAGAAAACGAGGTTCTTGCATTCCCCTTTGGCATGACTTGGGCTTTGGCCTTCGTGCAGAGGAAAGTCTCCTCTTCTAGAACTTTAATCGGTTCAGCTTTGAGTGGCTTCCCTATCCTCCCTGAACTGGCAAACTTTAGGAGTTCAACAGCAGAGCCGGTGGTTTAAATGGTAAGTATTGATATTTTGCGTATCCATTACATACTTTTTTTTCACCTATTGTAATCCTCCCTGCATGTGTTCATAATAAAAACCATTTTTCGAAGCATGACGCACGGCTGACTGCACCAATGTTGACGGTATCACTATTAAAATCATCCTCAACAATGGAACATTAGACAGCGCAGCATAGTACCGACGGTTCGACAAAATTTTGTCCTTCAGGGAGGCACGGTGGCTTCGTATAAAGGAGTACAGGGTGCGCTGGTGGCGCTGGAAGATTTCTTTAAGCGACGCCTGCCTTCAGAACTGAGCGAAGAACCGGTCAGCGCGACGGTTTCATTGCTCGGCAGTGCCGACATCGCGCAAACCCTGTCCGGCAACTTGCTGGGTATTTACCTGCACCGCATAACCATCGACCCCCATGGGCGCACACGTAGTTTCACCCAACAGGGAATCTCGCAGAACGGCCGTCAACACGAGCTTCCCGTCAACCTCCATTTCCTGTTGATTGCCAACGCCACCAGCGCCACGGTCGAGGCGGACCTGATGGCATGGGCCATGGTGGAACTGGCGAACAACAGCCAAATCGATATCTCTCATATACAGGATATTGATGACGAATGGGGTCAGCACGAAACCCTCAATATTTCCCCCGATGAAATGAGCACCGAAGATCTGATGCGGATTTGGGATGTGTTCGAATCCCCCTACACCAGCACGGTGCCCTTTGTAGCGCGCACAATACGGCTACGCCTAAAACCGCAACGCAGCTCCGGCCCCGATGTGATCACACGGGTCTTTCCCGAAGGTTCGTTATGAGTTCCTTAAAGGTGTTGGAAACCAACATCCTCCATGCCAGTGACGTGATCTTCTGGCTCGACGGCACCACTGCCGAAACCCCGTCTGACATGCTCCGCATTGCCCAGCCCCTGGCCCTGCAGCTCACCACCCGTCCCCGTGATCTGCTGGTCGTACACGGCAGCGGCAAGACCGCGTTCATGCGCCGCCCCGGCATCCCAATTATTAATGGCAGCGCGACTGCTGCGGACAAGCAGCGGCTGGTGCAGCCCACCTTTGCGGTTGCAGGCATCGTCAGCGATCCAGAAGGGCGCTATATTCCACGCCGGTTCAGCATTGTTGCCGGCAATGGCGTCGGCCATGGACTGGTGGTGTATCCAACCCCTCTTGGCACCCGAATCAGTCCTGCCGGTGGACTGATCGGCACCTTGCGTTTCAACGGCAGCAATGCGCCGGTTTCCTGGGCACGGTTGACCCTGGTCGTCACCAACGCAGTGGGGTCCACCCTGTCGTTTTGCTGCCAGGCCAGTAAAACCGGCGATTTCATGCTCCCGTTGAACCGGTTGCCGCCGCTGCCGGAAGGTATCGACAATTACTCGGCCCAACTCAGAATCGAAGCGCTGGCAGCCGTCAACGCCGACAACCCCATTGATCCCGCCGATCTGGTAGCTATGGATCTGGGAGAGATTGACCAGGACAATCAATTTTCCAGCCCCATCGGTTTGACCATAGTACCCGGTGAGCTTCGTTTGATCCGATCTTCGAACAGAGACCATGTAGCAGTTCAACCCTGTTGATTTTCAACGCAAAGGAGGAGACCATGCCTGAATATCTAGCGCCGGGTGTGTTTGTGGAAGAAGTCAGTTTTCGTGCCAAATCCATTGAAGGCGTTGGTACCAGTGTCGCCGCAGTGGTTGGTCCTACCCGCTTCGGACCGTTGCGGGGCAAGCCGGAGGTAGTCACCAGTATGGGTGAATTTACCCGTATCTATGGTGACGTGCAGGACTTGACCCTCGGCGGCACCGCAACACTCAACCACACCGCCATTGCAGCCAAGGCCTTCTTTGATGGCGGCGGCAAGCAACTGTTCGTCTCCCGGATCGGCAACTTCGCCACCCCGACAACCGGTTTTGCCTCTGTCACTGACAGTGCCGGCGGGGTGACTTTCCGCAGCCGTTTTCCAGGAACCATGGGTAATTGCACCCTGGAAGTCGAATGGAGGGATAGCGAAAACCTGTTAAAAAAGGACGTGGTGTCGGCACCCGCTGTCGGTGAAGTGGTCTTTATGGAAGTCACCGGCCTGACCAATGCGGTCCGCGCTGCCGGCGATGCCGTTGCCGCCCGCTGCCCTGACGACCGTTTCCCCATGGGTATCCGTGCCGTGGTACGACGGGAAGGCGATCATTATGTTATTGTAGACAATTTGTGTGCAATCGACGCTGCTGACGACACCCCCACCACCGGCACCCAATTACGCCCTGAAGCTGCAACCGACGGCGACGATGGCTTTCTGATGACGGCTGGCCTGGTGAACAATGCCAACACCACGGTGCGTTTCACTCGGGTCACCACCAAGCAGCCCACCAGTGGGGTGCTCACCAATGGCACGTCGGCGTGTCTGACCCTGAGTGCGGTCACCGATCTGAGTGCTTTCACCGGCGGCGACTGGGGCACCAATACCGCGATTTATGGTACCATCAACGTTAACAACAACGAGTTCAGTGTCAGTGCCAATCCAGTCAATCCCGGCGTCACCGCATTCAGTTTTCCCCTGGCGGCGCTGGCTGCTGCCCCCAACAACGTCCGCGCCATCATGGTGCAGCGCACCTTCGACATCGCTGTGCGCTCCGGCGGCGCCAAGGGGCAGGTTATCTACACCTACGGTAACATTTCATCTGCTCCCACCGGCAGCAACAGCCTAGCCACAGTCCTGGCGGTGCAGCCGGAAAAGCACTACGACCAACTCACCAGCCCGATCAGTTGTGAACTCGATGTGGGTATCACAGGCGATGACGTCATGGACGCACTGATGGAATTGTTCGACGATGCCGCCATGAATCCCACAGGTATCTCCATTGACGGCCCCCGCTACCTGATTACCCTCAGTGGCGGCACTGACGGCGATGTACCTGCCGCCATCCATTACGGGGGTGTCAGCGACGAACTCAACGGCAGCACCGGTTTTGTTGCCCTGGAAGATATCGAAGATGTTTCCATCGTCATGACCCCTGCCGCTGCCGCCGATGCCACCCATCATCAGGCCATTGTCGCGGAGATGCAGAAGCATTGCCGCAAGATGCGCTATAGGGTCGGTATTGTTGACAGCCGCAAAGATATGACCCTGGCGGAAGTACGCGATTTCCGCAGTAATTTCGACGACAGCCGCCTGACCCTGTATTACCCGTGGGTTGTAATCGCCGATCCACGAGGCATCCTCACCACCATCACCGTACCCCCTGCCGGGTTTATTGCCGGTGTCTATGCCAATACCGATGTCCAGCGCGGTGTGCACAAACCGCCGGCCAACGAACCGGTCATCGGCGCCCTGCGTTTCAGCCAGGACATCAACCGCTTCCAGCAGGAACTGCTCAACCCCGACGGCATCAACTGCCTGCGTTCTTTTCCCGGACGCGGACATCGCGTCTGGGGCGGCCGTACCCTGTCCAGCGATCCGGAGTGGAAATACGTCAACGTCCGCCGTTATTTCCTTTACCTGGAACGATCCATCGACAAATCCACCCAATGGGTGATCTTTGAACCCAATGGTGAACCGTTGTGGGATAACGTGCGCGCCACGGTGGAGAGCTTTCTCTACAATGAATGGCGCAATGGACGGTTGCTGGGCAGTGAAAAAACAGCCTACTTTGTCCGCTGCGACCGCGGCACTATGACCCAAAACGACATTGATAACGGCCGCCTGGTGTGCGAAATCGGGGTGGCCGCACTGAAACCCGCGGAATTTGTGATCTTCCGTATCGGCCAGAAAACCGCTGACGCCTGATCAACGCTAACAACCAAGTAACGAGGATGGGAATATGGCTCAATTTCGTGAAACGCCCTATGGCGTATTCAATTATCTGGTGAATCTGGGTGACGGCAGCGAAGGGGAAATCCAGGGCGGTTTTTCCGAGGTATCGGGCCTCAACGCCGAGATCACCGTGGCAGAATATCGTGCCGGCAATGCCAAGGTAAACTATGTCAGCAAAATTCCGGCCATCCACAAGGCAGGAGACGTCACCCTCAAGCGAGGCGTCATCGGTGCTGACAATATCTACAACTGGCTGGATCAGATTCGTGCCGGGGATGTCACCGCCAAACGGGACGTGGTCATCAAACTGCGCAATGAAGATCCTTCAAGCACCAGCGCGGTCGTCACCTGGAAGCTGGTGAACGCCATGCCGATCAAGTGGACCGGCCCCACCCTTACGGCCAAAGGCGGCAGTGATGTGGCCATCGAGGAACTGGTTCTGTCGGTCGAACACATCGTGCAAAGTTAAGCGGGAACTGGGGCGATGGAATGGCTCGCAGGGGCGCGGATAGCCCTCACTCCCCGACCGGTACAACGCCGGGCCGCGGCTCTGGAAGTTGCGATGCTGGGCCATTGCCCCGGCAGGGTACGGCTGGAGCGCCTCTGTGCCCTGACCGGTGCCCTGGATGACATGCGCGGGGCCGGTTTCGGTCCCGCAGTGGATGCGCTTGCAGCAAAAAAAATGTTGGGCGGGGCAGCGCTGAGTGCGCAACTGGCAGGGTTGTTCCATTATCCGATCCCGCTCCATTCCAGCGCCGAGTTCCATGATATTTTTCCGGATGCAGCCAGCGAAACAACCAGCTACGTCAGCCTGTTGGCCGGGGATCGCGCTTGGCTGGCGCAAGCGGTGGATGACTTTTTCATCAACGGCGGCGAAAAGCTGTGGGTCGTGCGTATTCCGGAAAGCGAGGGGCAGAATGGGTTTATGCCTGCTGCCGATACCCGGCTGCATGACATCGACACCCTGCGCGGGCTGGCCACGGTCCTGGTGATTCCTTCCGTAGCCGTGGTGGCGCTGCCCGATCTGGAGCGTTTGCAGGTCCCGCCGCGGCTGCCGGATGTGCCCCGTGTGCGGTTGGAGAATCCCAACCCCCAGTTTCTGCCCTGTGGCGCCCATACCGAGGACGATCATCGGGAACGACGCTATCCGAGCGAGTTGATCAGCATGCCTGATCCGTGGCCGGTGGAAGATGTACTACGCGGATTGCTGCAATGGACCGCTCGCCATCGCCCCGATATGCAGACCCTGCTGACCCTGCCCCTGGCATATTCCGGCGAGATCGACAGCCCGGTGGTGGATCAGCGTGCTCTTGGCCGGATCAGCAGAATCCGCAAAGACCGGGACAGTGAAAGCCGCCATCTGCTGCGGCACATGCAGTTTCTGTTTCCCTATCTCCGCGGCCCCCGTTTTGCGCTTCGCTCTCCTGTGGGCCTGATCGCCGGCAAACAGGCGGCAGTGACGCGCGCCAAAGGCCCCTGGTATTCCATCGGCGCCCTGCCCTTGCTCAGCGAAGGCCTACCTTATCCGCGCCAATCCATTGCGCAGATGCTGATTCTGCGGGAAGAACCGGGGGTTGGGGTATTGCAAGTCCGCACCGGTTTTTCCGGCCGCGACCAGTTATGCCTGGATGACGAACGCCTGGTGATGCCGGCCCTGCCGCCTTCGGACTATACGGAGGCCGAAAATATAGACCGTTTTGATGGTTTCCGTGCCGCCGAAATTATGCGTTTTCTCGGTTTTCTTCGCCGCCAGTTGCAGGCCTTGGGGGACCACCTGGTCTTTAACGCCGATGTCAACGACCCCCGCCCGCGACTGCTGCTGGAACAGTTTTTCCGCCGCCTGTACAACCAGGGCGCCCTGCGCGGTAAGGTGCCGGAAGAAGCCTACCAGATAGACCAGCCACGGCAAACTCAGGAAGGAGCTATCCAGTTTGATATTCAGATAGCACCGGCGTTCCCCATCGATCGCCTGTTCCTGACCTTTATCAATACCAATGGTGAATGGCAGATGGAGGTCAATGGTGGCTGAACTCAGTGAATTCGTCCCGTTCCGATTTAAGGTGAGCCTGTACCGCAGCGACAGCAACGAGCTGCTGTGCGCCGGCTCTTTCAGTGAAGTGACCGGCTTTGAACTGACCATGGAACCCAGGGTTATTAAGGAAGGCGGCCTCAACTGGGGTGAACACCAGCGCTCCGGTCCCACCAAGTTCTCACCGATCATTTTAAAGCGTGGCGTTACCACCATCAACGACCTGTGGACCTGGTTCGACATCACCACCCGCCAGGCCAATTACGGCTACCGCCTGACCGGCGAGATCACAGTACTGGGCAATCCCACCGCCGGCCAGACGGTAGCCGACAACGCGGTGATGGTGTGGAAACTCACCGGCGTACTGCCCACTAAATTCAAAGGTCCGGATCTGAATGCCACGGCCAGCCAGGTAGCGATCGAGGAACTGCAGCTGGTTCACGAAGGACTGGAACTGCAGCGACCGGCGCCGGCAAACGCCTGAGGAGAGCGTCATGAGTGATCTGGAACGCGCCAAACTGATTCCCGTCTCCGGCAACAACGATACACCGGACATGAATAACGCCATTGATGTGCAGTTCAACCCGGTTACCCTGAGGGTGAATCTGTCCAACACCCTCAAGGCCAATACCAGCCAGGGAAACAGCCGGGCTGCCCAGTTCGTTGACAAGAGTTCTTCCACCCTGACAGTGGAACTGATGTTCGACACCACGTATATCGAAGCCGCCGCTGACAGCGGCCAAGGCGACAACAGTTCCCAGAGCAACAGCCGCAACCAGATTGAGCAGGGTTCCGATGTGCGCCTGCAAACAAAAAAAATTGCCGACAAGTTTATCAAACCGGTGGAATCCGGTTCCAATTTGCAGGCCCCCAGCCGTGCGCTGTTCCAATGGGGATCGTTTGAATTTATCGGCATGGTCCAGAGTTACGACGAAACCCTCGATTTCTTCTCACCCAAGGGACGGCCGCTGCGGGCTACGGTCTCGCTGAAACTCAGCGAGGATCGCTATCAGTTCCGCAGCAACGACAGCGCGGCCCGTGATGCCGAACAGACACCCAGCCTAAGTTTTACCGGCAACGGCGCCGGTTCAGGAGATCCCGGCGGCGGCAGTCACGCGGGCAACGGTGCCGCTGCACCCAACCAAAACGTCAACCCGGTGCCCGGCAGCAGTAAAGATGGTCCCGGCAGCTGGCGCGACAACGCGATGTTCAACGGCATTGAATCACCACGCCTGCCCTCGGCAACCTCTTTGGCATTGCCCACGGTGGGAATAAGTGCATCGAGCGGCTTCGGCATTAGCGGAGGAGCGGCAATGGGGAGCAACCTGGGCTTTGGCATCAGCAGCGGCAACGCAAACCCATCGACTGCTGCTCAATCGGCCGGTCCTGGCAGCGGGACTGCGACCGGGACAACCAGCGGCCCCTCCATCGGCAAGGCCGCAGCCGGTACACCGGCACCAGCCGTCCCCCCCGCCTTCAAATTCGGTCATTCCGCTGCCCTGGGCACCCGCATCCCCGGCGCATTCAGCTCGACGCTCAACAATAGCCTGAAAGCGTCGAGCCTGCAGCACGGCAGTCTGCAACTGCGGACCCCAGCCGCGAGTACAGAGAGCAAAATCGGAGCCGGCAGTGTCAGCCCACGTTCGCAGCAGGGCGTTTCCGTTGCCGCTCTCCTGAAAAACAGCCCTGATACGGGCGTTGGCTTTGATTAACAGGAGAAAAGCACCATGCCCGTCTTGATAGATGAAGTCTGTATCGAAACCGTCGACAGCGTCACCCAGCACGGCGAGGCAGAGCCGGCACCGCAACAGATACCGGTGGCAGCGGCGGAACAACAGGTAGTGCAAACCTTGGCCCTGATCCAACAGCGCCAGGACAGACTGAAAATTGATTAAAAAACCATACCCACAGGATGAGAGACAGCGCCTTTATCAGCACCCGGCCCCGATTCAAGCTCGACGGTGAAAACCGGGCCGACCTTGAACAGGCCCTGACAGGCATGGTCATCCACCGGCCCCTGCACGGTTGCAGCCACGGCGAGCTGCACCTGACCAACTGGGGTATTCCGGAAGGGCAACAGGCCCCGGACTTTGTGCTCGATGGCATCGGCCTGGGCAACGAAGTGGAGATATTGATGGGTCAGGACAATCCGGTCTCTCTGTTCAAGGGCGAGATTACCGCCATCGAGGAACGCTATGGTGAAGGCGCGCCCACCCTGGTTTTGCTGCTGCAGGATAAGCTGCACCGGCTGGCCCGCTTCCGCCACTGCCGCAGTTTTGAGGACCAGAGTCCGGACGATCTGGTGCAAAGCATAGCCGGGGAAGCGGGGTTTCAGACCGACGTCAGCCTATCGAGCCTCACCGCCACCTGGCATCAGTTGAATGAAAGTGATCTGGCCTTTTTACTGCGCATCGCCGGCCGGTTCGACATCGGCCTGCGGCTGATAGCCAACACGCTGCGCGCTAAACCTGAAGAAACCGATCCGAATCCCGTGGCGCTGAGTGCCCAGGACAGTGCTCTGAAGGTACGGTTGATCGCTGACCTCAATCACCAGCCCGTCCGCTCAACTGTCAACGGCTACAACCTGGCGGATGATGCCGACGCCGAGTTTACCGCTGAAAGCATGACACCCGCCCCTGGCGGCACCACGGCAGCGGCAACGCTGAACGCATTAAGCTGGACCAGCGACGAGATCGTGCCCCAGCCATTCGCCCGCAGCAGCGCGGAAGCCGAAGCCTATGCCAAAGTCCATTTTCACCGTCAGGGCAAACGCTTTATCCAGGGAGACATCATCTGCCAGGGAGAGCCCAGCCTCACCGCTGGCAAGGAAATCGATCTATCCGGGGTTTCGCCGCGATTGCGCGGCATGTATCAGATCGTCCACTGTGTGCACCGTTTCGACAACGTCTTGGGCTATGAAACCCATCTGAAAGTGAACAAAGGTGGGTGGCAGGTATGAATCTCCATTCCCCCGGCAACCTGCACAGCCTGCAACTGGGATTGGTGACCGACAACGTCGATCCCGAGGACCGCGGCCGCATTAAAGTGCGGCTCGTCGCCACCCCTATGGAAATCTGGGCCGGCGTGGTGGCGCCTTCAGCAGGAAGCAATTACGGCGTCAGCTTCGTGCCGCGGATCAATGAAATGGTGGTGCTGGCCTTTGTCGCCCCGGAACTGCCCCTGGTGCTGGGCAGTCTCTGGTCAGGCGGCGGCAGTCGGCCCGAAGATGCCGACCCGCAGGAGAATCATTACGTCATCCGCACCCCCCAGGCCACGGTCCTGGACTTCGATGATGGCGATAGCCCCAAAGTGAAGCTCACCACTCGAAGCGGCTACCACATCACCATCAATGAAGGCAGCGGCGGCGAGATTACCATCGAGCGAGGGGAACAGAGCGTCAAGCTCGGACCCAGCGGCATCGAGGTGCGCAGCAGCGGCAGCGTGACGGTGGATGCCGGCACGGTGACGGTCAATGCTTCAACGGTCACCGTTAACGCCAGCATGTCGCGCTTCAGCGGCGTGGTTCAGGCGGACACGGTCATAGCCACATCGGTGGTGGGCACTTCTTACACCCCCGGCGCGGGCAACATCTGGTAACAGGAGATTGACATGAACAAGGCGCACCTCTTACACGCCCCCCGCATCAAGTCCCCTTTCTACCAGAGCGGCAGCCACTGCGGCCTGCACCGCTACCTGGATCCGGATTTCGTCAACCGGTTCAAGCAGGATTTGCAGCGCCGCCAGTTCAGCCTGACTCAGTTTGCGCTTTGGCAGGAAGACGAACGCCACAGCCGCTACGGCAAGCAGCCGGTCTTGCGCCTGCCCCTGCACCGTACCTTCCACCTGGTGAGTTGTGAGGTGGTGTGCGACCGCCTGGGCTATCCGGCCCTGGATCCGAGCAAGATCACCTCGGCAGGATTCGTGATGCGCCGGCTCAGAGGAGGCCGCGAACAGGCCTGGATGTTGGAGGACGGCGAGGCGCTGGGCTGGCAGGACGCCCCCACTGAATTCCGTGATCCGGACGTGCATCGCCGTCTGTGTGCTAATGGCGTCCTGCATAAACGGGGGGACCAGCCTTCGTTTTCCGGCGAAGAGGTCCACCCGCTCCATCCCATGAAAACCACGGACGATGCTGGTAAAATACATACCCTGCTGTTCGGTTACGTGCCCTTGGGCGGCTTCTCCTATCAGCGCGACACCAACGCCGCAGTCGACGCCGTTTCCATGCAGGCTGCACAAAATGCCGCCGCTGAATCACTCCCCTGGCCCTTCGGCTTCCGCAAACCGCTCAAGACCACCTGGAAGCCCGAACACGGCATCCTGATCGATCAGGGACGCCCGAGCAAGGCGATGTTCGAGTTGCTGCGCCTGCTGGTCAACCGCTACCATCTGGGCGAATCCGGGATTGCAGACAACGCCGCCCTGGAAAAATACTGCGCTGGTCTCTGGCTGCACGATGCCGCTCACCTGCCCGCCAACCTGCGCGGCCAGGCCTACAACGACAGCAACCATACGCTGTTCGTCCCCTACCGCATTCAACTGGACCTGTTGAGCTACCTGAAAGCCTGCTTTGCGCTACAGGACGACAATCCGTTGGTGCGCTGGATCATCCAACAGGAGCGGGCCATTGATGCGGCAGGCGATCTCGACCAACTGGGGCAACTCGACCAACTGCCCGCCAGTTCCGGCAAAGGCGACTTGCCGTATTCCCTGTTTATCCTGGCCTCCGATGCCCAGGAAATCCGCACCCTGCTCGGTCAGCGCCTGCGGGACCAAGCCCTGGGACTGGTGCAGGAAATCCCTCTGCCCAAGTTCAGCCAGACAGCTGATGACCTCTACCAGATCGTTCCGTTGGTGCGCTTCCGCAACGAGGAAGGCCGCGAACAGATTCGATGGGCCGACCCCGATGCCCGCAGCATCGTGTTCCGGGTCGCCGCTCCCTTCGACCCCGAGGCCAGCCGCCCTTCTCTGATCCAGATGCCCTCCCTGAGCGATCTGAAGCGGGGACTCGCCAAAGGCGCGGCCATGATCACCCCGGCAGACACCTTCAATCTGATAAACCGGTTAAAACTGAACAAGGGCGTCGGACCGGATACGGTGCCCGAAGGCGAGCCGGGACCAAGTCTGGGCGTCCAGTGGATCTGCTCTTTCAGCCTGCCGGTCATCACCCTGGTGGCTATGATCCTGCTGATGATCATGATCTCACTGCTGAACATTGTCTTTTTCTGGATGCCCTGGGTGCGCATCTGTCTCCCCTTTCCCAAGATGAAGTGAGGTCTGTTTGATGTCCACACCGATTCCCGTCATTCAAAGCTGGCCGCTGGGCAGTGTCGATGCAGACGGCCGGCTGTGCTGGTCCAGCGATGACCAGAGCATCCGTGAAGTGATGCTCAATATTCTGCTGACCCGCCCCGGCGAACGGTTGCAGCGACCGGGTTTTGGCGCAGGCCTGCTGAATTTCGTGCACCAGCCCAACAATGAAACCACCCGTAACCTGATCGCGGGGGTGGTTCGCAAGTCCCTGGAACAGTGGGAACCACGGGTCATCATCGAAGGGGTGGATGTTGCTCCCAGCCCCACCGGTGTGGCGGATGTACACATCAATATCCGTTACCGCATGCGGTTTTCCCAGATCCCGACTGAACTGGGTTTTACGTTCAACCTGGGCCCGGCCGCATGACGGCCAATTAAAGAGGAGCAGAGCCATGCCATTACCGATACCGAATCTGGATGATCGCCGTTTTGACGATCTGGTGGCCGAAGCCAAAGCCCGCCTCGCCACGCATCTGCCGGAGTTGACCCACATCGCCCCCGGCGATCCGATGCACAGTTTTGTCGACCTGTTCGCCTGGCTCACCGAAACCATCCTCTACCGCGCCAATCTGATTCCGGAGCGGTTGCGCCGGGTGTTCCTCAACTTGTTGCAGATTCCGGTGCGGCCTGCTCGCGCTGCCCGCGGCATTGTTTGTGTGGATGCCAGCCCTGCCAGCGCCCTGCTGCCGCCGTTACTGACCGATGGCAGCCAGCTGAAAGCGGGCAAACAAACCCTTACCGCCGTCGGTGACCTGCAGCCAACCTGCCTGAGCCTGCAAGTGGCGATTAAAGAAAAGATGAACGCCGCCGACCTCAAGGCCCTGGGCCTGACTCTGCAGGACCTGCAGGAACAGTTCGGCCTGCGCAAAGGTGAAAATCCCACCCCATTCCAGCCTCGCCGATTTGAGCCCGGCAAGGAGCCCCTCTCTCTGACCAACAGTCTGGACAGCGCTTTTTATCTGGCCTGCATCGCCCCAAAACAACTGGCAGGGCAACTGCCCCAGCTCCGGCAGCATTTGGCGGGCATTACCCTCAATATTGCCCTCGCTCCTGCCGACGACCTCGAGCAAAACGCCATCAAAGAGCTGACGCCGCGGCCGCTGGTGTGGGAACTGGCCTCGACCGGCGAAGAAGGCGAACCTCTGTACCTGCCCCTGGATGTACTGGCCGACAGTTCTCATGGCGGCCGGCAGACCGGCGTCGTCCGATTGCGTCTCCCAAAAAATGCCGCCCTGTTCCAATCCTTTGCTCCCACGGACCCCATGTTCGGCGGAGTGGGCGATCAACCGCCGGAACTGGCGGATCAGGTGGATGCGGCCAGGGTCGCTTTGTGGCTGCGCCTGCGCTGTCCGGAACACCCTGATCTGCAGCTGGGATATCTGGGTCTGAACGCCGTGGATGTGCTGGCCCAGGGATTCAAACAAGATCTGATCGTGGGTCTGGGCACAGGTCAACCGGATCAGGTGATCGCTCTGCCGGACCGGCAGATCGAAGCCGGTTCCCTGCAACTGGACGTGGAAGACAACGGCGCCTGGGTACGCTGGCAGCGGGTCGATTTCCTCGCCGGTCAGGCAGCTGATGCCCGGGTATATCAGTTGGATGCCCCGAACGGTTTCGTTACATTCGGCGACGGCATCTCTGCCGGCCGCAGACCGTCTCGGGGAGCGCGCATCCGCATCGCCGCCTATCTGTTCGGCGGCGGCAGCGAAGGGAATATGAGTGCGGGCACCATCAAGGAGATCGTCAATGGCAGCCCACGCCACAAGCTACGCCACGAGTGGCCGCTGCAGGGCGGCCTGGATGCGGAAACCGTTGAGCAGGCGGAAAAACGCATTCCCCAGTTCCTCACCCATCGCAACCGGGCAGTGACCAAAGAGGATTTTAAACATATCAGCGAGACCAACCCGGTGAACCCCGTGGCTCGTGCCGAAGTGAAGGTAGGCTTTCTGCCCGGCGCCCGCATCGAAGCGGCTCGAAACAACGTGCCGGGCGTGGTCAGCGTGTTCGTGCTGCCCCCGGGCGAACCGGCCTTGGGCCATACGCCCAAACCCACCCAGGGCCTGCTGAAAGACGTGTTTGCCTACCTGCTCAACCGAGTGCTTATCGGCACCGAACTCTACGTGCTCAGCCCGCAGTTCGTGCCTGTGGCCATCAGCGTGAAGGTCCAGGTCCGGGATGCGGAAACCGAGCAGCAAACCCTGCGCGAGGTGCAGTATGCCCTGGTGGATTATCTGTGGCCTCTGGCTCCGGGAGGATCCCGCGGTACCGGCTGGCCCATGGGCGGCGAGGTGCGGGTGAACGAATTGATCACCCAGGCGGCCCGAGTGGATGGCGTGCTGGCGGTGAATACCCTCAGCCTGTTCCATAAAACCAAAAAAGGCTGGCGTCGTTTGAAGGACAACGAGGTGATCCGTCTCAAAGAGTACCAGCTGCCGGAATTGACCGGCGTACGGGTGGAGAGCGGCAGCGGTACCCCGGTTCTGCCGGACGGCATCGGCTCGCTGGAAGGGCAATCGCCCCCCACCACATCCCGGGGCGTGCCGGTTCCCGTTATTCCGGACGTGTGCTGACGGGAGTGCAGTATGGATGTCAATAACACCCCCTATTTTCTGCTGCGCAGCGCCGAAGAGTTCGAACAGGGCTCCAGCCGGTTGCAGTGGAACCGTGCCCTGCAGGCTCTGACGCTGGCACCCAACCAGAACCTGCGCCTGCCTGCGTCCGACCCGACAGCGGCTCTCGCAGCCTGGCAGACCAGCACCCCCCTGGCTTTGGACGGCTTCAATCAAGTGGGCCGCCTGAGTGCCGACCGTACCACCGTGAAATGCAACAGCGGCCGCGGTTTTCTGACCCTGCAGGATGAGGAGATGGCGGATGTGCTGGCGCCGACCGGAGAATTCATTGATATGGCCCTGGGGGGCAGCGGCCGCCTGGCCCTGCCGTACACCGATGGAACCCAGCACGGTCTGGTGCTGTTTCATCTGGCCCGGCGCTGGCAGACCGCCTGCGACCTGAGCATCGACCAAGAAGGTCTTGCCCTGCCGCCGCCTCGTCGTGCCACCATCGATACCGATAATCGGATCTGGCTGGTCACCGCCCACCATCTGCTGCTCTGCAGCGGTGAGCCCCTGCCCTTGCCCTACAACCCGCAACCGGCTCGTTTTGAGCCGGAACGGATGAACCCTGATGCCCTGCAGCTGCAATGGGTGCAGCCGCTGCCCACTGGCTGGGAAGCGCTGGCGCTGTGCTGCGAGACTGAAACACTCTATCTGCTAGTCCATGACGGCGGCGGCAACCAAGCCGTTCTGACCCGGCCTCTGAGCGATCGCCCTGACAGCGCCTTTACCCTATTCGCCTGTGAAGATGCAGTCCCCTTTGTGATCGATCTGGCACTGGCAGCCGACTCCAGCTATCCGGTACCAGGGCGGCTGGCAGCGCTCGCTCCTCAACAAACCGGTGACACCGCCTTCACCCAACGCGATGCCACCATCCTGGAACTGCGCTGGAATTCAGCAGCAACCGGCACAGTCATGCTGGTGCATGAGCGCTATCCCATGCTGTCGCTTGCAGTGCCACGATTTGTCACCAGCGCCGATGGCCAGCTGCGCTATCAGGCAGCAGTGGATCCTGATTTTCCGGGCTTTGATCCGCGTCCCCGTGAACTGCATGCCCTGCGCCGGCCTCGATTCCACCTGGAAGCCTCCGCCCTGCTGCTGCACGTGCTCGATTCCGGCCAGGCCGACACCCATTGGCACCGCCTGTATCTGGATGCCCACATTCCTTCGGGCTGCAGTCTCGAAATCGCCGCCCGAGTCTATGCCACGCCCGATCAACGCGGCAGCGCCGCTCTGATTCCCCAGCCTGTTCCCCTGTGGAATCCGCTGCCGTCTGAACTCCCGTTCGCCCGATCCCTGGCAGAAAGCGCAACTGGCACCGGCGGTTTGTTTGAAATCCTGCTGCAGCGGCCCGAAGGCCCGATTCGGCGCTTGACCGGCCGCTATCTGCAGCTGCAGGTTACCCTGCGCGGCAATGGCCGCCAGACACCGTGCCTGCACGCTCTCCGTGTCTATTACCCCCGCTTTTCCTATCAGGAAGCCTATCTGCCGGAACTGTACCGTCAGGAGTTGAGTTTTGATCCCGCTCACAGCACCGGCGCAGCCAACGGCCCCGACACCCGCGAACGACTGCTGGCAGCCTTTGAAGGGATACTGACCCCGCTCGAGGGCCGTATCGCAGCCAGCGACCAGCTGGCCTCCCCTGATTCGACCCTGCCGGAGCACCTTCCCTGGCTGGCGGAGGCACTCGGCACCCTTATGCCTGCTCATTGGCCGGAGTCCCGGCAGCGGCGTCTGGTGCGGGAAACCACTTTAGTGCAGCAATACAAAGGCACCCTTTACGGGGTGCAGCTGGCCTTGGACATCGCCTGTGACGGCGCGGTCCAGCGCGGAGAAATCGTCCTGGTGGAAAATTTCCGCCTGCGCCGCACCATGGCGATCATTCTCGGCATCAGCATGGACGATGCCGATCACCCGCTGACCCTGGGCACCGGCATGAGCGGCAACAGTATCATCGGCGACAGTCTGATCCTGTCGGAATCCGACGCCCGCGAATTCCTGGCCCTCTTTTCTCCTGATCTGGCCACCAAGGAAGAGGCGGCCCTCGTTAAAGCCTTTTTCGAGCAGTACGCCCATCAGGTCACCGTACTGCTGCACGGCCGGGGGGTGAATTTACGCACCACTGTGGAAACAGTGCTGGCCGAGCAGATGCCCGCTCATCTGCAGTGGCGGATTTTTGCCACCGAGCATCCGTTCGTGCTGGGCATCGCACCCCTGCTGGCAGTGGACACCTTTATTGAAACAACCCCGGATTTTCGCCGGGTGCGACTGGATGACACCTACCTGGGAAAAGAAGGCGTATTGAAAAACCCCGCAGCCTTTTACCCTGCCGATATTAACGCGCTCTCGCTCTGAGAGTGCCGAGGAGGCATAATGGATACTGTAAACGATTACAACACGCTGGAACAGGACGCCACCCTCGCGGAACCTTTGCGCCGGGTGGCCTATGAAGCGGGCATGATGCTCGGCCTGGAGGCCACGCGCGACGAACAGATGTATCACCGCCGCCGTCTTAACCGCCATCAGTACTGGCTTCATGGCTATGGCACCCTGGCCGGCATGCGTGTAATCATTTCTCCGGATACCCACCCTAACGACACCGATCCGATCACCGTGCGGATACTGGTCAGCCCCGGCATCGGTATTGACGGCTTGGGCCGCGAAGTGCTGATCCATGAAACCTATTGCATCAATATGGGGGAATGGCTGACCGCTCAGACAGAATCCCATCTGCGGGAGGGATACAGTGACGCCGACAACCTGCTGTGGCTCAAGGTGTGCGTCCGCCAGAAAGATTGCCCGGTCGCCCAGCAACCCGTGCTGGCACGTAAACTCAACCTCAGCACCGACGCCGTGCAGCCCAGCCGCACCGCCGACAGCGTGATGCTGGAACTGATTCCGGAACTGCCGACAAACGCTGAAACCCGCTACCAGCCATGGGCTTGCCACGAACCGCTGAACCAGGGCGCCCTGACGCTGAGTACCGCCGAACAGCAAACCCTGGACGATACCGCTGCCGTCAGTGCAGCGGCCGGCGCCCAACTGGCCCTGCACGCCCATCTGCTGCACGCCCTGGAGCACAGTGGGGTCAGCATCAAAGAACTCAACGACCAATTTGAACTCGGCGCCCGCCTGCTGCTGGCCCGAATTGCCATCACCACCACCGATATCAATGCCATCGTGGTGAACCCTGAACGTATTTCGATTAACAACCTGGTGCGGCCCTTTCTGGCAAGTGCCAGCCAGCTGGCCTGGCTCAGCCGCCAGCCCTGATCACGGAGGTCATCATGAGCGACATCCTGTTTCAACCCCTGGGCAACCCCGTCGCCAGCGGCGAAGGGCTCGACCATATCGCCGACATTGATCCGCGCCTCACCCGGACCCATTACTTCGACGGTCGCCTGCTCACCGCCGAAGACCTGACCCGGGACCAGTTGTATCTCGACCAGCGTTTACGGGAACTGGGTCGGGTGCTGGGCAGCGGTATCATGGGCGGTCTGGAGCTGTCCCTGGACCGCTTCACCGGCCTGCTCACCCTGCAGCCGGGCCAGGCACTGACTCCGGCCGGCCGCGTCCTGGAACTGGGCAGTACGCTCCAGGTAAATCTTGGCGAACGAGCCGTAATTGCAGAGCTCAATGACGGCAACTACCGCCGTTTCAACCGGGCCCTGTATGCCGTGGTGCTGCGCTATGTGGACGTGGGCACCGACATCGCCGAGGTCTTCCCTAAAGACCTGGGGGCCACACGCGGTTTCCAATACGCCCTGATTACCGAATCTGTGCAGATGGGGTTGGTGCCGTTGCCGGTGCCCTTGCCCAAGCAAAGCCCGTTGCTCATCCGAAGCCGCCTTATGCGGGAATTCCTGGGCAACGATCAGTTCAGCAGCCTGCTACCCGAGGACGCCGTGGCCTTGGGCGTGCTGGCCATCGAAAACGACACGCCCCAATGGCTGGATGCGGAACTGCTGCGTCATCCGGTGCAGGCAGAACCGGGCTTGGGTGATCTGCAGGCCGATCTGAAGCGCCAGTATGAACAGCTGCTGGCGGATATTCTCACCGCCCGCCGCAGCGGCGGGCTCAACGGTGATTTTCACGCCGCCGATTACTTTTCCTTGATTCCGCCGGTGGGTACCGTGCCCAAGGATGCGGTGGATCCGATGAGCGGCCGCCAGGGGTATTTCCCCGAAAACTACCAGGTGGTCATCGCCCCCATCCGCCAGTCCGACGTGGAGTTGATCAAAGCCGAATCCCTCAATCTGCCTCCAATCGATCTGAGTAACGGCGAACCAGTGGATGTGGTGGTGCTGGTTCCTCTGAGCAATCTCGATTACGGCCACTATGCCGCCCAGTTGGAACGAGTGATTGATCCCGTCAACCGCCGCCTGCCGCAGATCGATCTGCTGAAACTTAAACTGTACCCGGTTCGGCCGGTCCATGCCCTGGATGCGGATCTGAACGCCTGGACCAATATCTGGAACCGTCTGGGAGATACTCCCCCCTTCTACGTGCGCCGTCCCACCCGTGCCGCAGAAACCGCCATCAGCGGCATTGTGCTCGCACTGGGCGCCAGCATGCCTGCGCCACCGGTGGAGATAGATGAACCTGGGGGCGGCCCCGCCGACAGCGGCGGCCTGGTACAAGATGAAAACGCCCTTTTCCTCGAACGGATCAATCTGAAAACTTTGGCCGAATTACGTCCGCCCAATGCCGGTGAGAGTAACGATGCCTTTGACAAACTGCTCGGCAACTTCGGGACAGATGCCTTGGTGGCGCAGCAGTGCGCGAGCATCCTGATGCGCATCGAACGCCAGTACGACAGCCTGATCTGGCAAACCCTGCTAGCCCTAGCCGATGGCAAGCTGCTGGCCGAATTCCTTCGGGGCCTGCTTGCGGCCGATGTCGAGGCGGTCACTCCCAAGGTGGTCGCTAACCTGGGCAGCGATCTGGGCCTCGATACCAATTTGCTCAATCAATGGTCCAAGCTCGTGGCCTGAACCGAGGAGTAGCCCGCTATGACATTGATACAGCTCCATAATCCGGTCGCCAGCACGCCCTTCCGCATCCCTCCCCTTCCGCGCCGATTCGAACGGGTCCACATGTTTCCCGGCCGCCACCTGGGAGAAGAGGAATTCGACCGTGCGCAGGTCTACGCCGACCTGCGGCTGGCATCCCTGTTGCGGGGTCGAAAGGGCGGGATCGTGCATGGTTTGGAAATCAATCTGGGGCCAAACGGCATTGACGCCGACGGTTTCACTGTCAATCCCGGACTAGGCCTGGACGCCGGCGGATGCGCCGTCAATCTGTACTACCCCCTGCGGGCGGAATGGCAGCCACTGATCAATGCCTTCCTCGATGCGAACACCACCAATGACGCCACCGGGGTCTATTATCTGCTGCTGAAACGTTCCAACCGGGAAGTGGACAGCCCCGGCACCGAGCCCTGTCAGCGCGCCGAACTTGACCCCACGCGGGATACCCGGCTGGTGGTCACAGGCACCCTGATCCTGCAGCGGCTCAATATCGTCCCCGGCGCGGTCACCACCACCCCCCGTGAACTGATCGAAAACTGGGTGACTGCCGACCGCGTGGATACCAACTTCATGGCCGCCCTGGGCACAGCCGTGCCCCTGGCCCTGCTGGCCATCGGCCCTGACAGCAATGGAGGCTTCACTCCCCTGTGGCTGTCGCAGGAATCCGGGCGCTACGAAGCACTGCCCCACAGCGGCTACCGGGTGCTGCTTAATCAGACCAGCGCCGCTCTTCGCCGGGTGATGCAGCAGGCCGCGCTCGAAGAAAATGCCGCCATTCCGCTGTCCCAGTTTCTGACCGATAACCTGCACCTGGACTTTCTGCCCGCCGCCGGACAACTGCCGCTGGAATGGCTGCAGAATCCGGCCTCCACCACGCCCAGCCTGTTATGGCTGCCCCAGCATCTGGGCATCGATATGGTGCCGGTGCCGGAAGAGGCGGTACTGGAACTGGTCAACCGCCATATCGCCCGCCGGGTGATTGACCTGCGCCAACCCTCCGGCGACAAGGTCCGGCTGCTGCTGGCAGTGAACGAACCGGATTATCGCGGCAACCTGCTCGATATTCCTCCCACCGACGGCCAGCTGGAAGCCGACATCTACCGCTTTTATATGCGCGCTTACGAAGCCTGGCGCAAATGGCACCAGCAGTTCAACCAACTCTATTATCTGGAGCCCACCGAAGAACAACCGGTTCATTCGGTGCTCGACCCTGTTCAATTGAAGCAACTAGGGCTGCCCGCCCCGGAATCGCCGCCCGTTCCTCCCGTTAATTTTTTTACGGCCGTGATTAACCGCGCCGATGCCGAACTCGACCCGGACAACAATACCATTCCCTATCCTTTCAACAAGGGTGTACCGGCACCTCCTGTCTTCTACACCCAGTGGCTGGTGGCAGGTGCGCCCCCCGCTGTTCCCGCGCCCAGCGAAGATGGCCTGGTGATCCGTTATGCCGTGGGTCTGGTGGAACTGGAAGCCATAGAAAACCAGATTCGAGCCATTCGCAGCCGTGTGGAAAAAAGCCGTGACCTGCTGTTGCTGATGCGTCAGCAGCTGGATTCCCAAACCGTGGCCCTGGCCGCCCTGGCCGGCGGTGTGGCGGGAGACGGCGGCGGCTTGCAGGTTGCCCGTTGGCTGCCCTATGCCAGCCTGGACACATCGCAAACGCCCACCAGCAGCACTGCGGCCACAACGGCGCAGGGCGCAACGGCTCAGCCCCTGATGGCAGCCGCCGTGAATCTGAATGCGGTTAAGTCAGCCGTCTCCGGCAGCAGTTTCAGCACCAATCTGTTCAGTACAGCCCAGGTTGCTACATCCACCGCCTCCAAATCCAAACTGCTGCTGACCAGTCGACCGCAAACCTTTTCCGCTTTTGAACTGGGCATCAATAAAACCCGACTCGACCAGTTATCACGCATCACTCGGGAAGCGGTGGCCAAACCCGCCTATGAGGCCAAGGAGTACCGTTTCGGCGTAATCGACCATATCAGTCCGGAAATTAACGAATACGCCAAGGCCTATTACGGCATGAAAGAATTGTTGGCTACCCTGAAAGACCTGTTCGACGCCACCGATGCCGCCAGTCTTCGAAACCAGCTGCAAAAAGTGGGAAGGGCTGATGAGGCCGGCGAAGGTCCCGGCGACCAGAACCCCTTTGAGCGCAGCAACAGACTGGAATCTCCAGAAGTACTGGATAATCTGGCCACTGCGGCCGCCAGCGGCGATGCCAAAAAACGTTCGCTGTTGCTCAGCCAATACCGCTACCATGCCCTGTTCAAGGCGGGCCGGCTTCTCACCCAGTGGATAGCGATCTGCGAAGCTCGTTACAACAATATTGAGCGAAAACTGCAGGGCAAACTGCGCGAACAGGTGGCAAAAATCGCTCAGATCGACAAGTTGGCAGGATTAATCCAGGTGGCACGGGAAACCCTGGAAAATGTGGACCGTTTCCGTATCGAACAGCTGGGGGATTACGGCGTGGCTCAGCGCCTGCTCGATGAAGACTGGCGCCAGGTGTATGCCATCACCCAGGAACGCACCCGTATTCTCACCACCGATCTGCGCGGCCTGTACTATGTGCGGGTGCGCAGTACGCCGATCAGTGCGGCTCTGGCTGACCCCCTGCAATTGCGCCACGGCAGCAGCCGCGACATCGTGCCCGGCTGCGACTGGCAGGAAGACATTGACCTGCCGGATGCCCTCACAGTCTTTTTCAACACTGTCTGCGAAATCCCCATGGACGACTGGGCCCGACTCAAGCCCCTCAAGGCCAAGCTGCCGCCTTTCCACCAGTTCGACTATCTAGGCCAGCTGCGCCAGTCCCGCTTCAAGGCACGGCCGGCAGCACTGCCCACCAGCGGCAGCGCCGACACCCTGCAGGCCCGGCTGCAAACCATTCACCTGCAGAACCGCAGCGTGCTTCAGCAGTGGGCCGCCTACACTCTACCCGCCTTCACCGTCAGCAGCCTGCAAACCCAGGCTGAGGCGGCCAAGGTGCTGTCGCTGGAAGATTTGGCCCTCACCACTGGCCCCTTGCGCAAAGAAGCCCAGGAGCTACACGACCAACTGGAGCACGGCGTTTCCTGCCTGCTGGAAAATATCAACCTGCTGCCGGGCTCCGTGCGCCTGCAATGGGGCCAGCTGGCCGAAGATGACCAGATTCGGGTGGAAGATGTCTCCTGGTGGCCGGGATTGGAACGGGCCGAAGCCGACGACTTCAACGCCACCCGCACCGTGGCCGAGCTGATCAGCTGGTGGTTCCGTCAGCTGGCAACGGACGCTTCCGCCAACAGCCGCAGCGCCCTGCGCAACCTAGTCCGCGCCGTGCTGATCCATGCATCCTTGGGTGACCCGCAGGATATCGTGCGCGGCAATGTGCATGTACCGCCCCGGCTGGCACGGGTAGGAGAACGCCTTCAGGTGAAACTGAACCGCGCCCCGGCTCCAGGCACCCGGCTGCAGCTGCTCGATCCGGACCAGCGCGTGGTGGCGGTACTGGCAGTGGAAGATCACACACCGGACAACACCCAGGTCAACATTATCGATCTGATGGACCCCAATATCCGTATCAACACCCGTTTCAGTGTGGTGGCCAACAAACGCACCAAAGAAAAACTTTAAAGACGCATAGACATGACCACCCTGCAGCCGGAAACCGTCGCCATTCGCCAACTGCGCATTTGCAGCAAGACCGGTGCGGACAACACCAGGATGACACAGGAAGCAGCCCGGCTGCGGCAGGATCTCGAATGGGCCGACTGGCCTGACGCGTCGGGAGAAAGTTGGGTGTTCATCCGCCGACTGCATGCCAAAGGGTTACGGAGCCAGGTGGTGCAGCAGCTGGTGCAGGACGCCCGACAGCATGTGCAGGGGGACAGCGGTGACAACGTGGTCCGCTTTACCGGTTTGACCGAGATGCTGACGGCCCTGTTGACCGATCTGGTGCAAACGGGAACGCCGCGACCCTGGTACTGGCAACGCTGGGCGCACCTGTTTGCCCTGTCGCTGCCCCGAGCGGTTGCCGACCTGTTGACGGATCATCTCGCTCATCTGCCCGCTGTCTGCGCCACCCTTGCCCGCCACGGAAAACTGGCGCAGGTCTGGCTGAGCCTGGATGAAGAGAATGCCTGGAGACTGCAACACGCCTTGGCCTGGAGAGGCGGGTTTTCCCTGCCGAAAATAGAAGCGATTCAGCATGTACAGGGACGCATCGGGCATGCATACCAACCTGAAGCCGAGCACATAAGGGCGGAAGAGCAGGGACACCAACGTATAGAAAAAGCAGCATTGCGTATCAGCTCGGCAGTCCACCGTCGCTGGCAACCGCTGCTGCAGGGACTGTCGGCAGCGGATGCCCGGTATCAGCTGGGACTGCTGGTGATAGGCCAAGAGGTTGCACCTCTGATGCTCCAACAGGCGCCGGCTGACCTACTGGCCCGGCTGCTTAATATGTTTGGGTCACGGGACACCGTACGCCTTAACGACCATGCTAAGGTCGCCGCCGGCACATCACCGGCGCAGCAGCTCCCGCAGCCAATGCTCCTGCTCAGGGAAGATGTCTCTGTTGCAGCGGCTCCCGTTGATACGGTAAGCGCTGCAGCCACCCTACACGACGAAGTGAGTGACCTTCTCTCTCATGCAACGCCTGACCCTGGTGATCCGGCAACAATCCCCCCCAAAGAGCCCCCCGTATCCCGTTCAACCCGGACCGACACTGCAGTCGGTGCTGATGGAAGCCTTTTGTCCACTGACGCGGCCTGCCGCAGCAATCAGAATGACCCATCGGCAAATCAATCAGCACAGCCCATCGCAAAACCTTTGCCCAGGCTGCGCTTTCAGGCCCAGGATCACGACCTGGCCTTTGACCAGTTCCACACCGGTCAGGGCGGCTTGCTCTATCTGCTCAATGTCCTCAACCGCAGCGAGATACAATCTCTGATGGAAAAATGGTGGCACCAGCTCCCCAACGGTTGGGGCTGGCTCTACCGGCTGGGACAGGAACTGCAATTGGATGAAACCGACCCGATCACTTCCTTCCTCGCCACCCAACTGGGGTTTGATCACCGAACCGAACTGGAACAATTGCCGCCTTTACCCGTACGCACGAAACTGCTGGAACTGGCCGGACGCTGGTATGGCCGGGCCGCCCTGTGGCAACCGGATCTTTTGCTCCTGACGGCTCGCATCCACTTCACTCCCAGCCATGTGGATATGTTCCTTCCTCTGAGCACCGTGCAACTGCCGGTGCGATTGGCCGGGCTTGATATCAATCCCGGCTGGCTACCCTGGCTGGGCCGGGTTGTAACCTTTCATTATGATTGACACCAGCACTGCTGCCAAAGCCGCACCGATTCATACGCTCATCCCTCTTACCCAGCGCCAGCCACTGGCACCGCTGGTGCGGATCGGCCTCGCTCATTTCTGGCGGCAGATCATATCCGATGATGACACCGAACTGGCTGATCAGCTGCTGCAGCAGGCTGCGGTGCATCTGGGTGTGGAAACCGCGCCTTCCTGGCCGCAGATCCGAGACGCCGCCCCACGTCAGCTTACAGCTTTGCCCGGCCCATTTGGTCGCTGGGTGCGGGAGCAACATATCGATTTGCCCCAGGCGTTTCTGCTGGCGCTGGTGGGCTGTGCCGAGACTGATTATCTGGTCACCCTCACCCTGAGCGAACTGCAGGCCCCTAACCCCGGCAATCGGCTGGCAGTGCATCTGGCCCTGAGTATCCTTGACGAACTGTTCGGCGCCGGTGTTCTTGACGCTCTGGAACTCCATGGGACCGCCCTGGTACAACAGCACATCCTGCTTCCAGAAGGTTCCGGCCCCCTGTCGATGCGGCAGCTGCGGCTGGAACCCGCTTTGTGGTCCGTCTTGTGCGGCCGCCCCACCCTTTGGCCCGGCTGCCATGCCTTGCCGCTGGAAGAGCGGGAACTGCTGCCCCAACGCATCCGCCATCAATTACCCCATCTGGCCACGCTGCTGGCCAAAGGTGACGTTCGCGGACTGGTGATTCGCGGCAACAACAGTAGTGGTCGTCGTCTTCTCGCCGCCGAGCTGGGCGGGCTGCTGGGCCTCTGCGCCATAGAAGTTTCCCCCGACTTGTGGCAACAGCAGCCCGCTTTCCCCCTCGCCTGCCAGCTGGCACGATGGTTACCGGTCATCAAGGTTCAGGTCGCAACCGGGGAAAGTTGGCAATTGCCGGCCATAACCCCCCGCATTCCCCATGTGATCGTTCTGGGGATAAACGATGCCGTGGCCGGGCAGGATATGTTGGAAGTGGAAATGGGCGTCCCTGATCAAAAGGAACGCCATACCCTCTGGACCCGCTATCTGGAACAGCCGGAACTGGCCGAGCGTGCTGCAACTGCCTTGCTCAGCGGACCGGTGATCCAACGGGTAGCCCGTAATGCCAGTCTGCGGGCCGGACAAAGCCGCGTTCCCCTGAATGCCGACCATATTGCCCAGGCCCGCAGGGATCTGGGAGCCGAACGTCTGCGGCTGCTGGCCCAACCGGTGCAGCGTCAGATCAGGCGCGAGGCCATCGTTTTTCCGCCCATGGTCGAACAGAATCTCAACGACTTTATTGCCCGATCCCACAGCCGGGAATCCCTCTGGGAAGCACTCGGTATCACCCTGCAGGCCTCGCGCAATCCCGGCCTGTGGGCTCTGTTTGTCGGTGACAGCGGCACCGGTAAAACCCTGGCCGCCAGTTACGTGGCCACCGCCCTCGGGGCACCCCTGTACCGGGTCGACTTAGCCGCCATCATGAACAAATATGTCGGCGAATCGGAAAAAAATCTGGGCACCCTCTTGGATCTGGCCGCCGCCGCCGATGCCCTGTTGCTGTTCGACGAGGCCGACTCCCTGTTTGGCCGCCGCACCGATGCCAAGCAGAGCGGCGAGCGCTACGCCAACATGCTCACTAATTTCCTGCTCACCCGGATTGAAAACCACCCCGGCATCGTCATTCTCACCACCAACAGCCGCGAGCGCATCGACAGCGCCTTTACCCGGCGGCTGGATGCCATCGTCGATTTCCCCATGCCGGGTTTTCAGGAACGGCTGCACCTCTGGTACAACCATTTGGGACAGCGCAGCCCCGGCGACAACCTGTGTAAAACCCTGGCCAGCTACTGCGACCTCAGCGGCGGCCAGATCCGCAACGTGGTGCTCACCGCCGCCGGCTGCAGCACGCCGGATCAACTGATCAGCAGGCAGCACCTGGTGTCCGCCCTGCAGCGCGAATATCAGAAACTGGGCCGCAATCTGCCCGCGCAACTGGAGCAACTGGCGAGGTAACCTATGGCAAACCTGTCACCCGGCCTCAGCAAGAAAAAAGCCCGCCGCGCCACCGCGCCCGCCAAACCGGACGAGGAACAAAAGGCCCGCAAACCCGCTTACCTGAAGCGTAAGATGGCGGTCAGTCAGCCCAACGACAAAGAGGAACAGGAAGCTGATCAAGTGGCACAGGAAGTCAGTCGTGCGCCAAAAGAGCCGGAATCCGGACCGAAAGAAAACAAGGAAATGATCTCCAGCAAACCGGTGCCCAGCGCGCAGCGGCTGCTGCGTCGGATCAATCGTGCCGTGGCCCGGCAAGCGGAAGAAGAGGAAGAAGAAGCGCAACCCAAACTACGCCGTGCCAAAAAACCGGAAGAGGAACAAAAAGCAGCCACTGTGCGCCGCTCAGTGGAAACCGAAGAGCCCCAAGAAGAACAGCCTGTGGCCCGGCTGATTTTCCGTAAATCGAATCCCGCCAAGCCCGAAGATGAAAAGACCTTACAGAAACGGGTACTGCGGGCTACTACCGCTGAACAGGAAAAAGAGAAAAAAGCACACACTCGGCTTTGGCGTGCAAGCGACTCAACAACAGCACAACAACCTGAATCGGAAACCGCTCCAGGCAGCGCTGGTGAGTCCAGCGACACCAGCGTCAAACATTCCGTTGAAGAGCGCATTGATCAAAGTCGAGGCAAAGGCATCCCGCTGCCCCCTACCGTGCTGGCTGAAATGGAAAACAAGTTCGGCCAGGAACTCTCGGCTGTGACTGTTCACAATGACACTGAAGCAGCTGAACTAAGTAAAGAACTTAACGCCCGAGCCTTCACTGTCGGCAACGATATTTATTTTGCACCGGGGGAGTTCGCTCCCGAAACTGAAGCCGGACGGGAACTGTTAGCCCACGAACTCACCCATATCGTACAGCAAAATGATAGTATCAACCGTAAAATATACCGCACCGTGGACCCCGCCGACAACGGTCAACCACACACAGGTGATGCCGCAGCAGCAGCCGCTTACCAAAATCTGGTTACCGTTGATATCCCGGCCCCCAAGGCTCAACATGCTGCCATGTACCGTGACTGGGCCTCGGCGAATCGCCTCAAACGCCCCCGAGGCAGAAAAGTCGCGCGCAATACCGCACAAATCAGCAACTGGATGAGTTCTATTCAGGTATCCGAAACAAACGTACGCAACAAGCTTACCGAGAAAAATATCGGAGTTCCAAACGATCCTAACGGTAAAATAGCGCTTTCCATCAATGGCCGTGAACGAATTGAAAAAACCGTTCCCGAATTGACGGAAAATTTGAAAATTCCAACCTGGGATCGACTGGGCAGTCCTCGCCGGTTTCAAGTGGACCATAAAGTTGAATATCAGGTCGCATCGCAAGATCCCCAAGTTGACACGATCGTCAATTATGAATTGTTTGATCCATTTCTGAATCGATCTAGTGGCGGTTCCTTGATGGTGGCGATACGGCGCAATGTGCAAAATTATCTGTCTACTGTGGACCCTTACAAAACACGGACTTGCAATCCTAAAGCCAGTTGGGCCGATGCAGGCAGCTGGTTAGCCGGCCATGAAATCACATTCGAACATGCTCGTGGAGGTGGTGATGTCGGTAGCGTGAACGTAGGCGGCTGGTCGCAGGATGACATCGAAACCATCAAACCACTCGATCGCGCCCGCGAAGCTCCGGATCCCGCCAAAGGAAACGCCACGACTTTTGTGCTGGCTTCCAGTGCCGGTGGTTTTCAACTGGCCCGTATCAACCATCGCGCTTCCCAGAGTTCGTTTGCGACATCGGCTGCAGCGGCCACCGCCATCTCTGGATTGCGTTTAGGACAGATTACCCTTAACGGCACGGAAGGCAGCGCATCGGCAGGCGCTGCTATTGGTACCATTGCGGCCCGTTACGATCTCCCTGCGCAATGGACTCCTGCCACGCCGGATATTACTCTGAATCTGAAATCCGCCGGGGAATATATGGGAGCACCGGATCAGGTTCCGCCCCTGGATCTGGATTTTCGAGGCCTGTCGCCCTTACATTTCGACAGCGTCCGAATGGAGGCAGGCCAACTCATGGCTCAAGGGCAACTAACCCCCTCCGTTCCTTTGTTCAACGCCCCCATCATGGTCACGCTCACGGGCAACGATCTGGTGTTCAGTCTGACTTACAACAGTGGCCAACTCAATCTGCCCATTCCGGGCATTAGCATTGATGACGCTTCAGTGATGCTCTTTTATTCTACCAGAAATGGATTCGGAGCATCCGGCAGCCTGTTCTTCAGCGTGCCAAATCTGGGGGACGGTAGCCTGACCGTGGGTGTATCGCAGGGTGCCGGCCTTAACATTGGTGGATCGTTTGATTTTGACAGTAAACTCTTCGATCGCGCCCGCATCGAGGTCTGGTACCGCAACAACCAGTTTGGCGGCACAGGCACGATCGGTATCGATCAACCCGACAAAATCAAGGGCATTCGTTCCGCCAATATTTCCGCCAGCTATAATGAGGCCGCATTTGCAGCATCCGGTGAAGTGCAACCCAACATCCCCGGCATCCAGCAGGCGGGTCTTACCGTTGCCTATTCCGAAGCCGAGGGGCTCACCATCGGCGGTAATCTGCAACTGACTGCCAACCCGGCCATTCGTTCCGGCTCCATCGATGTCACCATCAATAAACGCGGCGAGGACTGGAAAGTACGTGCCACCGGTACAGCGCAACCTGCGATTCCCGGCATCGATTCGCAACTCACGGTCACCTACGACGACGGTGCATTCACTGCCGAATTCAGCGGTTCGTACCGTCGCGGTATGTTGTCCGGCACGGTCACCGTTGGCGCTACGAACAGCAGCGTCGGCGAAGACGGACGTCCTTCCGGCGCACCTTTACCGGATGGCGCGCTCAACATCTACGGCAGCGGCTCGGCCACTATTCAGATTGCTCCCTGGCTGCAAGGCACCGCCGGCATCCGCTTCGATCCCAACGGTGAAGTCACTGTCTCCGGAGAGATCGGCATTCCCAGCAATGTGGAGATTTTTGCCCGCCGGGAAATCAACAAGTCCCTACTTAACATTGCGGTGCAGATTCCCATTGTTCCTGGAATCGTGGCTGAGATCGGCGGCGGCTTGTCGGCGGTGGCCGGTATCGGACCAGGTATCATTGATGAGCTGCGACTCGGCATTACCTATAACCCGGCCCACGAAGAAAACACCCGTGTCACCGGCGATGCCCATCTGCAGGTACCGGCCGATGCGGGCCTGCGCTTATCTGTACGTGCAGGCATCGGGCTGGGTATTCCTGGCGCCAGTGTCACTGGTGGCCTGGAAATCGGTGGCACCCTTGGCATAGAAGGGGCCGCCGAGGCAGGTGTGCATATCGACTGGACCCCGACGACCGGCCTGGATCTTACTGCCACTCTTTCTGTTCACGCTCAACCGGCGTTCAACTTTGATATCTCCGGTTATGTCAGCGTGCGCGCTCTCGGGTTCAGTGTCTATGACAACCGCTGGCAATTTGCTTCCTACACCTTTGGCTCCGACTACCGCTTCGGCATCAGTCTTCCGATCCACTACCACGAAGGTCAGCCGTTTGATATCTCCCTCGATGATGTCCAATTCGATGTGCCGGATATTTCACCAAGCGACATCCTCCGTGGTCTTATCAACAGGATTACCTAATGACGACAATCGAATCCCTGCTCAAAGAAGGCATCCACGCTCACCAGAGTGGTGATCTGGCGGAAGCTGCCCGGCTGTATCAGGCCGTGCTCGAACTCGATGCCGACAACGCCAGCGCCCACAACAATCTGGGCTTTGTATTAGGTCAACAGCAGCAATGGCCGGAGGCGCTGACCCATTTGCGCACGGCGATACGGTTGAATCCGAACTTGTCGATGGCGCACTCCAATCTGGGTCAGGTGATGGTAGCCACCGGACAGGTTGAACAAGGCATCGAACATCTGGAAGCAGCGGTTTCCTGCGATCCTGACAATGCTACTGCCTGGGATAATCTGGCACGAATGCGCCTGTTGCTGGGAAATTTTGAGGGCGGTGAATATGCCGCCAGCCGCGCCCTCAAACTGGCACCCAATAGTCCGCATCTGCTCACCCGACTTGGCACGGCGGTAGCGGCGCAAAAACGGTTTGCCGAAGCGATCCAATATTTCCAGCAGGCCATCGCTTGGGATAACAACTTCAGCGAGGCCTGGGTGCAATTAGGGATCACCCGTTTTTTGCGGAATGACCTGGGCAGCGCTCAGGAAGCACTGGAAATCGCCACATCGCTGAATCCGAACGATACCAACGCGTTGCGCCATCTGGCACTGGTTCGATTGAGCCTGGGGCATCGCGAAGAGGCCATCGCCTCTTTTGAACGGTTACTGGCCCTGCAACCGGATGACGAAACCTCGCGGCTCGATCTGGCAGTGCTCTATTTATCAGCACAACAGCCGAATGTCGCTTTGACGCATCTGGCATTGATCAACGGATCGGTGGCAGAATCCAGCAAATTTATTTTTTATCATGGATTGGCATTACAGCAGAACGGCCAAGCGGAGCAAGGCAACAGTTTGTTACGGCAACTGGCCGAACAGCACGATAACGAATATTGCGGAAAAGCTCGCCAGTTGTTGCGGATACACTGATGAATTGAAAGAATGTAACCCTGCATTTTACGATTGCACGACAACTATGAGGTGACTATAGTCTTGAATTAAGAGTACTACTGCGGTGTTAACAGCCTTCGGGCTCGTTGACGGTGGGAACAAATAAGCGGCAACGCGTGTCCCAGGTCTGATTGAGTGCAGTGAATGAGGCGTATACCACGCACGTTAAGCTGGAAAGCATCGACTGCAGTTCGTGATTCCGAGATCCCAGAGAGTCTGGCTCGTTCTTTCACATATGTCCTGTTGAGATCAAAGTACAGTTTGTGCGGCCTCTGGTAAAATTCCGGCTCCTGAAGAATACAGGCTATAAGCCTAACCCGTTAACGGCATCGGCGGTAGGCTGGTGGGAATGCGAACGCACCCTTCATAGGATGTTAGTAGCACCCACCGGCGCGCTCGTACTACTTCCTCCCCGCATTTCCCCTACACATTCCTGTCCAAATAGACCTTTATCTGTCAGCCTGTTACTGCAACTGCATGCCAATACTGAACAGGCATCAGTGGTTAGTGCACTGCACCTTCTTTTCTGCGATTACAAATAACCTGATCTGCTGTCGGCAGGTTATGACGTGAGCGGCGGTTTACCAATCCAACTTCTCGACGATCCGCACCACAAGAATGTCATTGATCCCTAGTCGGTTGAGGATATGGACGATGTTGCTGCCGATAAAGTCCACACATCAGAATAAGATAATCATCTGATGTCCTTATGAATAAAAAAAGAAAAAAAGTGTGTGATACTTGAAGATTGCGGAGAAAACAAAAACACCTTCCGAGCCGGTAAGGGCGGGGAAGGTGAGGAAAATCAGGAATGAGAGCTGAGGAAATATTTACAGCAGCAGACCTTTGCCGAGGATGGTTACCAGGTCGTCAGCGGCCCGGGTAGGGGCCATCCTACCCTCTTCGACACTTTTCTTGATGCCGGGAAGCAATTTTTGAATTTCAGGATGCTGATAAAACCAACGTTCGAGGCCTTCGTTAACTAAGAACCACATCCAGGACATGGCCTGATCTTGGCGTTTTGCTTCCAATTCGCCAGATGCAGTCATTATTTTTTTATGATTTGTTATGGTATCCCATACTTCCATGAGGCCGACTTCCTGAAGAGCGCTACAGGTCATGACCGGTACGGACCAGTTAGGTGAAGAGGGGGTGACAAGATGGAGCGCGGTCTCATATTGCTTTTTAGCCAATTTAGCACGGTTGACATTATCGCCGTCTGCTTTGTTGACAACAATGGCGTCAGCTACTTCGAGAACGCCTTTTTTAATGCCCTGTAATTCATCACCGGCACCGGAAATCTGCAGGACAAGAAAGAAATCGACCATCGAGGCGACGGTGGTTTCCGATTGGCCGACACCGACGGTTTCAACAATAATGACGTCAAATCCGGCTGCTTCACACACCAGCATGGTCTCGCGGGTTTTCCGCGCGACCCCGCCAAGGCTGCCACTGGAAGGCGAGGGGCGGATAAAAGCCATCTCGTTGACCGCCAGCTTTTCCATACGGGTTTTGTCACCCAGAATAGAACCGCCGCTACGGGTACTGCTTGGGTCAATTGCCAAAACAGCGACGCGATGCCCCAGTTTGGTCAGCATGGTGCCGAAACTCTCAATAAAGGTGCTCTTTCCGGCACCCGGCACACCGGTTATACCTAGGCGGACTGCCTTTCCCGTGTAGGGCAGCAACTCATTAATGACATGTTTGGCAATTTCCTGATGCGAGGAAAGCATGCTTTCGACCAAGGTGATGGTACGAGCAAGCATCAGGCGATTATTATCCATGACGCCTTGGATATAATAACTGGGATCTTTATGCATATCTGACCTGTGGTGGAGGTTCCGTCATGAGAACATACAAACGGACGGATTTTCGCCCGTCCGTTTGCAGACTTACCAATATGCCGAACAGTTACGTCTTACTTACAGTACTGCGCCTCAAGCATATCCATGACCTTGCCAGCAGATTCGGTGATCGGGGTTCCCGGACCGTAAATACCCTTGCAGCCTGCGTCATAGAGGAATTGATAATCGTTCGGCGGAATAACGCCACCGGCAACGACCATGATTTCGCCTGCGCCCTTCTCTTTGAGCTTTCCGATGAGTTCGGGAACAAGTGTCTTGTGACCGGCGGCCAGAGAGGAAGCACCGACGATATGAACGTCATTCTCGATGGCCATTTTGGCAGCCTCGTCCGGAGTCTGGAACATCGGGCTGATGTCCACGTCAAAACCGAGGTCAGCATAGGAGGAGGCAACAACCTTGATTCCGCGGTCATGACCATCCTGGCCCATTTTGGTGACGAGAATACGCGGACGACGTCCGGTTTTGGCCAAGAAATCACCGGTCCGTTTGCGCAGGCCTTCGATAACTTGGGCGGCGTCGCTGCTGACTTCACTGTATTCTGAAGAATACGCGCCGGATACACACTGAGTGGTTGCCACATAGCGGCCAAAGACTTTTTCCATGGCGTCAGAAATTTCTCCTACGGTTGCTCTGGCCTTGGCAGCGGCGATGGCAACTTCAAGAAGGTTCCCATCACCGGCGGCGGCTTTAGTTACTGCCTCGAGACATGCCTGACATTTAGCGGTGTCACGGGTTTTCTTGATATGGTTGATACGGTCGATCTGCTCAAGTCGGACAGAATCGGGTACTTCGAGAATATCGAAGTCCATTTTTTCGTCGGCAAGACGATATTTATTCACACCAACGATGACGTCCTTACCCTGATCGATGCGGGCCTGGCGACGGGCGGCAGACTCTTCAATGCGCATCTTCGGCATACCGGACTCGATGGCCTTGGCCATGCCGCCGATCTCTTCGATTTCATCGATGATCTTCTGGGCTTCCTCAACGATCTTGTTGGTCAGATATTCAACATAATAGGAACCGCCTAATGGATCAGCGACCTTGCAAACATGGGTTTCTTCTTGGACGATGATCTGGGTGTTCCGGGCGATCCGGGCGGAAAGCTCGGTCGGCAGACAGACAGCCTCGTCAAAGGAGTTGGTGTGCAGGCTCTGGGTGCCGCCGAGAACAGCGGACATGCACTCGAGCGTAGTCCGAATAACGTTGTTGTACGGATCCTGCTCGGTCAAGGACCAACCGGAGGTTTGGCAATGGGTCCGCAGCATCGAGGATTTGATGTTCTTCGGGTTGAACTGCTGCATCAAGCGGTGCCAGAGGAAACGAGCGGCACGCAACATGGCGATATCCATGAAGAAGTTCATGCCAATACCGAAGAAGAAGGACAGGCGCGGTGCAAAGGTATCGATATCCATGCCAGAGCGAATAGCGGCGCGAACATATTCCACACCGTCTGCCAGGGTGAAAGCGGTCTGGAGCACTGAATCGGCACCGGCTTCCATGATATGGTAGCCGCTGATGCTGATGGTGTTGTATTTCGGCATATTCTTGGATGCGTATGCCATGATGTCGGAGACGATCCGCATGGAAGGCTCGGGCGGATAAATATAGGTATTCCGGGTCAGGTACTCTTTGAGGATATCGTTCTGGATGGTACCGTCCAACTGCTCCTGCTTAACGCCCTGCTCCTCGGCAGCGCCGATCCACATGGCCAGAATCGGGATAACCGCGCCGTTCATGGTCATGGAAACGGACATTTTGTCCAGCGGAATGCCGTCAAAGAGGATCTTCATATCCTCGATGGAGTCAATCGCAACACCAGCTTTACCGATATCGCCGGAGACGCGTGGGTTGTCGGAGTCATAGCCGCGATGGGTGGAGAGGCTGAAGGCAACCGACAGACCTTTCTGCCCGGCGGCCAGATTCTTGCGATAGAATTCGTTGGAGGCCTTGGCGGTGGAAAAACCGGCATACTGACGGATGGTCCAGGGGCGACCGGCATACATGGTGGCCATCGGCCCACGGGTGAACGGTGCCATACCGGGGAAAGTATTTACGGTTGGCAAACCTTCAATATCTGCTGCTTCATACAGCGGTTTGATCATGATCCCTTCCGGCGATTTCCAGGCCATATCGTCGGGGGTTTTGCCTTTCATCTGCTTGGAGGCCATTTCAAACCATTTTTGGTATTCGGGACTATTTGCCATGTCACATGCTCCTTGTAATTATCAGGGATTATCCCCTAGTTGGAAAATAACAATCTGGTCCCCCCCAACCATAAATCCCTACTGAGCAAGAATGGGCTAGGATGGAACCAGAAGTTTACGACCCTTGTGGTTTCGTTGCCGCGAAACCACAAGGCAGATTCACTTAACCACGCTGCGATATTTCGACTAAGATTCCGCCTGTTGCTTTGGGATGGAGGAAGGCAATTTTGCATCCGCCGGCGCCGATCCGGGGAGTCTTGTCAATGAGGGCTACCCCTTTTTCCTGCAACTCAGCCAAAGCTTCTTCGATGTTTTCTACCTGGAAGGCAACATGCTGGAATCCACCTTTGCCGCCATTCTTCTCAATAAATTTAGCGATAGGACCATCGGGAGAGGTCGATATCAACAGTTCTACTTCGCTCTCACCAACCGGAAAAAAGGCGGTGGTGACCTTCTGCTCCTCAACGGTCTCGGAACCATGAAGTTTGAGTCCCATTACATCTGTCCAGAACTTGCTCCCTTCTTCCATGCTGTTCACTGCAATACCAAGGTGATCAATTTTAAGAATTTTCATACTGTCAGCTCCTTTTCGTTAAATGTTCGGTCAGTTATTTAAAGAGAGGTACAGGTTTATGCTGAGCGAAGATACCGGTTCATGCCGGGGGGGTACTCAACATTTAATGTGCCTATTGGTTCCAAACCAATAAACAGTCCTTCGTTTTCCATTTTAAAGTGTCTGTGAAGCCGGTCTGTTTTTCCTTTTAGATGATTCTGCAGACTGCTAAAAAAGTATTTCGGGGAAAGCGTTTTGTTCTTACTCGAAGAAAAATTTGGTAAAAATGGAGGGCAGTGCCGCCGGATGAGCGGCACTGCCCGGTTGTTCTTACTTATTTTGCAGCACGTTTGACAAAGACTCCACCCGGATCAACTGCTTCGCGGATCAGGCGGACTTCTTCCTTGGTCGGCGGTGCAAACTGGGTGACATCAGGGGCAACCAGCAATTCGAATCCGGTTGCAGCCTGAATGCTTTCAATCGTTTCACCGGGGAAGGTGTGGAGAATACGCATTCTCTTGGTCTTCTCTTCAAAGTCGAAGATGCCCTTGGTGGTGATCAAGCGATAGGGACCCTTGCCCTGCATACCAGCTTTCTGGCGGGCGCCAGGGGTACCGTCGAGATGACCGGGGCTGGTGATGTAGGACAGCTTCTCGTTGAACTTTTTCTTGTCATGGGGGACGATAAGAATGGTTCGTTCACAGGAGGCGGCCATGTCACTGGCACCGCCGCTGCCGGGAAGCCGGACTTTCGGTTTTCCATATCCTCCAGGAAAATCACCCATCATGGTGGAGTTGAGGTTGCCATACATATCAACCTCAGCGCCGCCGATGAAACCAAAGTCGGCAAAACCGCGTTGGGTCAACTCAAAAGCTCCGTTGAGGCCCTTGACATACGAAGCGCCGGTGAAGGTTTTTGAATCACCAACCGAGATGGGGAGGCCGTGTTTGAGGGGCGGACCAACAGCGCCAGCCTCAAAAACCGGTATCAATCCAGGGGCATGAGTAAGAATAGCCAGGAGAGAGGCAACCATGGGGAGGCCCGTCCCGACAAAGACTATTTTATTGTCTTCGAGAGCTTTTGCACCCGCCACAACAATGATCTCTTGGGCGGTATAATCTGTTGAAACTGTCATGATGACTCCTTATCTATAGGTTCCGATGCAATAGTAATGACGTGTTGAAGATCAGAAAAAACGTTCGCAGTGGTAACTTTCTGCGGCCTGATCTGCGATCAGCTTCTTGGTCGGGAACTTTTCGATGTAATCCTCAAAGTTCTCGACGCCGAAAATGTACTCGTCATACCAGGCTTTCAACGCATCGGCTGATCCACCTTTGACCATCGGTGCGATGCAGGCAAGGAACTCGCGGATATGGTCGCCATTAAAATAGTAGTGCCGGCGGCAAGCACCCGGATAGGCGCCAAAGGGAACCTCGATGACCGCGTCAACAGCTGGGAAGGGGATCATGACATCTTTCGGATTGCTGACGATCAATTCGTGGGAGACGAGCTGCTCGCAGGTAACGATGGTGTGGGCTGAGGCCATGGCAATTTCCGCACAGGTGGCGTCGGTTCCGCGGATGATGCAGTTACCATACATGTCGGCTGCCTGGACGTGAATAAGAGCCACGTTGGGATGGCATGCCGGCAAGAGTGCAATGGGACGGCCGGTGAAGGGGCAGTCCATAATCTTGGTGCGGTTGGAATCCTTAATGTCTCCGCCCAGCGGGCCGCGGGAAGGAATAAAAGGTAAGCCCATGGCGCCTGCTTTGAAGCGGGCGGACATATTGTAGTTGCTCCAGTCCTCGAACTCGATCATGCCGCGCTCAGCCAGATAGCGCCATGCCGGGGAGAGACCAAAAGCCTCGTGACCCCAGTAGGCCAGTTCAACTCTTTTAATTGAGCAATGATCGGGGTTGATCATCATCGCGCCCGCCAAAAGCTCAGGTCCCATGGCTGCGGATTGAAAGGAGAGTGTCAGATCTTTGAATCCTTGACGGACCATCTCATGGCAGATAGCTACCGGTTGCCGGACGTTGACGAAGCCGCCTATACCTACATTGTCGCCAGGTTTAACGAAACGGGAAACAGCCTCTTTCAGCGTCATCCGTTTGTCTTTTTTTGACTTGTCTTTGTTGACAAGTGCTTCCCTTGCATCGTCGGGTGATAAACCTGTCCAAAACATTTTTGCGCTAGTTTCCAATGTGTACCTCTTCCTATCTGTGAGCGTTTTTATTACCCGTTTGCCACGCCTCGTGGCTCCCGGATCCCCCTATACAAAAAAAAAGCCGGAAAATATCAGCTTAATAGCTGATATTTTGCCGGCCTTCTTTCTGACTCGATCGGTAAAGATGTACTGCCTTTGTGATTATTCTTCCTGTCATACGTTGAGCCAATTTTCCTCAAATGGTTCTACCCCAAAAATGGGGTATGTTCAGATGATATGCCCTGCCGGTTGGGATTCTACAGAGAGAAGACGAACCAGATTTCGACTGCAAGGGAAAAACAGGTCTTTTCCTGATGTTTGGCTGGAAAAGCCTTTAGCTAACTCTTTCTTTCGTGCGACCTCATTTTTTTCTACCCTGCGCAAAGGTGTATTAAGGCAGGTTTCGACAATAAAAAAATTCCGGTAAAATCCTCGAACGCAGAATCAGACGGAAAAGACGAATAACAAGCTAGAACTAATTAACTTAAACGTAGCAACTACCTATTTGAGATTGGGCTTTTTGTCAACAGCAAAAAATGCAGGAAGAATGAGCCATGCTGAAGGGCTAGCAAGCATTACACGTTAAAATAGCCAGTTAAAAGACGTTGCTTCTCGTATGTTTTTCCGGATCGTAATGGTCTTGGCAACCTGGGAAAAGCCAACGACGCAGCCTCCGCCGATAAATAAATAGGAGGGATTGCACCAGATACCATATTGTGGCGAAATCTGTTTTCGAGTACAACCTCTCACTGTTTATGGGGCAAATAGCGGGCGCTGCGAGCTTTGGCTACAAGGCGTCTTCGGTCAGAGCATTCTTCCCCATTCTCTCCTTGTGAATCAAGTAGACCCAAGGCACCCCCTCTCAATGGGGCTTGTGTTGTTTTTTTCGGTAGTCTCTATATTTTTTTTTGGTAGGTCAAGAGGCAGGAGCCCTATAACTAATACAATCAAAGGAGTCCTCGGATGAAAGTGTATACTGGCGGCGGTGACAAGGGGAAAACAAGTCTTTTTTCAGGTGAGCGCGTGCCTAAACATCATATCCGCATCGAAGCCTATGGCGATCTCGATGAACTCAATTCCATGCTCGGTGTCGTGGCCGCCTCCCTACCGGCGGACGAGCAGGCTGTCCGAGACGATTTTGACAGTATTCAGTCCAATCTCTTTCTTGCCGGAGCCTGGCTGGCTACCACCCCCGAGTCTTCCGCGACGGGGTACCTCACCGTTTTACCGGAAACCGTCTCCAAGGATCTGGAAAAGCGCATCGATGCCCTTTCCGAGGTGCTGCCAGAGTTGAAGGAATTTATACTTCCCGGCGGGCAGGCGGTGGCTGCCTGGTCACATGTGGCCAGAACAGTCTGCCGGCGTTGCGAACGGCGCCTGACCGAGTTGATAGAGGTCTCCAATAGCAGCAACGGCGAATTGGCTGCTATCCAGGTGTATCTCAACCGGCTCTCCGACTATCTTTTTGTTCTCGCCCGCTATCTCAATCAGGTTTTGGGGACCGCTGACAAAACCTGGAAGAAATGATCGACACGGTCCTGTTCAATCATACTGTGGTTGTGATCAGCAGAGACTGGCTGAATGAGGAGGTTTTTATCTTAACCTGCAGTTGCCCTCCAGGGTTTCAGTCTCAAGCCGGTCAGTATGTTTCGATCATGTTTGGGGGAGAGGCGCGGGAATACACTCTCCTTTCGCCGCCGGAGGCTTCGGTGTTGAGGTTTCTGATCAAACGAATCGAGGGGGGCAAGCTGAGCGGCGCCCTGGGAGATTGTGCGCCGGGCACGGTTTTCAACATAAGCAAGGCAAAGGGCTACCTGACCTATCGGTCACCGGATCGCCCGGTCTTTTTTGTGGCCACCGGGGTAGGGATTGCGCCCTTTGTGGCCATGGTTGCGGCCGGTGTCACCGGTTTCACCTTGATCCATGGGGCGAGGACGGTTTCCGGGCTTTTCTACCGACGGGAACTCATCGCCGCCGCTAAACGATATATTCCCTGCGTCTCCGGAACGTTCGACGCTGAAACAGCCGTACCGGATCTGCAGCAAAGGCATGTCACCCAATATATTGAGCGCCACCTTCAGCCCGGTCTGTATGATTTCTATCTCTGCGGTTCCAGGACAATGATCACCGACATGACCCATTTGCTCGACCAACGCTGCCCGGACGCCCGCATCTACAGCGAGGCGTACAGTTGAGGGGCTAAAGAACAGGGGATGGCATCCTTCAGGTCATGCCCTGCATGCGGTGAGATAGGCCATGTGAGGCCGATAAAATCCCCAACACGACTCTTGGCTGCTGAAAAACAAACAGAAGATCCTGGTTCAGGCGGTTGTTCCGATTTTCCCGGTCACCTCAATGCCATGCTTTTCGATGCGGTAGATCAAGGTTGGTCTTGAAATGCCAAGTAACTTGGCGGCACGAGACTTATTGGCGCCGCTAAGTTCAAGGGCTTGGACGATCAGCCGTTTGATCAAATCGTCGAGTTGGATTCCCTCGGGCGGTATTTTGATCCCCGGCTCTTCTTGCTGCTGGGCTGCACGGTAGGGAAAGGCCAGGAAAGCGAGATGGGCAGGTTCGACCTGCTCACCGTCTTCCATCAAGATCACTCGCTCAACCGCGTTTTTCAGCTCTCGGATATTGCCTCTCCAGGGGTATTGCACCATCATTTTCCGGGCCTCCGGCACGATCCCGCGAAAGTTCTTGCTGAATTTTTCATTGAACTTATGCATGAAAAATTCTGTCAGGGGGATAATGTCGGCTTTTCTTGCCAACAGCGCGGGGATGACCACCTGGGCAACATTCAACCGGTAGTAGAGATCTTCCCGAAAGGTCCCCGCCTGCACCTGGGCAGCCAAGCTTTTATTGGTGGCGGCGATGACCCGGACATCAACCTTCTTCTTCTGGGTGCCGCCCACCGGATAAAATTCTCTCTCCTCCAAAAAACGCAACAGATTGACTTGGGCGGAGGGATGCAGTTCACTGACTTCGTCGAGCAGCAGGGTGCCGCTGTCCGCCATCTCAATCTTCCCCTTTTTACCCTCGTGCAGGCCGCCGGTGAAAGCGCCTTTTTCGTAGCCAAACAGCTCGCTTTCCAGGAGCTCCTTGCTGATGGCCCCGCAATTGATTCCCACAAAAGGCTTATCGAAACGGACGCTCCGGTAATGAATCAACCGGGCAATGACCTCTTTCCCCACCCCGCTTTCCCCTTCTATCAGCACCGTGGTGTCGTAGCCCTTGGCCACCTTATCCGCAAATTCCAATACCTTCTTGAATCCCTCACTCTCGCCGACAATGTTCTCAATATTGAACTTCTTGCGATAGGCCCGGCGTAACTCCTCCACCTCCTTTTTAAGCCTGAGATTCTCCAGGGTTTTTTCGATCGCCAACTCAAATATCTCTACCTCCAAGGGTTTGACCAGATAGTCATAGGCGCCAATCTTCATGGAGGTGATGACCGTCTTGATATCTTCGTAGGCCGTCATCATGATAACCAGTAGATCCAAGTTCAGCGCCTTGATCTGCTGGAGAGTTTCGATGCCATCAATCCCCGGCAGCCGTATGTCGAGCAACACTAGATCGACTGGATTTTTCTTGAGCAGACGAAGGGCCTCTTCGCCGCTTCCGGCAATCAGCGTCTCATATTTTTCGAAAAGGATGGTTCGCAGAGAATTTTGGAGCAGCCTATCGTCATCAACAATTAGGATCTTATATCGGTACATCGCTTTTCCTCGTCTGAGTGGATGGGAAATCGCAAAGTAAAGGTCGTCCCCCTGTTCTTGTCACTGAAAACGTCCACCGAGGCACTATGCTGCTCGAGTATTTTGTGCACGATGGACAAGCCCAACCCGGTTCCCTCAGGTTTGGTTGTGAAAAAAGGGTTAAAAATTCGGGGCAGATCGTCGCGGGAGATGCCGGTTCCTTGGTCAGCCACCTGCAGGACGATCTGCTCGCAGCGCTTCCTCGGGCCTTTTTTCTCCCATTGACCGGAAATACGAATAGTGCCCCCCTCAGGCATGGCCTCCATGCCGTTGAGCAATAAATTGACCAACACCTGTTGAATTTGGTGTGCATCCAAAATGACTTCCGGCAGGTTGTCCTGCAGCGCACAGAGAACCTCAACTTTTTTTTCCTTGAGTTGAGAATCCATCAACGTGATCGATTCCCGGACAACGCGAATAAGGGCATAGCGTTTCAGACACGGGCGCGAGGGTTTGGCAAAGTCGAGCATCCCTTTGACCAGGTTTCTGATTCGATCAATGCCTTCCTGGGTATCCTTAATCAGATTGAGCGCAGTCTCCGGCAGGTCGGCTTTCTTGGCCAGCAGTTGGACATTGAAATTGATGCTGGCGAGGGGATTTCTGATTTCATGGGCAATCCCGGCGGACAACTGCCCGAGCGAGGTCAGCCGGTCAATTCTTCGAATCAATTCTTCGGTTTTCTTCTCTTCGGTCAAATCGCGAAGAATGATCATCGCCCCGATCAGGTTCCCTTGATGATTGCGCAGTAAAGAGGACGTGATCCCCAAAAGAGCAAGGCTGCCATCTGTGCGGACCCTTTGAATCTCTTTGTTGTCAACGACTGCGTGGTGCTCAAGGGCGAGATCAACAATTCGGGTAATGTCGTCTTCAAAGACCGTGCTCGACTGAGCCCCCAGAACATTCTTTCTCCTCAGGTGGAACATTTCCTCGGTTCTTTTGTTGATTGAAGAAATTTCCTTTTTCAAATTAATGGTAACCACACTGTTGGGGGAACTTTCGAGGATGTTTTCCCTAAAATTCCTCTCGGTCATCACCTGGCCATACAACCGGACATTTTTTATCAAGCTGGCCGTATGGCCGGAAAAAATCAACAGTAGTTTTTGATCATCCTCGGAGAAGGCAGCCCGAACATGACTGGCGACATGCAAAACCCCGGCAACACGCTTGTCATTCATCAGGGGAACGGAGAGCTGCGAGACAACTCCTTCGATGATTTCACGGTATCTCGGGTCGTTGCGCACATCATTGACCAAGGCAGGAGTGCCTGTTTGAGCCACCCAACCGATGATGCCTACGCCAACTTTGAGCCTAAAAAGTTCCTTGTCCGCAGGTTCAAATCCCTTGGCAGAGGCGATGGTAAGATGTTTGCCTTCGTCATCGAGCAACAAGAGAGCGCTGCTGGTTGCTTTAGTAAGTTTCAGGGCACTGGCGCTGATCACTTGGAACAACTTTTCAAGATGAAAAGTGGAACTTGTTTTTTTGCTGATTTCCTGCAGCGTGAGGAGTTGCTTGATCTTTTTCTGGTTTTGTTCCTGCAGCCGGGCATTTTCGATAATGATGCTTGCCTGATTGGCAAAAGTGGACAAGGTGTCGATGTCCTTCTTGGTCAAGGAGAGCCCGCTCTCGTCCTTGTCAGCCGTGATCAATCCGATAATGTCTTTTTTGATCTTCAGCGGCACCGCGATCGTCGAAACACGCCGCATGATACGGCTGACCTTAAGGTCGACGGGGGTGATCCTGGGATCGTTGAGATAGTCTTTCACAAAAATGGTTTTTCCGTATTTCGCGACTCGCGTTTCAACGCAATCATGGCTTTCCAACCGGTACGGAAAACGCAGAGCCCTTTCCGAATCATGAGGGTTAAAGCCATGAATATAACGGCATTCCAGTAATTTCCTATCGTTATCGACTAGGAAAATGGCCAGCCGCATGAAACCGAAAACAAGAGCGGTCTCTTGAACGATTGAAGTCAGGATGGTATCGAGAGAGATGGGACGCGTGAGCAGGCTGGAGATTTTATGAATCGAGGACAGGAGTTTATCCTTGGTGTGCAAATCGGCGGCGTAGGAAGCTGCATTTCGCTGGGCTCGTTGTTTGGGCATGATGATCTCCATCCTCGGGTACAAGCATTCATAGGCGGCTTCGTTTTTCGCAGTTCTACCTGCACAGAGAGCATTCCCATGGAGCACACCGAAAAATCAACCAAAAAAATGAATACATCGCCTATTGGCTGGTACGGGATGACGGAACCCTTACCCCACTCTCCCCTGCTTCTTCTCCTGCACCTCTTTTAGAAAAAGGATTTTCCAGGGTGAGCTCCGTCACAACCGACTAAAATCAACCCCAGTTCCTTTTTAATAATACTTCTTATTTGATGTTGACATCAATTAAGTCGTACGTTAGGTTGTTACTCAGATGATGGCTGCTTGCAATCGCCCCTCAGGAAGATGATGTTCACCCCAAACCAATGAGGTCCCCGATGTCAAAGGACAAAAAGAAACTGACCGTTAACGCGGGTGCTCCGCTCCCCGGCAACCAGAACCTGAGTTGTGTAACCTCTTCCATATAAGGAGAACGACGATGAGCGACAACAGCAAGTGTCCCGTAACAGGAAAAACCGGTAAAACTCCTGCCAGTGGAGGCAAAACAAACCGCGATTGGTGGCCCAACCAACTCAACTTGGGCATCCTGCACCAGCACGCGCCGGCCTCCAACCCGATGGGGCCTGACTTCAACTATGCCGAAGAATTCAAGAAGCTAAATTTGGCCGCCGTAAAGAAAGATCTGTACGCACTGATGACCGACTCGCAAGACTGGTGGCCAGCAGACTGGGGCCACTATGGTGGTCTGTTTATTCGCATGGCCTGGCATAGCGCCGGCACCTACCGCACCGCTGACGGACGTGGCGGTGGCGGTACCGGCAATCAACGCTTCGCGCCGCTCAACAGTTGGCCCGATAACGTCAACCTCGACAAGGCGCGCCGGTTGCTCTGGCCGATCAAACGGAAGTACGGCAACAAGATTTCCTGGGCAGACCTGATTATCCTCACCGGCAACTGCGCCCTGGAGTCGATGGGCTTCAAGACCTTTGGCTTCGGTGGGGGCCGCGCAGATATCTGGCAGCCCGAAGAGGACACCTACTGGGGAGCCGAGAAAGAATGGCTGGCAACCAGCGACAAACCGGACAGCCGCTACTCCGGTGAGCGGGATCTGGAAAATCCGCTGGCCGCCGTGCAGATGGGCCTGATCTACGTCAATCCCGAAGGACCGGATGGCAATCCTGACCCAGTGGCCTCGGGCCGCGATGTGCGTGAAACCTTCGCCCGCATGGGCATGAACGACGAAGAAACCGTCGCCCTGGTTGCCGGCGGCCACACCTTCGGCAAGTGCCACGGCGCTGGAGACCCGATGCTGATCGGTCCGGAGCCCGAGGCCGCGCCGCTTGAGGAGATGGGACTGGGTTGGAAGAACGCATTTGGCACCGGCAAGGGCGGCGACACCACCAGCAGCGGTATTGAGGGTGCATGGAAACCCAACCCCACAAAATGGGATATGGGTTATTTCGACATGCTGTTCGGCTACGAGTGGGAGTTGGTCAAAAGCCCGGCCGGCGCCCAGCAATGGCTGGCCAAGGATGTCAAGGCAGAGGACATGATTCCTGGGGCCCATGACCCCGCGAAAAAATACCGGCCCATGATGACCACGGCCGACCTTTCGCTGCGCTTCGACCCGATCTATGAACCCATCGCCCGCCGCTTTCACCAGAATCCGGAGGCCTTTGCCGATGCCTTTGCCCGCGCCTGGTTCAAGCTGGTCCATCGCGACATGGGGCCCAAGGCCCGCTACCTCGGCCCGGAAGTCCCGGCCGAAGACCTGATCTGGCAAGACCCTATCCCGGCTGTCAATCACCCCCTGATCGATGCCAAGGACATCGCCGAACTCAAAGCCAAGGTCTTGGCCTCGGGTCTGTCGGTGACGGAACTGGTTGCCACTGCTTGGGCCTCGGCATCGACCTTCCGCGGCTCCGACAAGCGTGGTGGTGCCAATGGCGGCCGCATTCGTCTGGCGCCGCAAAAGGATTGGGAGGTCAACCAGCCGGCGCAACTGGCCAAGGTGCTGGGATCGCTTGAATCCATTCAACAATCCTTCAACAGTGCCCAGACGGGTGGGAAAAAGGTTTCGATGGCGGATCTCATCGTGCTGGCCGGCTGCGCTGCCGTTGAAGCGGCGGCCAAGGCTGCCGGGCACGCCATCGATGTCCCCTTCACTCCTGGACGTACCGACGCCACCCAAGAACAGACCGACGTCCACTCGTTTGCTGTGCTGGAGCCCGAGGCCGACGGTTTCCGCAATTACCGGAAGAAGGCCTATACCATTTCGGCCGAGGAAATGCTGGTGGACAAAGCCCAACTTCTCACCCTGAGCGGACCGGAAATGACCGTACTTGTTGGCGGTCTGCGTGTATTAGGTGCCAACATCGGCCAGTCACAGCATGGGGTGTTCACGAAGCGGACCGGAACGCTCACCAACGACTTCTTTGTCAACCTGGTCGACATGAGTACCGAATGGAAGCCCATCGACGCAGTCAAGGACACCTACGAAGGCCGCGATCGTAAGACGGGCGAGCTCAGATGGACAGGGACCCGCGTAGACCTGGTTTTCGGCTCCAACTCACAGTTGCGCGCCTTGGCCGAGGTCTATGCGCAGGACGATGCGAAGGAAAAGTTTGTGCGCGACTTCGTCGCCGTCTGGAACAAGGTCATGAATCTGGACCGGTTTGAGCTCAACTGATTGCGGCATTTTTTTTTCAACTGGAACGGGTGGGTCGAGATAATCGGCCCACCCCTTGGTTGTTTATCGACTCAATTTTTGAAAAATATTATAGAATCAGCAGTTATCTTTACTCCTTTCCTTCAATAATACTGAGGTGAACCGTATGCACGAGAACAGCATCAAGCTCCTTAACCAGGCGGTGAGCGAAGAAATCACTGCTCTCCATCAGTACATGTATTTCCATTTTCATTGCGATGACCAGGGCTATGACCTCCTGGCCGGCCTGTTTAAATTGAGGAGATGCTCCATGTCGAGCGGTTGGCCGAACGCATCCTCTTCCTCGGTGGTGACGTAGTGATGAAAGCCTCCGCTGAGGTCACCCCCTCTCAGGATGTCAACGAAATGCTGGTCATGGCCCGGCAGATGGAGTTGGATAGTGCCCTGCATTACAACCTTTGGGCTAACGAGTGCGGCGCCAACGCCGACAGCGTCTCTAAGAAATTATTTGAAGCTCTGGTGGTCGACGAAGAGCGCCATTATGACCAGTACGACGTCGAATTGGGTAATATGAAAAAATTTGGCATTAACTACTTGGCCTTGCAATCCATCGAGCGCAGCAAAACCCGCGCCCAGATGCCGCCCCCCGTTGGCGAGTAACGGTTTGCACTGTTGTTTCCTTTTCCGGCATCCTCGGAAGAAAAGGGCTATCGGGACAGCGACCCAAAAAACCGTCCTCCCGCTTTCCACGGCTGCGGTCAAGCTGTGTGGCAACGGCTGGTCCTGGCTAGTGGCCGATAACGGCAAGTTGCGCATGATCCATGCGCTGCCAACCAGGATTGCCCGGCAATAATGACCTGCACAATCCCCATCCTCGGTATCGATCTCTCTGGGCACGCCTCTTGTCTGCGCTACCAGAACAGGCGCCCTGACTATGTCTCGGCCTTCTTCAATGTGATCAGCTGGGAGCGCGTCAACGAGACCTGCCTGGCCACGATCAGATAGAAAATGCGGCCAAATCTTTTCCTTCTGTTTATTGAGGAAGGAAAAGGCATCTCTGATGGAGTGCCTCAAAAAAACAAGAAAAGGGTTGGCGCGTTTGGTGAGCGCCAACCCTTTTTTTATGAAAAACATCGTGGTGTATTCAGCCAATGAAGGGACACTGTACGCACCTTCCTGTGTTTCCGGTACGTACAGCGCTTCCTGCAGGGTGGGAGAGTTCACCGTGCAGGTTATTCGGTGTCTCAACCTGCGTGTTGCTGCACCCAAGACACGTAGCGGTCCATCCAGCCCTGGAGGAAGGGTTTACTCTCCGGGCCAATATTGCCGCTTGCATCGAAAAAGCCTTCCTTAACTTGCAGAAAGGCTTCGGGCTGACCCAGGGTTGGCACATCGAGGTAGGCCAGGATGTTGCGCAGATGCTGTTGTGCCAGCGCGGTGCCAATGGTTCCAACGGAGATGCCGATGACACCGGCGGGCTTGCCGGCCCAAGCACTCTGGCCGTAGGGTCGGGAAGCCTGGTCAAGGGCGTTTTTCAACACCCCGGGGATGGAGCGGTTGTATTCCGGGGTGACGAACAGTAAGCCCTGTGCCGCCGCAATTTCATTTTTCAGCCGTTTGACAGATGCGGAGGGATTGCCGTCATCGTCTTGGTTGTAGAGGGGAAGATCACCGATTCCCACCTGTTTGAAGGTGAATTCCGACGGCGCCAGCTTGGCAAGGGCTGTTGCCAGGGTGCGGTTAAAGGAATCCTTACGCAGACTGCCGACAATCACGGCAATTTGATAGTGGCTCATATATGTCTCCTGGAAAAGGGCATTAAAGAAATCGAATCAATCAATCGGTGGCGCAGAACGAGTTAGTAGAACAAAAAGGCACTTGCGACATTCGATATGATCCCTTTGTTATTAGTCCATACTCTTTGCCCGTTCCAGCTGCTTGTCAACCGACAAATTTCCCTGATGCAGTCACGGGAATCAATAATTATTTCTCAAGGATATTACGGCTGCGTTTGACCGCGCATAAATCGCCGCACATGGTGCAGACCTCCTGATCGATGGGCTGGGAAGAGGCGCGATAGGCCTTGGCCTTTTCCGGGTCCATGGCCAGTTCAAACATTTTGGTCCAGTCGAGTTCCTTACGTGCCTGGCTCATGGCGTTGTCCCAGTCGATGGCGCCGGGAATGCCCTTGGCCACATCGGCGGCATGAGCAGCGATGCGGGAAGCGATGATGCCCTCCTTCATATCGTCCGCATCCGGCAAACGCAGGTGCTCCGCCGGGGTGACGTAACAGAGAAAATCGGCGCCGTATGTGGCAGCGAGCGCCCCGCCAATGGCCGAGGTGATGTGGTCATAGCCTGGTGCCACATCGGTGACGATCGGGCCCAGCACATAGAACGGTGCGCCGTGACACAGTTTTTTCTCCAACTGCATATTGGCCACCACTTCGTTAAGCGGCACATGACCTGGCCCCTCAATCATTACCTGGACGTCAGCCTGCCAGCAGCGTTTGGTCAGTTCTCCCAAAATAATCAATTCCTGAATCTGAGCGGCGTCGGTGGCGTCGCGAAGACAACCAGGCCGCAGCCCATCACCTAGGCTGAGGGTCACGTCGTATTCCCGGCAGAGTTCGAGCAGCCGGTCGAAATGCTCATAAAAGGGATTTTCCCGTTCATTGGTCACCATCCAGTCGAGCAGCAACGAGCCGCCCCGGCTGACCACATGGGTGAGGCGGGGATTGGTGCGCAACCGCTGCACTGCCATCTGGGTCAGACCGGCGTGGATGGTCATGAAATCAACCCCGTCCTCGGCATGGATGCGGACTACATCAAAAAAATCCTCCACCGAGATGCTGGCGACCTTTTTTCCGTAGCGGGCCACCGCATCGTAGATCGGCACAGTGCCAATCATCACCGGGCTGATTTCAACGGTGCGGCGGCGGAAAGCGCGGGTATCGCCAAAGGTGCTGAGGTCCATGATCGCATCGGCCTTGAGTTCAATCGAGCGACGCACCTTGCTGAGTTCGTTCTCAACATTGCAGCAATCCTCGGAAACACCGAGATTAACGTTGATTTTGGTCGAGAGCCCCTGGCCGATGCCCTTGGCAATGAGATTTTTATGGTTGCGGTTGGCCGGAATGGCAATCCGGCCGTTGGCGACCCGCTCCACCAGGTCGGCCTCATGGATTCGTTCGGCGGCCAGTACCTGTTGCATCTGCGGGGTGAGGATGCCTTTGCGGGCGGCAGCCATCTGGGTTGCATGGACCATGTTTGTTTCTCCTTGTTTGAATGAAGATTTTTTATTTTAATTTTTTACAAGCAGGCAGCCTGCAACCGGCTGGATGTAGCAGTGATATCAGCAGCCCCGACAATTTCAGTGACCAGGCAGACGGTGGTAGCGCCGTATGCCAGGACCTCGCCCAAATTATGCTCCTTGATGCCGCCGATAGCGACAAACGGGAGGGGACAGGTACGCACCACATGGTCAAGGTAGCCGAGCCCTACCGGGGCACAGACATCCTCTTTGGTTTGGGTGCTATAAATGGGGCCAACGCCGATGTAGTCGGCTCCGGCTGCAACGGCTGCTGCGGCCTGCTGGGGGCCGTGGGTGGAGAGGCCTATCAGTTTGTGGGGCCCGATCAGTTGGCGCACCGCAGGGACCGGGAAATCGTCCTGCCCGACATGAACGCCGTCGGCGTCGACCAGTTGGGCAATAGCCGGGTAATCGTTGATAATAAAGAGAACGCCGGCCTCGCGGGTCAGGTGGCGGATGGCCCGGCACTCCTCCAGCATCTCGGCAAAACTTTTGTGCGGCCGTTTTTCGCGGTACTGGATCAGGCGAATACCGCCTTTTATCATCTGCTGGACCACCTCGACATTGGAGCGGCCGGCAGAAAATTTGGCGGCGGTGATGCCGTAGACGCCGGTGGGAAAGGCAGGTTTACTGGGCGTTTTTTGTTTCATGGAACTTCCCTCGTTGATGCAGAATAAATGCGCTCATGTGGTTGGCGATGGTGGTCACCTTATGGGCAAAAAGGGGGGCGTCGGCACAATCAGTGGTGAAATCGCCGACAATACAGCAGTTACCGAGCCGACGCGTTCGAATGGCATCCAGGTCGCTGCCGGCAATGCCGCAGGCCGAGACCACGATCAGGTCAGTCCCCAAGGTTTCCAGCAGCATCTTTTTATCCCACTGCCGGTCAAAGCCCTCAACGATCAGGTCGCAGTCAGCAAAAATTGCGCGGCAATTGGTATGATCAATCCGTTCCGGCAGCGCCTCAATGCGTAACTCCGGACGGATGCGTTGCAGGTTATCGCTTAGGGCCTCGACCTTGAGCCGACCGATCTGATCAAAAAAATAGAACTGCCGGTTGAGATTAGAGAGCTCCACCCGGTCGAAGTCGACAATCTTGAGGGTGTCAACGCCGCTGCGTACTAGATTGACCGCCACATTGGAGCCAATGCCCCCAACGCCTGCAATGCCGATGTTCATACGATCAGATCCCAATCCTTGAAGACCGGCTGGTAACCGAGGGCAACGATGGCTCGTGCCACTTCTTCGACGCTCCGGTCGTCGGTGATTTCGAACTGGGGTGTCTGCTCCACCTTGATCTCGGTATAGCCGCCGACTCCGGTACTGGAACCGGCGGAATAGCGGGTCGCGCCCAAAGGCAGGATGCGGTCGCGAAAGGCCGCGCTTTCCCGGGTGGAGATGGTGAGGCCGGCTCGCGGCAGAAAGATCCGCAAAGCGGTCATGAACTGGACAAAGGTTTTGTCATTTACCAGGTAATCGGGCTGAAAATCGCCTTCAGCCTCGTTGAAGCGCGGCAGCGAGAGGGCCACCTCGGTTTCCAAATACTTGTTTTCCAGGTACCGGGCATGGAGACCGGTGAAAAAGATCTCGCTGCGCGGTTCGGCCAGGCCCAGCAATGCTCCGAGATTCACCGCCCGCATACCGCCTTGGGCCGCCCGCTCCGGAGCGTTGAGCCGCCAGTGGTAATCCATCTTTTTGCCGCCTAAATGTACCCGTTTATAAACCTCCTGGTTATAGGTCTCCTGAAAAACGGTCATGCTGTCGACCCCGGCCTCCTGCAATTGCCGGTACTCTGCAACCTCCAGCGGATAAACCTCGATGGCTACCGAGGCAAAGTGGCGTTTGAGGCAGCGCGCCGCCTCCACCAGGTAGTCCATAGGGGTTATGTGGTGTGCCTCGCCGGTGAGAAAGAGCACATGCTGCATGCCTGAATGGGCAATTGCTTGCGCCTCGCTCTCGATTTCTTCGAGGCTTAATTTACGGCGAAGAATTGGGTTGCTGTGGTTAAAACCGCAGTAGGCGCAGCGATTGTTGCAGTGGTTGGAGATGTAGAGCGGGATGAACATCTGGATGGTTCGTCCGAAATACTGCACGGTCAGTTGGTGGGCCTTGTGTGCCATGGGTTCGAGATACCCGGCAGCCTGAGGGCTGAGCAGGGTAAGAAAATCCATGGGCCCAGGTTTTTCTTTGGCCAGGCTCTGCTCAATAGCCGCATCGGTCACCTGATCGAAAAAACGGGGAAAATCGAAGTCCTTGTACTGTTCGACAACCTCAAAGAATGACATGGTCTGATCCTCGGAAAAGTGAAACCGTTAATCGTCGAGAAATCCGGTGAGTGGCGACGAGGCTCTGGCTACAGTGGACTCTGCAGCCAGTTCTGCCAGGTAGGCAGTCCTGCCTGCCTTGACCGCCAGATCAAAGGCCCGACCCATGGCTTCGGGGTCGCGAGCCGTAGCAATAGCCGTATTCACCAGCACCGCGTCGGCGCCCATTTCCATGGCCTCTGCTGCCTGTGATGGTCTGCCGATACCGGCGTCAACCACGACTGGCACACGGCAGTTTTCGATTAACATCTCGATCAGCGGCTTGGTCTCGAGTCCTCGATTGGTGCCGATGGGTGCGCCGAGCGGCATCACCGCTGCCGCCCCGGCATTTTCCAGTCGTTTAGCCAGCGGCAGATCCGGCAGCACATAGGGCAGGACGATAAAGCCCTCTCTGGCCAAAATCTCGGTGGCCTTCAGGGTCTCCCAGTTATCCGGCATCAGGTACTTCATGTCGGTGATCACCTCGATCTTGATGAAATCTCCGCACCCGGCCTCACGGGCGATACGGGCAATGCGAACCGCCTGCTCCGCGCTCCGCGCCCCGGAGGTGTTGGGCAGCAGGGTCACATTTTTAGGAATAAAATCGAGGATGTTTTCCGACCGGGTGGTGGTGTCGATCCGCCGCAGGGCAACGGTGATCATCTGCGAACCGCTGGCCGCCAGCATCTTTGGGATCTGGGTATTGGCGGAGAATTTGCCGGTTCCGGTCAGCAGGCGATTGGTAAAGCTTTTGCCGCCAAGTATCAGTACGTCGTCCTTCATGGTTCAGCCTCCGCCGACAAAACTAAGTAATTCAAGCCGGTCGCCAGCTTTGAGCTGGATGTCCGGCCACTGCTCCTGTTTGATAATCTGCTGGTTCAACTCCACCACCAGCGCCCCCGGCGCCAACCCTTTGCGCACCACCAATTCGGCAATGGTGCCGGGCTCTCCGGTTTCCTTCTCTCCGTTAATGAACAGTTCCATGCCGTTCCCTCCAAATAAAAAAAGCCGCTTGTCCTTCAGGAAAGGGCAAGCGGCTTAATGGCCGGAAAACCGGAATATTTCCGGATATTCGTTGTCTTGTCCGCTTCCCTTCGCCGGTATTAGCCGGATCAGGTTCATAGGGTTGGATGGTTTCCTCTCAGCGAGATGCACCCCTAGCGATGGTTTGTTCTATAAAAAAGATAAGGAGGTTTGTCAACTCCTGGACGAGATGGAAAGGAAAAACAGGGGGAAGTGGTGCGATGTTGCCGTTTTAAAAGGCAGCAGCTGATATGGGCGGATCGTTGTGGCGGTAAAATTTATGTGACCCATACCGGCCAATAAACGATTTGCCCGTGGTCCATTTCGGCGCGACATCCACATGGTGATAGAAGGTGGAACCGCTGGTGAAATCGGGGGTGGCCATGGCCTTGAGAGCAACGCGCAGGCTCTCCTGGAGAGGGTTGATTTCCAGGGGCGCATAGGCTTTTTTCTGGAAGGTCCAGCTGAACTGATTAGGCGCCAAGATGACGTCGGCTAAACTTTTGTTGTCCTCAAGAGCGCGATTGAGGGTCACATGGGCCACGGCCAACTGGCCGATTTCGGGTTCACCCCGTGATTCATGGTAGACATTGAGACTCAGCCAGAGCAGGCTTTCGACAAAACCAATAGGCATAAAATTATTCAACCGCCTCTACGGCCCGGATGGTCGGGAGTTCGCTCTTGACGAACTTCTCGATACCCTCCTTCAAAGTAACGCGTGACATGGGGCATCCCTGACAGGCCCCGGTGAGGCGAACTTTGAGCACCTGATCTGGGCCAAGTTCGACGAATTCGACGTCGCCGCCGTCACGCTGGAGAGTGGGGCGAATCTGCCCCAGTACTTTTTCAACAGTTTCCTGTAATTGTTGCATGAATGACTCCTTTACCACATTGCAATCTTGTAGTATGAATGGGGCGAATATAGCATCATTAGAACGATCAGACAACAAAACAATTTCAATATCAGGTCATCAGAGTTGCAACAGTCGGAAATTCAAGAAAAAATCAGTGGTATAGTCGAGCGTGTTACCTATCATGATGACGCTAGTGGTTGGTCGGTTCTTAAAGTCGCTCCGTTCCGCGGTTATGGCCAGTTGGAAACCGTAACTGTCCATCAAACCAGGGTCTTTGCCGGGTCGACCATGGAGTTCACCGGCAATTGGACGCTGCATCCGAAATTCGGCCGTCAGTTCAAAGCCCGGTTCGCCGCCGAATTGAAACCGGCAACCGCTGCAGCCCTGGAAAAATATTTGGGTTCGGGCCTCATCAAGGGGGTAGGCCCCAAGATCGCCAAACGCATCGTCCGCCACTTCGGTGACCAGACTCTGACGGTGTTTGAGGAGGATATAGGCCAATTGACCGATGTTCCCGGCATTGCCGAAAAAAAACTGACCATGATCAAGGCGGCTTGGGTCGAGCACCGGGCCATTTGCGATGTCATGATTTTTCTTCAGTCGCACGGTATTTCCACCCTGTTTGCGGTTCGCATCTATAAGCAGTACGGTGACCGTTCGATAGCCATGGTCTGTGAAAACCCGTATCGACTGGCCCAGGATTTCTACGGCATCGGCTTCTTTACCGCCGACCGGGTGGCCCTCTCCATTGGTTTTGCTCCGGATTCCGAAGTCCGGGTTCGGGCCGCCATCCGTCATGTCCTTTCTGCCTCCCGCGAGTTGGGGCATTGTTATCTCAGCCGCGCGCAGATTGCCGCCCAGGTCGAGGAACTGCTCAGTCTGCAACTGACCGAGGCCATTCCGGACCATCTGGCAACCATGCAGCGGCAAGACCAATTGCGGGTGCGGATCTTGCCGGAGATGCAAACAGGCGAGCCGGTCCCCTGTTATTACGCCAAATCGCTTTACTACGATGAGGACTATGTGGCCCGACGTTTGGCCGAATCGGTTGGTAATTGCGGCATTGATACCTCCAGGGCCTCGGATTGGCTGCACCGTTACACCGAGCAGCAGGGCATGGCACTCAGTGCCGAGCAGGCTCAAGCGGTCTTCGCGGTGGCTGATCAGCGCTGTTCGATCCTGACCGGCGGGCCGGGTTGCGGCAAGACCACCACTACCAAGGTGATTGTGGCGTTGCTTGAAGCCCTGCATCTCAGGGTGACCCTGACAGCGCCCACAGGCAGGGCCGCTCAGCGCATGGGCGAGGTGATCGGTAGGGAAGCCAAGACCATCCACCGTCTCCTCGAATTTCAAGGGTCCGGGTTTAAGCGGTGCGAGGAGAACCCACTGCACACCGATTTTCTGATCATAGACGAAACCTCGATGCTCGATATCACGCTCACCGCCGCCCTGCTCAAGGCGGTGGCCCCGGAAACTGCCCTGCTTTTTATTGGCGATGCCGACCAATTGCCCTCGGTGGGAGCCGGCAATGTCCTCCGCGATCTGATCGGCAGCGGCTGCCTGCCCTGCTTCCGCCTGACTACCATTTTTCGCCAGGCCAGGCAGTCGGTGATTATCAATGCCGCCCACCAGGTCAATCGCGGTGAGATGCCCACTCTGGAGTCACCGTTTAAGTCGCCAGAGATATGGAAGCAATCTGACTGTTTTTTCATCGATTCCGCCGAGGCCACCCAGCAGCAGGTGCAGTTTATCAATCGGGTGAAGCTGCGCTATGGCGGCGTTGAGGAGCGGGAAGCCCTCTTTGCCCAAACACCCTACGATCCGCAACTGCAGGAGGAGGCGACGGCCTATACATTCGCTATCCCGGAGCAATTTCAGCATGTTTCCCTGGGGGCCCTAGTCACCGCCGATTCGGCAGCTTCTGAGTTGTTGGTCCTGGCCAAAAAAACCCATCCCTGGTCCTCGCTTTATTACGGCCTGACCGCACTCGACGTGGTGCGCAAACTCTACGGCGAATGGATTCCCAAGTATTTTCCCGGGGCTGAAGTCCAAGTGCTGACCCCGATGATCCGCGGCTCGCTCGGTGCTGCCAACCTCAATACGATGTTGCAGCAAAGCACGAATCCGCCGGACCGGGACAGGGCCGAACTTGCCATCGGTGAACGTCTGTTCCGCACCGGCGACCGGGTCATTCATCGCCGCAATAATTACGAATTGAACGTGTTCAACGGCGATATCGGCCTGATTGCGACCATCGACAATGTCAACCTCAGTCTGGTGGTCACCTTTTTTCCTGACCAACGGCGGGTCGAGTACAATCGCGACCAGATCGCCGAGCTTGATCTCGCTTACGCCATCACCATCCACAAATCCCAGGGGTCAGAGTTCGATGTGGTCATTATCCCGGTGCTCAGTCAGCATTTTCGTATGCTCTTTCGCAACCTTCTCTATACCGGCCTAACCAGGGGTAAAAAACTGGCGGTGCTGGTCGGCTCCCGTCAAGCCTTAGCCATGGCGGTACATAATCAAGACACCTCCAAACGTCAGACCGCGCTTTCTCTGCTGATCCGCGAATATCGTCCAGTCGTGACCTGAGAGCCACGGAAAGAAAGAGGCGCATCAAAAGTGCCAAAGATTTGAACAGTCTCAACTTGAAAAAAACACCCATTGTGCTAGGCTAAGCGGCTCCTGACACCCCTGGGTTCTTTTTTGCCCTCCTTTATTGGAATTTGTACACATACCATGCAAGCAACAATTATCAGCGGCGTTGAAACCGCCAAAGCCATCCGCGAAGAGATCGCCATTGAAGTAGCCGATCTTAAAAACAAACTTGGTCTTGTCCCCGGATTGGTCACCATCCTGGTGGGTGAGGATCCCGCCTCTCAATCCTACGTGGCCGCCAAGAATAAGACCGCCCATGCCCTGGGAATTCATTCCGAGCAGATCACTCTGCCGACGGAAACAAGCGAGGCCGAACTGCTGCGGATTGTTGACGGGTATAACCGTAACTCCGCCATTCATGGCATTCTGGTACAGTTGCCGCTGCCGCGCCATATCAATGAGGCTAAGGTTCTGTGCACCATTGACCCGGACAAGGATGTCGATGGCTTCCATCCGGTCAATGTTGGCAAGATGATGCTGGGCGAACGCTGCTTCCTGCCTTGCACCCCGCACGGCATTCTTGAATTGCTGCAACGCTCCGGTGTCGAAACCTCCGGGGCTGAGGTGGTGGTGGTCGGACGGTCCAATATTGTCGGCAAGCCGATTGCCAACCTGATGCTGCAGAAACGGCCGGGCGGCAATGCCACGGTTACTATCTGCCACACCCGCACTCGGGACATGGCCTTTCACACCCGTAGGGCCGACATTTTGATTGTGGCGGCCGGGGTTGCCAAAATGATCAAGGCGGATCAGATCAAGGAAGGCGCCGTCATTATCGATGTTGGCGTCAACCGCATCGGACAGGCACCTAGCGGTAAGGCCATTCTCGCCGGTGATGTCGATTTTGCCGATGTGGTCAACAAGGCAGGAGCCATCACGCCGGTTCCCGGTGGCGTTGGACCCATGACCATCACCATGCTGATGAAAAACACCCTGCAGGCCGCCAAGCAGGCAGCGGGGATTGTTTGATCTTGATCGAGGTCGGCCATGAGTGAATCCAAAAAAATGTGCAACACCTGCGGTGGCAGCGGTGAGATCGGCTTTTTCCAAGGCGAGAGCCGTTTTTTTATCACCCGTGAAGAGTGCCCGGCTTGCTTGGGTTTGGGGTACATCCTGGAGGATCAGGAACCGGGTGATCACAATACGGGGCCTGAGACGGAAAATCGCGGGGAAGGGAAATGATATGAACAGCAACGACCTCTGGGAAGCGCTCGGTTCACTCGAAGAGGATCAGGCCCTGCAGGTGCTGACCCAACTGTTTGCCCGGTATGAACAGCGTCGGGAGCAATACCCAGACGATCTGGCAAGCGAGAACTTTTTTCAAAACCTGGCGGTCATCATGGCCCAGGTTCAATCCTGTAACGTCAACCGGCGCTGACCGGTTCGCGCACCAAACACATCCACTCTTATGAATCGTTTTATTCTTCGTTCAATTGTTCGTTGCTGCGTCGTTTTCACCGGGGCAGCCCTCAGCCCCTGTTGTTTCAGCTTAAAGACACTTCAGGCCAGTGAGCTTGAGCAGTGTGTGCAGGGAAAGCTGGCCTCAGCCGATGATAGTGTCACCGTTGGCGATCTACGGCGGCAATGTCTGCAAAATGCGGTCGGCGTCGAGCGCAGCCTTCCGAAACGGCAGGGCGCTGTGGAAAAAAGGCTGGAGCAGGAACGGAAGAATGTGGCCAGGTCTTTTAGCATAATGCCGCACCGGCCCAACTACATTCTTCCCCTGGCCTACAACTCGAATGGGTATAACGCTGAACATCACCAACGGAGCAATGGAGACAGTTCGTACGAATTTGATCCGGTCGAGGCCCAATTTCAGATCAGCATCAAGTCGCCGCTGGTGGTCGGACTCTTCGACAACTCCATGGATATCTATGCCGCCTACACTAACCACAGCTTCTGGCAGGTCTATAACAACGATATCTCAGCGCCGTTTCGTGAAACCAACCATGAACCCGAGGCGTGGGTGCAGTTTAACCCAGGCTGGGAACTTTTCGGCATTGTCAACACCAGCAATTCCTTCGGCATCAACCACAAATCCAACGGTCAGAGTGGTGATCTGTCACGAAGCTGGAATCGACTCATTGCCACCCTCGGTTTTGAATACGGCGACCTCGGCCTCTCATTCACCCCCTGGTACCGGATCCCGGAAAGCGAGGGTGACGACGATAATCCTGATATTACCAAGTACATGGGGCATTACGAAATCGGGGCCGCGTACAAATGGGATGAGCACACTTTCAGCCTGATGACCCGCAACGGTTTTGAATCTGATTTTCATCGGGGTGCTGTCCAGGCCAGCTGGAGCTTTCCGCTCGGCAATTGGCCCTTTCTCCGCGGCTATGTCCAGTATTACAGCGGTTATGGTGAAAGTTTGATCGACTATGATCAGTACGTCAACCGGGTGGGGGTAGGGCTATCATTATCGGATTGGCTGTAAGGAGCCAGGGGGGACGAGCTCTGTGCACTATTCAACCCGGCCTCCGGACTAAAAAATGATGCCGCTTTGCGTTGGCTGTATTTTGGTCCAAAGATTATTGTATTGATACCGTTGGGCTCGATGATGAAATGGCGCGAAAATACATAAAGTATCAGGAAAAGGAAGAACGTCGGCAAGAACAACAAGGACTCCTATTTTGACAAGGAATGGGGATAAATTGCTTTTCCCCTTTCAGAGGGTAATCAATACCGGCCCCTCCTGGGGTCGGTTGTTTATCTTTTATTCCCGCGCTTTCTAGAAATTGGTCACGGGTAGGCGGGATGAAACTCCAAACTGCAGCAAAAAACAGAAAAGAATTCTCGAATCTAGCCGGTGTGGAAGAAAGCAACTTGACAAAGGCTCCGAGATATTTTAGATATCGCCCACTCTTCATGGCCCCATCGTCTAGTGGCCTAGGACACTGGCCTCTCACGCCGGCAACAGGGGTTCGAGTCCCCTTGGGGTCACCAAGTAATTCCAGCTACTTGCTGACAGTTGTAAGTTTTGTATCAACTTTTTCGGGGGCCTCTTGGGGGCCTTCACCTGAAAAAGCACCCTTTAACCCGGTCAGTGCGTTAACCACTGATCGGGTTTCTTTTATTTTATGGATGTATCTTTCAGTAGTAGAAAGATGGTCATGCCGAAGATGATCCTGAATGTCAACCAACGGAACACCTTTCCCCGCAAGTATCGAGGCACACAAGTGTCGGATACCGTGGAATCCGAACCGATCAACGCCTGCTCTTTTACACAATCTGCGCATCCACTGCAGGCGGTACTTATATGGATGGTCTGTCCCAGGTTCGACAAACACCCATTTGCTTTTTCCTGTTGATCTGTGTTGTTCGCGCAGTGCATCCATGGCTTCATCAGTCATGGCGAGCCAAGCTGTTTTCATCGTGCCAAGCTGATTCTTTTTCCAATACAAGCGAATCCGGCCATTAATAAAGTCAACGTCCTGCCATCTAAGTTGAAAAAGTTCGGCTCTTCGAGCTCCTGAATAAAGGTAGCAGAGCAGCATTCTCTTATCTTGCAGCTCGGTTGTCGTCTCGAATACTTTCCAAAATTCGGCAAGTGTCGGAATCCTCCGATCGTGCCTAACCTCCCCTTGTTTTCCGGTACGCTGGAATGGATTCTCAAACGGTATCCCGAGATAATTCCGCCCCCAGTTCCATGCTGCTGACAAGTTTTTTCTGTCCTTATTAGCCGCGTTACCAGAACGTTCTCCAGCTTGTTTCTGGAAATGCTTAAGTAAAACAAATGGCTGAAGGGTTTCGACAGGTAGTTGAGGATCCACCCCTCCGGCAAAGAGTATTCTGAAAGCCCGTTTTTTCTCCTCAAAGGTATTTACCACAAATTTCTTTTCGCAGAACTCCAGATAGGCCGTGGCCCATTCAAGCAGTGAGATTGTATGGGTCTCCGACCTCTCTCCTGCTGTTTTTTGCCTTTGTGCCGCTTCCCATTCTATTGCCTCCTTTCGTGTTTGGCAGCGGTGCTTGATTTTCTTTCCGTTGATCTTTACCTGCCCGACCCACGGCGTTTTTGTGCTTGTTTTGTCTTTGTATGGCATTGACAACCTCCTTTTCAAAAAAAACATAAATTCGGTTACCAAGGCGCATTCCACCCAGCTCAGTATAATGCTGGCGGACAAACCTTACGTCAACACCGAAAAGACTTGCGACTTCTTTAACGGTCATACGTTTTCCAAGCTCTTGATGGATAATGTCTATATTCAACTTTTATTCTCCCCTTAAGAGTTCCCCATCGCAGTGCGTAATCTGATATTTTTCTTCAACGCTCCAGGTCAGGGCGTGCATGACCCGACAAAAGCATTTTTGTTCTTTTGCCGAACCGAACCACATTGAGTTCGGACAGTGTGCGCAAACCGTTTCGACAGATTTGTTTAATGACAGCAAGACGAAGCTTGTGATCTCCTGCCCAGTATCGGTTTTGTTTTCCATGAGGTTTCCGTTCGATGGTGTTACCGTTTATTTGGATGTTCTTGCCAAATCGCATCTGCCCGTAAATCAACGCGGCTTTGCGTGTGGTCTCGTCACAAGAAAAATACACTTTCTTGCCCGTGTCCCGGATCGTTCCTCCGTTGATCAGTTGAAAAATGATTATGCCGCTATTATCAATGGTGTGCTGGACTCTGGAAAACATGTGAGCTTGGTCGCCCATGCCTGATGCCCGTTGCAGGATTTCCTGTGCCGCAAGCTGTTCCATCCGCGTAATGGCGACCAGTCCGCTTTGATGTTTTCAGCCAATCGATGAGCCCACAATCTGCAGCTCTTTTTCCAGAGCCAATCGCTTGATCTCTCGCCGGGCTGCATAATATGTTTCCGGGGTTTCCCTTTCGACTGATTCAGTCTCAAGTTTCCGCGAGCGCAGCACGGCCAGAGCGGTTTCGTTCCCTTTATCCGCCTGCCACTTCAAAAATCCGTTCCAGTTGTGAAAGGGGTATATATCCCTAATCTCCTTCACCCTGCCCTGCCCGGTTGACCGAAACTCTTCCACGGTTTGCTGCTCTTTTACCTTGAGGATGTGCCGCAGCCTGTTTTTAGTCCTGCGCGGAAGGATGCGCATTTCCAAGGCCTTCTGCTCGCCACAGAACCTGTCCTTTATTGATAACCAGCCTGTGTCGTTGCGTTTCCGCATTGCATCAAGCTGTGATTGCCGTTGTTCCAAAAGTTTCTGGTATTCCAAATACAGTTTTTCGCGCTCAGGAGTCTTTGGCTGCAAGGGTTTCCGGTTATATTGAGAGGGCGACGCTCCTTCGGTGGAAGCGGTGTACGCTCCAAATCGGTCCTCGAGGCATTTCTTGGACAAGCTACGATGAATAGCGCTGGCTTTGATCGTTCCTTTTCCATGCATATTCACCACCACCAGGCCGTTGCCATGTGGCTTAATGGCCATGCCATACTCGGCTAGCGCGGCATGAATCTCCCGCCAGCTTGTTGATTTTTCTAAGACCTCCAGGAGGGCAGTTTTGCGCTCCAGAGCATACGATTGAAACGACTGTTCCCCGGACTGCGCTTCCATGCTAGCCGCTCGCTGGCAGATCTGCTGCGTTTCCCGTTCTTTGCTGATGCCGTTATCAGCAACCAAGCCATATTTTGCTTCCATGGCCCTGCAGGCCTCGCTGAGCTTGTAAAAATCACGGTACGGTTCTTTTTTAGTGAACCGTTCCGGATCGATCATGTTGTAGGCAATATGCAGGTGCATATTGTTGGTGTTTTGGTGCACACCGCAAAGCCGTTGATGCTCGCCCAGTCCAAGTGCCTCGGCCATGGCCTTTTCAATATCCTGGAACGCTGCAGGCGTTAATTTCGCTTCATCTTCTGGTCGAAAACTTACGACGAGATGATATGTCTTCTCCCCCTTGCAACGGGTATTCATGGCTTGGGTTGCTTGAATCTCCATCAAGGCAGTCTCATAGGTCTCGGACAGACAACCGGCGTGCCAGGCAAATAGCAGTTTTTCACCCTCATGACTGGCATCGGCAATGTATTTGCCCAACTGGCCATAATTATCGTTTTGAGGCTTTGCTTTAATTCGTTTGGCGATCATTCTTGCTTCCCATCAACAATTTCTTCACTTTTTTGAAAACAAGGTTGAATACGGATTGAACTCCAACAATGAGAAACCCGAGCAGGTATCCAATAGCCCCAGCTATCCACACCACAATCTGAAATAAAGCATAAAAGAAGAAGAATATCAGACCTTGTCCCATTGTTTACCTCCTCTTGAACCGCGTGGTCATACTAGCGTCTGCCTCTCCGGCTAAACCCTCTCGCAACAGCCTCATAATCCCTGGCCAGTTGATCCTTAGTGGTCTCGATTGATCGCAATACCGCCCGTAATTCGTCAGCATGTTGCCCGGCTCGTCCTTCCGACAAAAACATCTTGAACAGCCCGCCTAACCGGCCCATGTCGGCATTAGCCTTGGCCAACACGAGGACTGCTTGATGATCCACTATGCTGTGGACAACCTGCGCCAAACAGATTCGTTTGACGAAAGTCGAGACGGATAAGCCCGCATTCATCGCTGAGCGCGCCACTTCCCGATACTCATCAGGTGTCAGGTAGGATTTTATTACTTTACGGTTTACGCTTGGCATGACTCGTTTCATTTGAGAATGAAGCCCGGCCAGGGCTGGCAATGTGGCCCAATGCAGCACACCGCAAGCTGAACAACCGCCAGCCGGGCTTGTTTCAACAAAAACAATTTCCGGAATCGCACCTGAAAAAAGATGCACGCTACGGAGAACCGGAACGGCCAGATTGTTTTTGCCTGCTTATATCCCTTTTCTGTTTGGCCGCTGGACAAAGGACGCATCGCCTACCTGTTTGACCGGGTTGCCCCGGCGAACAACGACCAGGGGCGATTGCTCCGCGGGCTGCCGGGCTTCAGTCAATTTCGTAGGTGATAGCGCTGGTGGGACAGGCCGGGTTGGGCGCACAACCTTCACGGGTTCTTTTCCCAGGGCAGCCTTGACCAACTCAATATATCGGCGGCTCTTAGCCTCATTGGGCGAATGATAGGCGCCCACGGCATTCCAGGTCTGACCGAGCCGTTCAATTTCCTGCTTCAATATCCATGATCCCAGAAAGATATTCGCTCCGGGATCCAAGGCCGCTTCCAGGGGGATGCCATATTTTTTCAACCAAAAGCTGTTGACCTGCATGACCCCGGAATCAAACGACCGGTTGGCGTTTTGAGCCTCCTGGCCTTTCTCGAGGGCTTTTTCTTTGGAGACAAAAATATAGCTCCGTCCCTCGATATTGATTGCCCAGGGGGAGAAGCCGCTTTCTACCCGGGCAATGGCCTGGGTTAAAGCGCCCGGGACGCCCCAGGTTTGGGCGGCCTCCTGAAACATCGGGGTCAGGGATTGTTGTTCCGCCAATAGAGATGGAGGAACCAGAAGAAGGACAAAGGTAATTGCCGCTCTTTTCACCGCTCCACTCCGTCATTCCTGGAGCGAAGGAAAGTGCGTGCCAAGGCGTCTCGACCCCTGGACTGATGCAGGTCGTTGAAGTCAGTCAACCCCTTTTCCTTCTCCTCTTTGGAGAACACCGGCACAATGACCTTGCCGCCAACAGCCAAAGCGGCTTCTTCCGCCTTCTCGACGCCGACATTGACGCCCAGCTTGTTGTTGTGGTCGTCGTCGGCACAAATGGTGATCCCGATTGCCGGATATTTTGCTCGGATGTTGCGGGCTGCATCCAACAGGTTGTTGGCGTCGAAGGCCACGGCGACGGGGATTCCGGTTGTCTGGTGGAGGCTTGCACCAGTGGCGTAACCCTCGACGATTAATATTTCGCCATTGAGCTGCTTGTCTGCATTCTCCTTGGGAGTAATCAGACAGACCGCGCCACTCTTCGGGCAGTCTACTTCAAACCGTTTTTCCCCTTGCGGGCTGATCCGTTGCAGGGTTTGTAATCTGCCGGTCTGGAGATCAAAACCCGGCACCAGGAGGTTGCCGTTCTCGTCCTGTTTCAGCCCAAACCCTGCAACGTCCTTGGCTGTGAGATATGGATGTTCCGAGACCTCCTGGGCGTTTATCCACCGGGCGTAAGCTCTTTTTCGTGCATGGATCTGTTTTTCTTGAATCTCCCGGTCCCGCTCGGCTAATTGATCGGCCGTATTCTTTGCGAGGACTGCTTTCTGTTCCGCGGAGAGGAGTTGACCGGTGGCAACCCACTTCTCTTTGGTGCCGGCCTTATGATTTTGCAGCCAACCGTTGGGGTGACCATCCAGATAGCCGCAATACGCCCCATCCTTGGCCCCGGGTTTAGAGTTTTCGACCGGCACCCGGTGTATCTGACCATCCATCAGCGGTAGACCATCCACGATCAGACCGGCGCTCTGTAGCACTTGAGCAAATTCTTCCTGTGGAGACTGGCCGGGAACGGTTATAGGTTCATTGATGGGAAGCCAGGCTGCCACCTGTTTTAAGTCTAAACCTTCTGGTGCATACCAGAGCTTAGCCTCTCTATCCCATTTTGCGCCCGCGGCCTTGACCTTGTCTTTTTCTTTATAGGGCACGGTTAGATACACTTTGCCCTGCTCTCCCTTGGCATGGTGTTGCACCAGTTCTTCCTGGAGGAACAAAGGGAGATTCGGTCCTCTGTCAAGCCGCCAGGCTAAGGCCATTTCATGAAGGGTTCCGGTTTGCATGACGGGTTTTTCTGAGAGGTCATTATTTGCATCCACTGTGTAGATGAACAGTTCCGTCCCTTCCAATCTTTCCTGCTGTAAGGCCCTCACCTTGAGGGCCGTTTCCAGGGCCGTGGCAAGATCGGTAAACTTGACAGCTTCTTCCGTGGTACCGAAGCCATTTTCAGCGGTCACCATAGAGAACGAATCGTCGGCAATAATAAATGCAGGGTGTCCCTTCTCCTCATACGTTTCAGAGCCTTGCCCACCTTCCGGGGCGATAATTTCGCCCCGTTGTTCCGGAGATGCTGACGTTATATCAACCGGTTCTGGCCTTGCTGCTGTCAAATCCTGTTCTATTGCCTGGTCTTTCACCTGTTCCATACCCATGACGTACTCCTTAATTTTTTCAGCGTCCCGACAGGCACGCATGATTTCATACGGATCTTTTTGTAGGACGCTGACCCAACTGTCGACGTAGGACACATGCTGATCCGGTTGGTGCGGCAAGCCTAATTCCTGGTTGAGCATCCAGGAGGCGATTTCCGCACGTAGTTCTTCCTTGGCGTACAGCTCCGATCCATGCGGGCCGAAGGTTCGGTTCATGCGATCAGCACTGCCAGTCCAATGACCCAGTTCATGCAGGGCGGTACTGTAGTAGTTACCAGCGTCCGGGAAATGCTCACGCGGCGGGAGATGAATTTCATCGGTATCGAGCCGGTAAAACGCACGATCATGTTGATCGTGGCTGATCGATGCCTCGGAATTCCTCAGCATGGCCTCGCCCCGGTCAAAGGGGTCCCAGGCGAGCTCCTGAGGTTCATAGGGCGGAATGTCCTCACCGTCCCGGGTTTGCACCTGGCTGGCGTGGAACACCGAATACACGTGCAGACGCGGCCGCTCAAGCTGCACGGTTTCCTTTACTTCCTGGCCGTCCTTGAGGACCGGCTTGCCGGAGTCATCAAGGACCGGCTGACGATCTGTCCATTGCCAGAAGACGACCTGTTGCGACTTTGAGCCTTTTTTTACCCGCCATTCCTGATCGTTTGCCTGCCGCATGGTCATCCAGCGAGGATCGGCATACCCATGCCGGGCCAGCATGACTGTGTTGACGCCCCGATAGACCGTCCCGGTTGACGGATTGAAAGGCAAAGTCCGCTCTCCGGCCTCCCACGGCTTTTGCCAGGGAGCCGTTCCTGCTTTGAGTTCTTCGATGATTCGGCCGGCAAATTCTTCGGCAATACTTTTGCGGGTTGTTTTCTCAGTGGTCATCTTTCTGCCCTCCAAGGTTGGCAGTCACCACCTCACCAAGATTTTCTGAACTTTCAAAAGCTCCCATGAAGTCAGCCAAGTCGGGATCCACGGGGATGCCAATGCCGGGATTATCCAAGGCCTGCTGCTCAACCAGCTGTGCTGCAGCACTCAGATATTCTTGCTCCTGTGATTGCATACGAGTTCCTCCTCACTTTTTATTAAAGGTAAGAATCGGCTTAACCCACTGGAGATCGTCCAGTGGCACCAGGCCGAAGTAACGGCTGTCAAAACTATCGCTGCGATGCGAGAGCATCAATGCTTGTCCCTGGGGAATGACACCAGCTCGCAGGCGCGAGGTGGGCAGAGGGCGGCCCTGGCTGTCGCTGACAGCCATTGCGGTGTTGGCCATGACCTGGCCATTGAGCGAAATCAAACCATCTCGAAATTCGATGACATCACCTGGCAGGCCAGCGACTTGTTTGAGAAGAGGCCGCAGACCCGAGGGGCAGGATCCAACTGCCAGGTAGCCCCGTTCCCGAGCCAAATTACTGAACTCCGATGCCAGGCAGAACGAAGCGAGGCATTCAGGCACAATGGGTCTGGCTGTGAACCGGTAAATGCCGTAAGGCAACGAAGGGGTGACGTTCATTCGGAATCCGAGTACCCACGTTATCGTCAGCAGGATCAACGCATTCAGGCTAAGATATAAGGTACGTTTCATAATCAGCTTGAATGTCCAGAACCGTTTCGGCGACCGGTTTCGGCTGTTGTTTAGGTACCTGCCTCAGGTACAGGCTGTCGGAACGGGTTGGGCTGGGGATCTTGGCGCGTACTGAGAAGATTGGGTCGAGAAAATAGAGAATCTGACGGCCATAGATCGGTGACTGCCCGGCGGTAAAGATGAGCATGTCGCCGGGAGCGGTGACCTTGCCGGTGGCGTCTTTCTGTGGTCCGGGGAGCCGCAGGCATTCATCCGGTGTCAACAGGGGTCTTGAGGTCTCCGATACGGAGGTCGTTTTGGAGCGGCCGCCTTTGCCCCTGGAAATGGAATGCTTCTTCATGACAACCGTGGTGGTGCCGGTGAGCTTGGAGAGATATTCAGCGGTCTCCGGCAGGTTCGGTGCATAGGCAATGCGCACATGGCAGTTCGCCATCAGAGCATTATCCTGGCCGTAGGCGGAATTGAGCTGCTTGGTGTCCTGGACGATGAAATAGCCCTTGATCCCGTAACCAGCCATAAAGGCAATGGCCCGCTCGACAATGGGCAACTTGCCTAAACTGGTGAACTCATCAAGCATCAACAGGAGGCGGTGGTTGTATCTGGCTTGGCTGGCACCATCGGCGAAATCCATCTTTTCGGTCAACCGGCCCAGCAACTGGGTCATAAAGATCCGAAGCAACGGACGCATGCGATCAATGTCCGCAGGAGAAATCACCAGGTAGAGATTGACCGGAGCGTCATGGTTCATCAGATCATGGATGCGGAAATCGCAGCGGGCAATGTTTCGGGCCACAACCGGATCACGGTAGAGCGCCAGGTTGGCTGTGGCTGTGGAAACCACTCCGGCCATCTCCTTGTCGGCTTTGGCCAGCATACCGCTGGCGGCAGAGGCGGCGAAGACATGGGCAGCCCGGCCCAACTCGGTTGCTATACCGGCATAAATCTTCTCCAGCATGGCCCCATGATCTGTGGCCAGCATTTCCTGAAAGAGTTCTGTGGGACCGCCTTGCCGGTCTGGATCTTCCAGCATCACCGAGACGTCATAGAGACTGGCTGTTCGGCCGTGATCATGCCGGGTCTTGATCAGGCAGTGGAGCAGGACGCCACCAAAAAAGCCGAATGCAGCCTTATTCCAGTAATCCATCAGTCCCTTGCCGTCCGGATCCAGCACCATGTTGGCCACCTGCTGCACATCGGCGATGCCTCGTTCACTATCCAGGCGGATTTCTTCCAGGGGATTAAAGCTGGCCGAAGCCCCGGTATGGTCCGATGGATCAAAACGCAGGATCTTGTTCCCCCGGCTCTTGAGATATCCTGCGGTCAGAGCAAAATTCTCGCCCTTGATATCGAGCACCACCGAGGATTGTTCCCAGGCAAGCAGCGTGGGCAGGATCAGGCCCACGCCTTTCCCGGACCTGGTCGGGGCAAAGCAGAGAATATGTTCCGGGCCATTGTGGCGCAGGTAAAGCTGTTGTCCTTTTTTGGGGTCATACCAGCCGCCGACATAGACCCCAGTGCCGCCGAAATAGCCCATCCTCTCGATATCTTTTGCACGAGCCCAACGCGCCGAGCCGTGGAGGTCGTCTCGTCCCCGCAGCTTTTGAGTAGCGGCCATCAGCATGAACCCGCCTACAAGCAGGGGGCCAACGAACAGCAGGGTGGCGTGATCGAACAGCTGCTGGACTTCCGGCTGTTCCCATAGGCTGGATGGCCAGTGCAGAATGGTCCAGGGTCCGTACCAGGGATTATTGTTAAAGAACAGAGGTTGCCCCAGTGACGGGTTAAACCCGAACAATTCCGCTGCCTGGTGGGTAAACCAACAGGCCACGGTCAGTCCCCAGGTAACGGGCACGATCAACGTTGCCCATCGCCAGGGGCTTTTTTCTTGTTTTCGGCTGAGATGGCCGTATTGCTGCTCAGTCATCGGTATGCGCTCTTAAAAGCAACGTCCTTGGTGACTACCACGTTGAACTGATACCCGGGCCGGATATCCAGGGTAGGTTTGATGTTGAGATTGCGCTGCAGCAGGGTCTGGGTTGTCTGCCCAAGTTGGGCAGCTAGAGCGGAAGCCATGGCATCCTGAACAGTTGTGGCGTCATTGCCGCTACCGGCGCCATTAGAAACGCTGTCCACGGCATAGCTCGTGGAGCCGGTAATCAGGCTCATGAGCATTGAGGAACCGAAGATACGCAGGTAATGGTTATCGACCTGATCCATGAAACCGGCATACCCTGACATATCCGTTCCGGGCATGGCGCCGAGTGTGACTGCGGATCCATCGGGGAAGATCACCCGGTTCCAGGCGATCAAGACCCGGCTCTGGCCGTAAATCACCCGTGAGTCATAGGCCCCATACAGCTTGGATCCTTGCGGGATCAGGAGCTGTCGGCCGGTGGCCGTGTCGTAGACATTTTGCGAGACCTGGGCGATCATGCTCCCCGGCAGGTCAGAGTTGACCCCAGTGACCATGACACCGGGGATGACTGTTCCGGTCTTGATCTCATAGGGAAGCCCTGCTTCCCGGGTGTACGGCGAAAGCCACTGGTCGCGGTCGGACCGGTTGAAGAAACCTTCTTTGTCGCGATCAGCAGCGGGGTTGTAGGCATCTTCTGTCCTGGCCATGATTGCTGGATCGAGTTGTCCTGGTTTTTCGTCCGCTTCTCGCCGAACCGTAATCGGGCGCTCCTCCTTTGGCCTGTTTGCTTCGCTTGCTCGTTTGGCCACCAGCGGCGAGCTCAGGGCCTTGGTAAATTCTTGCGCCTTTTGTCGTCGCAGATTCCGGATTTCTTCGTTCTCAGCCTTCTTCTCATCACGAACCACCATCAGTGGTTTTCCAGGCGTTGCTGCCGACGGCAACCCCTCTGGATCCCTTTGCGGTGGAGGCAGGGACAATCCACGGCCTTCCGAAGCTACTAGGGGTTTTTCTTCCGTAACAACTGGCTTAGATGTGACCTCTTTCTTCTTGGTATTCTGGCCAAAATTCACACTGTAAAACAGGACGCCAAACAACCCAAGGACAGCGAGCGCCGCCACGTAGAGGGGCCATTTCCGCATTTTGACTGTGGTCACTTTGGGCGGCTGCAGGCTGTTGGGGCTTTGGTCACTCACCTTCACTCCTCCGTGCTGCCACCGTTAGAAGTGCTGGAAAAAGCCGCTTCAGGTTCGCCCGTGGTGGTGTAGGACCTTGTGATGATCTTGTCGCCCTGAACGTCGGCAATCCGGAGCTGGACATACCAGGTCGCCGGTTTTTGGGTCCGCAGCTCGTCAAGGATATAGGTCACCGTCACAGTACCTGTGGAAGACACAGCGAACCCCTTGCTTCGGAGGTTGGTTCCAAGCATCTGACTGAAATCATCATGGCTCTTGGGGGCAACCAGATTGACTGTGGTTCGACCAGGCGGATAAAAGGTTGCCAGGCAGGCCACGGCGTCTTCCGCTATCTTCTGCGCTGCCGAATCATTGGGCAGGTGGCCGACATAAGAGCTGCCTGCTTTGAAACGGCCGGCACAGCCAGTCACCATGGCCAAAGTTAGGAGAAAAACCAGAACCTGTTTCATTGCACCCTCCTGATCTCGACACTTTCCTGATCCCCGCCAACCCCGACCACCAGGGCAATGGTTTCGAACAGGCCGTCAACCATCATGGTCAAATTCTGGACGCGGTAGTTGACCAGCACATCCTTGCCCCCCTTGCGGACCAGCAGTATGGGCATTTCACCGGTTTTCGTGACCCGGGGCAGTTGAATATAGGTTTTGAGACCGTCGTCATAGACCCGTTCCGGTTTCCACAAGGCGCTGCCGTCCAGCTCGTAATTAAAATTCAGCTTCGACAAATCTACTTCTTTGCCCATTGCGTCGGTGGTCGACTGCCATTGCTTATCTTTCCCCTCCTGCTCTTTCTTCAGAGTCGCTGTGCGCTGCAGGCGGTCGCTGTAGGCAAAGCCGACATAAGGTGTATGACCAGAACGTTGGGAGAGCAGCCGTAGATGGTATACCCGTCGATCCGTGGTCACGACGGCGCTTGATTCCAACCCGGCATCCACAGGTTTCACAAACAGGTGGGTGGTGTCACCGGCCGTGCCGGATTCCACCAGCCAGCGGGCTGAATCGCCGACGACTATCTCGTTGACCTTTTCACCTGGTTCAAGTTCGACGTCACAGACTTGCATCGGTGCTGCGATGATGGTCGGCTGACTTGCGCCATGCACGTACACCAACTTGCCACCGCCGGCCATATAGGGCTGGATATCGGAACGCGACCATTGCCCGGTGAGCTGCAGCGCCTTGCGCTCCCTGTCCGTCAGCGGAACCACTGATGGATTGAGGTAGTCTGTGACTACAGGTGCAACAGTCATAGACGCCGATTTTTCAGGAGTGGGAATGGTGCCTTCTGCCAAAACCGGCGGTGCGTGAAGAGGTGCCGATTATTGAGACAGGTGTATAAGCAATGAACCAACCTATTTTGCAAGGAGAAGTTCAATGTCAAACCCACCTCATCGTCCACGTCACAGCGCAGAATTTAAGGCCACAGTAGCCCTGGCCGCACTGTCGGAGTCCAAGACTCTGGCTGAACTGGCTACTGAGTACCGGGTTCACCCGACCCAGATCACCCGCTGGAAGCAGGATCTGACCAAGAACGCTTCTGAGCTTTTTGGCAAGGGCAAGAAGAAAGAAGTCAACCATGAGGCCGAAGTGGCCGAGCTCCACCGTCAGATCGGCAAGCTCAAGGTTGAGAACGATTTTTTAGCCAATCTGCCCGGTCTGAACTTGGCCGGGCGCAGAAACAACAGGTGATCGCTATGGGACATCCTGAAGTTTCTGTTCAGCGTTGCTGCCAGCTTTTCGGACTGCCTCGTTCCAACTATTACCGCGGCCTTGGCTTCGGTCTACGTGTTGGTGATTTGGAACTGATGGCCCGGATAGACAAACTCTATATTGAGCACCCCTGGATGGGGAGCCGTTCCTTTGCTGATCACCTCACAACTCCCGAACTCGTGGTGGGAAGAGGTCGTGTCCGTCGCTTAATGCGGGTCATGGGCATCGAGTCTTTAGCTCCCAAGCCGGGCACCAGCAGGCGACAGCCGAAGCATCCGGTCTATCCCTATCTGCTCCGGGGAGTGACCATTGACAGGCCCGATCAGGTGTGGGCGACTGACATCACCTACATCCCTATGGCTCGGGGTTTCATGTACCTGATCGCGATCATGGATTGGGCCACCAGAAAGGTTCTCGCCTGGCGACTATCCAACACTCTGGACACCAGATTTTGCGTTGAGGCTTTGAAAGAGGCTCTCTTTAAATATGGCGCTCCTGAGATATTCAATACTGATCAGGGGTGCCAATTCACCAGCGAAGCGTTCACCTCAGTCCTCAAGGCCTGGAACGTCAAAATCAGCATGGACGGCAAAGGACGATTCAAGGACAATATCTTTATCGAGCGACTTTGGCGCACCCTGAAATACGAAAGGATCTACCTGAAGTCATACGAAACGGGAACTGAGCTTGTCAAGGATCTGACTTCCTGGTTCGGCTGGTATAATGAGAAAAGAAAACATTCGTCACTTGACAAGCAGACTCCAAATGAGGCTTATTCAAAACGAATCGAACAATTGAGCAAGGCAGCCTGAGGCCTGTAACTGTATAATAAAAGCAACATTGCTTATTTCACACCTCAGGATGTCTCACAAACCCCGACCACCTCAGTGCGCCTTGGGCATATGCTCCGTGGTTGTAGTGTGTATTCCCCGAACAGACGACCTGGGATGAGAGGCAACCCGGTTTCCCTTATAGAAGCACTCAACGATCGTCTCGGTGTAACGGAGTTCCATCTGCTCCTTCACCAACCGATGGGGGACACTGTAGAAATGCCCTTCCAGTTCAACGTGATAATCGATATGCACCCTGGCCTTTTTCCACTGGGCATACTGGTAGGGCATTGACGGCAAGGGCAGCATGGCAGGGAGATCTATCTCTTCAAACCGGCTCTGTCGGCAGCCGGGAAGTTTTCTGAAGGGACGGTTGTTGAGCAGAATAAGACGTTCACGGATGGCAGCATTGGCTTCGGCCAGGCTGAAGAAGGTCCGGTTCCGAAAGCTTGCCAGGATGAAGCGTTGGGCTATCAGCACGCCGCCTTCGACCTTGGCTTTATCCTTGGGATGGCGGACACGGGCAGGAACGACAGCGGTGCCGTAATGATCGGCAAGTTCGGCATAGGTGGGATTGAGGTCGGGTTCGTAACGGCAGGTCTTGGTCACTGCTGAGCGCAAGTTGTCGGGGACCAAACAACGGGGTACCGCGCCCAGAAAAGCAAAGGCCCGGGCATGGGACCCTGTCCAATCCGGAAGTGACTGCGTCCAGGTGGCCTCAACATACGTCTGGTTGCTGCCGCCCATGACGCCCACGAACACCTGGGCTTGCCGAATCTCACCGGTTGAGGCGTCCACGATCGGTAGAGTCTGGCCGCTATAATCGACGAAAAACTTCTCTCCGCCACGGTGCTCTTGGCGCATGGATAGATCGAGCTTCTTTCGCCACTGGCGGTAGATCTCACAGAATTGGCTGTACTGGTAGCCGGTGGGGGCACCCTCCTTGTACTCCTGCCACAACAGCATAAGGCTCAGCTTATCTTTGGTGGCAAGCTGATCATGCAAGGCTTGCCAGTCGGGCTGGGAGAGCTTGCGGGAAGAGGGATGGACTACAGGAGGATAGAGACGTTGTTCAAGGGCTTCGTCATCAAGATCTAAAGGCAGCGGCCAGGAAAGGCCGGCAGCGATTGCTCGGTGGATTGTCGCGTTCACGGTGCTTTTGCCGACACCGCAGGTTCTGGCTGTATCACGCCGACTCTGGTTGCAGGACCAGACAAGGCGAAGTATTTCTCGTGTTTTTCGCATGGAAACTCTTTCTCTTGGCATCAAGCCCTCCTTGTTTTTGAAACAAAGAAGACAGGATACCGGTTGAAGGTTACCCCGCGACTATTCTCTCATTCTACACTGGCCTTTTTCGTCGGAATGCTGGCCGCAATCAAATCGGAATGCTGGCCTTTTTCCCATCGGAACGGTGGCCTTTTTCCCGCCGGAATGGTGGCCGGATTCAACCGGAATACGCAAATACCACGGTCAATATTTATTTTGATTAATCCTTTGTGAATCGGCATTACGGCTTTTCCAGGCGTCGGTTTATATTTTTATTTTGGGGAGTTATAATGAGTATAGCGACGAAAATTTTTCTATACGGAGGATTTTTGGCCCTCCTGTTTGTGGTCTCCCTACAGAACTATCTCCTGTTTCACAGCCTGGCAGAGCTGTTCAGTATCGTCATCGCCTTTGGCATTTTCGTCATCGGCTGGAATTCGCGAAAATATTACAAGAACAACTACCTGCTGTTTATCGGCATCGCCTACCTGTTCGTCGCCTTCTTCGATACCCTGCATACCCTGGCCTATAAAGGGATGAATATCTTCCATGGGTATGACGACAACAACCTGCCCCCGCAGCTCTGGCTGGTGGCCCGCTATATGGAAAGCATCGCGCTCCTGCTCGCCCCGACCTTTTTCAATAAACCGGTCAGGCACTGGCGCATCATTTCCGTTTTGACCATTATTTCAGCCCTAGCTATCTACGCCATCTTTTTCACGGGCATCTTCCCGGTCTGCTTTGTCACCGGGTCAGGGCTGACCCCGTTCAAGGTTGGTTCTGAATATTTGATAGATCTTATCCTCTGCGCCGCCTTGTATATGCTCTACCGGTACAAGGAACATTTCGAGCCGGGTGTGGTCAAACTGCTCACCCTTTCGATCGGCTGTACCATGGTCACCGAACTCTGCTTCACGGTATACGTCCACCTTTACGGCATTTCGAACCTGGTCGGGCATTTCTTCAAGATATTTTCCTTCTGGTTCATGTATAAGGCGATCATCGAAACCGCCCTCCGCAAACCCTACGATCTTCTTTTCAGGGAACTGCGCACCAGCGAGAAGCAATTCTCCAACGCCTTCCATTTCGCCCCGATCGGCATCGCCCTGGTGGCGCCGAACGGAGGATGGCTGAAGGTTAACCGGGCGGTCTGCGCCATGCTCGGCTACACGGAGGAGGAACTGCTTTCCAAAACATTCCAGGATATCACCCATCCGGACGACCTGGAGGCTGATCTCGACCAGGTCCGGCAGATGCTCGATGGCCCTATCGCATCTTATCAAAAGGAGAAACGTTATTTCCACAAGAACGGCTCCGCCATATGGGTACTCCGCAGCACGTCACTGGTCAGGGATGACGAAGGCAATCCGCAACATTTTATCACTCAGATAATCGACATCACCGACCGCAAGACGATCGAGATGGTTCAGGCGTTTCTTGCCGGACGCGGCTGGATGTCCTCGGATATGGAGTTTTTCCCAGCTTTGGCGCGCTTTCTGTCCGAGCTCCTCTCGCTGGAGTTCATCTGCATCGACCGCCTGACCGGCGAAGGGCACATGGCGCGCACCGTGGCGGTCTATCATAACGGCAAATTTGAGGACAATGTCGAGTATGCCCTCAAGGACACCCCCTGCGGCGATGTAGTAGGAAAGACCATCTGCTGCTTCCCGCGAAATGTCGCCGACCTATTCCCTAACGACCCGGTCCTGCGGGAGCTCGATGCCCAAAGCTACGCCGGCACTACCCTGTGGGGCAAGGATGAGAAACCGATCGGTTTGATCGCGTTAATCGGTGAAAAACCTTTTGCTAATCAGGCCCTGATTGAGACCGTCCTGCACTATGTCGCGCCACGTGCCGCCGGTGAGTTGGAGCGGGTGCTTGCCGATGAGGCGCTGCGAGTGAGCGAGGCCCGCTTCAGGAGCTACTACGAACTCGGCTTGATCGGCATGGCGATCACCTCATTGGAAAAGGGGTGGGTGCAGTATAACGACTGCCTCTGTACAATGCTCGGCTATTCCCGGGAGGAACTGGCTGAGAAGAATTGGGCCGAGATGACGCACCCCGATGATCTCGCGGCAGATGAAGCACAATTTTTCAAGGTGCTGCAAAGAGAAATCGACAGCTATTCGATGGACAAGCGCTTCATCCACAAGGACGGACGGATCGTGCAGGTCGCCCTCTCTGTGAAGTGCGTACGGAATCAGGATGGCACACCGAAACATTTTGTGGCCATGATCCAGGACATCACCGTGCGCAAAACCATTGAAGAATCGTTAATGAAAGAGAAGGCTTTTTTGCGAGCTGTCATAGATTCCGCAACCGATCTCATCTACTTCAAAGACTGCAATAGCGTCTACATTGGCTGCAACAAAGCATCCGAAGCTTTTACCGGTCTCTCCGAAGAAGCTCAAATCGGCAAGACCGATTTCGATTTCTTCGACCGTGAGATGGCCGAACAGATAGTGCAGCTTGACCAGAAGATCCTGGAAAGTGGTGTTGCTGCGCATATCGAGGAGTGGGTTGTCTCCCACGACGGTAGTAGGGTGCTCCTTGATACTGTGAAGGCTTCCATCAATGGTCCTGGGGGAAATCCTTTGGGTCTGGTGGGGATCTCACGAGACATCACCGAACGTCAACGAAAAGAGAACTACCGCAAAATGGGGCGGGATATTCTCCTGGAATTGAACGAAAAACACAACCTGAAAGAGGCGATCCAACGGGTCATCGGCTTGGTGAAAATAACTGCCGGAGTCGATGCTGTGGGTATTCGTTTACAAGATAAAGAGGACTTCCCTTATTTCTGTCAGGATGGATTCTCCCCGGATTTTCTGCAAAAAGAGAATTCATTGCTGGTTAGAAATAGCGATGGTGGCATTTGTCGGGATGAAGATGGCAATGTTGGTCTGGAGTGCACCTGCGGGATGGTGCTTACCGGCAAAACCGATCATTCCGACAAACTGTTTACCAGTGGTGGAAGTGTTTGGACCAATAATTCTTACCCAGCTCTCCAAATCCCCTTAAATGAGGACCCCAGAACAAACCCTCGGAATGAATGCATACATCAAGGGTTTGCTTCAGTCGCCTTGGTTCCAATAAAAGCTAAAGGTACTATTGTCGGCCTGTTACAACTGAATGCCCACAGAGCAGGATGTTTCACGCTTGATGGAATTGAGATACTTGAGGATATCGCCGAGAATATCGGTGAGGCTATGTTGCGCAAACAGGCGGAAGAAAAACTGATCGCCAGTGAACGGTTTCTCAGATTGATGACCGACCAACTTCCAGGAATGGTCGGTTATTGGACGAGTGAGCTCCACTGCACCTTTGCCAATAAGGCCTATGTGGAGTGGTTTGACAAGACTCAAGAGGAGGTGTTGGGGATTACCATACAGGAATTGATGGGAGACGATCTGTTCCGTAAAAATGAATCCTTTATTCGCAAAGCCTTACAGGGCGAGGCACAGCATTTTGAAAGGACCTTGGTAAAGCCTACCGGTGAAAAGGGCCACACATGGGCCCAATACATCCCAGATCAAGTTGAAGGCAAAGTAAGGGGTTTCTTTGTGCTGGTTTCCGATGTCACAAAGCTCAAACAGGCTGAGGAAAAAATACGAGAAACCAACGATTATCTTGAAAGCCTGATTAATTATGCCAATGTTCCCATCATTGTTTGGGATATGCAATTCAAGATCACTCGGTTTAACTACGCCTTCGAGGAATTAACGGGAAGAAGTGCCGATGATGTAAAGGGGAAATCCATCGAAATTCTCTTTCCGCCTTCTCAAGCTGCTGATTCTATGGCATTAATCAAGGAAACGCTGAGTGGTGAACGGTGGAAAGATATTGAGATCAATATCCAACATAAAAATGGGCTGGTTCGCACAGTACTCTGGAACTCTGCAACCATACTAGGCCCGGAGGGAGACAAACCGATTGCTGTAATCGCTCAAGGATATGACATCACTGAGCAAAAGCGAGTTGAAGAGGAAAAAATAAAACTCGAAGCGCAACTCCTTCAGGCGCAGAAAATGGAAGCAATCGGAACCCTTGCGGGTGGCATTGCTCATGATTTTAATAATATTCTCGGTGCGATAATTGGTTACACTGAGATCGCATTCGGCTCTATTCCTCCAAAGTCAGATACCGCTAATTATTTAAATAAGGTGATGGAGGCAAGCCGCAGGGCTACCAACCTCGTCAAGCAGATCCTTGTGTTCAGCCGTCAGGCCGTAACCGAAGATGTTATCCTTCAACCAGGAATTGTTATCAAGGAGGTCATCAAAATACTCCGCCCGTCGCTTCCTTCAACTATTTCAATCATACAACAAGTTGATAGCACAAAAACAATTCTTGCCGATCCGACCCATATTCATCAAGTAGTGATGAACCTCTGTACCAATGCCTTCCATGCCATGGAAGAGACTGGGGGCACCCTCGAAATTATCTTGAAGGACCGCTTACTTTCATATGAGGATCTTTTTGGCCAAGCTGGTGTGCAACCGGGGAATTTTGTAGTGCTCTCCATCGTGGACTCTGGGATTGGTATCCAGCTAGAAATACAGCAAAAAATGTTTGACCCCTATTTCACTACCAAGGTGGTAGGGAAAGGGACTGGAATGGGGCTAGCCATAGTCCACGGTATTATCAAAAAATATGGCGGGTTTGTAACCTGCGAAAGCACCCTGGGAAAGGGTACGGTCTTTCATGTGTTTTTCCCGGCTATAGACGAAAAGGTCACAGATTCAATCAAACCCGCTGAAGAAATTTCCACGGGGAAGGAACGTATACTGTTTATTGATGACGAGGAGATTTTGGTTGATGTAGGCAAACTGATCCTCGAACGCCTTGGTTACATGGTAACCGTCCGTACCAGCAGCCTTGAAGCTCTTAGTACTTTCCAAAACCAATCGGATCAGTTCGATGTGGTTATCACTGACCTAACTATGCCGGGCATGACTGGGGTGGATCTTGCCAAAAAGATGTTACAGAAGCGTCCTGACATACCGATTATCCTCTGTACAGGCTATAGCAATCCCATCACCGAGGAGCAGGCAAAGAAGATCGGTGTTAAAGGTTTTATCATGAAGCCTATGTTGAAGGAAGATATCGCTAAACTTCTTAGAACAGTGTTGGAAAATTAACAAAGCGCGGTATCCACTTGGCGCAAGTGGGCCCCCATATGAAGTATTGGTGAGCATAAACAACTATCCGCAGCCGGTAGTTGGAGAACACTACCCTCGCACAAACCAAGAATTTCTTGAATGGTTCGCCGATGAATCTGCATGCCGCCGAAGCCGCTGGCTGGATGGATTTGAATGCACTCAATGCGGAAAACCGAGCTATAGGGAATCTTGAAATTTAGCTCGGTGAGCCCCGGTAGCACTCACCAGCAAATTTTTTTACGAAAATCATGCTTCTCTGCCCATTAATTCTATCGGTTTTGTGCCGTTGCACCTTCTGGCTATGCGCTCGATGGCGTTCTTTTGCCATTTTGCCGCTTCCTGGGCGCACTTCACCTGCTCGTCGCCAGAAGCATCCCCATCCGATCAATGTTGTACGCCAGGTTGCGCAAACCGATTTTTACTCGGGCTCGGGTTATACCGATCGTACGCAACAGCAAATTGCCCGCTCTCTGGGCCTGTACTCCAAAGATGTGCTCGATCCGCGAACGGATCCTGGACCTGGTCTTATTGCCTTCCTGTTCTCTTGGTGTCAAGGGACGATTGCGGCTCCCCTTGCGTTGGATGTGTTCGCGAAAACCGTCCTGCGCAAGCCGATCCAGCCGATCCGCCGATCGATAGGCCGAATCCGCCCAGACGTCCTTGCTTGTGTTGTCGGCAAGGAGCTGCTCGAAAACATTGCTGTCGTGCAGGGCCGCATCCGTCACCGCATAGCTTCGAATCAACTTGTGCTTCACATCCACCGAAACGTGGTTCTTGTATCCGTAAAAGGACTTGCCGTTCTTCTTGGTCCAGCGCGCGTCCACGTCCTTTCTTCGCCGCTTGTTCTCGGACCAGTCTTCCGGGATGTCGCCCTCTTTGATCCTGGCATTTTCTTCCCGGCTGTTCCGCTGCTTGGGCACGTTGACGATGCTGGCATCCACGATCTGCCCTTTCATCGCCATGAAACCGTTGGCCCGAAGGTGCGCATCGAAGGTCGCAAACAGCTCCTCCACGATGCCGGCATTGACGAGGTCTTCCCGAAACCGCCAGATGGTGGTGGCGTCGGGAACTTTTTGGCTGATGTGCAGACCAAGAAAACGCCCGAAGGAGTGCCGGTCAAGGATCTGAAATTCGGTCGCGTCGTCCGACAGGTTGTACAGCGACTGCAGGACAAGAATTTTGAACAGCAGAATAACGTCGTATCCCTTCGGAGCAACAGTGGACTGCCGTTTTTTGTCCCGAGCCTTTTCGAGCGCCGGGCGAAACATCTCCCAGTTAACCGTCTCGTTGATCTTGGCAAGCGGGTCGCCGTTTTTGTCGATTTTGTACAATCGGTCCTGCAGATCGAAAAAGCCGGGCTGGATCATGGTAGATCTCCATCGGGTTAGGTTGCCGGGTACCCCCTTAAAACGATAGAGATCGTAACATATTAACACAAAATCAACAAGTTGATACTTTTGCTTGTAGCGAGCTACTGCATTTAATTTTCAAGAAACCCTATAGTCAACCGCTCGGGGCTACATTCATTGCCGGAATTGCGGAAGCGAGGTTTTGGTAACGGCAGGAATAATATTTGAACGCACTCACTAATGGTACTATTGATGTTAAATTCGGATCTTTTTTAACAAGTGATTCTAAACTTGATGCCAATGCTATTGCAGACAATAGTGATTCTTTTATAGAGACACTCTTTATCTCCCCACCAGATGTAACTTTTACAAGTTTAGCTTCAGTGGATGGAACAGAAGAGGGCGAATGGATCAAGGTAAGATTCAAACAGGTCTGGAGTGTCACCGAGCAAAAAATAACGGTCGATTTCGATAATACCTGGAATACGGTTACCTTTGGCAATGGTGGCAAGTATGAGTATCGTTTTAACGACACTGAGATTACTTGCAATGGTAGCAAAGAACTGACTGCCAGCTTTAAACTGGATAGCGACGCTTCTCCAGTTCCTGAACCCGCCACCATGCTGTTCTTCGGGACAGGTCTCCTCGGTTTAACGGGGACTGTCCGAAGAAAAATAAATAAATGATCCGTCAGTTGACTTGCAGAAAGCTTGCCCTCTAGTCAGGTTTTCTGTGTCGAGCATGCTGGCGGCATGCAAGCAATAGGTTGCTCCTCGGCCATCGGCTAGAAAGATTTTTTTTCAAATATGACGAGATGCTCCTTTATAAAAAAGCCCTGAATGCGTGGCGAATCTCACCCCTTGAACCAGTCTCATATTTTCATCTATTGGATTTATTCAGTGATTTTACTCAGACCTCATTGGGGAGTTCGGTTCCGGCTGCCACCTGCGTCAGTGATAGAGTATTGCATTTTTCCTCCTGTTAGGGTGAGATGTGCGACTAGTTGATTAAAAATTGCATTCATTGAAGCAGTGAGAGGGATCGAATGAGGATTTGTGGGGTTGAGTTAAAGGGGAGTGATGCGATATTCGCTGTCATTGATGTGGTGAATGCAAAGGTATCGAGTGTCGTTTGCCAAACCCGAAAGGTCAAATATGGAGAGAGTGCGGAGCAACAATCAGCTCGGTTCTTTTATGATGCAATTTGCGGCTTCATTCGCGACCAAAATATTGAGCATATAGGTGTCAAACAAAGGGCTCAAAAAGGTCAGTTTGCTGGTGGACCGGTTACATTCAAAATGGAAGGATTGATTCAGCTCAATCCTCACGCCACCACCCAGCTATTTTCAGGACCGACGATAGCTGCGGCAACGCGTCGTCATGACTTTCAAGTTCCTGACCAGCTCAATCGATACCAGGCTGATGCTTATCTAACGGCTTGTTGTGCAGCCGTGGCGCTGAATATAATCTAATGCAACATGTTGAAATCTACACAGATGGCGGATGCCTGGGCAATCCAGGCAGGGGCGGTTATGGTGCGATTCTGGCCTACGGGGAGCACCGTAGGGAACTCTCAGGAGGTTATCAGCATACCACCAACAACAGGATGGAGATGATGGCCTGTATTTTCGCCCTGGGGGCTTTGAAACGCGAATGTGCGGTTACTGTTTATAGCGACTCGAAATATCTGGTCGATGGAGTTTCAAAGGGTTGGGCTGTGAAATGGAAGCGGAACAACTGGAAGCGTAGTGGTGGGGAACGTGCCGAGAATGTGGATCTCTGGGAGCGGTTACTTACGTTGATGGAGAAGCACCATGTCAAATTCCTGTGGGTGAAAGGTCATGATGGCCACCAGGAAAACGAACGTTGCGACCAACTTGCCACAGAAGCTGCGAATGGATCCGATCTTCTGGAAGATGCAGGGTATATCGCTCGTGAGCAAAGTATTCCGACCATCTCCTAAAGCTAAAACGAGTTGATCTGTTTCATCATAATTTTGGTGCATGCCTCCCAACTCTTGAGGATTATCTCTTGAGCTTGGTGCAGAGCAGTTCCACCTGCTCTCGGATTGAAGTCTCGCGGGACATATCCTTGGTGATGGTTTTGATGGCATAGAGGACCGTGGAATGGTCTCGGTTATACATGCTGCCAATATCAGCCAATGATTGCGTGGTAAATTTTCGGGTGAGATACATGGCCATCTGTCGGGGAAAGGTGACCGAACGTTTCCGGGAGCGGGAGCGCAGATCGTCAACGCTGACCCTAAATTGGCTTCCGATGAGATCACGGATGGATTCACCGGTAATCTCGACGGAACAGCCGATCAGTCCATAGATTACCTCCTTAGCGATGCTCAGATCCGGCAGGACGTTGTGCAAACGGGATTTGGCCTTAATGCCGATAATGGCACTCTCCATCCGTCGGATATCGCCCTTCAGGCTATCCGCCATGAAACCCACCAGATCATCATCCCCAACTAATCCATGTAACTGCAGTTTATGACGGATGATCCGGGCCCTGGTCTCGTAATCCGGTGATTCGATTCCGGTCACCAGACCTGAGGTCATCCGGCTGCGGAAATCGTCGTCTATCCCTTTGATTTTGTTCGGGGCGATCGCTGAAGTCAGAATCACCCGTCGTCCAGATTTAAGTAAATAGTCGAGAATGGTGTTCAGTTCTTCCTGGGTTTTGTTCTTACCGGTTAGGGTATGGATGTCCTCAACCAGCAGCATGTCGCAGTCATTAATATATTTTTTGGAAAACAGCTCCATGGTGTTGGAACGAATACCCTTGACCATTTCAGCTGAGAATTGCTGGGCGGTGAGATAGTGTAGGCGGGTAGAAGGGGCTGAATGCAGCACCTGATGCACCACAGCCTGGGTCAGGTGGCTCTTGCCAAGCCCGGTGGAACTGTTCATGAACAGACAACTGCCGTAGGTGGAATCGCCGGTGGCTAGCGCTTGGCAGGCGGATTGGGCTAGCAGGTTCGATTCACCGACCATGAACTGCTCGAAAGTGAAGGCGGGATGAAGCGAACGCAGACGGGCACCCCCGCTGGCTATCCCGGGAAGCCTTAATTGACCGCTGCCGTTGCTTGCAACCTGCATGGGTCGAATTTCGGCGACTTTCAATTGTATACTGTCAATATTCCCCAGTTCTTTAGCTGTATTGCGGATGAGGCTAAGGTAGCGATCTTCGACCCAAGCACAGAAAAACCGGTCAGGTCCGACGAGTTCAAGCGCTTGTCCATCCTGTTTCCGACATTCGAGTGGATTTATCCATAGGCCGAATTCACTTTCTGACAGAGTACTGTGAAGAGAGGTTTTGATCGTATTCCACAACATAAACAGCTTCCTTTATTCTTCAAAAGTTCATCCTGATAAAAGGCTGATCTACTGAAAAACCGAGTACCGGTCAAAAGCTGTATGAGTTGATTTGATGCAGTAACCGAGATGATTATGCACATTATGGAATCCAATGCAGGTAATAGAGTTACCAGAAGGGATGTTCGCAACGCTCAATGACTACGCTATTTTTCTAAAAAAATGATAAATGTCATATAAAAACAATGTGTTGAATGACGTATAAAAAAGTTATCAACAAGTTGCCAACAAATCGATATCTCAACGTATCTGCTATTTACTGATGAATGCTCGATCATGCTCAATATTAATCTTAGCGGACAACTGAATTCCTTAAACCCGTTCCATTCCAAGGTTTCGCAAGAAATTCAAACGAAGAAAAAATCTTCATTGTTGCGGGCACTATTTTTCGTAATAATAACAGCAATAAAGTGTAGCAAAGTCTACGTGCTCAAGAGATGTGCACGTAACTCCTTTGTCTTCTGGGGGTAAGCTCCCAAAGGTATGCATTAGCTCAGGACGAAATTGCATCAATGCTCTATCATTTGGAATGAGGTGGTCGATGAAAACATTGAACGAGAGGATTGTTGTTATGGCTATCGGATTGCTTGGTTTAGTTGGCTGTGCTGGTGATCGTCCAGATAACCTTGGAGCCCAGGGCGGACTTCTCGCCCCGTGCCCTAATTCTCCCAACTGTGTTTCGAGTCAGGCCAATGACGAGCGCCATCGGATTGCGCCACTGCTCTTCAGTGGTGATCCAGTTGCAGCTTTTGCCCATTTGAAACGAATTGTTTCCAGGAGGAGCGATACAACCATCGTGGAAGACTTGCCCGGCTATCTGCGGGTTGAACTGCGCACGCTCCTGTTTATCGATGATGGTGAATTTTTGATGGATCCGACCAACAAGGTCATTCAAGTCCGTTCCGCCTCGCGACTTGGTTATTCGGATCTTGGCAAAAACCGTAGTCGCATCGAGGATATTCGCAGTCAATTCCTTTCATCTGAGGGTGAATAGTTGCTGGAAGAATAACGGCTGTACGCTAAGAATAGATCGGCTGCCCCGGATTCCCTAAATAGACCTCTCCTGTCAAGCTTGGATGGTTTGATTCAGGCCACGATATTAGATGGGTTTGCAACAAGGTAACACATGAATCTGTTTCAAGTATTCAGCACTTCAGGTGAATCGGCAGGTAATAATAGGCGTTTGCATTACTGTCCCCAATGTGGAGCTAGTTTCATCAGAAAAGAGCTTGGCAAATTTGAACGACAGAGCTGTAATAAATGTGGATTTATCCATTATTAGGTCGACTGACGGGAAAATACTAACAGGAAAGAGATCGAAAAATACACGATATGGAAATGCGTGGTGTTTGCCTGGTGGGTATATTGAGTTCGAGGAATCCTTTATTGAAACCGCACATCGTGGGTATTAGAAGAGACAGGCCTTGAAATACGAATCGAAGGAATTGTTAATGTAGTTTCGAATCATCTTGATGATTTGCATCACACTATCGTCATAGTTTTAATAGGGGATGTATTGGGAGGCAACCAGGAGCCAAGGGATGAATTAACAGAGCTCAAGTGGATAGATAGTGATATGCACTTTGGGACAATCTATGCTTTCGAAGCTGACAAAAGAATAATTGATTGCTATTTTGCAAGAAATATGAAAATATTGCCCATTGACGATAGAATCGAAAAAATATAATTTGCACGAGATACGCTTCAACCGCCCACGACAGTTGAAGCGTATGTTATTTTAATGGCCAAGGTATTTCCTGTATTCAAAAAAAGAATATGAAAAATTCAGTCAGTGAGTAAATAGATGAGCAAAACACTTGTACAAATGACAGCTGAAATTATCCAATCCCAGATAACCAGCAAACAGATGAGCACCGAAGAAATCAAAGCTGCTCTGAACGAAACCTTCCAGGCTCTAAAATCCCTTCAAGATGCCGAAGCCGGTGGCATGCTTGAGACAGAAACAGAAGCAACAGCCACAGTGATGGACCCTAAGAAATCCATCCAGAAAAACAAGATTATCTGCCTTGAATGCGGCCAGGAATTCAAGATGCTGTCTCCGAAGCACCTGAAGTCTCATGGCCTCACTTCAAGAGAGTATCGTAAGAAGCATGGGCTGTCAGCTCGCCAGCCATTGTGCGCCAAAGCGCTTTCAGAGAGGCGATCCCAGTCTGGTAAAGAGAGAGGTCTCCCGGACAACCTCCGCAAGGCTATCGTTGCCCGCACGAAGAAAAAAGCCACCTCGGAATGAAATGATACTTACGCCCTCTTCTGGATTCATTTCCGGGAGAGGGTGTACCGTTTTGTCAGTATCCCCTGCCCCACCAGCCAGTCAATTCCACCAATTCCACTGAATCCAAGTTTGCCACTTGCGCCGCAAGTTACAACTTGACCCGGCCCCACGAGAAGCTTGGCGGTGGCGAGGTACGGAATCTTTCGGTCCCAACTCCTTGCCATGGCTGCATAGGTCTCAACAAATTTCATCTGGATTTGGATTTTTGTCGTGCTTAATAATTGGTTCCTTGTTGCCAATCCCCAACTTCCGTCGTTTTTCTTCTTGTGACTGCTGCCTGTGAGGCAATTGAGCTAAAGATATCGCATGCTTTTTTTTGGCATTCAGATTGTCGTAAAATGCCCTGTAACTCATAGTTATTTTGCCTGATTGTACGAGGTGATCATATGCTAATTTGATGCTGTACCCCGCAGCAAAAAGTTTTTCGATTTCTCCACCGACAGCAAAAAACTGAATGCGAGCCATTCCTTTTTTTAATCTTGTTTTTGAGTCATCCATAGCTCTCCCCTCCCAAACTAAAATGACAAAAAATGAAAAACAATGTAATGAACCTGCATTTATAATGTTATTATTACTCATAACCAAACAATATCATGAAATATAATGTATATATGATGCAAAACCTAGGTCTTTGCATCATTACTGCATTGTTTTTTACTATTTTTCATTTGGAGTGAAAGGCAGGATAGGTGAAGTGGGCCTACCACCGCCCTCTTCACATCTTGCCCTCCTGTGGCTGCTTATTCGCCTGCAGCTCAATGCTAGTTGAGGTGAACAGGACGACAAGGCAAGCAGCCTTTCCTCAAGGTTGTCCCTATGGATCTCATGAAAATCGAGAAATGACAGCTTTGAAGAAAAGCGATTTTAAAAAATCTACTTTTATTTGATCACGTCAATGATTGAAGACTACCTTTTGCATCGGTTTTGAACCGACCCATTTGACGGCTTTGATGTCGGGCGTGAACCGGTTGCAAAGCTTTTCTGTATACCTCCACTCCCAGTTTGCAAAAGAGAAAACCCACCAACTTCGAGTCGGTGGTTGTTTGGTCTGGCTAGCTTTTCTATTCGAGGCATTTGGAGGCCATGGCATTATGTTGTTGGAATTGCTCGAGCAGATCATGTAATTCGTTGGACGTGATAAGATTTTTTTCCAGGAGTATGGTGCCGAATTTTTTCTGTAGGCGTTGTTGTTGAAAAAGAAGCACCCATATCTGATCGGCGTGTAACATTCCCATGTGCTCCGCTGTCTGGCCGAAGGTCTGAAAAGGGATTTTGTTTTGGAGGATTAGGGTAATGTCCTCTAGGTTCAACATACCGAAGCGATATCCCAGTTCACCGAGTCGAGGGCGTTCGATTCTCTGCCAGGTCAGTATGCGGGTAATGGTTCGCCAGTTGGCCAAACCTGAATAATAGAGAAAGTGGCCGAAGAGTAGCCGCCGGTGCGGCAAAGGGCCGCAATAGAGGCTTTCTGTCGACGAGCATCCCCTTCATTTGGGGCTGAAATGTGAAAAGAAGACGGATTGGTTGTCTTCCATGGAGACGACCCTGGCCGTTGAGCCTCATTCGGGGAGTTTTCAGGGCCAAATTTTTTTCTGGGGTTCGAATGCTCTCTTTGTGAGGGGCGGGAAACCGTTGCTGCCTTGAAAGATAAAGTGTCTAATCTCCGCGAACGAGTCTCTTTTGCCTTCAGAAAATGCAAAAGATTTTCGTACGCATTTCGAATGGTGTAAAATCCCTCGTTAACTTCTTTCCACCCCGATCGGCCGGTTCCGATTAACCTGTCCGGGTGTGTTTCCAAAGCCCGCTTTCGATACGCACCTTTTAAGCCACCGGGTTGCAGGTGCTCAAGAAATTCCCCGGAAATATGTAAATCCCTGCCAAAGAGAATCTCGCACGATCGAAAGAGTTGTTGTTGATCTGCCAGTGTTGATTCCATTTTCACCCCAAACAGGCTGCCTGTGACGTTGGGCTGGAATGAACAGCCTCACCATCTTCTCAGCGTTAAGCTAATCCTTTGATAGAAGAAACCTTACGTATGTCTGTGGCGTGCAGTGTCATGTCTGGACCGCCGGGCTCATAGTATACTTAATTGCGGATTCTGTCATTCGTGGACCATCACATGCTGCAGATATTCGGCCGGAAAAAGGGACCGGCGCGCACCGTACTTCTTGTTTGGGAATCCTTTCTGGCCTTCCGGGGCGAAGCAGGATATATATAAACCACTCGACCCCGCGCCATTCGTTCCTTCTGCTTCCAATGTCCACCATGCCGATCGTGCCGCAGACCAACTCCGCCCTGTTTGAGAGAACTAGCCTCCCCTTTATGTTGATCATGGTTGCTGCTGGTCTTGTGGGCAACTATGTAAATATTGAAATATTTCTCGATGTAGATTTCCTTTTTGGCAGTATTTTCGCCATGCTGGCGCTGCAGTTCTTCGGCCTTGTCCGCGGCATCCTTGCTGCGGCCATGATCGCCAGTTATACCTATGTCCTCTGGAATCATCCCTACGCCATCATTATCATGACCGCCGAGGTGGCGGTCGTCGGTTGGCTGATGGAGCACCGTAAGATACGAATGGTGTTGGCCGATACGCTCTACTGGTTGATCGTCGGCATGCCGCTGGTCTATCTTTTCTACCAACTGGTCATGGATGTTCCTTTCAGCAGCGTTGCCATCACCATGATCAAGCAGGCGGTCAACGGTATTGCCAATGCCCTTGTCGCCAGGTTGCTCTTTACCGGTTTCGCCCTCCGGTCGCGTGAAACGAAGATTTCGTTTGGTGATATTGTCTGCAATCTGCTGGCCTTCTTCGTCCTCTTTCCGGTTCTGATCATGCTGGGAGTGAGCAGTCGCATCGATTGCTCCGAGATCGACCGCGATATCCGCGCAACTCTCATGCGCGACGGTGACCAGGTTAATATGTTGTTGGCCGATTGGATGGCCGACAGGAAAACAGCCATCATCAACCTGGCCGATCGTGCTGCTGTGTCTTCTTTACCGCAGATGCAGAACTATCTTGAATTCAGCCAAAAGGCGGATGCCAATTTTCTGCGGATATTTAACCAGGGAGAGGAGCGGTGAGTAAACCTTCCCCATGGTGAGGTCAAGGGGTTTGCTGCGTAAGCGTCGAACTAACCGTCTCGACAGAGCGGAGCATTATTTTCATTGTATCCATGTTCCCAGGGAGCAAAGCCACGTAGTAGGCGAGGGTGTTCGCCCGGGGTAGGTGATATGTCGGAGGTAGTTATAGGGATTGCAATTGCTGGCCTTGGCGGTCACGATCAGGCCGTAGAAAAGTGGTATGGTTAGGCCCTTTATTGGGCGCTACTGGTAGCAGATTTTCCACTTAATGGCGTGTCCAATTTTCCGGAGCCACTTCTCTGCTCGATCGCCTAACCCACCATTGTGATATCATCGAGACCGGTAACGAGAGCTAGCGCTACAAAAACAGAGAATAAAGACATCGGATGGGACCCGCCCAAGCTTTTTTCTTCCGATCCGACGAGCAACACTCTGGCCCATTCTCGCTCCAGAAAAAAGCTTGAGCTCCTTTGGTTGTGCCAGACCAATAGACAAGGGAAGATGAAAACACTTTTTTTATTATTTCAGGGGGTCAATTTTGGACGCTGAAAGGGGGTCATTTTTCAAAGCTGATTGACATGCCAGGGGCTTACTGAGCTAAATTTCAATATTCCCTTAAGGTAATGGCACTGGATAGCGAGTTGACAATATTTCCCAAGAAGTTAGTTAGCCGTTGGGGGCTGCCCCATAAGCTAACTGCTGTGTTTAGGATAATAGCAACTTACTCTCTGAAGGCAGTCCTCCCAAGCTGCCCTACGCTGGCCAGGAGACGCAAACGTGCGGATCGCCATTCGGCCAGGCAGCGGATGCGTTCGTGGCGGGCATCGGCCAGGGCGGCCTGGGTGTTGAGCAGCTCGACAATGTCGGCAGCTCCCTTGGTGTACTTGCGCTGCGAGACGGCCAGGGCATTGTGCGCGGCAGCCAGCAGGGTGGCCGAGGCCCCCAAATTCTGCAAGGCTGAGGTGGCATCGGCATGCGCCTTGATCACCTCCATGGCGATCTGCCGTTCGGCGTCCGCCAGCACCGCTTCTTTCTGTTCCACCTGGGCCTGGGCGCCCTGCAGCTTGTAGGTGGACGAAAAGCCGTCAAAGAGGGGGATTGTCAAGGTCAGGCCTACGGTGGTTTCAGTGGAATTCGAGGCTGTGACCGCCTCGCCGGGCCGAGTATTTTGGTAGTAGTTGGCGGAAAGCCCCAAATACGGCATACCGGCCGAGCGGGTGGCTTCGACCCGCTGCTGCGCAGCTTCGAGTTGACTTCGGGCCGCAACCAGCGCCGGGTGGTTTTTCTCGGTCTCCTCCAGCCACAAGGCTAGGGCCTTGCCGCCATCCTCCTCGAACTTCGCCTCCTGGTCCTCCGGCAGGGTGATCGCAGTATTACCGGGCACACCCAGGAGATACACCAACACGGACAGGGCCTTATCGTAGTCGCCCCGTGCACGGTTTTTCTCCAGGGAGGTCTTGGCCAGCGCAGTGGTCGCCTGCAGCGTATCGGTTTGGGCAAGGGTCCCTTTGGCTTCCCGCGCCTTGGCAGAATTGAGCGTACGGATGGCGATCTCCACGCTCTCGGTTTTGGCCTTGACGGCCGCCCGGGTGGTTAAAGCATCACAGTAGGCCTGAATCACTGCGGCCAGAGTTTTTTGTAGGGTGGTATTATGGCTGGCCAGGGCCGCGGTCAGCAGGTTTTCAGCGGCCTGATGGCTGGCGGCTCGACCTCCGAAATCAAGGAGGCGCCAGATCAGGGTCCCTTGCGCCGTGTTTTGGTTGATGCTGGTGGGTTTGAAGTTGGAATTCGAATAGCGGATCTGGTCATTTGTCCGGCCTAGCGATCCAGTCAATACGGGCAGATAGGCCGCGCGGGCCTCGCCGACCGCCCCTGCCTGGATTTTAATGTTGGCCCAGGAAGACTTGAGCTGCGAATTATGGCACAGGGCCAGATCAACAGCCTCGCTCAACGCAAGCGGAGCAGAAAAATCTTTCTGCGCCGGACAGGGCACCGGCGTGCCGTCGCCGGGCAGCGTGACCCCGGTCGCAATCACCGCAGGTTCCGTTTGCAACGGATCGGCAAAAGGATACACCGGATCCAAAGCCCCTGCCGAGTTGGCCCCGACTACCCCCGTAACGAGCAGCATAACGAGTACTTGCCATCCTGCCAGCCAGCGGCGGACTCGATACCCGCCACACTCAGCGTTCATTAAAACTCTCCTGTTTATGCTGCAGCAAGGGACTCAACACATATTCAATCACTCGGCGTGAGCCAGTTCTGATGTCCACCTTAACCGACATTCCCGGGCTCAACTCTGTGGCGTGTCCGTTTACCGAGATGGTCGAGGTGTCAAGCGCCACCCGGACCGAATAAATCAGCCCCTTTTTCTCATCTTTGATGGCATCGCGCGACACATGCACCACCCGCGAGGGCACCGTGCCGTACTTGGTGTATTCAAAGGCATCGACCTTGACGGCAGTCACCTGCCCCACCTCCACAAAACCCACATCCTTGTTCTCCAGGAAGGCCTCCACTTCGAGGCGATCCTCCTTAGGAACGATCAACATCAGGGGTTGCGCCGCGGGGACCACGCCGCCGATGGTATGCACCGTCAATTGCTGCACCGTGCCGTCCACCGGCGCGACAAGATTGAGCAACCTGCCGTGCGAGCTTGCCCGCAGGGCATCCTGCCGTGCGGCCCCAAGGATCTTCTCACTCTCAGCCAGGGCATCAAAGGCGACCCTCCTGGTTTCGGCAATCAAGGCAGTGCTTTGGCTTATTGCTTCCACCAGTTGCCCTTCCAGATCAACCCGCGCCTGCTCCTTTTCCAGATAGGCATGCTGGGACACATCGTGCCCCTTGGCAAGTTCTTTGTAATCGGCAGCCCGCTGGGTAACCAGCGGCAGAGAAAGAGCAAGCCGTGAGACGGCCCCCTCAAGCCGTTGCAATTTAGCAATAAAATCGAGAAATTGCCCATCGAGATGCCGCTGTGCCTCATGCAGCTTTTCGTTGGGGATGCCCTCAATCGTTGCCAATGTTGGCCGTTTCCGGCTATCGACTGCGGCGATCATGGCTCGCGATCGTGCCGCCTGCAGGGTTGCCTCAATTATGCTGCTCAAGGCTTTGTCGCGTTCGGCGTCCGGTGCGCTGGTATCCAGTTCGATCAACAAATCTCCTTTTTTGACCACCTGCCCCTCAACAACGTGCAGGGCCTTGACACTGCCCACATCCACCGAGGCAATGGTTTTGGTGCGTTCACTGGGGATGATTTCCCCGGTAGCATTGACAATGATATCGATGCGGCCAAAAATCGACCAGGCAAGCATCAACGCCACCAGCACCATTAAGACCTTAGCGGTGAACCGGGAGGTCGGCGAGACTGGTTTCTCCTGGAGGGATAAGGCAGCAGGTAAAAACTCCGCTTCATTTTCGGTAAAAAGACCGCCGCCCAGCTCTTTGCGTTTTTGCCAATAGTGGCGAAAGACATTGCGGTAATGGCGCAACAATCCCACATAGGCCTCACGTCTGTGTTTGCTGATCATATGGCCACCTGTGCTGAGTTGGAACCCAACTGCAATTGATTCAAGTGGGCATAAATACCTCCATCTTTAGCGACGAGTTCGGCATGCGAACCGATCTCCGCAATCTGTCCCCGCTCAAGCACAATGATGCGGTCGGCGTCCCTCACGGCCGACAGTCGATGCGCGATGATCAATACCGTGCGTCCAGCCCAGATCTGGTGCATGTTATCCTGAATGATTTTTTCCGATTCATAGTCCAGGGCGCTGGTGGCCTCATCAAAGATAAGGATGCGCGGATTAGTGATCAGCGCCCGGGCGATAGCAATCCGTTGACGTTGTCCACCGGACAAGCCGGTACCATGCTCGCCCACCTGGGTATCATATCCTTCAGGCTGTTCACAGATGAATTCATGCGCCCCGGAGAGTTTTGCTGCTTCGATGATAGCTTCAATGGGAAAGGCGGGATTGGCCAAAGCGATGTTATCCCGGATTGTGCCGGTAAAGAGAATATTTTCCTGCAAGACCACGCCCAACTGGTGGCGCAACGAGGTGGTATCGATTACCGCAAGATCCTGCCCGTCAATCATTACCCGGCCGCGATCTGGAACATACAGACGCTGCAGCAATCGGGCAAAGGTACTTTTACCTGAACCGGACCGGCCGACAATGCCAATCACTTCGCCCGGGGCAATCTTGAGTTGGATATCACGGATGACATCCGGAGCATCGGGCCGGTAGCGGAAGGAGACTTGGTCGAACTCAATGGAACCCTCCAGCCGGGGGATCCGAGTTTTCTGTCCCACCACCTCGGTCTTGGCATTGAGAATATCGCCTAGGCGCTGCATGGAAATCCCGACTTGCTGAAAGTCATTCCATAACTGGGCAAGACGTAGGATAGGAGAAGATATCCTTCCGGAAAACATATTAAAGGCTATAAATTCACCCACGGTCATTTTCCCATCCGCCACCAAGGCCGCGCCAAACCAGAGGATGGCTACCGTCACCATCTTGCTTACCAAATTTACCCCGCCGCTGGCAACCAAGGCGATGTTGTTGGCGCTTACTCCAGCCGATACATAGGCAGCCAGTTGTTTTTCCCAGTTCTGAATCCAGCGAGGCTCGACTGCCATTGCTTTAACTGTGTCAATTCCGTTAATCGATTCCACCAGAAAAGCCTGGTTTTTGGCGCCAAGGTTGAACTTATCATTCAAGCGGGCCCGCAGCGTTGGGGTAATGACCACCGATAAAACAATGTACAACGGAATGGAAATCACCACGATCAGGGTAAGCAAGGGGCTGTACCAGAGCATCACGCCGAGAAAAACAAAAGAAAACAGCAGGTCCATCAACAGGGTGATGGCATTGCCGGTGAGAAAAGAGCGGATGTTCTCTAGCTCGCGGATCCGGGCCACGGAATCCCCCACTCGGCGCGACTGAAAATAGGCAATGGGGAGCGCCAGCAGGTGACGAAAAAGCCGGGCACCGAGTTCGACATCGATCTTGCTGCTGGTGTGGGCGAACACCCAGGTGCGAATCCCGGTCAGCACCGATTCAAACAGGGTGGCACACACTAGCCCGATGGCAATCACATTGAGCGTTTTCATGGCATGATTGACCAGCACCTTGTCCATCACCACCTGAAAGGCCAAAGGGGTTGCCAGGCCAATGATCTGTAGCACAAAAGAGATCAGGAGCACCTCGCCCAACAGTTTCCTGTACTTGATGATGGCCGGTATGAACCAACTGAAGTCAAATTTGGCAAGTTCTTCGGCAAAACTTGCCTTGGAGGTAAAGAAAATGAATTGCCCTGACCACAGTTCAATAAAATTGGGCAGATCGAGGAGTTGGGAAGGGGTTCCTGGACGTTGGATAACGATTTTGGGGCGGGTCTTGTCGCCGCCGTCATAACCAAACTTTACCGCAATAAAATAGTTACCCTCTTTGTCGATGGCGATGGCTGGCAGCGGCGCACGTTCCAGGCGGTCAGGGTCTTGTTCGATGGCCTTCGCCGACATCCCCAGATGCTTTGCTGCCAGCAAAATTCGTTCGGTGGAAAAGCGCTCCTGCCCAAACTCGTGACGCAATCGCGCTTCATCAACGGCAATGCCATGGTGCCTGGCCATCAGCACCAAGGCTAAAATTCCTGTATCCATATCTTCTCATGTTAGTAGAAAGACAGCTAAGAACCATGCACCCAATGGCCAGTCATATTTTATATGAGCTTCTTAGGTAAAAGTATATAAAATGATAAATATATCAGTTTAAAAAATAGATATTTTAAATCATTTCATAATATTAACAATAAAATTTGTTGAAAAATCTTAAAAATTTCAACTTTAACAAATTAAACTATATACACCTTATTATCTATATGTAAACCAAGAGATAACACTTGCTCGGTTCCCTTATCTATGCTGAATGATTTATCGGTAATTGGATTAAAATTATCAATATATAAAATACTTTTCTTGGAATATACGAAATTACCTACAAGGGAAGAGTTTCCAATGCAATACATAATAGGTTTCATATCCATCATTGATTGAATTGAAATACCTATTAAATGTTCTTCAAGATCGCCATCCTTCTGATGGTATTGTGGGTAAAACCACAGAGGAGTGCTAATTACCAATAGGCTATGATCACCAAGAGATGATAGCAGGGTTCTCAATAAATTAGTTGCTGCCTCTGGGCTCAAATGTTCGATAACATCAAACAAACAAAGAACGTCATATGTAATCAACCGTTCGAGAGATAAATCCTGAGCCATGCCATGCCAGACGTTACGATATATCCCCTTGTTGAACAAAGAAACGTTGCAACATGTTTCATTAAAACCATCAATACCATCAACGATCCACCGTCTCAACTGAGGACTTTGGTTGATCAGCATACCAAGGCTACCAACACCCATTCCAATATCCAATACTATTTTTGGCGTTATTTCATTTGGAAAAAGGTGTCCTATGATAAATTTATTTGCTGCAGAATCGCCACCGAATTGGTACTCCTTGCTCATCGTAGGAATATCTGTAACTATTTTATAATTTTTCACAACTTGCCGCAAACATCCATCTTCAACCGATTTTCCACAAAATTGATTAGTCTTATTCTGCCCTGTAATAGCGACAAAGCTTCCATTTGTGCTTGAAACAACAGAATTCTGTCCAAAACAACGTTGGCGCAAACGACTGTACACCTGGATATACTCCGAATATCGCTGCTCGCGAAAAGCAATCTTAAGCGCATCACTTATAACAGCTTCATCCGGGAACTCACGAAACCTCGTAGCTGGACCTGACCAAGCGAATTGAAACGGATTCGATGCGACGACACGCCATGAGGGTTGCGTGGCAAGGAGATAAGATGCGATACGCTCAAGTATAAACACTTTACGCTGCACCCCAGCTTCATATGAGGTCGACTGAATTAACATGCGCTGCAGATCTGATGCTGGCCCTTCACAGAGCACAAAGAATTTTTCACATATTTCCAACCAGGCTTTCCAGAATGCCGGACGAGCAACAAAAAAATTAGAAAAAACGATATTCCTTGAGTCCATCACCAAATTATTTAGTTTTACTCGATGACCAACCTGTTCTAAAAATGCCTCAAACGCATTTATGAATCCGGGATCAAATATTTCCCCCTGCTCAAAGACGTTCAAAAAGAATGAACCCATATCTGGCTGTGGCGAAAACAGAATGACATCGGCCCGATCGGCTGCTGACATGACAAGTTGCTTCGTCTGTTCATATGTCAATAAGGTCTTGTTGGGAAATTTGGGAGAAAGAAAACCGAAAAAGGCGTCTTCATTCAAATCGTGCGCGAGCAGATGTTGACGAATCGGCCAATATTCACGCCAGTCGGGTCGGCTGTTTTCAAGGTTGTTCAATATGAGGTAGCCAGGCTCGACCCCTTTCAAAGTTTCCTCTGAATAAGCGATTTGATAGAGATATACTTTTTCGTTCATGCAAGTACCACCTTGAATAAATACTGAAATGGCGTTGCGTCCTGCACTGCCAAGTTGGGATCAAAACCGCCAGTTTCAGCCATAGCTGCAACTGCACGAAGTTGTTGCTCTTGGTGAGGCGAGTTGATCACTCGACTAATTGCTTTTTCAATCTTCCATCCGGCATCCAAAAACATCTTTATCATAGAGATGCGAGTGAACCAGCGAATATGAGTACGGTCCAACAACCCTGAATCCTCGTAGAACAAGTTTCCCGAAGTTAGCCGCATCTGCACACTCCAATGCTGCGCATTAGGGATGCAGGCCACTAGACATCCGTCCCTGTCGATTCGTCCACGGATGCGTGCCAGTAATGTCCAAGGATCGCGTAGATGCTCCAGGCAGTCTCCAAAAACCCAGCAGTCGCTTGGAAAGAATGTTTCAAAGACCACTGGCGACAGCATTTCGATATCACCGGCTATAGTCTTCGTACAGGCTTTTTCAGCAACCCTGGCATAATTTTGATCAATATCAACACCAACATATTCGGCTGCAGTATTTTGCTGTCGATACGCCTGAGCCAACACTCCATGCATGCAGCCGATCTCGATGACTCGTCGACTGTCGGTCGGCATCAATGCTAACAGATCAGTATTAACAATTTGATGGGCTGGAGTTTGTTTCATTTGGCGTTGTCCTTGAAAAACTGATAGTTTTCGTGTGCTGAGGTATTCCCAAGAAGACATCGGTAGGATATCGTCAATTGTTCTGTAATTTCCCACAAATTGTCAAGTCACCTTGGGTTATCAATTCATTGCTGTCTTATAGATTTTCCCACAATAAAATTTGCGGAGAAACAGTACGTTGAGCAACGGTTGGTTTAAAAAGTTCGATTAAATTCCTCTTGGTGAAGAGGTTGAGCTGCAGCACCCGGAGGATCTGCTGCATGGAACTACTCAATTTTGCTTTAAAATTGAGATAAGCGACCAAGAGGTACACACATAGGGCTATCCACACCTGGGTCAACACTGCGTTGCTGGATGTTCCCAGAAAAGTTTTGATCTTCAGATTCTGCTTGATCCACTTGAAGAACAGCTCGATCTGCCAGCGCTCCTTATAAATAGCTGCGATCTCCTTGGCTATCAGGTGGTGGGCATTGGTGACAAAGCGATATTCGACACCGGTTTCCGCATCGGTGTACGCGACCAAGCGAAGCGGCTCCTTGACGCCCTTGAGCCGGATGGACTGGTCATTGGTGATGCCGGGGCTTTTACGTCCAGCCCGTTTGAGCAGGTATTCGACATCGGCGTTGCTTTTCAGGCGGGTGACAAAGAAAATGGAGTTTATGGTCAGGTCATTATACCATGCGTAATCGGTGAAGCCGCGATCAAAGCAGACAAAGGATCCCTTGGGAAGTTTGAGGGTTTTGGCCCAGTTGATCTCATGCACCTTGCCGCTGGTCATGTCCATGAACGCGGGGATAAAGCCATCGGCATCCAGCCCCATGTGCAACTTGATGGCCCCTTTTTTCTGCCGAAACTCGGCCCATGGAAACACGGACAGGCAGAGATTGATCACTGTGGCATCCAAGAGATAGAGCTTGCCTTGGAAGGAGAACTTGTGTTTGGGCGCAACCAGTTGGCATCGGCTCAAAAGCCGGGTGAACAGTGCCTGATAAAGGGTGGCAGGCTGCTCGGCATTCACCCGTGCCAGCGTTGCTTTGCAGGTTTTCTTCATGCCGAGGTGATAGAGGCGTTGGCCTTGCGCCTTCAGGTTGTCGGTGATATCCCGGAGACTTTTTCTGCCGGACATTTGCCCGATCAGCAGAGCCAGGAACTGACTCCACCGGTTGTAGGAGCGGAACTTCTGTCCTGCATGATGTACTTTGGCAAGAGCATCGAATTCATATCTCGGTACAAGTGCAATCAGTTGCTTCAGCGCGGTATCGCTATGGGCCATGGCTCGGATCTCCTTGGTTTGTATGATCTTTTTCGCAAAATCATTATACCCCAAAGAGCTCTCTGAGCCTCTTTTTATTGATCATTTATGAGACAGCTGTGTTATCAATTGTTTTTAATTGTCTTGCAAGGACCATGTGTTTCAATTTTAAAAAGTCAGTGACCACCGGCAAAGCCGGTGGCTTGAAAGATTGTGAACCGCTCAAAGCGGTATGTTTAACAGATTCTCTGACCACCATTCGGTGGTCGACTATCTGAATAGTTGCAGTTGCTCGACACGATGGTCTTCTTGTTCTTGCTCGCGGATGTAAGCCCGCACAACCTCCTCATCGGCACCGACAGTTGAAACAAAATAGCCCCGTGCCCAAAAACTCATGCCGCTATAGTTCTTCCGTTGGCCAAGCTAGGTCCGCGCTATATGGATCGCGCTTTTTCCTTTCATATAGCCAACCACCTGTGATACCGCATATTTCGGCGGTATCGAAATCAGCATGTGCACATGATCGGATTGCAAATGCCCTTCCAGCACCCGGCTCTCCTTCTGCCGGGCAAGGTCATGGAACACCTCTCCAAGATTCTTGCGGAGTTGACCGTAAAGCATTTTCCGACGGCATTTCGGTATCCACACTACATGGAACTTGCAATCCCATTTCGTGTGGCTTAAACATTGTACGTTGTTCATGAAGCCTCCTTTCTCGTGACTTTGAGCGGTCCACGTGAGAGGAGGCTTCTTTATTATGCTGGAACCGTCAAACTTTTGTTGTCCCCCGGCAAAGCCGGGGGTTTACCTAACGGAAATTATTATATCATCAATATGATATAGCATTTGTTAGCTCGATGACTTTCAGTTTGAGAGGGATGAGAAAATTGTACGAAATCCCATCATCACACTCGTTTCGGTCATAACGAAAATACCACTCTGGCGAGCGGACATAAGTACTGTCTGAATCTGCTGCTCCCATATTCTGTTTGATGCGCAGAAAAAAATCATAACTCTGGGTCGCATAATGGTTAATGCGGAATTGCTTATAGGAAGGTGTCAATTTTTCCATTAATCCATGGTTAATTGGCCGCCTCAATTCGTCATATGTCCCTCGAGGTGTTGAAAAAACATGTGATGCCGTGGTCATAATCCCATTTTGCCGCCCCTTGACAATCGATTTAACGTGGCGGTTTGGCAAAAAATCAAATGAACTGTGCCGCCGATAATTTTCTACGATAAGCCCTTCCGGCTCTCGCAGATGGCCACTGCTTCCGTAACAAACCCAGAAAGCTGCTATAGCTGACATCTCTTTATCTTCATATTCAGCCAAGGCTGCGGCCATTTGCGATTTAGCCGTAGGGAATAGAAATTCATCACCATCAATAAAGGCCATCCAATCGACCAATTGTCCATATGAATTATATGCATGTTGATAGCAGGAAAGTTGTGGCCGGTCATCGGTACTTACCTGATGGACAACAATCGGATAATGCTGGGACAATTTAAGTAGTTTTATGGTCATGTCATCTATACTTTTATGAACATAAATATAAAATTGATTAAATCCGATAAGCATATGGAAAGCTAGCCACTCAATAATCCACGGTCCTCGATCACGCTGAATCGATGCAATTGCTATTTTTTTTGGCATTACATCTTTAACAATAATTGAATCATTATTCTTCAATGGGTTAATTATGTTTGTATCAAAATTCCTCTCAGCACTTGCCTCTTTCACTAAAATATTCAAAATTGATTTATCTTTGCGCGACCGATCTAATTCATCGCACCATGATGTACGTTCTTGTATTAATTCAACTAAAGAATTTTCGAAGTCTTGTACAAGTCTTGGTATATCAAAGACGGGGCTTGAATTCTTTCCATTGATTAACCTATCCCTTATCCTTTTCAATTCACCTGATTGTCGTGCAAGTTCTACCGATTTTTCTTCATACTCCTTGAATGAAGTGGTTATCAATTCAGGTAAATCCAAATTAGTCAATAAACTTCCAGCCATGCGCGAAGCAAAGGTCTGGCCGGAAAGCGTTAGGAGTGGCAACCCCATAAACAGGGCATCGTTTGCCGTTGTTCCACCATTAAACGGAAAGGTATCCAAGAACAAATCAGCAAGCTGATACCGAGCCAGATAAGCCGATGGCATTACCCGTGGCGCAAAGATGAGCCGATCCTTCTCTACGCCGTGCTTTTTAGCAGCTTTCAGCAAGTTGTCATGGGCCCACTCATTGTCTGCCAACAGCCAGAGTACACTCTTGGGGACTTTTTTGAGGATACGCATCCATGTCGCGAACATCTTGTGCGTATATTTATAATTATTATTGAACGAGCAGTAGACGAAAACATCTTCTGGCAGGAAATATTCAGCCCGCGATGGTTTATGCGCGACCTCGCGCTTGCTGTCGCTGACCTGAAAACAGTGGGGCATATAGAGTGGCTTCTCGGTGAAATGCTGCGCCGACTCTTCAGGGATCAGATAGTGGTCGGCAACTACATAGTCGATCCACGGCAGTCCGGTCGGCCCAGGAAAGCCAAGGTAGGTTATCTGCAGCGGTGCCGGCCGATATGCTAGAATTTCGGGTCGTGCGCCGGATGTTAACCCGTGCAAATCGACCATAATATCTATCTCATGGGCACGAATGCTCTCTGCTGCTTGTTTATCATTCATGCTGCCTATACGGACAACATGATCCATGGCGGCAACAACCCGCTGACGAAAGGCGCTGCCGTCCTCGCGACTCCAACAGAAGCCATACACCTCGAATTGCTCCCGATTGTGCCGTTCAAACAGCTCAACGGTCAGAAATGACACGGCATGCATGGAAAGATCGGAAGAAAGATAACCTATTTTGATTTTTTTGTGACGATACCCTCCGGTAGGCGCAAGTGGCTCTGATTTAACCAAATATTTTCTTTCGACAAATTTACGAGCACAGGACAACTGTAATGAGGGATCATCAGAAAGAGCCAGAACACCCAATGGGGATGCACCATTGATCATCTCAGTTTTGGAAATACCCTTAGGGGGGCGAATCACCGGCCAAGCGCATATTTTTCCACGGAGAGGGACTAGATGATAAAGCACATCTTGCTGCGTTGGGTCCAAATTATAGCTTAAGGTCAACGCCGACAAAGCTTCCTGGAATTGCCTCTTAGTTTCCAAGAGCCGGCCTAAATTATTGAGGGCATGCAACCGCAGGGCTTTGTTTTCAGGTAAGGAAATTGATTGAGTTGCAAGGGCTGTGCGCCATTGTTCCAGTGCCTCGTCCTCACGTTTTTGCTGTTCCAAGCAGTTGCCCAGATTGATGCGGGCCTGAATGAAGTTCGGATTATGATCCAGAGCCTTGCGGTACATAGACTCAGCCTGCGCATAATCATGAGCCTTCGCATACTCAACCGCACAATTATAGCAGGCAACAAATACCAGTGGTGACGATGTGTGTTCAATCCAAATCCGATAGAGTTCCAGCACCTCATTTGTGCGGTCGCCTCCGGCTGTCCACCGCTCTAAAATACTGACCAACTCGACAAGTTCCATTTCTCCCCGTGCAGCTGCCGTGAAACTTAACCCGACCTCATCAACACAATTTTCCATATCTTTTTCTCCATCACTTCTATAGCAAAACGCCGGATCTCATGCGAGGGGATCCGGCGTCTGCTCATGCTGACAATTTTAGAAAAAATTGTATCTATAGATGTCTACTCAACCAACTATCACCATAGTTCGAGCAATTACGGCCTAAGGTTGTACATTGTTACATGCATGCGACTAAATATCACCCACAAGGAATTGCACAACTAGTAGGGATAATATCGTTCTCATTATGGATCATAATAAGCTGCAAAAAAATTGCTCTTCACGATATCACGTTGGTTTTATAAGTGCAGGAACAGTCGTCAAATCGTCAACTTGTACATTGTTGATAGACGCTCCTTCCACCGGCGCACCAGTTTGGAACCAGATATCAGTCAGCTGATGTGTCTGACCATCGTTGGTCGTGTAGGTAGAACTCAAGATCTCCCAGTTGCCGTTATTGTTTACGGCTGTATGAGTGGGATTCAGGTTCAATTGCTCAATGCCAAGCGAATCAAGCTGAAATAATTCGTCAGCTTGGCTAATTGCGTCAATATTGGCGTCTATCCACACGAGGAGTTCTTGGTAAATAGGATCCTGCGAGTTGATGATATTGTCACAATTTGTATCGAATGATGCCAATGCCGAAAAGCCATCGCTAGCCTTTTGACCAGAATCTATGAGCGTGGCAGTACCGAACATTTCACTGCCGTTGTTGATCAAACCATCCTGATTAATGTCCCTCACAAGGAAACCATCATTTCCGACAAGCCAGCCAACATGCTGATTGGTTCCAGTGGCAGTTAAATCAAAATCGACTCCAAGTGTTTTTCCAACTGTTTGCAGGCCGTTATCATCGAGATCAAGTGTAATCGGTGAAGTGAATGCTGCATTGAGTTGATCGCCGTCCATAACCGAAACTTGCTCTGCAGTAAACACATCTTTACCAACTTTACAGAGTGCTGCGATATCTGTCGTCTGCAGCGCCTGTATTTGATCCGTTGTCAAGGCGACTATATTCATTGTCGCCATAGCAACAAACTGGGCCGTGGTTAGGGATTGAATAGCATCAGTACTCAAACCCTGGATTTGCGTTGTCGTCATCTGGGCGATGCCGGCCGTGGCAATGGCCCCGAACTGCCCGGAACTCAGGGCGTTGAGGTCATCCACTTCCAGCGCCCGCACCTGGGCAGAGCCGAGTTTTGCGATGTCAGCGGTCTCGAGGCCCACCACGTTGTCTGTGGTCAATGCCGCGATCGCCGCTGTGCTCAACTTGGATATCTGGGCCGTGGTGAAGGCCGCCACATGATCGCTGTCGAGACCGGCCAGCTGCGTTGCCGTCATCTGGGCAACCGCACTGGTGGAAAAGGAGCCAAAGGTTGAGGTCGACAAGGAGTTCAAAAAGTCCGTGCCAAGCCCGGCTATTTGGGCAGACCCAAACATGCTCACCTGCGCTGAACTCAGGCCCGCCAGGGCGTCGGTTCCAAAAGATTCCAACTGGGCGGAAGTCAGGCCCGCCATCGCCGAGGACGAGATGGCCACCAGCTGCGCCGATGTCAGCTCGGACAGGTCATCGACCTCAATGGCTCTCACCTGGGCGGAACCGAGTTTTGCGATGTCAGCGGTCTCGAGGCCCACCACGTTGTCCGTGGTCAATGCCGCGATCGCCGCTGTGCTCAAAGTGGATATCTGGGTCGTGGTGAAGGCCGCCACATGATCGCTGTCGAGACCGGCCAGCTGCGTTGTCGTCATCTGGGCGATGCCGGCCGTGGCAATGGCCCCGAACTGCCCGGAACTCAGGGCGTTGAGGTCATCCACTTCCAGCGCCCGCACCTGGGCAGAGCCGAGTTTTGCGATGTCAGCGGTCTCGAGGCCCACCACGTTGTCTGTGGTCAATGCCGCGATCGCCGCTGTGCTCAACTTGGATATCTGGGCCGTGGTGAAGGCCGCCACATGATCGCTGTCGAGACCGGCCAGCTGCGTTGCCGTCATCTGGGCAACCGCACTGGTGGAAAAGGAACGGAAGACAGAGGTCGCCAGGGAGTTCAAAAAGTCCGTGCCAAGCCCGGCTATCTGGGCAGACCCAAACAGCATGCTCACCTGGCCTGAGCTCATCCCTTCCAGAGCATCAGATCCAAAGACTGGCAACTGGGCGGAAGTCAGGCCCGCCATCGCCGAGGACGAGATGGCCACCAGCTGCGCCGATGTCAGCTCGGACAGGTCATCGACCTCAATGGCTCTCACCTGGGCGGAACCGAGTTTTGCGATGTCAGCGGTCTCGAGGCCCACCACGTTGTCCGTGGTCAATGCCGCGATCGCCGCTGTGCTCAAAGTGGATATCTGGGTCGTGGTGAAGGCCGCCACATGATCGCTGTCGAGACCGGCCAGCTGCGTTGTCGTCATCTGGGCGATGCCGGCCGTGGCAATGGCCCCGAACTGCCCGGAACTCAGGGCGTTGAGGTCATCCACTTCCAGCGCCCGCACCTGGGCAGAGCCGAGTTTTGCGATGTCAGCGGTCTCGAGGCCCACCACGTTGTCTGTGGTCAATGCCGCGATCGCCGCTGTGCTCAACTTGGATATCTGGGCCGTGGTGAAGGCCGCCACATGATCGCTGTCGAGACCGGCCAGCTGCGTTGCCGTCATCTGGGCAACCGCACTGGTGGAAAAGGAGCCAAAGGTTGAGGTCGACAAGGAGTTCAAAAAGTCCGTGCCAAGCCCGGCTATTTGGGCAGACCCAAACATGCTCACCTGCGCTGAACTCAGGCCCGCCAGGGCGTCGGTTCCAAAAGATTCCAACTGGGCGGAAGTCAGGCCCGCCATCGCCGAGGACGAGATGGCCACCAGCTGCGCCGATGTCAGCTCGGACAGGTCATCGACCTCAATGGCTCTCACCTGGGCGGAACCGAGTTTTGCGATGTCAGCGGTCTCGAGGCCCACCACGTTGTCCGTGGTCAATGCCGCGATCGCCGCTGTGCTCAAAGTGGATATCTGGGTCGTGGTGAAGGCCGCCACATGATCGCTGTCGAGACCGGCCAGCTGCGTTGTCGTCATCTGGGCGATGCCGGCCGTGGCAATGGCCCCGAACTGCCCCGAACTCAAGGCGTTGAGATCATCCACTTCCAGCGCCCGCACCTGGGCAGAGCCGAGTTGCGCGATGTCAGCGGTCTCGAGGCCCACCACGTTGTCTGTGGTCAATGCCGCGATCGCCGCTGTGCTCAACTTGGATATCTGGGCCGTGGTGAAGGCCGCCACATGATCGCTGTCGAGACCGGTCAGCTGCGTTGCCGTCATCTGGGCAACCGCACTGGTGGAAAAGGAACGGAAGACAGAGGTCGCCAGGGAGTTCAAAAAGTCCGTGCCAAGCCCGGCTATCTGGGCAGACCCAAACAGCATGCTCACCTGGCCTGAGCTCATCCCTTCCAGAGCATCAGATCCAAAGACTGGCAACTGGGCGGAAGTCAGGCCCGCCATCGCCGAGGACGAGATGGCCACCAGCTGCGCCGATGTCAGCTCGGACAGGTCATCGACCTCAATGGCTCTCACCTGGGCGGAACCGAGTTTTGCGATGTCAGCGGTCTCGAGGCCCACCACGTTGTCCGTGGTCAATGCCGCGATCGCCGCTGTGCTCAAAGTGGATATCTGGGTCGTGGTGAAGGCCGCCACATGATCGCTGTCGAGACCGGCCAGCTGCGTTGTCGTCATCTGGGCGATGCCGGCCGTGGCAATGGCCCCGAACTGCCCGGAACTCAAGGCGTTGAGATCATCCACCTCCAGCGCCCGCACCTGGGCAGAGCCGAGTTGCGCGATGTCAGCGGTCTCGAGGCCCACCACGTTGTCTGTGGTCAATGCCGCGATCGCCGCTGTGCTCAACTTGGATATCTGGGCCGTGGTGAAGGCCGCCACATGATCGCTGTCGAGACCGGTCAGCTGCGTTGCCGTCATCTGGGCAACCGCACTGGTGGAAAAGGAGCCAAAGGTTGAGGTCGACAAGGAGTTCAAAAAGTCCGTGCCAAGCCCGGCTATTTGGGCAGACCCAAACATGCTCACCTGCGCTGAACTCAGGCCCGCCAGGGCGTCGGTTCCAAAAGATTCCAACTGGGCGGAAGTCAGGCCCGCCATCGCCGAGGACGAGATGGCCACCAGCTGCGCCGATGTCAGCTCGGACAGGTCATCGACCTCAATGGCTCTCACCTGGGCGGAACCGAGTTTTGCGATGTCAGCGGTCTCGAGGCCCACCACGTTGTCCGTGGTCAATGCCGCGATCGCCGCTGTGCTCAAAGTGGATATCTGGGTCGTGGTGAAGGCCGCCACATGATCGCTGTCGAGACCGGCCAGCTGCGTTGTCGTCATCTGGGCGATGCCGGCCGTGGCAATGGCCCCGAACTGCCCCGAACTCAAGGCGTTGAGATCATCCACTTCCAGCGCCCGCACCTGGGCAGAGCCGAGTTGCGCGATGTCAGCGGTCTCGAGGCCCACCACGTTGTCTGTGGTCAATGCCGCGATCGCCGCTGTGCTCAACTTGGATATCTGGGCCGTGGTGAAGGCCGCCACATGATCGCTGTCGAGACCGGCCAGCTGCGTTGCCGTCATCTGGGCAACCGCACTGGTGGAAAAGGAACGGAAGACAGAGGTCGCCAGGGAGTTCAAAAAGTCCGTGCCAAGCCCGGCTATTTGGGCAGACCCAAACAGCATGCTCACCTGGCCTGAGCTCATCCCTTCCAGAGCATCAGATCCAAAGACTGGCAACTGGGCGGAAGTCAGGCCCGCCATCGCCGAGGACGAGATGGCCACCAGCTGCGCCGATGTCAGCTCGGACAGGTCATCGACCTCAATGGCTCTCACCTGGGCGGAACCGAGTTTTGCGATGTCAGCGGTCTCGAGGCCCACCACGTTGTCCGTGGTCAATGCCGCGATCGCCGCTGTGCTCAAAGTGGATATCTGGGTCGTGGTGAAGGCCGCCACATGATCGCTGTCGAGACCGGCCAGCTGCGTTGTCGTCATCTGGGCGATGCCGGCCGTGGCAATGGCCCCGAACTGCCCGGAACTCAGGGCGTTGAGGTCATCCACTTCCAGCGCCCGCACCTGGGCAGAGCCGAGTTTTGCGATGTCAGCGGTCTCGAGGCCCACCACGTTGTCTGTGGTCAATGCCGCGATCGCCGCTGTGCTCAACTTGGATATCTGGGCCGTGGTGAAGGCCGCCACATGATCGCTGTCGAGACCGGCCAGCTGCGTTGCCGTCATCTGGGCAACCGCACTGGTGGAAAAGGAGCCAAAGGTTGAGGTCGACAAGGAGTTCAAAAAGTCCGTGCCAAGCCCGGCTATTTGGGCAGACCCAAACATGCTCACCTGCGCTGAACTCAGGCCCGCCAGGGCGTCGGTTCCAAAAGATTCCAACTGGGCGGAAGTCAGGCCCGCCATCGCCGAGGACGAGATGGCCACCAGCTGCGCCGATGTCAGCTCGGACAGGTCATCGACCTCAATGGCTCTCACCTGGGCGGAACCGAGTTTTGCGATGTCAGCGGTCTCGAGGCCCACCACGTTGTCCGTGGTCAATGCCGCGATCGCCGCTGTGCTCAAAGTGGATATCTGGGTCGTGGTGAAGGCCGCCACATGATCGCTGTCGAGACCGGCCAGCTGCGTTGTCGTCATCTGGGCGATGCCGGCCGTGGCAATGGCCCCGAACTGCCCGGAACTCAAGGCGTTGAGATCATCCACCTCCAGCGCCCGCACCTGGGCAGAGCCGAGTTGCGCGATGTCAGCGGTTTCGAGGCCCACCACGTTGTCTGTGGTCAATGCCGCGATCGCCGCTGTGCTCAACTTGGATATCTGGGCCGTGGTGAAGGCCGCCACATGATCGCTGTCGAGACCGGTCAGCTGCGTTGCCGTCATCTGGGCAACCGCACTGGTGGAAAAGGAACGGAAGACAGAGGTCGCCAGGGAGTTCAAAAAGTCCGTGCCAAGCCCGGCTATCTGGGCAGACCCAAACAGCATGCTCACCTGGCCTGAGCTCATCCCTTCCAGAGCATCAGATCCAAAGACTGGCAACTGGGCGGAAGTCAGGCCCGCCATCGCCGAGGACGAGATGGCCACCAGCTGCGCCGATGTCAGCTCGGACAGGTCATCGACCTCAATGGCTCTCACCTGGGCGGAACCGAGTTTTGCGATGTCAGCGGTCTCGAGGCCCACCACGTTGTCCGTGGTCAATGCCGCGATCGCCGCTGTGCTCAAAGTGGATATCTGGGTCGTGGTGAAGGCCGCCACATGATCGCTGTCGAGACCGGCCAGCTGCGTTGTCGTCATCTGGGCGATGCCGGCCGTGGCAATGGCCCCGAACTGCCCGGAACTCAGGGCGTTGAGGTCATCCACTTCCAGCGCCCGCACCTGGGCAGAGCCGAGTTTTGCGATGTCAGCGGTCTCGAGGCCCACCACGTTGTCTGTGGTCAATGCCGCGATCGCCGCTGTGCTCAACTTGGATATCTGGGCCGTGGTGAAGGCCGCCACATGATCGCTGTCGAGACCGGCCAGCTGCGTTGCCGTCATCTGGGCAACCGCACTGGTGGAAAAGGAGCCAAAGGTTGAGGTCGACAAGGAGTTCAAAAAGTCCGTGCCAAGCCCGGCTATTTGGACAGACCCAAACATGCTCACCTGCGCTGAACTCAGGCCCGCCAGGGCGTCGGTTCCAAAAGATTCCAACTGGGCGGAAGTCAGGCCCGCCATCGCCGAGGACGAGATGGCCACCAGCTGCGCCGATGTCAGCTCGGACAGGTCATCGACCTCAATGGCTCTCACCTGGGCGGAACCGAGTTTTGCGATGTCAGCGGTCTCGAGGCCCACCACGTTGTCCGTGGTCAATGCCGCGATCGCCGCTGTGCTCAAAGTGGATATCTGGGTCGTGGTGAAGGCCGCCACATGATCGCTGTCGAGACCGGCCAGCTGCGTTGTCGTCATCTGGGCGATGCCGGCCGTGGCAATGGCCCCGAACTGCCCCGAACTCAAGGCGTTGAGATCATCCACCTCCAGCGCCCGCACCTGGGCAGAGCCGAGTTGCGCGATGTCAGCGGTTTCGAGGCCCACCACGTTGTCTGTGGTCAATGCCGCGATCGCCGCTGTGCTCAACTTGGATATCTGGGCCGTGGTGAAGGCCGCCACATGATCGCTGTCGAGACCGGTCAGCTGCGTTGCCGTCATCTGGGCAACCGCACTGGTGGAAAAGGAACGGAAGACAGAGGTCGCCAGGGAGTTCAAAAAGTCCGTGCCAAGCCCGGCTATCTGGGCAGACCCAAACAGCATGCTCACCTGGCCTGAGCTCATCCCTTCCAGAGCATCAGATCCAAAGACTGGCAACTGGGCGGAAGTCAGGCCCGCCATCGCCGAGGACGAGATGGCCACCAGCTGCGCCGATGTCAGCTCGGACAGGTCATCGACCTCAATGGCTCTCACCTGGGCGGAACCGAGTTTTGCGATGTCAGCGGTCTCGAGGCCCACCACGTTGTCCGTGGTCAATGCCGCGATCGCCGCTGTGCTCAAAGTGGATATCTGGGTCGTGGTGAAGGCCGCCACATGATCGCTGTCGAGACCGGCCAGCTGCGTTGTCGTCATCTGGGCGATGCCGGCCGTGGCAATGGCCCCGAACTGCCCGGAACTCAGGGCGTTGAGGTCATCCACTTCCAGCGCCCGCACCTGGGCAGAGCCGAGTTTTGCGATGTCAGCGGTCTCGAGGCCCACCACGTTGTCTGTGGTCAATGCCGCGATCGCCGCTGTGCTCAACTTGGATATCTGGGCCGTGGTGAAGGCCGCCACATGATCGCTGTCGAGACCGGCCAGCTGCGTTGCCGTCATCTGGGCAACCGCACTGGTGGAAAAGGAACGGAAGACAGAGGTCGCCAGGGAGTTCAAAAAGTCCGTGCCAAGCCCGGCTATCTGGGCAGACCCAAACAGCATGCTCACCTGGCCTGAGCTCATCCCTTCCAGAGCATCAGATCCAAAGACTGGCAACTGGGCGGAAGTCAGGCCCGCCATCGCCGAGGACGAGATGGCCACCAGCTGCGCCGATGTCAGCTCGGACAGGTCATCGACCTCAATGGCTCTCACCTGGGCGGAACCGAGTTTTGCGATGTCAGCGGTCTCGAGGCCCACCACGTTGTCCGTGGTCAATGCCGCGATCGCCGCTGTGCTCAAAGTGGATATCTGGGTCGTGGTGAAGGCCGCCACATGATCGCTGTCGAGACCGGCCAGCTGCGTTGTCGTCATCTGGGCGATGCCGGCCGTGGCAATGGCCCCGAACTGCCCGGAACTCAGGGCGTTGAGGTCATCCACTTCCAGCGCCCGCACCTGGGCAGAGCCGAGTTTTGCGATGTCAGCGGTCTCGAGGCCCACCACGTTGTCTGTGGTCAATGCCGCGATCGCCGCTGTGCTCAACTTGGATATCTGGGCCGTGGTGAAGGCCGCCACATGATCGCTGTCGAGACCGGCCAGCTGCGTTGCCGTCATCTGGGCAACCGCACTGGTGGAAAAGGAGCCAAAGGTTGAGGTCGACAAGGAGTTCAAAAAGTCCGTGCCAAGCCCGGCTATTTGGGCAGACCCAAACATGCTCACCTGCGCTGAACTCAGGCCCGCCAGGGCGTCGGTTCCAAAAGATTCCAACTGGGCGGAAGTCAGGCCCGCCATCGCCGAGGACGAGATGGCCACCAGCTGCGCCGATGTCAGCTCGGACAGGTCATCGACCTCAATGGCTCTCACCTGGGCGGAACCGAGTTTTGCGATGTCAGCGGTCTCGAGGCCCACCACGTTGTCCGTGGTCAATGCCGCGATCGCCGCTGTGCTCAAAGTGGATATCTGGGTCGTGGTGAAGGCCGCCACATGATCGCTGTCGAGACCGGCCAGCTGCGTTGTCGTCATCTGGGCGATGCCGGCCGTGGCAATGGCCCCGAACTGCCCCGAACTCAAGGCGTTGAGATCATCCACTTCCAGCGCCCGCACCTGGGCAGAGCCGAGTTGCGCGATGTCAGCGGTCTCGAGGCCCACCACGTTGTCTGTGGTCAATGCCGCGATCGCCGCTGTGCTCAACTTGGATATCTGGGCCGTGGTGAAGGCCGCCACATGATCGCTGTCGAGACCGGTCAGCTGCGTTGCCGTCATCTGGGCAACCGCACTGGTGGAAAAGGAACGGAAGACAGAGGTCGCCAGGGAGTTCAAAAAGTCCGTGCCAAGCCCGGCTATCTGGGCAGACCCAAACAGCATGCTCACCTGGCCTGAGCTCATCCCTTCCAGAGCATCAGATCCAAAGACTGGCAACTGGGCGGAAGTCAGGCCCGCCATCGCCGAGGACGAGATGGCCACCAGCTGCGCCGATGTCAGCTCGGACAGGTCATCGACCTCAATGGCTCTCACCTGGGCGGAACCGAGTTTTGCGATGTCAGCGGTCTCGAGGCCCACCACGTTGTCCGTGGTCAATGCCGCGATCGCCGCTGTGCTCAAAGTGGATATCTGGGTCGTGGTGAAGGCCGCCACATGATCGCTGTCGAGACCGGCCAGCTGCGTTGTCGTCATCTGGGCGATGCCGGCCGTGGCAATGGCCCCGAACTGCCCGGAACTCAAGGCGTTGAGATCATCCACCTCCAGCGCCCGCACCTGGGCAGAGCCGAGTTGCGCGATGTCAGCGGTCTCGAGGCCCACCACGTTGTCTGTGGTCAATGCCGCGATCGCCGCTGTGCTCAACTTGGATATCTGGGCCGTGGTGAAGGCCGCCACATGATCGCTGTCGAGACCGGTCAGCTGCGTTGCCGTCATCTGGGCAACCGCACTGGTGGAAAAGGAGCCAAAGGTTGAGGTCGACAAGGAGTTCAAAAAGTCCGTGCCAAGCCCGGCTATTTGGGCAGACCCAAACATGCTCACCTGCGCTGAACTCAGGCCCGCCAGGGCGTCGGTTCCAAAAGATTCCAACTGGGCGGAAGTCAGGCCCGCCATCGCCGAGGACGAGATGGCCACCAGCTGCGCCGATGTCAGCTCGGACAGGTCATCGACCTCAATGGCTCTCACCTGGGCGGAACCGAGTTTTGCGATGTCAGCGGTCTCGAGGCCCACCACGTTGTCCGTGGTCAATGCCGCGATCGCCGCTGTGCTCAAAGTGGATATCTGGGTCGTGGTGAAGGCCGCCACATGATCGCTGTCGAGACCGGCCAGCTGCGTTGTCGTCATCTGGGCGATGCCGGCCGTGGCAATGGCCCCGAACTGCCCCGAACTCAAGGCGTTGAGATCATCCACTTCCAGCGCCCGCACCTGGGCAGAGCCGAGTTGCGCGATGTCAGCGGTCTCGAGGCCCACCACGTTGTCTGTGGTCAATGCCGCGATCGCCGCTGTGCTCAACTTGGATATCTGGGCCGTGGTGAAGGCCGCCACATGATCGCTGTCGAGACCGGCCAGCTGCGTTGCCGTCATCTGGGCAACCGCACTGGTGGAAAAGGAACGGAAGACAGAGGTCGCCAGGGAGTTCAAAAAGTCCGTGCCAAGCCCGGCTATTTGGGCAGACCCAAACATGCTCACCTGCGCTGAACTCAGGCCCGCCAGGGCGTCGGTTCCAAAAGATTCCAACTGGGCGGAAGTCAGGCCCGCCATCGCCGAGGACGAGATGGCCACCAGCTGCGCCGATGTCAGCTCGGACAGGTCATCGACCTCAATGGCTCTCACCTGGGCGGAACCGAGTTTTGCGATGTCAGCGGTCTCGAGGCCCACCACGTTGTCCGTGGTCAATGCCGCGATCGCCGCTGTGCTCAAAGTGGATATCTGGGTCGTGGTGAAGGCCGCCACATGATCGCTGTCGAGACCGGCCAGCTGCGTTGTCGTCATCTGGGCGATGCCGGCCGTGGCAATGGCCCCGAACTGCCCCGAACTCAAGGCGTTGAGATGAACCGTATCAATGGCAGCAACTTCTGAGCTGGTCAAGCTATTGATGGCTGAGGTGCTTAAGAAAGCTACTTGATCAGTGGTTAGTAAATTAATGTTCATGATAATCGACCTAAGAGTTGCTGAAATGTTATTTTTGGGATTAAAAAGAGTTTGTCCATAAAAAAAAGGCTTACATCTAGCCGTAGATCCCAGTGATCATACCAAGAAAAATCCTTGATGGAATGAAGACACGGCACGCATTAAAATATGGGGAATTTCCAATTAATTTTGGGCGTTGGTCGAGTCCTTGATCCCAAAATTTCCCCGCGCCGACGAGAAATGTTATAAGCGCAAGCCAGGTGGAGGAAAAAAAACCAAATATTCGGATCGGAACTACTGCGCCGCATTCGTTGACGTGTTGCGCGCCTGTATCATTTGGAATACCTTGCCACGGAAGAAATTTGAAGGATTGGGCTCTACAGCGGTTCGCTGCAAATTTCAGCAATGGGCCTCGGTAGGTGTCTTTCGCAATCTGTGGTTGCGCGGATTGGTAGAGTGCGACGAAATGGAAGGAATCGCCTGGATCTGGGAAGCGGCGGACGAATCGAATATCGAAGCGCCCCTTGCTCAAGAAACTGTTGGCCCAAATCTTACAGATCGGGGAAAGAAATGGAACAAAGGGAATCTTACTCGTCAACGAAAGTGGCATCCCTTTGTCAATTGTCATCAGCGGAGCCAAACGGCATGGCAGCGTTTCTCTCGAGCTATTGCTGAAAGAACGGGTTTTGGGGCCGAAAGACAACAAGGGCAAGACCCAAAATTTTTGTCTCGACGCTGGGTATGTCGGGAAAGAAGGGGTGGTGGAGGAATATGGCTTTATCCCACACATCCAGTTAGGTGGTGAAGAAAAGAGGTTAATAGAAAAAAACCCGACATTCAAAGCACGCAGGTGGGTGGTTGAGTTTGCACATTCCTTGTTCAACCGTTTTCGCAAGTTGATACCTCGATACGAAAAATAGGTTTATCGTACAATGCAATCAACATGCTGGCCGCAGCAATGATCGTTCTAAACAAAATCATGGTTATTTATAGATAAGCTCTTGTTAAAATTCCTAATTGTCGTACGAAATGGGACCCTCAAATTTGGATATTGGCCACACTTCAGCTTCCCGAGGCAATTTAGCCATAGAGTCCCGACCATAATGTTCGGTTGTTAACGTCTCTTTCTTGTTTAGATCAAAATTTGATTTAATTGTATGCCATTAAAAATCAATTGGACAATTAAAAGTGGATAACCTGTATTTTTTATGTTGTTAATTATATTAACAACATAATTACAATGCTTTATCTGGTTGCCGCTGAAACACAGCCGATTTTTTTTCGGGGTGGGTCGCTGTTTGAACCACCAGTTGAGTTCTTTTCGGTTATCGTATTTGGGTATGGCTTGAAGGACGTCACGGTACCGGAACTTGTCCTCAACGCTGTACTGGTCAATTGGTTTATCAGTCACAAGCTCCATGAATTGAAGCAAATTTTTTTAAATGCCTTTCGCGATAACCTGTCCGCGCTGGTCGGTTACCTCCGTTATATCCAGCCGGATCTCTTCACTCAATGGGATACGCGGGCTGATTTGTCGAACAGGTGAAATCCGTGAATAGGGCGGGGGCGGGCGCTTAACAACATGGACACCTCTAATCATTACTTTCGCAGCTCAATACCTAGCCAGTCCCCCCCCTGTCAACATCCGGGGACCTGACTCTCTGGTGCAACTGTTATAATATAGAAAGTATTCATCGCTTGACAAGCAGACTCCAAATGAGGCTTATTCGAAGGGACTCAAACTGTTGAGCAAGAGTGCCTAAAGCCCGTAACTGTATAACAAAAGGAACATTGCTTATTTCACACTCCAGGATGTCTTGCTAACCCTGACCACCTCCCATAACAGCAAAAAAATAATTCATCATTAATACCAATAATATGGCTCTTTTCGTTACCGGCGGTGCCGGTTTTATAGGCAGCAATTTTGTTCTCGACTGGTTGGAGCAGTCGGATGAACCGGTTGTTAATCTCGACAAACTCACCTACGCTGGCAATCGGGAAAATTTGGCAGCGCTTGCCGCTGATCCACGCCATTTTTTTGTCCAGGGAGATATCTGTGATCGTGCCTTAGTCGATCACCTGCTGGCTACACACCGCCCCCGTGCAATCATTCATTTCGCTGCAGAAAGCCATGTCGACCGCAGTATTCATGGCCCCGCCGAATTCATGCGCACCAACATTGATGGCACTTTCACCCTGCTCGAAGCCGCGCGCTCCTATTGGAATTCCCTAAAAGGTGTGGAATTGAGACAGTTCCGATTCCATCATATCAGTACCGATGAGGTCTATGGTTCGCTTCAACCGGACGACCCGCCTTTCGCCGAAAACAATTCCTATCAACCCAACAGCCCTTATGCGGCCAGCAAGGCTGCCAGCGATCACCTCGTTCGTGCTTGGTACCACACCTACGGCTTGCCAATCACCATCAGTAATTGCTCCAACAACTACGGACCCTATCACTTTCCCGAGAAGCTCATCCCGTTGATCATCGCCAACGCCCTGGCCGGCAAGCCACTACCAATCTATGGCGATGGTCAACAAGTTCGCGACTGGTTGTATGTCACGGACCATTGCAGCGCCATCCGTTGCATTCTGGAGGCAGGCCAGGTCGGCGAGGTCTATAACGTCGGTGGCTGGAATGAGATGCCCAACATCGATATCGTCAACACCATCATCAAACTGCTGGACGAACTCAGGCCTGATCCGACCGGCAGTTATGCCCGCCTGATCACCCATGTCACGGATCGACCCGGTCATGACCGCCGTTACGCCATCGATGCCCGCAAGATCGAGCGGGAACTAGGTTGGCGCCCCGCGGAAATATTCGAAACTGGGATCCGCAAGACCGTGCAATGGAATCTGGCCAACCAGGCCTGGGTGGAGCATGTTACCAGTGGCGAATACCGCCAATGGCTCGACAGCAACTATGGAGCTCGTCTATGAAAATCCTTCTCACCGGCAAAAACGGCCAGCTCGGTTTTGAGCTCCAGCGTGCGTTGGCACCGCTCGGTCAGGTGCTTGCTGTGGACCGGCAGGAATGTGACCTCACCGACGCTGATGCCATCCGGCAGCTGGTGCGATCCGTACAGCCGGATCTGATTGTCAACCCCGCCGCCTACACCGCCGTTGACCGCGCGGAGAGCGAACCCGATGCGGCTGCTGCGCTCAATGCAACTGCGCCCGGCATACTGGGCGAAGAGGCGGCCCTCCTGGGCGCCTGGGTGATCCACTATTCAACCGATTATGTCTTTGACGGCCTCAGCCAATCAGCCTATCGGGAGACCGACGCCACCAATCCGCGGAGCGTCTACGGCTGCACCAAAAGGGATGGTGATGTTGCTCTCCAGCAGAGCTGTGATCGGCACCTGATTTTGCGAAGCAGTTGGGTGGTCGGTGCGCATGGCAACAACTTTGCAAAAACCATGCTGCGCCTGGCAGGCGAGCGCGACAACCTCAACATCGTTGCCGATCAACACGGAGCCCCGACATCTGCTGCCTTACTGGCCGACGTCACGGCGCAGTTGGTAGGGCGGGCACGGCGCGAAAGCCTGGCGGATTTCCCCTTTGGCCTCTATCACCTGACCGCTGGCGGCGTGACCACCTGGTACGATTTTGCCTGTTTTGTCATCAAACAGGCACGTCAGGCCGGCAAACCCCTGAAAACGATGCTCGATAATATTCGGCCAATCACAACCGAAGAGTATCCGCTGCCGGCCAAACGTCCTGCCAATTCGCACCTGGATACCACACTCTTTCGTACAACCTTCAATCTTGAGCTGCCGGATTGGCAACTCGGAATACACCATGTCCTTCAACAGATTCTGACATCATGACAACACGTCGAGGTATTATCCTTGCCGGTGGTTCCGGAACGCGGTTGTATCCGGCCACCCAGGCTATTTCCAAGCAACTGCTGCCGATTTACGACAAGCCGATGGTGTATTATCCGCTTTCCACCCTGATGCTTGCCTCCATCCAGGACATTTTGCTGATTTCTACCCCGGAGGATACGCCACGCTTCCAGTCGCTCCTGGGAGATGGCAGCCAGTGGGGGCTGAACTTGACATATGCCGTGCAACCCTCGCCGGACGGATTGGCGCAGGCCTTCATCATCGGCCGTGAGTTTATCGGCAACGATCCTTCAGCCCTAGTGCTGGGCGACAATATTTATTTTGGACATGATTTTCATCAAATATTGCATAATGCCATGTCGCGAATTGAGGGCGCCACCGTTTTTGTCTATCACGTGCAGGACCCCGAGCGTTATGGAGTCGCCGAGTTCGATTCCAGCGGCAAAGTCATCTCGCTTGAGGAGAAACCGCAGCAACCTAAATCAAGCTACGCGGTCACCGGCCTCTATTTCTACGATGACCACGTGGTTGAACTGGCCCAAAGCCTCAAGCCTTCAAAGCGCGGCGAATTGGAAATCACCGATCTCAACCGTCTCTACCTGGAGCAAGGGCAGTTGAATGTTGAAATCATGGGCCGCGGCTATGCCTGGCTCGACACCGGTACCCATGAATCCTTGCTTGATGCCAGCCAGTTCATCGCCACCCTTGAACGACGCCAAGGGCTCAAGGTTGCCTGTCCGGAAGAAATTGCCTACCGGCAGAAGTGGATCGATGCCGCCCATCTGGAAAAACTGGCGCAACCCCTGGTAAAAAGTGGCTATGGCCAGTACCTGCTGCGCATGCTCAAAGGAAAAGTATTCTAATGAAATTTACCCAGCTTGCTATTCCCGACGTCTTCCTGGTTGAGCCAAAAGTGTTTGCCGATGAACGGGGCTTCTTCTATGAGAGCTTCAATAAGAAGCAGTTTGAAATTGCGATCGGCAAAAAAATACATTTCGTGCAGGACAACCACTCCCACTCTGCAAAGTATGTGCTACGCGGATTGCACTACCAGATCCAGCAACCGCAAGCTAAGTTGGTGCGCGTTGTTCAGGGTGAGGTGTTTGATGTGGCTGTGGACATCCGCAAAAGCTCGCCAACTTTCGGGCAATGGGTGGGAGAGATAATCAGTGCGGAAAATAAAAGACAGTTGTGGGTGCCCGAGGGGTTTGCGCACGGATTCTTGGTGCTGAGCGAATCGGCCGATTTCCTTTATAAGACCACTGATTATTGGGCTCCTCAATTTGAGCGAACTATTCATTGGGATGATGCAACTCTTGCCATCCACTGGCCTATCAGCACGCCACCGATGCTCTCGGCTAAAGATCAATCAGGACTGTTGTTTGAAAAATTAGAATTGTTTCAATGAATTTCAATTCAATGTCATTAGGATGGGCAATAAGGGGTTGGAAATTTTTTTCTCTCTTGCAACAAAGTTGGTATCCAACCCAAATATGTTGAACGTTTGCGACTTGTCCTTGCCAAATTGAATCAAGCCATGGTTGTGAGAGAAGGAGTACTTGGGCCGTGACGGTACAAACCAACTGGCGCATTACTTTCCGTTTTGAAAACGGCGACGCTGAAATCGTGGACTATGAAGACTATCACTAGGTGACATAATGAGAATGCATAACCCTCCACATCCGGGAGAAATTCTTAGCGGGCTATGGCTTTCTCCCATGGGATTATCTGTTACCCAGGCCGCTGTTGCACTTAGCGTAAGCCGTAAAACACTTTCCAAAATAATAAATGGAAGGGCTGGTATTTCTCCAGAAATGGCATTTCGACTCTCTATGGCTTTTGGCGGTAGCCCTGAAAGCTGGATGGGCCAACAGATGGCTTATGATCTGTGGAAAGTAGAGCAGCAAAAATTCACTTTAAATGTCACCCCGCTATTGACCCATTGATGGGGGCCCTGCTGGGGGCCTTTTTCGTGAATCAGGATGTTTTTTAAAGACAGAAGATGTTTCAAATGTATTGAAATGCGTTGGGTGGTAGCGCTTTGATCTTCCCTTAATGGCCTCTCACGCCGGCAACAGGGGTTCGAGTCCCCTTGGGGTCACCAAGTAATTCCAGTTACTTGCTGACAATAGTACCAAACGCCTTGAAAGTTAATGCGCTTTCAAGGCGTTTTCTTGTTTTGGAGTAGTGAGTGTGCATCAGCTCGCCCCTCTTTTCAGTTCTCGATCTTCCCAGGCAGGCAACGCGCTCAAAACTTCACGGTTTTCACCGTCCAACGTGTGAATATACCGTGCCGTCGTCGTTATACTCCCGTGCCGCAACATCTATTGTATCTCTACTAGGGGGCCTGTTATTCGCAGCCAAGATAGAGGCAAACAGATGCCGAATACCATGGAATCCAAATTGTTTCACTTCCGCTCTCGCACATAGTTTTTTAAGCCAGTGCCGCCGGCAAAGGTAAGAAATCCACTATTGAGAATCATTCGATTCGTTTTTGTTTAAGAATAATGAGAGCCCCCCCACAAATTATTGCCAATGAGTTGCATATTAGCGTCGAGCAGGTGGAAACCGTATCTGCATTGCTTGATGATGGCGCTACTGTTCCGTTTATTTCCCGTTATCGCAAGGAAGCCACCGGGTCTCTTGATGAGGTACAAATTACCGCTATTCGTGACCGAAGGGTCGAGTTAGCCGATTTGGATAAACGTCGCTCAGCCATCCTTGGTTCGCTTGATGAGCGGAACATCTTGACTGAAGAGCTACGGCAGGCAATCAACATTGCTCCTGCTCTCGCTACTCTTGAAGATATTTACCTGCCATACCGCCCCAAACGGAGAACCCGAGCGCAAATCGCCAAAGAAAAGGGTTTGGAGCCTTTGGCGAAAACTATCTACAGGCAGGCTAATCGGCAAATCGAGCCTGACGCCTTTGTGAATCCCGACAAGGAAGTGAGAACGGTTGAGGAGGCGCTGTGTGGTGCCCGTGATATCATTGCCGAATGGATTAATGAAGATGCTTCCATTCGCGCTCGTCTTCGGTCTGTTTTTCAGCGGAAAGCACTGGTCATCTCGAAAATGGTTAAAGGCCAGGAGGAGAACGGCGGTAAGTTCAGGGATTACTTTGATTGGCAGGAACCTGTTGCTAAAGTGGCAGGGCATCGATTGCTGGCAATGCTCAGAGGTGAAAATGAAAAAATTCTGAACCTTTCATTTCGTCCTCCTGAGGCTGAATCGCTAGAAATTCTCCATCGCTGCCTGGTTCGCTCCAATGGCTTTTCAGGACAACAGGTGGCTCTTGCCGTAGAAGAGAGTTACAAGCGGTTGCTCGCTCCATCCCTGGAGAATGAACTCCGAGCGAGCTTGAAAAATCAGGCCGACCTTGAAGCCATCACTGTTTTTTCAGAAAACTTGCGCGATTTGCTGCTCGCTGCCCCGCTAGGTCAAATACGTACCATGGCTTTGGACCCAGGGTTTCGGACAGGGGCAAAATTGGTCTGTTTGGGCAAACAGGGAGAACTACTGCATTTCACCACCATTTACCCTGCGCTTTCCCAAAAACAACGGGAGGAATCCGCGCAAACGGTGATCAAGTTATGCGAGCGATACCATATTGAGGCCATTGCTGTTGGCAACGGAACGGCGGGCAGGGAGACTGAATCCTTCATTCGAGGATTACAACTTCCACCAGAATTGATTATCACCATGGTTGATGAGAGCGGCGCTTCCATTTATTCCGCCTCGGAGGTCGCGCGTACAGAATTCCCCGAGCAGGATATCACCGTCCGTGGGGCCGTTTCCATTGGTCGCCGTTTACAAGATCCTTTGGCAGAATTGGTCAAGCTTGATCCGAAAGCTATAGGCGTCGGTCAGTATCAGCATGACGTCAATCAAAAAGCGCTGAAACAAAGCTTGGAAGACGTGGTCATCAGCTGCGTGAATAAAGTTGGTGTTGAGGTGAACAGTGCCAGCAAGGAACTCCTCACCTTTGTTTCTGGATTAGGGGATACCCTAGCCTCCAATATCATTGCATACCGCAGTGAAAAGGGGCCTTTTACCGACAGACTGCAATTGTTACAAGTTCCCCGACTCGGCAAAAAAGCTTTTGAGCAATGCGCTGGTTTTTTACGTATTCATGATGGTAAAAACCCCCTGGATCGTTCAGGGGTTCATCCGGAACGATATGGGATCGTCAAGCAGATGGCCAAGGATTGCGGTTGTACGGTATCTGCGCTTATGGAGAATGAGAAACTGAGACAACTGATTCAACTTACACGATATGTTAATGATGAGGCTGGGTTCCCGACTTTGCAGGACATTATGGCCGAATTAGGCAAACCGGGTCGCGATCCACGCCAATTATTTGAAGTCTTTGCCTTTGCCAAAGGAATTGAAAAGTTAGACGATCTGGAGGTGGGAATGTGCCTTTCGGGTATCGTGACCAATGTGACCAAATTTGGTGCTTTTGTGGATATTGGTGTCCATCATGATGGTCTTGTCCATATCAGTCAGCTTGCCGACAGTTATGTCAAGAATCCGGCAGAAGTGGTCAAGGTTCGACAGCAGGTCCAGGTGCGTGTACTTGAAGTGGATATAAAGAGGGGGCGCGTTTCTCTTTCCATGCGCAACACCTAGCTTTCGTTTAAATTGACGTTTTTTTAAAGAGTCAAGGCGTCTCCTGTTTTCCATCACCCAAGAAAAACCTGCCGGCAGCGAAAAACCCTATCGATATTTCTGGTCAGTCAGTGACCACCGGCAAAGCCGGTGGCTTGAAAGATTGTGACCCGCTCAAAGCGGTATATTCAACAGATTCTCTGACCACCATTCGGTGGTCGACTATCTGAATAGTTGCAGTTGCTCGACGCGATGGTCTTCTTGTTCTTGCTCGCGGATGTAAGCCCGCACAACCTCTTCATCGGCACCGACAGTTGAAACAAAATAGCCCTGTGCCCAAAAACTCATGCCGCTATAGTTCTTCCGTTGGCCAAGGTAGGTCCGCGCTATATGGATCGCGCTTTTCCTTTCATATAGCCAACCACCTGCGATACCGCATATTTCGGCGGTATCGAAATCAGCATGTGCACATGATCGGATTGCAAATGCCCTTCCAGCACCCGGCTCTCATTCTGCCGGGCAAGGTCATGGAACACATCTCCAAGATTCTTGCGGAGTTGACCGTAAAGCATTTTCCGACGGCATTTCGGTATCCACACTACATGGAACTTGCAACCCCATTTCGTGTGGCTTAAACATTGTACGTTGTTCATGAAGCCTCCTTTCTCGTGACTTTGAGCGGTCCACGTGAGAGGAGGCTTCTTTATTATGCTGGAACCGTCAAACTTTTGTTGTCTCCCGGCAAAGCCGGGGGTTTACCTAACGGAAATTATTGGCCAGATTCGGCTCAACCCTTATCTCCTTGGCTGCGTCAGCCCTATCCCCCCACCTTCACCGGATTTTTGCGATAATTGGTGCTTGGGATACCGTCATGGTAGATATTCTCCAGGTAGGAGAGCTTTCTCGGCAGTTGCTGCTGCGTACCCCTGGTGACCAGGAAGGTGGCGTGTCGCCCGACCGTCAACGCCCCGAGCCCTTCCATGGCGAAGAAGCGTGCCCCAACTTCCGAACTGCAATGGATCGCTTCTTCCAAGGAATAACCAGCCTTGATAAAGAGCTTTATTTCCTCGACCACCGACTCGCCGTGGAGAATACCCGTGCCTCCAGCACCGGTCCCGATGGCGGTCGGCACGCCTAGGGAACGGGCCAATCGCAACTGCGCCAACTGTTCGGCGAGTACTGATTTCCAGTAGGCCTCCGCGCCAGGGATCGGTTTTCCGGGCGCAACAAAGCGCATGGAAAAGCGACAACATACATCTCCGCCTGAGGCTGAACCATCCAGCCTGTTCTTGGCCCGCAGCACGCTGGGAATCCACAACACCTGCCGCGCCGCCATGGCTCGCAGATTCTCCTCGCCCATGCCGTAGCCCTGCTCTACAGCATCACAGCCGATCTCCAGCACCTCTGCAACTGCCTGCGGGCCGTTGGCGACTACCACCTTTTTTCCTTCCCAATGGTGCGACAAGATACAGCGGAGTTCTTCCAGGTCGATTCTGGTCGAGGAAGAATCCATCGAATCGATATCGGCGGAATAGGCGATCCTGAGAAAATCGTTTTTGCCGGAATCCATGGGCATCCCATCCCTGCCCTGGTATTGCCAGGCAGAACGAATGATTACCGGCAGCCGTGGCCCGGTTCCGGCAGCAGAACGCTGCACCAAGCCTGACGGATCGCTGCTGTCGGCTACCCCTAGCACACCGTGGGCATGGCAATAGGAGAGGTGCCGGTCAAATAGGAGCGCTGCTGCACCGCTGTCATTCTGTTCGCTGTTTGGCATCCGCAGGTCAACGGCGGGCGATCTGGCCAGGGCAACACTGCAATCCACCAGTGCCGGAACGATGGTGCAATGCGAGAGGTCGTCGATGACCGCATCGGCAGAGCAAGGCAAGTCCACAGCCAATCCGATAGCGGTGATGATGCCTTCCTCGACGGTCAGGAAAACCTGGCGTCGGGCTGCGGTACCGCTACCGCTGCCGTCGATCATGCTGCCTGCAACTATCAATCGTGTTGTGCCCATGGAATGTATTTGCTTCTCTTCTGGGTCGTGCTATGTATGCGTAGAGAGGGAAAATACCCCTATTATCTGTCTCATGCCGACGGAGCCAGCGATGATCACGGTACTTGTTCGATTCAAACTTCCGCAACCAATTTCTACCGCCCAAGCCAAAGAAATTTTTCTCGGAACCGCACCGAAATACCTAGGCATGCCGGGCCTGATCCGAAAATACTATTTTGTCACTTCCGATGGAACCGAGGCCGGCGGCATCTATCTCTGGCAATCCAGACAGGATGCGGAGCAGGTCTATACTGAGGAATGGAAGGCCTTTGTCCGGTCCAAGTACGGATCCGACCCCAGCCTCACCTTCCTGGAAACCCCGGTGGTCGTCGACAACCTGACGCAGGAGATTCTTGCCACTGATCGTGGCTGATTGACAACATACGGAATACTTACACCTAAGGAGTTGTTGCAATGCCCATTCCGCTCACCGACAAAACCTTGCTCAGAAACCAGGGATACATCAATGGCCGCTGGACACCGGCACAGGATCGCGGCGTCTACCCGGTAACCAACCCTGCTACCGGTGATTTGATCGCCGAAGTCGCGTCCATGGGTTCCGCCGAGACAGAGCTGGCGATTTCGGCGGCCAGTGTAACCTGGCCCGCCTGGCGATCCCTGACCGCCAAAGCGCGCGCAACCATCCTCAAACGCTGGTTTGAGCTGATCCTGGCCCATGGCGAGGATCTGGCCCAACTCATCACGGCTGAACAAGGAAAACCCCTAGCCGAGGCGCGGGGCGAGGTCAACTACGGCGCCTCCTTTGTCGAATGGTTCGCCGAGGAGGCTCGGCGCGCCTACGGCAGTGTGATTCCCAGCAATCAAAACGATCGCATGCTGCTGACCCTCAAGCAGCCGATCGGGGTTTGCGCCGCCATAACTCCGTGGAATTTCCCCCTGGCCATGATCACCCGCAAGGTGGCGCCCGCCCTAGCCGCAGGCTGCACTGTGGTTTGCAAGCCTGCTGAGGCAACCCCCCTCACCGCTCTTGCTCTGGCCACGCTCGGCGAACAGGCCGGTCTACCGCCAGGGGTTTTCAACCTTATCACCTGCGACGGTCCCCAGGTGGCTGAGGTGGGCCGCGTGCTCTGCGCCAGCCCCTTGGTGCGCAAATTATCCTTCACCGGCTCCACGGAAGTCGGACGGCTCCTGATGCGGCAATCTGCCGACACCATCAAGAAATTGTCTTTGGAACTGGGCGGCAATGCACCCTTCATCGTCTTTGACGATGCCGATCTCGATGCGGCGGTCGATGGCGCCCTGGCCTCGAAATACCGGAACGCCGGACAAACCTGTGTTTGCGCTAACCGAATCTATGTTCAGGACGACGTCTATGATCTCTTTGCCGAAAAACTGGCAGCGAAGGTCCGGACTTACAAGGTGGGTGCTGGCACGGAGCCGGAGGTGATGATCGGCCCCTTGATTGATCCTGCGGCCCTCGCCAAAGTGAAAGAGCACATAGCCGATGCCTTAGCCGGTGGGGCGCAGATTATGACAGGCGGCAGTCCCCATGGCCGCGGCGGACTCTTTTTCGAGCCGACCATACTCACCGGTGTGACCCAGCAGATGAAAGTGGCCCGCGAGGAGACCTTTGGCCCGGTTGCCCCCTTGTTTCGGTTCAAGAGCGAACAAGAGGCCATCAGTATGTCCAACGCAAGCGAATTCGGGCTGGCCGCCTATTTTTATGCCCGCGATATTGGGCGGATCTTGCGCGTCGCTGAAGCAATCGAGGCCGGAATGGTCTGTGTGAACAGCGGTCTGCTCTCAACGGAGGTGGCACCCTTTGGCGGTGTCAAGCAATCTGGATTAGGCCGTGAGGGGGCCAAGGAAGGGCTGGATGAGTACCTTGAGGTGAAATACGTCGTCCTTGCCGGTATGTAGAACTGTTCAATTTCAATAAAAAAAGAAACAATCAATAGAATTGAGATAGTTGATACAAAATAATTGCTGCTTGGTATTGAAAGCCAAGGTTAATCAATGTATCAGTATATTTATCGAAAGGCTACTAGTGTTTGTTGGGATCAACAAAGGATGGATTTAAATCAACACCCATGATCGATTGGACCTATTCCTAATAGGTTCTTCCAAATTATTGGGGTTGTAAAGTCAAGTTTGGACATGAGTTGAATAGCTCATTTGTTAAACACTTTTTGAGGCTGGAAAATGCGAAGAGCTAATAAAGTTTTGCCGCCGGACCAGAACTCGCAGTCATGCATCTCGCGTGAATAAAATCGCGCCAGCATGTTCTGGTCGCTGAAGAACGGCGTGAGGAGTCACGATATCTCCTGTATATACGTAATAAAATTGAGACCGAGAAAGTGATAAAATACGGTTGTCAAAATCCTGTTTTTTCGAAGAGAGAAGGAGGATGTGATGGCCAATTCACTCGATTTTTCGAACAATTATTACCCCACTGAATGGCTTAGTTCGGTTTACTCAACCAACCATTCTTTATTCATTCCGCTTCAGGATAGCCCCATTTTTGAAGCTGAATCATTACAAACATTCTCCTTTCCTAGCGCCGGCGCTCTCTATTTTCACCAACCCAGTGAAAGACGGAGAGCACTCAACAGGGCTGCAGACAGATTAGAAGCAAGTAGCCTCCCTGGTTTTGAGTACGTCGTTTCGTATCTTTACAGCAAATACCGTAGTAATCACTCGATATCCTCGATCAGGCAGACAGGCAGGACTCTTTATTCCTTTTTGTTGTTTTTCAATGGGTTAGGACGGCACCATATTGAGCAGATCAGCAGGAAAGATATTGCTCAATACGTCGAGCGGGAGCAGGAGCGTGGGTTAAAGATCAACTCAGTCCGTCAGCACCTGCATACGGTATATTCCTTCCTCAATTATCTGGTCAGAAACGATATACTTCCCGCAGATATACTGCTGAAAAAGATCCGGTTGCGACTGCCAGAGATTCTCCCCAAAGCAATTCCAGCAGAAGATGTGGACAAAATTCTCCAAACTGTAACTAACACCAGGGATCGAGCTCTTATCCTTTTACTCCTTCATACAGGGATGCGAATAGGCGAGCTCCTCAACCTCCGGTTGCCAGATATCGTACAATCAGAACGAAAAATTTTATTGTACGTCGGCGAGAAAAATTTACACGGTAGGGTTGTCTATTACGGCAACACAGCAGAGAAGGCACTGAACGCGTGGCTGTCGATCAGAGACCCGGCTAATGAATACCTTTTCTACGGTTACAAGGGGAAATCACTGTCCTATGCAGGAGCGCGGAAGATGATGAAAAGCGTTATTCACAAAGCCGGACTTGAACACAAAGGGTACAGCCTCCATTCTTTGCGACATACCTACGCAACTAATATGCTGAATGCTGGATTACGAGTGGAAGTTTTACAGCAACTTCTGGGGCATCTGAACATTGACATGACACTGCGATATGCAAGGATATCGAACTTTACACAGGAAGAAGCCTACTTCAAAGCTATGGCAGTTATTGAGCAGGGAGGTCGCCATGAATATGACAGAGTCAATCCTGAATTACAGGCAGTATTTGAAGAGAAAAAATTTTTCTCCTCTCACGATTAAAAACTATCTTCACCGCTTGCAGCGATTTTTCAGTTGGGTTTCAACGGCTGTTGAATTGACGACTGTGGCGGAGATTAGATTGTATATTGACTACTTGCTTGAAAAACGTGTAGCCCCACGTACCATCAACTGTCACCTGTCGAGTATCCGGCTGTTTTATGATTATCTGGTAGATGAGGAGAATATCATCCTAGAAAATCCAGTTATCGGAGGTCTCCTGCTCAAGGAATCACGACCGCTTCCCAGATATTTAACCGATAATGAGGTAGAGGGATTTTTTAGATTCGTTTCCAATAAGCGGGATTTTGCAATTTTTATGCTGATGCTCCGTTGTGGTTTACGGGTTAACGAAATTGCGAATTTATCTCTCGATTGCATTGATTACAGACGCAGCCGGATAATGGTCAGAAATGGTAAGGGCGCAAAAGATCGGATAGTTTTCATCAGTAACGATGCAGCTAGTGCTTTGGCGGTCTATTTGCAACACAGGTCTGTGACAAAGGAAAGTCGAATATTCCTGGCTGAAAAAGGTCGGTGTCGTGGCAAGCCCATATCGGTTCGCGCGATACAGAAACGAGTAGAATACTACGCAAAAATTAGTGAGATTCCTGTTACCTGTCACAGGTTTCGGCATACTATGGCAACACAGCTTCTCAATGCCGACGCAGACTTGGTGAGCATTCAGGAAATTCTAGGTCATACTAAGATCAAAACCACTCAGCGTTACAGTAAGTTGTCAAATCTGAAAGTACAGCAAGATTACTTCACAGCCATGGAAGTGATCACTGAAAGGGCTTTGGGCAATCCGCTAGAAGAGAGTTCGAGGTCATAATCCGCTCTGCCAAAGCCCAATTCCTCCGACGAGCAATAAGTAGAGGCCCATTCTCGGAATCAGACTTTGACAGAGCTACCATCGAGGTGGCAAATAATCTTGACAGATCATATGTGAAGGGTAGAGAATAGACGCAAGTAACAGATTAATCTAAAAGGAAAAATAGGATCTGTTACGTATATAGACTGTTTATGTTGCTCGAATATTGACTTCTGAAAACGACAAACAACGGGCGTAGTATTAATGAGATTGACACCAACGTCGGCGTTGATCCGATCGGTTTTATGAGATAAAGAATATCGACGCTGATTATTGTACCGATGCTTACTTCCCAAGATCTGTTTACCTATGGCTCTCTGATGTGCGAGGATATCATGGCCGAAGTGGCTGAGGCACGATTACGTTGCACTCCGGCCATCCTTGCAGGATATCGCCGTTTTCTCGTCAAAGATGAGCAGTATCCAGGCTTGGTCGCCGAGGCGGCAGGAATGGTGGCGGGGAGAGTGTATCACGACATCACCCCGGAAGGCTGGTTACGGCTCGATCGTTTCGAAGGCGAGATGTATGACCGGAGGCCGGTGAGCGTTTGTTATAAGAACGGCTCCCATGCTCTGGTTCACTGCTATATCTTCCGGCCAGAATTTTCCCATCGGCTGACCGCGACCGAATGGGACTACGCGGCCTTTCTCAAGGGCGGCAAAGCGCTTTTTCAGCAACAGTATTGCGGCTATAAGTCACTTATTGTTGACTGACAATAAACGCGGTAAAAAAACTAATGATTCACTCCCCTCCCCTCTACCCAGGCAAGGAGTTGCCATGCGCATAGGAATCGATATCGGCGGCACCCACACCGACGGTGTCCTTATCGACGGAACCCGACTGGTCGCTGCCGCCAAGGCCCCCACCCATCACGATAATTTACTGGAATCGATCAGCCAGGTGCTGCATTCGATCCTTGCCGGTCAAGATCCGGTCCGGGTGCAAACCCTGAATTTGAGCACTACCCTGACCACCAACGCCATCATCACCGGCCGGATTGATCCGGTGGGCATGCTGGTGGTGGGCGGGCCGGGGATCGCGCCCAAGCATTACCGGATTGGCGAGCACTTCCACCAAATTTATGGCAGCCTCGACCATCTCGGCACAGAGACCTCGGCCCTGGACGAGCAGGACCTGGAAGAGGCTATCGCCTCCTGCTGCGACCAGGGAGTAAAATGTTTCGGAGTGGCCTCCAAATTCTCGCCGCGCAATCCGGCCCATGAAAACCGCATCCACGAGGCCTTGTGTGACCAGGCCGACTTTATCTCGCTGGGGCATCTGGTATCGGGACAGCTCAACTTTGGCCGTCGCATCCACACCGTGTACTACAACTCCGCTGTCTGGCGGACCTTTCGCAGCTTTGCTGGCGCTTTGACCGCCAGCCTCAGGGGCTTTGACCTCCAAGCCGAAGTCAATATTCTCAAGGCCGATGGCGGCACCATGCCGCTGTCCCGCGCCCTGGACGCACCGGTGCAGTCGATCTTTTCCGGGCCAGCCGCCTCGGTCATGGGCATTCTCGCTACTTGTCCGGCGGATGAAGATCTGCTGATGCTCGACATCGGCGGCACAACCTCGGACATCGCCCTCTTTGCCGGCGGCGAGCCACTTTTGGAACGGGAAGGGATTGCCATTGAAGGCCGTCCCACCCTGGTGCGGGCTATCCATGTTGAATCCATCGGCATCGGTGGCGACTCCTTGATTCACGTCGAGAACAACGGTGTCAAAACCGGGCCGCAACGGCTCGGACCCTGCATGGCCACCGGCGGCCAGGTGCCCAGTCTGATGGATGCGCTCAATGTCCTTGGTTTGGCCGAGTTCGGCGAGGTCCAACGCTCCCATGAAGGCATGATGACCCTGGCGGCACAGCATCAACTGAAGGCCGACCAATTGGCCCGAGAGGCAGTAGAGGAAGCGGTCAACGCCATTGCCGCCAAAATCGAGGCCCTGATCCGGATGGTCAATACAAAGCCGGTCTACACCATCCATGAAATATTGGCGGATCGGGAAATCTTGCCCAAAAAGCTGATTGTCATCGGTGGGCCGGCAGCCGTGTTTAAAGAACTTCTGGCCACGCGCCTGGGTATGGAAGTCATTGTTCCACCCCTGCACGGCGTGGCCAACGCCATTGGTGCCGCCCTGACCCGGACCACCAGCCACCTCGCCCTGACTGCCAACACTGCTCGCGGCCAACTCTCGGTACCAATGCTCGGCATCTTTCGTACAATCCCAAGAGGATACAGTTTGCAGGACGCAACCGACGAGGCCAAAAACCTGCTCAAAGCCGACTTGGAAAAGGCGGGGGTGGCTATCGCCGCCGACGAAATCCAGATTACCCAGGCTGATTCTTTCAACATGATCGATGGTTCGTACACCAGCGGTAAGAATATCCGCGTTGTGGCCCAGGTCCGGCCAGCGGTCGTTGCCCGCCTGGAAAACGGTAGCGCCACCATCCATCTTGCAGGTTAGTCATGACCGGCGCAACTGTCTTCCCCAACCAATCTTCCGCCCCACAGGTCACGCCATGCTGAAAGCCGCCTCTTCCCTTGGAGTTATTTTTTTCCCCGCCTTTGACTGGGCCATCTCCCCTACCCATCCGGAACGGGAGGAGCGGCTCTTGTATACCCAAGACCAGTTCCGCGAGGAAGGACTGTTCGATGTCGGAGGCATCACCGAGCACCGCCCCTTGTTTGCCACCGATCAGGACATCATGCGGGCCCATTTCTGCTTTCCCTCGGTGGACGCCATCTGCACCGAATCGCACCGCATCTCGGCCGGCGGTGCCATTCAGGCGGCCCGGCTGGTCATGGAACAGGAAACCCGGCGCGCCTTTGCCTTGGTGCGCCCGCCCGGCCATCATGCGATGAAGGTAGTCCACGGTAACCGCGGCTTCTGCAATATCAACATCGAGGCGGTGATGGTCGAGTGGATCCGCGAGCACTACGGCCGCAAACGCATTGCCATCGTTGACACCGACTGCCACCACGGCGACGGCACCCAGGATGTCTACTGGCACGACCCGGATGTCTTGTTTATCTCATTGCACCAGGACGGTCGCACTCTCTATCCGGGTTCAGGCTTTCCCTACGAAAACGGCGGTCCCAGGGCCTTGGGCAAGACGATCAACATTCCCCTGCCGCCGCGCACCGGGGATGAAGGTTACCTTTACGCCCTGGAGAATGTGGTCCTGCCGATCCTGGCTGACTTCAAACCGGATCTGGTGATCAACTCCGCCGGTCAGGACAACCACTACTCCGACCCAATCACCAACATGCAGTTCTCGGCCCAGGGCTATGCCCGGCTCAACGAGTTGCTCAAGCCAGATATCGCGGTGCTGGAGGGCGGCTATTCGATTAAGGGCGCTCTGCCCTACGTCAACCTCGGCATCTGCCTGGCCATGGCTGGATGCGACTACTCGGCAGTGCGCGAACCGGATTTCAATGCCGCTGCCCTCCGTGAGGAACCGGACACCATGGAGTATATCAAGCAGAGCTGCGGCCCATTGCTGGACGGCTATTTCCATCCGGCCATGGGCGATTTCGAGAAGCAGGGCGAGTATTTTATCCGCGAGCGTAAAATCTATTACGACACCGACGGTATCCTGGAAAAACAGCGGGAAGAACTCAAGGACTGCGATCAGTGCCGAGGTCTGCGATTGATCAAAACCAGCAGCAGTCAGATCCAATCCTGCCTGGGTGTCGAACTACCCATTGACTGTTGCCCGGCCTGCGAGCGCGAGGGGTACGAGGCCTTCAACCACCAAGGCAACGCGTTCCTGGTGACCCAATTGCTCGACCAAAAGAACAAGCAGTTTCGTTACCGGCCCAAGGGATAAGAGGTCAAAGCGACCAATTAATAGGAATGAAACTTGTATTTTTTTTTTACTCTCTGATACAATTGCCCCAACCTATGATTTAAACTTTCCAGTTCAATCATGTCGAAACCCCTGGATACAGCGCTCAATAACATTCTCACCTCGGCACAGTTGCCTATTCTGCCGGCCGTTGCTGCCAGGCTGCTGGAACTGACCGCCCAGGAAGACACCGCGCTCACCGATATCGTTAACCTCATCGCCCAGGACATGGCCCTCTCAGCCAAACTCCTGAAAGTTGCCAACTCCTCTTTTTACAGCTTTCCGCAGCAAATTGTCTCGATCAACCAGGCTGTTTCACTGCTCGGTATCAAAGCGGTGCGAAGCCTAGTGCTGAGCTTCACCTTCCTGTCCATGGGAGAACCGCAGGAGAATAGCCTGTTCAATTTTGATCTCTTCTGGGAACGCTCGCTGGTCGGCGCCACGGCAGCAAAACTGATAGCTGAACTCGTGCCCCAGGTTGACACCGATGAGATGTTCACCATCGGCCTACTGCAGAATATCGGCCAATTTATTTTCGCCTTGACCGTGCCATCGAGATACAACCATATCCTCGAACTGTTGGTGGTCAGCGACAAAGATGTCTGCGAGGTATCGCTGGAAGAGGAATTTCTCGCTGTGGCGCATACCACCTCGGGCTACGAGGTTGCCAGGATATGGGGGCTGCCGCCGGCCATCCTGACCGCCATCCGGTACCACCATGACCCGACCGCCTATCCCGACGACAACCAGCAGGAGCTGCTCACTGTTAAGATCATCTATCTGGCAGACCTGGTGACCAAAATATTCTACTCCTGTGCACCCGAGTGCCATTACAAGCAACTGCACAATGAGGCACAGCAACTGCTCGGTCTCGATGGCTTGGTCATCAAGGGTTTCCTTAAAAGAATCGACCGAGAGATCGACCATGCGGCCCGATTCTTCGATATCTCCATCAATCCGGTCAGGCCGGTGGCGGAAATCATCCAGGAGGCCAATATCAGGCTCAGCCTCCTGCACCTCAGCTATGAGGCGATGAACCGGGAACTGACGCACGCAAAAAAAGAGTTGGAAAACTTGCGCCAACAAATGGTTGAAAGAAATCGTCTACTGGAGACGCTTGCCAACATCGACGGCCTCACCGAGGTCCACAACCATCGATATTTTCAAAATTTTCTCCATTCGGAAATGAATCGGACCATCCGCAACAAGGGTGGCCTCACCCTGCTCCTGGCTGATATCGATCACTTTAAGCAATTCAACGATACCTATGGACACCAGACCGGCGATTTCATCCTTAAGGAGTTGTGCCTGGTCGCCAAGGCTGCTATCCGAGATTACGATCTGATGGCACGCTACGGCGGCGAGGAGTTTGTCTTTGTCCTGCCGGAAACTGATGCCGTGGCAGCCATGACCGTAGCGCACAGAATTTGCCAATCCATAGCCAACCATGACTTCTTCGACGGGCAGCAGCACTACCGGGTGAGTGTCAGCATCGGTGTGGCCAGCGCCTCGCCCACCTCGAGTGATTTCAACCCCAACGACTTCATTGACCAGGTTGACCAGGCCCTCTACCAAGCGAAAAGGCAGGGAAGAAACCAGGTCGTCCTTTATAATCCTAGGAAAAAATTCGCATCACTTGCTCGCTGAACGACAGGATTTCCCCTTCAATCAACTCTGATTTTTCGGAAAATACGCCTCAGGACGATCATTGGTGGAACTCTCGCACGCACCACCTTATTTTTTGTCCTTCTCTGATGGTGTGCATATAAATGGAGTTAAAAGTGAAACAATCAACCCTAGAGGAGAAAGGAATGGCCAAGGGAATAGGGTGCAAACGTTATAGCTTTTTTTCCTCACTGATTGCCGCATGTTCGCTGCTTGCCCTCTTATGGGCTAGCCCGTTATATGCTGGAGATCCTGCAACGGCGAGGAAAGATCTTAAGGAAATAGGTGTCGAGTACACCGAGCAGCAATTCGCAACCTCTGCCGGGGCTGGAGACCTGACATCGGTCAAACTTTTCCTTGATGCTGGCATGGATGTGAACGCTGGCGGCAGTGCGGCTCTTGGATTGGCAGCGGGCAGAGGCCAGATTGCAATGGTCAAATTCTTACTGGCCAAAGGTGCCAAGCCGTCTGCCAACGCCTTGCAATTTGCTCGAACAAGAGGGCACAAGGAAATCGAAAAGATACTCATCGAAGCGGGGGCTCAAGAATAGCCGACTGTACATTACGCCTTCAGTGCCGGTTTCCCGAACGCCCACCGTGCATCGGGGTCAAAACGCCATCCTCATGCCAACCGCTAGAAGCGCGTTGGGACCTTCCCTTACACACTCCAACAGGATACTTTCATGAACATCTTGCATCATTTTTCCCTACATTGGTTCAAGCTGATCGTTTTTTCCGCAGTGGCGTATCTCGCTTGTGCGGTTTCAGAGTATTCTGTGGCAGCTGCTCAATCTCAGCACGACATGAACAATTTTGACTGGGTCATCTATGTGAAGGACACCCAGATGATGAAAGGGCCTCTCAAGGAGCCTCTCACCATCAACCTTGAGGCGGTCAACACCTCTGGCGACATCTTGGGTGAATACACCGGTTCCGCGACTCTGTCGTTTGGTAAAGACCTAGGCGATGTGTCCGCAAAAGTTGTTTCCACCAGCAAAAGTTTGAATTTCAGCTTGGGACCCTATGTTCCGCCGTTGGTCAATACACCCGACCCCAAGGTTCAGCCCGAGTATGCAGGCCAAGGCAAGATGGCCATGGTGACGATGGGGACAGCCACTGTTGATGGAGAAACCCGGAGCCGCACTCGTGAATTCCCTCCCCATCCGATCTCCTTCACCGTGAAGAATACCGAGGTCGAAATGGTGGTGACCTACCCCACCGGAACAGTGACCTTTCATGGCTATATCATTGGCGAGGGCAAGGGAACCCATCAAGCAAAGGTTGAGAAAGAAAAACGGGAAAAGACCAAACGAGAAAAACAGGCCGCCGCAAAACCAAAATCTAAACCAAAGGTGGACCCCTCTGATTTAGAACCGTTAGCGCCGCTTCCACCAATAAACGATGAAGAGCCGGAACTGGCTCCACTGAAACCTGTAACAAGCGAGGAACCTGAATTAGCTCCCTTGGAGCCCCTTAAAAATGAGGAACCTGAACTGGCACCACTGAAGCCTGTAACCAGTGAAGGCATTGAGTTGGCGCCATTGCCTCCCATAAAATAAGGGGTAATCAAAATGCCGAACGGTAACTGCTGCTTTACCGGCGCTTTCTCGACAACCACCAGGACCATCAAGGTCAGCAACCATCAACATTTACTGGCAATCCCCTCCCATTGGGGAGTGATCTTGCATAAACCCTCAACCCTTCAAGGACCTCGGATGCGCACAGCCCTTTCCATCCTGGTGGTGCTCCTTGCCGTAGCGGCGGGAATGAGCCCCTATCCCCACGACCCCATCAACGGCTTGTTTGCCGGAGCGGTTGCGTATCTACTCTTCGAGGTATTTTCTCTGCGTCGCCGCATTGCCAAACTGGAGAAGGCTTTCACCGAGCAACCCCATGCCCAAAGGAGCGCAACAACGCCCGAACCGGTTCTTGCCTTCGACCTGGAGGAGGACGAGGTTGCGGCAGAAACCACATGGACGCGATTGACCCCGCCGCCTATTCTCTCCGCCTCCTCCACAGAACCCCTCCAATCTCCTCAACCGCCGGCACAAGAACGGCCAGCGGCGGATGATTTGCTGCAACAGCCAACAAGCAAAGGCTTCAACCTGTTTTCAGCGGTGCTGCATTTTTTCACCAGCGGTAATCCGGTGCTTAAAATCGGTATTATCATCCTGTTTTTCGGGGTGGCTTTTCTGCTGAAATATGCGGCCCAACGGAACATGATTCCCATCGAACTGCGCCTGATCGGCGTGGTGCTGGCCGGTCTGGCCCTCCTGGTGACCGGTTGGTTACTGCGGCGCAAACACACCACCTATGGCCTTGGCCTGGAAGGTGGCGGCATTGGCATTCTCTATCTGGCGGTCTTTGCCGCAGCCAAGCTGTATCATTTACTGCCCATGCCGCTGGCCCTGGCGGTGATGGTCGGCCTGGTTGGCCTGTCCTGCGCCCTGGCGGTCTTGCAGGAATCCAAAGGGTTGGCCGTTTCCGGCACCATCGGTGGATTTCTCGCGCCGGTGCTGATGTCCACCGGCGGCGGCAGCCATGTCATGCTCTTTTCCTATTACGCCTTGCTCAACAGCGGCATCCTCGGTATCGCCTGGTTCAAAGCCTGGCGCGAGTTGAACCTGGTCGGTTTTGTCTTCACCTTCGGAATCGCCACCCTCTGGGGGGCCTCAGCCTATGTTCCGGCCCATTTTGCCACCACCGAGCCCTTTCTTATCCTCTTCTTCCTGATGTTCTGCCTGATCTCAGTCTTGTTGGCCCATCGCCAGCCCCTGCAACTGCGCGGCTTTATCGACGGACCGCTGGTTTTCGGCCTGCCGATTGTCACCAGTGGGCTCCAGGCCTATCTGGTGCACGACTTCCGCTACGGCATGGCCTTGAGTGCTCTGGCCCTTGGCTTCTGGTATATTGGCTTGGCCCGGCTGCTATGGAAACGGATGGCAGACGAAATGCGGTTGCTGACCGAGGCGTTCCTGGCCTTGGGCGTGGTCTTTGCCAGTCTGGCCATCCCCCTGGGACTGGACCCGCATTGGACCACAGCGGCCTGGGCCATGGAAGGGGCGGCCATGGTTTGGGTCGGCGTCCGGCAGAACCGGCCAGGTGCCCGATTCTTCGGTCTGTTGTTGCAAGCTGGAGCTGTCGTGCCCTTTTTTGATTACATCTACCTGCCGCCGGAGAGTCTGCTGTTTGCCAACCGTGCCTTCCTCGGCAGCGCTTTGATCGCCACAGCCGCGCTCTTTTCCAGCTTCTGGCTGGATCGCAATCGTGGACAGGAGCGACGTTGGGAAAAATTGCTACCGCAAATTCTCTTGGCCTGGGGCCTGATCTGGTGGTACGGCGGTGGTTTCCAGGACCTGGAGCGCCATCTCAACTGGCATGCGCAACCACCGGCCTTTCTCCTCTACGCCTGTGTGACCACGGCCTGCTTGGCAGGGCTGGTGCATCGCTTCACCTGGCAACGGCTGACCACCGGTCTGCTGATTCTCCTGCCGGTCATGATGCTGACCCTGGCAGTTCAAACCGTATGGTGGAACAACGGTCCGTTGCTGCTCAGTTACGGCTGGCTGGCCTGGCCGCTGGCCTTTGCCTTGCAGTATGGCCTGTTGGCTCTTTTTGAGGAGCATCTGCCGCAAAGGTTACTCCCCAGTTGGCACAGCCTCAGTCTCTGGCTGCTGATTCTGGCGATCACCGTGGAAATAGCCTGGCGTGTCGACCAGATCCCTGGACTCACCGAGGCTTGGTCGCTTGCTATCTGGGGACTTGTGCCCACCATCCTGCTCTTTGCCCTGGAATTCCGGGGCGATCGCCTGACCTGGCCGGTGCCGCACTTTGCCCCGACCTACCACGGCATCGGCACCGATGTGCCCCTGTTCGGCCTGTTGCTGTGGAATCTAGCCTCCTTTGCGTTCGTCGGCGATCCGGCCCCCCTGCCCTATATTCCCGTATTCAATCCCCTTGAGCTGATCGAACTGGCCATCCTCCTGCTGGCGTCCATCCGTGCCGTCCATGGGAAATATACCGGCCCCAGCAAGAAGGGACGGATTATCCTGATTGCGACCCTGCTCTTCTTCTGGCTCAACGTAGTCACCGGCCGCAGTGTCCATTTCTTCACCGATGTCTCGTATTCTTTTGACGCTCTCTTTGCCTCTCCGATCTTTCAGGCTGCCATCGCCGCCCTCTGGTCGGTGCTGTCCCTGACTCTCACCGTCTGGGGAGCAAGGAGAGAAACACGCACCCTCTGGCTGACCGGGGCGGGTCTGTTGACCCTGGTGGTTGCCAAGCTTTTCCTGATCGACCTCTCTGGGGCTGGTACCATCGGTCGCATCGTCTCCTTTCTCGTGGTCGGCCTGCTGATGTTGATCATCGGTTTTTTTGCTCCCCTGCCCCCCAAAACCCAGGAATCGTCCCAATGAGATATGTTTTTTCAGCCCTTTTGTGCTTCCTCGCAGCGGGCCACCCGGCAATGGCCGCCTCGCTCGTGCCCGCCGACTTTGCCTACGGCTACTCCCTGCCAGTAATTGATGATACCGGCATTCACGCCCTCGACCTTCCGCTGGCGGTCTATGAAAAGGCGGTGCGGCCTGATCTCGGCGACCTGCGGGTTTTCAACAGCGCCGGCGAGGTTGTGCCCCACGCTGTCCGTCGCATTGCACAAGAGACAAGTCAAACCCGGCAGACCGTGCCTTTCTTTCCCCTGCCCGGCGAACGGCAAGCCCAGCCGACGGATCTCTCCCTGCGCGTTGTCCGCAATGCCGAAGGCGCGGTGGTCACCGTGGAGACCGGCAATATCGCCCCAACCCAGCCGCTGCCCACCTCTTCGTATCTATTTGACACCACCGCACTTGCGGCACGGCCAACAGAGCTTGAGCTGCAGTGGAAGAGCTCGGCAAGCATCCTGAGCGTTTCCCTTGCTCAGAGCAGCGACCTGGCCCACTGGTCGCCCCTGGTCGACAGGGCCGTGCTTGCCGATCTCACCTACAACGGCGGCAATGTCACCTCGCGCCGCATCCTCCTGCCGGGCAAAACTCTGCCCTATATCCGCCTTGACTGCATTGATTGCCGTGAGCCGGTGCAATTGACTGAAGTGAGCGCTCTTTCTGGAAAACCCGCCACCGCCGGTCAATGGCAATGGCAGCGGTTGAGCGGTACCCCAGCCAAAGAGGAGAAAGAAGAGCGGGTAATCGAGTACCGCCTGGATGCAAAAATCACAGTCACCGCCCTGCAACTGGGTTTTCCAGCGGCCAATTCCCTCCTGCGGGCCACGATCGAATCACGATCGAAAACCGACGCCCCTTGGCGACAGGTGGCCCACGCCGATTTTTACCGCCTTGATCTCCAAGGTCAATCCCTGGTCAATGCCCTAGTCCACTGCCCGCCAAACTCTGATACCTATTGGCGAATCAGAGTAATCGCCGATGGGGCCGGCCTGAGCGGCAACACGCAGATACCGCGGCTTGAACTGGGTTGGCGACAGGAGCAGGTCGTCTTTCTTGGCCGGGGCAATGGCCCCTATATCCTGGCCTTCGGCAGCAGCAAGGCTGCCGAGGAAGCCAGTGGACTCCAGGACAACCTGGTGTTGGCAGCCCTGCGCGACACCAAAACCGAATCGCACATCCAGCGGGTCGAACCCGGCCCTTTGCTCACTCTTGGCGGCGATCAGGCCTTGAAGGCACGTCTCCCTGCTATCTCCTGGAAAAAAATCCTGCTCTGGGTGGTGCTGGTCGCCGGAGTGGTCCTGCTCGCTTTCATGACCAGGACCATTTACCGGGAGATGCAGGCCAAGAAACCCTGAACACTGCCGGTCCACCCATTAGGCTTCCGCCGCCAAGGTCTCTCTGACCTTGGCGGCCAGATCCTCCAGCGAAAACGGTTTTGGCAGGAAACACACGCCCTTGTCCAGCACCCCCCGATGGGCAATGACATTTTCTGTATAGCCCGACACAAACAGCACCTTGATTTTTGGGTAGACTGCCTGAAACTCTTTGGCTAAATCACGACCATTCATCTCCGGCATGACCACATCGGTAATCAAGAGATCGATGCCGTCGTCATGCAGCATCACCGCCTGACGAAGTGCTTGCCGGGGAGAGCTCGCGGTAAGTACGGTGTAGCCCAAATGTTCCAGTATGGTCCTGCTCAACGCGAGAATGGCCTCTTCGTCCTCCACCACCAGAACGGTTTCACCATGGCCCCTGGGAATCTCCGGAGCACTGCCCACCCGGCGCTCTTCCACCGGGCCTTCCATGCGGGGCAGATAAATCCGGAAAGTCGTGCCCTCTCCTGGCTCGCTGTACACGTTAATAAAACCATTATTCTGTTTGACTATCCCATACACCGTCGCCAACCCGAGGCCGGTGCCTTCGCCGACCTCCTTGGTGGTAAAAAAGGGCTCGAAAATCTTCTCCACAATATCTTTTTTAATACCGCAACCATTGTCACTGACCGCCAACATCACAAAATCACCGGGGATAAAACCGGCGCGCTCGAGGCAGTAGATTTCATCAAAAGACACCATGCCCGTTTCAATAGTGATTTTTCCCGCACCGGCAACGGCATCCCGGGCATTGACACAGAGATTGGCCAGCAACTGATCCACCTGCGACGGGTCCATCAGAACCGGCCACAGATTGTTTCCCGGAAGCCATTTCAACTCGATATGCTCACCGATGAGACGCTGCAGCATGGTCAGCATGCCTCCCATGGTCTCATTTAAATCAAGCATTTTGGGAACAATGGCCTGTTTACGGGCAAAGGCAAGCAGTTGCCGGGTCATATCAGCTGATCTCCGGCCGGCCCTGACAATTTCCTGGAGATTTTTATACAGAGCGTTCGCCGGCTCGATCTTGCGTAACGCCAGTTCCGCATAGCCGAGGATAACGCTGAGCATATTGTTGAAATCATGCGCCACGCCACCGGCCAATTGGCCGATGGATTCCATTTTATGCGACTGGTTCAACTGCTCCCGCAATTTCTCCCGTTCTTCGTCGGCCAGCTTGCGCTCGGAGATGTCACGAACCACCGCTGACATGCCCTCCGGCAGACCGTCATTGTTGGTAATTAGAAATGTCCGCAGTTCCACGGGAAAAAGAGTCCCATCCTTTCGCCGGTACTCTTTTTCATAAAGACTTGAACATCCTTCATGCATCAGTTGCTTCTTCACAACGTCATTTTCATAGATCAGCCATTGATCAGGAGTTAGGTCTTTGATCCTCAACCGTTTCAGTTCTTCAGTCGTGTAACCCAGCATGGCGCTATAAGCGTCGTTACATTCCCGGATAGTTCCATCCATGTCAGTAACGACAAAGGCATCCATCATGCTTTGGTATAAGGTCCGGTAGCGCCGTTCACTGGCAAGCAAAGCCTCCTCCACTTTCTTCTGTTCAACCAGGCGCCAGATATCCTCAGAAACTTGGGAGAGGATGTCGATATCCTTTTCGGTATAATTTTCTGCCTTGTCGGCGAATCCTAAGACAGCGATCACTTTGCCGGTTCGCAGCACGGGCACCAACAATTCCCGTCTTGTTCCGAAACGGTCTGCCGCGTTTTTCTCGCCGTCCAGCACCAAATCGAGATCATTCCGTATAATCGGCCGCCCATCGCGCATATGATCAAGCCAGTCTCCTGCCTGATCAAGGCCATCCACTCCCTCTTCACCGTATTCGGCGCAGTGAAATTCTGTTACCCCCGGGGTTGCCCCGCTCAACAGCCTGACAGTCTTTCCATCCGGATCAGTAAACTGCCAAAAAGCGATAGGGCTGTCCACCAAGGCTGAAATTTCTTGCAGCGCCCTGGTGAACAATTCATTGAAGGTATGGGTAAATGCATATTCCCGCAGAATAAGCCGAGTCCGGACTAGCCGCTGTGTCCTGCGTTCTTCGGTCTGGTCTCGAAAGGCCAGCACCATGCCGGTCACCCTCCCCTGCTCATCGTGTATGGGAGAAACCGAGTCGGCAATGGCGCGTTCGATCCCGTTCTTGGCAATCAATACGGAACTGCCGCAAACATCCGCCAGCTCGTGCTGAAGTACCATGGGCGCAGGCGTTTCGCCCCTTGTTCGCCCCTCTTCATTGACCACGCAAAAAACTTCTTCCAGTGGCCTGCCAAATGCCGCCTCATGGCTCCAGCCGGTCAGACTCTCGGCAACCGGATTCATCAGCTCGACCCGACCACGGTCATCGGTGGCGATGATCCCTTCACCAACAGCCTGCAAAGTACTACTGTGGCGCTCCATGCTCTGACGCAGTCGAGCCTCGGCTCCATATAACGCCTTATAATAAGCCTTCTGATTATATTGCCGGAAAAACAGCCCAAGAACGCCTACCGCTCCAGCCATTACCGCGAACAGCAAGATGATCAGGGCCGCACGAAAACGCCAGACACCAAAAATTTCAGAGGCCTCGTCCTTGGCAATCAGACGCCAGTTGGAATTGGGCACAGGCATTAGAAAAGCCAGCGACTCAACGCCTCGATAATCACTGCCTTCAACAAACCCCTCCTTTTCAGATACAGCCATGGCTGCAAGTGAACCGGCATGGTGCAGCGGCGTTGACAGTCTCATGGCCGCATCTGGTTGATGAAGCAACTCGCTGAGATACCGCACCATCTCTCCCTCACGGCGCACCACCATCACTTCCATGGTCGTACTCGGCTTCACCCAGGTATGGATTAAGGGGTGAAGAAATTGAGCGGCTTCGTTGATCAGGACAATTGCACCCAGAGGCGAGAAAGTCCGCTGATTGAAGGCAAAAATCGGAGCAACCAGACTGATATGGGGTTCAGGGTACTGCGGTTCGGTATGCAACTCGGTGAAGACCGGTTGATCTTTGCGCAGGGCTTCTTCAAGGGCTTCTGCGTACCCCTTGTGTATCTCTTGGTGGCCATTCAAGCTCAACCGCACTCGGCCATCCGAATCAACCAGCAAAAGGTCCGCGTAATGACCATGCTCCTGGATCCTTTGCAGTTGACGACGAAGTTCCTCGCCTCTCCCTCCATCTGGATCGATAAAAAAAGCTGTGATGCTCTTGATTAAAAGGGGATTATCCGTGAGCAAGACCGCGTCAGCCAAGCGCTCCTGGCGCCAGGCAACCAACTGGTCCACCTTGAGATGGGCGATAGCCGCCAATTGCTGCTCCGCTTTCAACCGTGCGGAGGTCTTTTCGGCTTGGTAAAACCAGAGCCCACCGAAAAGCAGTGCCAGCAAAAAAACTGCCAGCACTGTCGCCCTCCAGATGGAAAACATTTTTGTCTCGATCTTTGCCTTCGCCATTTTCAGGTTAGCCGTTGTTCCATTTCCCTGATCAGCATTATGGGCCCCCTCACTTCTCGAACAACCGGGGCCGTCCAATGCCTTGTCCCTTCATTGTCAAACAATGAAGGGCACCCCATTCTGTCCAGGAATCTCAGATTTTGAATGCGTCGACAATATCCTTCAATTTGGCCGCTAGCCCCTGCAGGTCAGTTGCACTGGCCTTCACCTGCGAACTGCTCTGAGAAATTTCGCTTGAGGCGGTATTGACCGTAGCGATATCCTTGGTGATTGAGGCCGCCACGACCGAACTCTGACTGACATTCTCGTTCACCTCGCTCATGCCTTGGGAGGCCTGGGCGATGTTGGTCGCGATTTCCTGGGTAGCCGAACTCTGTTCACCAACAGCAGTCGAAATAACCGCAACAATCTCGTTGATATTGTTGATAACCTGTGAAATTTGATCAATCTCCTCCACTGTCGTCGTGGTGGTTGACTGCACCTCCTCGATTTGTTTCTTGATATCATGGGTGGCGGCGGCCGTCTGCTTGGCAAGTTCCTTTATTTCATTGGCGACAACGGCAAAACCCTTGCCCGCCTCTCCGGCCCTGGCCGCCTCGATGGTGGCGTTGAGTGCCAGTAGATTGGTCTGCTCCGAAATTTCAGTGATTGCCTCGGTGACCTTGCTGATAGCCTGCGCCGCTTTGCCTAACTCCGCCATTTTGATCGAGGTCGACCCGGCCTGCGCCACCGCCGTGAGAGAAATGGAATGGGCTCGTTGAGCGTTATTGGCGATCTCACCAATGGTGGCGGTCATCTCTTCGGCGGCACTGGCCACCATCGAGGTGTTCGTAGTCGACTGCTCCATGGCGGCGGCAACATTGTTAAGATTGACGGTCATCTCCTCTGAGGCAGCGGCGACATTATCGGCCCTTTGAGAAGTGTCTTCCGAACTGGTGAAAAGGTCTGAGGCAATCTTGGTAAGATCATTGGACGAGGCATCGATGGACCGGGTGTTATCGGCAATCTGCCCGACAATACCCTGCAATTTTTCAATAAAGATGTTGAACCATCGTGCCAGTTCGCCGATCTCATCCCTCGAATTCACCTGGAGACGCATGGTCAGATCGCCTTCGCCCTGCGCAATGTCCTGCAATCCTGCAACCGCCCGTTTCAACGGAACGGTGATGCTGCGAGAAAAAAACAGCACTAAACCACAGACAAGCACCACCGCAATCAAGGTGATCATCAGGACACTGTCGCGGATAGAATGCGCCGCTGTTAAAAACTCCGCCTCATCTTGAGTGACCGCGATGCTCCAATTTTTCAAAGGGACTGATGCATAACCTGCTATTTTCGGTACTCCCTTAAACACATAATCTTGCGCTCCTTTACCGCCGGCCACCATTTGTTTGGTGATCTCTTCCATTCCCGCCAAGGTCTTGAGATCGAGCTTCATTTCCAGTTCTTTCTTTGGATGCGCGACAATCAGACCGTTCCGGTCACACATAAAGGCATAACCGGTGGAACCGACTTTAACCGACGACACATGGCTGATCAGGGGCTGCGCCTTGAGCGACAACCCAAAAACCCCGAGAAAATCGCCGGAATACGAAAGAATGGGTGCGCAGAGGACATAAATCACATCCCCGGTCACCTTGGAGGAGACGATATCGCCGACCACTGCCTTGCCGCTGCTCCTGGCCTTCTGAAAATAGTCCATATCCGCCAGGTTGACCCCTTTGTACTCCTCGCCGCTGGCCAGTTCGCCGGTGTACATGAAGCCGTTGGCGTCGGTGACGAAGATCCCGAGATAACTGGTATCCAACTGTTTAAACTTCGCTTTCATCTGCTGCCGCAGGCTGGCGATGTCCGTTGCCGCTCCTTCCAGGCCCAACTCTTTGACCTTCTGACTGATCAAACGGACGTTGGTGTCGACAGCGTGCGCGGCGGCGGTTTTCGACTGGGCATCCAGGGTGGATTCAATAACCAGGGCCAGTTTTTCTGCCTGGGAGGCCGCATTGTTGCGGGCGATTTCGGCAAGCGCTGAAGCTGATTTGGAAACAGCTAAATAGCCGACCAGAACCAAGGGAACTGCCACAGCAAGACAGCCGCCGACAATGAGCCGAAAACCGATAGATCGAATGTTCATTCTTTCTCCTTCTGTTGTATTGGGTCTATTCTTTGGTGAACGCTCTTCACCGGCTTGTATTATTTCTCGACTTCCCGCTATATGAAACCTGTCCGATAGATGGTGGCGAGATGTCTAGGTGGAATGGGAAGGGACTGTTGCCAGCGGAACAGGTCTGCCAGCTTCGACATAGGCCAAGAAATCGTCTCTAGGCAGGGGCTTGCTGTAAAAATAGCCTTGAATTTGCTCACAACCGCAGCGCTTGAGCCATTCGAGTTGTTCCTCGGTTTCAACGCCTTCCGCCACCACACTGATTGCGAGGTTGTGTGCCATGAGAATGATTGTTTCCACCAATTGCGAATCACTGAGATCGTGGGGCAGATCGCGAATAAAGGAGCGGTCGATTTTCAAGGTTCGGATGGGAAATTTTTTAAGATAGGAAAGAGAGGAATAACCGGTGCCGAAATCATCAATAGAGATAGAGATGCCGGCCTGCACCAGTTGATTGAGTGTGGCCACGGTTTTTTCCAGGTTGGTCATCATCGCGGATTCAGTGATTTCCAGCTCGAGTTGCGAAGGGGGGACCGCGTGTTTGGCCAGAATGGCGAGGATCCGGTCAACCAGATTGACCTGAACGAACTGCAACGGCGACAAATTGACCGAAATGGAGAGGTCCGTATGTCCCAACCTGTTGAGGGTGTTGAGGACCTGGCACGCTTGTTCCAAAACAAGTTCCCCCAGGGGGATAATCAGGCCCGTCTCTTCCGCCAGCGGGATGAAATCGGCCGGACTGACGATGCTCCCATCTTCTTTTTGCCAACGCACCAAGGCCTCGGCACCGATTATCGTCTTTGCATAAGGATCCATCTTCGGCTGATAGAACACGGTAAACTCCCTATTCATCACTGCCTGCCTGAGGTTATTTTCCAACTGCCGCAAATAGGAAATGCGCTCACTCAAATCGGAAGTAAACAGACAAGAGTTGTTTTTACCCCGAGCTTTGGCCTGATACATGGCAATGTCGGCATGTTTGGTGAGGATACCGGGATCGTGGCCATCGTCGGGGTAGAAAGCCACGCCGATACTGGCAGTGATGAACAGATCGTTACCATCGACGTTAAATGGGGCGGCAAAGCACCGCAACAGCCGTTTTGTCAGGTCAATGACCATCTCTTCCGAGGCCACGGCGGCAACCAGGATGAGGAACTCGTCTCCCCCAAGACGGGCCACCGTATCCTCTTCCCGCACCATTGCCACCAGGCGGTTCGCCACCTGCAGCAGCAGTTTGTCGCCCCATTCATGGCCCAGGGTGTCATTGACGTTCTTGAAATTATCGAGATCAAGAAAAAGCACTGCCAGCTTGGTCCCCCCCCTTTTGACATGGGCAATGGACACCTCGATCCGGTCATGGGCCAATCTGCGGTTGGGTAAACCGGTGAGGGCGTCGTGATACGCCTGGTGGACAATCCGCTCTTCCTGCTGCTTCATCTCGGTGATGTCATGAAAAACGGCCACATAATGGGTGAGGGTATTCTCTTGATCGCGGATCGCACTGATGCTCAGTATTTCAGGATAGATTTCGCCGGACTTGCGTCGATTCCAAATCTCTCCGGTCCAGCGTCCGGTTTGCAGCAACGAACTCCAGAGTTGACTGTAAAAAGCCCGGTCATGTCTGCCCGATTGCAAAACACGGCTATTTTGCCCAATAACTTCCTCGGGCGAATATCCGGTGATTTCGGAGAACGCTCGATTAACGGTAAGGATGGTGGCGGAGGGGTCGGTGATCACGATCCCTTCCAAGGCATTCTCGACCGCCTTGCGATAAATAATCAGTTGCTGTTCAGCCTGAATACGATCGGTTATTTCCGTGAGAATTTTTTGGTTTGACTGACGTAACCACTCGACATAATAATTGAAGTGGGAACACAGAATACCGATCTCGCCCAGGGCATTCTCTTCAGCGCACAGACTGATGTCACCTTCGGTGGCACGCTGCATCTGCTGCGCCAAGCGTGCAAGAGGGCCGGTGATCGCGGTGCCGAGATACAGGCTGAGGGGTATGGTCAAGGCCATTGAGCAGAGGACTATCAGAACGATGATCCAACCGAGTTTGGTCAAAGGAGCGAAAATTTCCTCCTCATACACCGTCGAGGCCACAATCCAGTCAAGCCCTGGAATGTAATCGAAGAACACTATCTTCCTTTTGCTCTCGCTTGTTTCCTGATCTTCCCAGTCATAAAAGAAGTGCCCTTTTTTTTGGGCGACAAGACGATCAAACACCGATTTGATGTCCTCATTCTCAAATGAGCGGACATTGCCGCTGAGCCAAGGATGCAGGATAATATCGCCGTGGTCGCTGATGATAAAGGCATAGCCCGTCTCTCCGAAACGATGTGATTTCAAGCCCAGGCGAAGATCATTGGCGAGAAAATTGAAATCCTGCCGGTAACTCGACACCGAGACAATCCAATCCCATGGTTCAAAATAGAGCATATAGAGAACTTTGGCGCGCGCCTGTTCTTCCCCGGGGCCCTTCCAATCGTATTCCAGGTATCCATTTTTGTTGAACATTTGTTGACGGACGAACCATTGTTCGGACAAATCCGAATTCTTGACCGCTGCATGAGGGTGAACCTGCACAACCCCCTGACTGGAGAGGACATAAATGTATCCGTGATCGCCGATTGGTTGTTGGAGGAGAATCTCTTCTCCCCTTTTCATTGCTTCGAGTTTTGAAATCCGGCCCGTGCGGACCTGCTGTTCGAGACCATCAAGAAGAGCAATATTCATCTGGGCGATGGCCTGCAGGTGATTGCGGACGGCGAGGCGGGCGGCATTTTCGACCACATCCTTGACCGATGTAGTCGCAATGGCGAGTTTTTCCATCATGTTCTGCCGGACATTTTCGTACACAAAGGAAAAAATGGTTACACCCGAGACTATCAATACCAGGGCTACCACCACTGAAAAATGGCAAATTATGTGATATTTGATGGAATACCGCTGTGGGAGGATGGACATGAGGGAAGCCCTGTCAAAAAAACATGCAAACAGCGCCTGCTGTCTTGGGTGAGGAACGGTGCGTCATCAGTTCCGCTCACTGTAACCGTTTAGCTGGTAAACTGAATTCCGGCCCAAAGGAGAAGGAGAGCATTAAAAAACCGAGGAGAAAAACCCTGGAGCGGCCACCGAAAAGACTGGGACGGGAGATTGATTACCAGAAGAAAACGCGGATCTGCCTGATGACACACTCAGGGAAATGTTATTCCGGCTTGAGACGGGAACTGGCTGGATAAGCGATGGAGTAACCCAGCAAACATTTTCCTTGGTCGACAGCATGTGCACCATTCCCCTCCTTTGCATTTAACGAAACCCTGTCCCACTTGGGACAAAGCGAGTCAGAAAGACACGTTACCAATACAAGGGACGCATAAAACGTACCAATAATTATATTGTATTATTACGGAATGTTAACAATCAAGACATCCGCTGACTGTCCGTCAGCAGACAGGATCGTCCCATTTCGGACATAACGGAGGGTGTGGGTTGGATTAATAAAATAGCTTGCGGGAAGTTTTGAGCAGACGGGCTGCAGCCGATTTGTTGTTGCCGCTTTGCTGCAAGGCCCAATCCATAAGACGATGAATCACTTCGTCATAGGAAAAATCATCCGGCGTGAATTCAAAATGTAGGGAAACGGTATCGGCGGTGGTGGCAGGATAAGGGAATACAGAGTTCTTCAGTTGCAAATGATCCGGCTGGATCAGCTCGCTATTGCTGATAATTGTGGCATATTCCAGGCGGTTACGCAGTTCACGCACATTGCCGGGCCAATCGTGGGACACAAGAAAATCAAGAGCGGCTTTGGAAAGACCGGGCAAGGATTTCCCTTGATGGTGTCGAAAATCCGCAAGAAAATGGTCAGACAAAGAAGGAATATCCTCCTTGCGATCGCGAAGGGGAGGAATAGTGAGCGGAAAAACATTGAGCCGATAGAAGAGATCCGTGCGGAACTGCCCTAGCCGGGAGAGCTCTTTTAAATCGCGATGGGTGGCAACGATTATCCGGAAATCCGCTGCCTGCGGGATGTCGGAACCAACGCTTTCAAAAACTTTTTCCTCCAGCACCCTGAGGAGTTTGGCCTGTAAGGCCAGGGGCATATCCCCGATCTCGTCGAGAAAAAGGGTCCCCCCGAGCGCACGGCGACACTTGCCTTCTCGGGGACTGTCCGCACCGGTAAAGGCACCTTTGACATGGCCAAAAAGTTCACACTCAAGCAGGGTCTCGGGAATAGCGGCACAGTTGACCGCGATAAAAGTGGCCGGCGAGCAGCCGGATGCAAAGTGAATGGCTCGAGCCAGCACCTCCTTACCCACACCACTTTCCCCATACAAAGCGACCGTTGTCCGAGGATGAGCCGCCACCTGTCGCGCGGCCATCAAAACAACCCCCATGGCCGGAGAAACGGATTTGATGTTTTGAAAGCTGAACTTTTCATTGAACAGGCTTTCCATCTGGTCGCAGCGTTGCCGCAAGCGGGCGTTTTCCAGGGTTCTTTCGATGGTGAGGAGCAACTCGTCCCGATGCAGCGGCTTCAGCAGGTAATCGGCAGCCCCTTCTTTCATGGCAACGACCGCTGTTTCAACACTTCCATGGGCAGTAATCACCAAAAATGGCAGCTGTGGAAAACGGCTATGGATCTGGCGAAGCAAGGTCACGCCATCCATTTCCGGCATAACCAAATCAGAGAGCACCAGATCGAAATCGGCTCTTTCCAATACCTCCAAAGCTGCTTTGCCACCGGCAACACTACTGGTTTCAAATCCGGCATCCTTGAGGTATCCCTCCAGTAAAAACCGGAAGCTCTGTTTGTCGTCAACAATCAGTATCTTGGCGACGGATATATTCATTTCGTTTCTCCGGTCATGCATCCGGCCCGCACCATGGACTGACGGAACGCAACTGTTTTGCCAGGTCATGCAGCTTACAAAAGGATAAGGTCGACGCACTCTCGTGCAGCTTCAAAGCCAGGTCTCCCGGACGGCGGCCCTGTAAATAACCGCACAATCCTTTCAGACTATGCGCAGCTTCCTTGAACAGGATGCGATCCTCAAGGATAATGGCCTGATCGAGGCGGTTGAGTTCACTCTCAATATCCTCGCGCAACAACTGCAAATATGCTCGAATTCGTTGAGGATCATGTTCCATGTCGGCCTGGGTGCGGTCGGCCAACCCTAGGCTTGGCAGGGATTGTGGAGATGCGGGTTTTTGCCCCCCCACCGTCGGGCGACAGTGTTTGTCAAGGGCTAAGGCCAGGAGCCGGGCATCAAGGGGCTTGAAGAGAACGGCCTGCATCCCGGCTGCCAGACACTGCTCCGTTGTCGTTCCTTCCATATCTGCGGTATAGGCAATGATAGGCGTAGGTTCGAGATTCGAGAGCCGTTCGAGTTGTCGCAGGCGACGTGTCAGCTCAACTCCGTCCACATCCGGCATCCTGATATCGAGAATAACACAATCATAGCGAGATACATCGAGCAATTCCAAAGCTTGCATGGCGCTTTCCGCCTCTGTGATCTCATGCCCCCAGGTCCGGAGCGTATCTCGAAGGAGTCTTCGATTAAAAGCGTTATCCTCAACCACCAGAATTTCGAGGGACTCGGCGTTCAACCCAGTAATTTCTTTGTGTTGGGGAGGAGTGGCCGGAAAAAAAGGCAGCTCGACCGTAAAGCAACTCCCCCGGCCGACCTGACTGGTCACCTCAATGTGTCCTTTCATCAAATCGACCAGACCTTGGACGATCGCTAGCCCCAAACCGCTCCCTCCATATTTCCGTGTCGTTCCTGGATTGAGTTGGAGAAAGGGTTGAAACATCAAGGTGAGGTTGGCCTCTTCAATACCGATGCCGGTATCTTGAATTTCCAGGCGAATCAAACAGCCTTCATCCTGGGAATGTGATTTTGGCGCTGAAATGGACAAGACCACCTGCCCTGTTTCAGTAAATTTCATGGCGTTACTGAGCAGGTTGGAAACAATTTGACGAAACCGAAGGGGGTCACCATTAATCCAAATTGGCAGATCCTGCTCTTTTACTACTGTAAATTTGATCTTTTTCTGATTGGCAACAGGTACATATTGCCATTGCAGAAGATCAATGGCATCCAGTAGGCTGAAAGGGATGGGGTCAAGATGCAATTGACCGGCCTCCGCCTTGGACATATCGAGAATATTATTGACCAAATCCATCAGCAATCGAGAAGATCGATCAAGGATATTGACATATTCCTTCAACATCGCAACATCGGTTGTCTGGCATGCCAAGGCACTAAACCCAACCATTGCGTTCAGCGGGGTGCGAATCTCGTGACTGATCATAGCCAGAAACTCGGATTTGGTGTTGTTGGCTTTTTCAGCAACCTTACAGGCAGCGCCCAGCTCAAATTGAGAGTGTTTCAACTCCGTGATATCGATGGCGTTGCCAACAAATGAATGGATCCTCCCCTCCTCATCGCGGCAAGGAGTGAAAATTGAAAGGTGCCAGCGAAGAGAACCATCGCGATGAAAGATGCGGTATTCGATGCGACTCCGACTCTCACCGCTTTCCAGGATCTCCCGTTGAAAAGCTTCGCAGGCTTGAATGTCATCTGGATGAACAACATCCTGGAATTGCTTTCCGACAATAAAAGTCGGATCATACCCAACCAGTTTGGTATAACTGGGAGAAGCATAGGTGATAACTCCATCCGGCCTGATCGTATAAATAATTCCATGGCTGTTCTGCACCAGGGAACGATACTGCTCCTGTGTCGATTTCAGCTTCTGTTCCGAATGCTTCTGCTCGGTTATATCCTCAATGATAAAAACCGTAGCCTCGTGATCGCCAAATTGATCAAAAAGTGGGGCCGCCATGATACGGCTGTCGATACCGAGGGGAAGGAAACGCGCCTCAATGGTATGGGGTTGCCTGTTGCGGAGAATCTTATGGAGCAGGCAGAATTCAGGCAGTGAGGCAAAGCCGCACAGCAGATCACAACAGCGCCGGCCGAGCGCCTCGCGCCGGTTGATGCCGAGACGCTCGGCAAAGGTATGGTTGACGCGGGTAATGCAGTGCTGTTTATCGATGACGAAAAGCATGTCCGGCGAGGTGTCGATGATTCTCTCCCAAGCTCGCTCCGAAACTTCGGCGGCGAGACGGCCTGCCTCTGCTTGCCGGTAGAGTTTCTCCAGTGTCTCGTTGGCAAAAAAAGATTCCCGTCGATAGCGAAACCAGTTGGCGGCAACAAGCCAACCGATGGTGTTCGCGCCAATATACGCGCTAACCGTGGACAACGAGGCAACATACCCCATGGCTACCTTGACCGTAAAATAGAGATAGAGGCTGCTCAGGCTGAGAAAAAGGGGTGGCAGGATTCGACGGTACCCAAGCCCCGGTTGAACGGCATACAGGGCAATGATGATGAACAGCTCAATGATGACATGGCCGGTATAAGTGGCAGGCCGGGAGAGTATGATCATGTTATTGGCCAAGGCGCAGGCCATGGCCCAGAGAAAACTCCACTGGTCGAACCGGTCAGGATCGCTGGTGCGCCAGGCGACTGCTCCTGCCCAAACGGAGAGTCCGGTCAATCCGATACGGAGGACCAGAAGCCACTGAAAGGTCACCGTCCCCCGGAGAAAAATATAATCGGCGCGGATCAACAGCAAGTTAAAGACGACACCTAAACCGATAGTTACAACGAGGAGTTGGGCGTCCTGGCGGAGGAAGTGAAGCCGACACCTGCGCTCATCCTTCGGGCCGGCAGGTTTGGTAATAGGATGGTGTTGAACGGTTTCGTTCTTCAGAACATGAACCCAGAAAAGCAAACAAGGAATCAGAAACTCGACATGAACGGTGCGAAATCGTCAGAAAACACTTTTGGGAAAGCAGTTAATTTCTTCCTCTCCGCGAAAGTCGCGTAACATAGCTCCGTCAACTAACAATGCAAGCGCAATTTTGAAGATAAATCGTTGTATCCCCTTGTGACAGTAGGAGTATCAGCTAGCGAGCAGTAACGATTCCCAAATGAATACATTTCATGGTTGTGATACCTCGAACATCCAAGAGGAACAACCGGAGCACTAACATCTTTTCCCAGGTTCCCAATTTCGGTCGAACACACTATATTCCATTGAGTTCGCCTTTTCGAGTTGACCCTTTCTCCCACAAAATAAGAGAAACAAATAACAGCACGCATGGACCTGACCGGCATTATCACCGCCATCCTTTCGGCCCTGTTCATGGGCACAGTGGGCGTGTTCGCCAAAATCACCGGACTGGAGGCCGAAGTGATCACCTTTTTCCGCCTCGGATTGGGTGCCGGTTTCATGCTGCTCTTTCTCCTGGCCACCGGCCAGGGCCAACGCCTGTTCAACCGTCCTTCTTGGCCGATTCTCCTCAATGGCACCATACTGGCGGGATTTATCATTTTTTACGTCCAGGCCATGGAATACACAACCATGGCCAACGCCATCATGCTCGTCTACCTGGCACCGCTTGCCGCATCAATCTACGCCCACTTTTTTTTGGGTGAACGGTTGACCCGAACCAGTGCGGCCCTCATTGGTCTTGCCCTCTTAGGCTTTGCGATGATGATGGAATTTCACATCGATCTTGCCGGGGGCAGTCGTCATCTTCGAGGGATCGGCTTAGGGCTTGTCTCGATGATCTGCTACGCCGCCTTCATCCTCATCAACCGGGTGATCGACGTCTCCATTCACGTCTATACCCGCACCTTCTACCAGTTGCTGACCGGAGCGGTGGTGATGCTGCCGCTGTGTCTATGGAAGCGCCCCGAACTGCCACCGCAGGTCTGGCCATGGCTGGCTGGAATCGGCCTGATTCCCGGCTTTCTTGCCATCCTCTGCGCGGTGATAGCCCTCAGCCGCTTACCGGCCGCGACCTTCGGCACCCTGGCCTACTTCGAACCCATTGCCGTCATTTGCTTTGGCTGGGCACTGTTCCACGAATCGTTGTCGTGGCTGCAAATCAGCGGCTGCTTCCTCATTCTCGCCAGCGGCGTTCTCAAAACTCTGTCGATTGTCGCAGTGGCCTCTGTCCAGGACCAGACTCCAACCTGACAGGATCGCCCTGCCCTCTGCAGTGATTGGTGCACGCGCCAACCAGGGCCAAGCCGGAACGGTTGATGTAGAATTCGTCGTGGCTCGGTCCATGGTTGCCAATGCGCCGCGCAAATGATACAAGAAACAAGAAAATTCACCTTTTGTTTACGCTGCCCCGTCCATCAAAGGGCGAAGGCACATGGGGCAACCAACAGCCCGCAGGTTTGGAGGCGCATTATGTTGACCGGACAAGAACTCGAAAAAGGAATATCGATGTTGAAAATGATTTGGGGCGCCCTCGTGGCATCGCTGCTGGTGTATATTTTTATTGCGCCCATGATGCTGGAGACATCCCGGATCACCTTTCCGCCCGAAGCCTACGACACCCTGAGAAAAGCGCTCTATAGCATCGCCTTTGTCACGCTGGCCGTCACCTGGTTCGTCCGCAGGATGGTCCTGGCCGCACCAGCGCCCAAACAGAGGAAATCCCAGCAGCATCCTGCCATCCAGCGTTATACCACGGCCATGATCATTGCCCTGGCCATGTCCGAAGCCATCGGCATCTATGGGCTCATTCTTTTCCTCCTTGGGAAAAACCAGGTCGACCTCTACCTGCTAACAGCACTTTCCGCCGCCGCCATGACCCTTTATTTTCCACGCAGAGAAGAGGTGATCAGCTTGGCCAAAAGATTCGAAAAGAAATAGGCTGACCGTCAATCTGTCCGCTCACTCTTTTCTTCCTGGAGCCAGAGGTATTTGGCCTGCCTCCCGCCTCTTTTCCTTCAACTGATCCGGCACTTCAAGCATCTTGCTTTTCCTTGTTTTTCCTTGCAAAGCGCCATTGAAATATTAGCGGAGGAAAGGTATGATATTTTTCTCTTAGCCTGCCACCTTTGCTGTGCCCGCCGGCCCTGCATCACCGGGCAGACAGATACACAATAAACCGGCCCAAGCACCACAAGGTGTGACACGGCATTCCTCAACTGATATGAACCAGACGCCCTTGGGCACCGAACCCTCCCCTCCCCTGACCGCCGACAGCATCGACAGCAGGGATTCTTTTGTTTTTCTCGATAAACGCGGCAAACGTTGGCCCCGCTTCAGGCGCTTGATGTTCGCAGGCGGTCTGCTTTTTTTCATCGCGACGATTCTGTTCATCCAGACCTTGGTACTGCCGTCGTATCTCGTCATGCCCCCGGCAGTTGAACAGTTGAAATCCCGGATCAAGGCCCTGCAGGAAAAGAAAATGGCTAACAACCAGATGACGGCCACCAAGCCCCTCTGGCTGGATTATGCCAAGAAGCATAAGAGCACCACGGTTGCCGAATCTGCACACGATAAGCAGAGGCACCAGCCGGATTCTCCGCCAAAAAAAGAATCCATGGCCATGCCACCTGACGGGACCAAGGAAATCAGGCTGGGATTTTATGAGAGCTGGGATCCAGACAGTTTTGACTCGCTGAAGGCGAATGCCGAAAAACTGACCCACCTTTGCCCAGACTGGCTGACCTTTGATGCCGAAATCGGTCACCTAAAAATTATGCAAGAAGAAAAGATTCTTGACCTGGTTAAGGAACAGGATCTCGTTCTCATGCCGCTGCTGCGCAATTTAGGAGAGGCCGATGTCTGGATGGCTGAAGCAGTGGAAGGGCTGATCAACGGTCCGGTCGAGCGGCAAGAACAGTTCATCGCCCATCTCACTGTCACCCTGAGCAATATGCAGGCGGGCGGGGTCGTGCTCGACTGGCAGCAGGTCGACCCCAGCTATCGCGGCAACATGAGTACCTTCCTTGCCCGGATAGCCGATGCCCTGCATCGTGAAAACATGGAACTCTGGCTCTGCGTCTCCACCGGCCGGGATCTAAAAATTTTTGATCTCGATGTCCTTTCCCAACACATCGATCGCTTCGTCGCCATGCTCCACGACGAACACGCCGAACTTGACCCGCCAGGACCTATTGCCTCACAACAATTTTTCAACGGCTGGCTCTCTTCACTAGTCGATGGCTACGGCAAACCTTCCCAGTGGGTCATTTCGCAGGGATCCTACGGCTACGATTGGACTGAGGGTCAGGAGTCTGCCGAACTCATCAGTTTTCCTGACGTGATGAGCCGGGCCGGACGTTCCGCCCAAGCCTCCAGCGATTTCCACCGCCCCTCCCTTAATCCCCACTTTGTCTACGGTGAGGGCAACTCGGTCCATACTGTCTGGTTTCTGGACGCTATTACCTTCCTTAACCAACTAACAGCGGCCAGGGCACACCATGTAGGTGGCATTGCCGTCAACCGGCTGGGCACCGAGGATCCAGGGATTTGGGATGTTCTCGATTTTCCTCTCGAAAAACCACCCCACTTCGACGATCTCGCCCGACTTGAAATCATCCGCCCCGGTGAAGCCATTGCTCATATCGGTAAAGGCAACCTGATCACCATTGTCGACGAGCGCAGTGAGGGGAACCGCCGCATCCAGATCGACAAAAAGGCTGCGCCGGGGGCCATGGCCAGCGCCACCTACGAAAAATTTCCCAGCTACCTGACTATTCTCCACCAGGGCCAAGGAGCGGAGGATGGTGTCACCATCACCTTTGACGACGGCCCGGACAGCGAGTGGACCCCGCAGATCCTCGACATCCTCAAGGCCAAAAACGTCAAAGCCACCTTCTTCATGATCGGCTCCAACATGGAGAACCATCCCAAAATTGTCCGCCGGATACTCGCCGAAGGACACATGATTGGGGTCCACACCTACAGTCATCCCAACATCGCTCTGGTCTCCGAGGAGCGCGCTCACCTGGAATTCAACGCCACCCAACGGCTGATTGAATCCATCACCGGCCATTCTACCATCATCTTCCGGCCGCCGTACAACGCTGACACCAACCCCCATGATGCGGAAGAACTGGTCCCGATCAAGCTGGCACAAGCCATGGGCTATGTGAGCGTGACCGAGGATATCGACCCGGAGGATTGGGAGGAACCCGGTGTCAAAACCATGCTCGAACGCGTCAAACGGGGTCGAATGCGGGGAGGCAATGTAGTCCTCCTCCACGATGCCGGTGGCGATCGCAGCCAGACGGTCGAGGTCCTCCCCCAAATTATCGACTATCTCACCGCCCGGGGCGACCGGATCCTGCCGCTGCCCCAACTTCTCGAAATCCCGGCCGAACAGCTGATGCCGGTCCTGCCCGCCAGCCAGCAACCCCTGACCCGCATGATCAGCGAGAGCGGCTTCACCGCCATTCACGAGGTGACCAATTTTTTTTGGGCCTTCATGATTGTTGCCACCGGTCTGACTATTCTCAAAACCCTGGCTGTCTCCTGGCTGGCAATTCGCAGCCGTCGGGATGACGAAGCAGCCGTGGATGCAGACGAAACCGCCGCATTTTGTCCGCCGATCAGCGTCTTGATTGCCGCCTACAATGAAGAAAAAGTCATTGGCGACACCTTGCGATCGGTGCTCAATACCCTCTATTCCGGCCCGATGGAAGTCATCGTAGTGGACGACGGCTCCCAGGATGCTACTGCAGCCATTGTGACCACCATGGCGAAGGACGATCCTCGCATCCGTTTGATCCGCCAGAACAATCTCGGCAAGGCCAATGCCCTGCGGAACGGATTGCAAGCGGTCACTCACCAGTTTGTGGTCAGCTTGGACGCCGATACCCAGTTCACCCCTCAGACCATTGGCCACCTGATCCAACCTTTTGCCGATCCCGCCGTTGGCGCGGTTTCGGGACGGGCGCGGGTGGGTAATTCCACAACCCTGTTTGCCCGTTTTCAGTCGCTGGAGTACACCTGCGGTTTCAATCTCGACCGGAGAGCCTATCACCAGTTGAACTGCATCACCGTAGTTCCGGGAGCGGTTAGCGCTCTCAGAGTAGAGGCGATCAACAAGGCCGGCGGCATCAGCACCGAAACTCTGGCTGAGGATACCGACCTGACCCTGGCTCTGCACAAATGCGGATATGCCATCCACTATGCTCCCCGAGCCGTTGCCTGGACCGAAGCCCCCGAAACCATGCGAACCTTTGCTAAACAGCGCTTTCGCTGGGCTTTTGGCACTCTGCAATGCTTGTGGAAACACCGCGAACTGCTGTTCAATCCCCATTACAAGGCTTTGGGCTGGTTCAGCCTGCCGAGTGCTTGGTTTTTCAACATTTTTTTAGTGGCCTTCGGCTCGATCATTGATCTGTTGCTCCTCTTGTCCCTGGTAGTCAGCCCGGCTAATTCGATTCTCTATTTCTATTTTTTCGTCTTTCTTGCAGCTGATTTAGTGCTTGCCGCAGTCGCCTGCCTTGTCGAACGCGAGCCGCTGTTCCAGATCTGGCTGGTCCTGCCAATGCGGTTTATCTACCGACCCGTCCTTAACATCGTGGTCGTTCGGGCAATCCTCAGGGCGCTGAAAGGCGTCTGGGTTGGCTGGGGTAAACTCGACCGCACCGCTTCGGTCCTCTACAGGGCTTAATCAACCAGGAATTGAACCCAAATGACATCCGTTTCCCCCTCTTCTCTCCACCGGATCATCCCGATTATCTTTTCTATGGTGCTCGTTCTTGCGACGCTCGTTTCAGGTTGTAGGGAGCAATCAGAGGCCAAGACCAAGGAGAAAACTGCCACTGTCAAGATGGACCGTCCGGTCAAATTGGTCATCCCAAAAAATGGTGCCTATACCGGAGCCTATGTCGATTTCGGTGAGGGCGAGGCCCAGGTGACTTATGATGCCCTGACTGGTTTTGAACAATTGACGGGCAAACCTCTGGCCACGGTTGCCTTTGGCAATTTCTGGGGTGACCAGGCCTTTCCCGAAAAAACCGTGCGCATCATCTCTGGTTATGGAGCTGTGCCGCTCATTTTCTGGTCACCCTGGGACAAGCCCTACGAGGAAGCCAAGGGGCCTGACCGGTTCGGACTGCACGAAATTCTTGCCGGCAAGTGGGACGGTTATATCGACGCCTGGGCCGATTCAGCCCGGCAATACGGCAAACCTCTGCTGGTAACCTGGGGTCTGGAGATGAATGGCACCTGGTTTCCCTGGTCCGGTTGTTTTTACGGCGGCAACAAAGTCATCGGGCACAAGGACGGTCATCCGCTCTATGAAGGGCCGGAGTTGTACAAGCAGGCCTACCGCTATGTGGTTGATCGGGTCCGGGCTAAAAAAGCCACCAACATCCTCTGGGGATTTCATGCCAACAATTACAGCTCACCGCGTTCCGCCTGGAATCGCATGAACAGTTATTACCCAGGCCCAAACTATGTCGACTGGCTTGGACTGAGCGTGTACGGCAAAATGAGCAAGTCCGAGGGCTGGGCGGATTTTGACAGTATGATGGCCGAACCTTATGCCGACATCTGCAAGCTGGATCCGAACAAACCCGTCTTCCTCGCGGAGTGGGGGGTCGGTGAATTCCCACCGGGCAACAAGGCCGGGTTCATCGCTGAGGCTTTCAGCCTTATGCCCAGCAAGTACCCGCGGGTCAAAGTTGCTGTCTTCTGGCATGAACGCTGGGAAAACAAGGACGGCAGCTACAGCAACCTCCGGGTTAATTCTTCACCTGAGGCTCTCGAAGCCTACAGAACCGGCATCGCCTCTCCCTATTGGATCGACCGGCCGCAATTTGAACAAAAAGACTCCGGGCCCTGACCAAGGATTGGCCTGATTTCTGATTCCAACCAAAAAATAAATTCTCAAAATTTTCCGGATGATTTTGCAAATGACAAAAGCGAGAATTATAGCTATGTGAAAGGCCCTCTCCAGGGAGGACATCTTAAGATGCGCATGCACATCCTAATCGAGATTCATCGGATATATATCTCCAGGTAATTTTATTGAAAATAATATTGAAAAATCTTCAAATACCTCTTGAAAAAGATGGGGCTGATGAATACCTGAAAGTTTCTTCCCATCAGTTACAAGTTACAGTTGAAAATATAAAAATTTTTAAAATATTGAGTAAATCAATAGAGATTCTTTCAAAAGATCAATTTTTCTACAATCTATCCATTGTAGTTACAATAATCGGTTATTTTGAAAACCAAAATAAATTTTCCATTTATAAAGAAGAGAAAGAAGCAGAAAAAAAAGTATCAAAAATAAAAGAGAGACCGATAATAGTAGGATTCGGCCCCGCCGGAATGTTTGCCGCTCTTGCGTTGATTGATTATGGATTAAAGCCGATTATTTTTGAACGGGGGAAAAAGATAGCCGAACGATCCGCTGATGTTCAACAATTTATTCAAAATAAGCTTCTCAATACTGAATCAAACATTCAATTTGGGGAAGGCGGCGCCGGTTCATACTCGGATGGTAAGCTGTTTTCTCGGAGAGAGAACAATACAAGTTCTGTAAACAACGTGTTGCAGACGTTCATAAAATTTGGCGCACCTGAAGAAATAGGATACATCAGCAAACCCCACCTAGGGACCGATGTATTGTGTAAAATAGTGAGGAATATAAGAAAGTACATCCTCGAGAACGGGGGTGAAATCTATTACAGTTCAAAAATGACGGACATCCTGATCTCAGGGGAAAGGGCTTCAGGTATTATCATCAACAATGAGAAGGAATACCTTTCATCAAGTATCTATATCGCCTTGGGTCATTCTGCCCGTGATACCGTTCAAATGATGCATGACAAAGGGGTCGAACTTGAGCAACGACCAATCTCGGTTGGGGTGAGAATTGAGCATCCCGTTGAAACAATCAATGTTATGCGATACGGGTATAAGTATCACAATTTCAGAGGATTAGGTGCGGCTACCTATTCGTTGAATTACACCAATCAAAAAATTCGAAGGGGCGTTTACACCTTCTGCATGTGCCCTGGAGGCGAAGTGGTCAATGCTTCCTCTGGCCAAGGCATGCTGGTTGTGAACGGGATGAGTTATTCACAGAGGTCATCTCCCTTCTCAAATGCAGCGCTGGTTGTCAACTGCCATGCAGACGATTATCAATCAGACGACCCATTGGCAGGCTTGGCGTTTCAAAAGAAGATAGAACAAAAGGCCTTTTGCGCCGGTGGAGGAGATTGGAAAGTTCCTGCGCAGAATTTGATGCATTTTTTAGGTGAGAGCAGCGTTGTAGGCTTACATGAAAACTCCTATAAAATGGGGGTGGTGCCTGCAGATTTGAAAGATATTCTTCCAACATTTGTGGTCGAGCAGCTGGTGGCAGCATTTGGAAAATGGAAAAAAGAAGTCCCCTTATTTGTTTCCAACCAAGCTCTCTTGTTAGGTGCGGAAACGAGAACGTCATCTCCTGTCCGAATCAAACGCAACGAACGATTTGAATCAGTCAATGTTAAAAATCTCTATCCGATAGGCGAAGGTTCCGGATACACGGGTGGAATAACGAGCTCTGCCGCGGATGCTCTCAAGGCTGTCGAAACACACATGGCACATGAGAGCTTATGAGGCATATCCTTCAGGGTCCACGATTGAAATGGAGTCCGGATAAGTTTTTAAAAAATGGCAGAAACAACTCGTATTCAATATTCAATAGGGACTGATACCCCTAACCCAAAAACCACGACGGTATGACCATGAACATACTCCTCTTCAACGGTAGCCCGCGCAAACGCGGCAATACCGATCTGTTATTGGAACAAATAGAGGAAGGTATTCACCGCACCGGCCACAAGGCCGAGCATATCAACCTAGCCCACTTGGTCATCCATCCCTGCACCGGTTGCGGCCACTGCGAAACTGAGGGGCAGTGTATCTTCAATGACGACATGACCGCTCTGTACGAGAAGATTGACGCGGCCAACCGAATTGTCATCGGATCGCCCATCTATTTTTATGGGGTCACAGCCCAGACGAAAGCCTTCATTGACCGCTGCCAGGTCCTGTGGAGTCGGAAATATCTACTTGGCGCGATCAAACCGGAACGTGAATACCGGCGTGGCTACATGGTCAGTGTAGCTGCCACCGACGGCGGCAAAATTTTTGACGGTGCTCGCCTGACCGTCCGTTATGCCTTTGACGCCATGGAGTTCAGCTACAGCGGTGAACTGCTGGCCCAGGGGGTGGACGCTAAAGGCAGCGTCGTCGAAAAAACCGAGACCATGGAGGCAGCATTGCAACTTGGGTTGGACCTTTGCCGCAAGTCCTGAAAATGGCTGTTTCTGCGCACAGGTATGCACCCCTTGCACCCAAGTGTACCGAGGAGCCCACCGTACCGCCACCACCAACCACTTCCCGGTGCCGTCGACGACATGGTTGCTGGTGGAGCATCATCGGCTTCGTGCTCCTTTTAGTGATAGTGGCACCTCTCCCGACCTTTGCTCAAACGAGAGCCATTGATCTGGCTGCAAGCTACCGTTTTTTGATCAGCGATCGCACCGCCGGCGGCATCCTCTACACCGCTACTGCCGGAAATCTTCAGGGCCAGCAACTCCCTTTGAGTTTTTATGACAGCGCCGCCTACTGGGGCGAGCATGTTTGTTCGACAGCCGACTGCACGGTCATTGATACCTACAACCCGCAAACCTACACCCTGACTCCGCGCACATCGGTCGGCGGAGACCTGCAAACTGAACGGGTCAACAGCCATGACGGCGCAAACATTTACGACGCGGCCACTTGGCAGATTGCCGTCATGCTGGGTAAGGTGGTCAATAAACTTCCGCTTGGCCCCGGTCAGGATGCCTATGGACTGGCCAGCAATCAGAACCTGCTGCTGCGTGAAGGCTACAGCGGCAACAGCAGCCACCCTATAACCGGAGAAACGAGAGCGGCCACGGCCGGTCCGGTCTTCGTCTACAATCAGCACGTTATCACCGATCCAGCCCAAGCCTACAGCTTTCGCATGCTGCCGCGCAGCTGGCTATCAACCGATCCCTTTGTCACTACGCCCTACGCCCGGTTTATCAAAACCGCCGATTTGCCGCCCCATAATGCCGCCTACCAGCCGGGCAAGATGAGCTGGACCGACTGGAAGCCGATCACCGGCGAAAACGCCTGGGCCTTTCTTATAGGACCGCTGCAAGCTGCTGACATCCAATATCGCCTCAACAAAAAAGCCGCCCATGTACCCTTTCAGGAATCGGCGGTGCAAAACGCGCTGGCAATCCTCCCTACCTTTGCCGCGATGCAGTCACCACTGGGCGCGGTCTACTATGCCCCAGCAGGGACGGTCGCCAATCAGGGCGATCAACTGGTTGACCCCTATTTCATAGCAGTTGAAAACAACATCAGCCTCTACGCAGGCCTGAAAATTCTGCGAACGACCCTTGAGCACATCCTTAGCCGGGACAAGGATCTCTCATCAGCTGACCGGGCAACAATCACCAACGCCCTGCAGCTGAGTGGGGCCATGATCAACGGCGGCACCATCGGTGCCAACCGGAAAACTGCTGGACTGCTTGCCTTTTTCAAAAACTTTGCCTGGCACGATGGCGAGTTTATTCAGGGGGGTATTGCCGACAAACCCGCTGCCGCAAGCAACTGGTTGCCGACGCTGGCCCCCAAGGCGGTTGATGTCAACACTTGGGGAATTGCGGCGCTGGGCCCAGAAACGATTGATGGCTGGTTCGGTTTTGGCGCCAGTTATCGCAACTGGCAGCAGGTGAAACGCTGGGGCGGATACGGCGCGGGTTCAGTACTGTGGGGTGTGGGTTTTTCCGATCAAGACGGCAATGGCAGTGACGCGAACGGCACCTTTCGGCAAGGAATCGCCTCGGTTGAATGGACCGCTGGCGCCATCACCATGATCCGGACCATGATCGCTCATTACCAGACCATTTCGCCCCCATCGCCGCACGTTGAGGAGGCGGGGCGTTTTACCGAAGACCTCCGGCGCGACGAACGCTCCATGCTGGCGGCTATGGATAAGCTGCGGGTTGACACCTATGCCGATTCAGATTTTAATGGAAAGCTGAAGCACTACGATCAACTGTTCAAGCTTTCGACCAAGCCCTATCTCTACGCCAGCAAACGTTACTTCATTCCCTTCGGTTGGTACGCCAACCCGATCCCCAGCACCTGCGCCACCGCCTGGATGCTGATGGCGGCCAACAACTATAATCCCTTCGTCCCCGGTGGCGGATTGCCATAAAAAAAGCCGTCCCTCACACCAAAGGGTGCGAGGGACGGCTTGCTTACCAAACGAACACAATTCAGTTCCCGCCAACCATGCCGGTCAGGCATAGGTATCGATCAAGGTTGACTCCATAGCTTCTCCGCCGCTACTGCCCTCTTTAGTCTGCATGGCGCTGCTTTCCTTGCCCTCTTCGGCCGGTCCCTGCGCTGGAATCGGTTTGGCCTGTTGAATGACTTGCCCCGCACTCTTCTGAGGTGGTATCTGGTACAATTGACTGGTCGTTGATCCGCTTACTCCACTTATGCCCATGTCACCCTCCTATTGGTTACTGGAAATGTAAACTTCTCCATTCGTGGCCTCTTGGTTGTGCGATTAAGCAGTGGTGTTGATAAGCGTTCCGCTTCCAGATGTTGCGGCCAGATTGACCGGCTGGACCGGCGCTTGGGCAACTTGTGCCTGGATCAAGCCTTCAACGGATTTGCTAATCAGTTCACCAGCCAAGGCAGGTTGTTCATTCGCCGATTTCAGCACGGAAAGACTGGCAATTGAACCAGCATTTGCGAAGGGTGTGATCTGCATGTGCATACCCTATGTGAAAAATTAATATTAATTCCTAATCGTTATTTTATACACCCCGAAAACTAAAGTCAATGCATTCTCTCGCACATGACAATTAACCGTTTTATCAACTAGATAGACTCAGCTCCCCGGGAAGATTCACCTTACAGTTTAAAAATCATTATAGGGGAAATCGGTATACCTAACCTTTCCCCCCTGGATTTACGCCCATTTCACCTTTTGCAAGGTAAGCAGAGTTATGGTCAAGTCTGGTGTTTAGGAAACAATCTCAAACGATGGCCCTGTTGAGCTCGCTATCAGTTAATGAGGTGACAGATTCTCCATCTTTGAATTGAACACCTCGTATTACCTCAGCCAGTAGCTTGAAGCCTCTCAACTTACGCCACCTTTTTTGAGCACTTTGGCCGAGCTTGTACACCATGGCCAAGATCGTATGCCTGGCAATACATCCCCTTGTTTTTGCCGTCCTCAGGCGCACGGTGGCAAAGGTTGATTCAATGGGGTTGGATGTCCGTATATGTTGCCAATGAATGGCAGGAAAATTATAAAAAGCCAACATCTGCTCTTTATCCTTTTCCAGGCATTCCATGGCTTTTGGGTATTTTGCCGAGTAGGTCGAAAGAGCAACGTCAAAGGCATTGAAGGCATCCTGTTTCGTTGGGGCCATCCAGATCTCATGCAACGCCTGCTTCACCTTGGGCTGCACCAACTTCGGAACTTTGTTGAGCACATTGGCCGTCTTATGAACCCAACAGCGTTGCTGGACTGTTTTGGGAAATACCTTACTTAACGCTTTCCAAAACCCCAGAGCACCGTCGCCGACCGCCAGCTTGGGAGCATGTCCGAGTCCTTGCGCTTTGAGGCGTAACAGCAGCTCCGACCAGCTCTGTTCGGATTCCCGATAGCCGTCTTCAATGGCGACAAATTCCTTCCGTCCGTGTTCGGTGACACCGATAATGACGAGAATGCATTGCTTGGCGTCATCACTGCGGATGTTGAAGTACACGCCATCTGCCCAGATATACACGTACCGTTTGTTTTCCATCCTCCGCCGGTTCCACGCGTCGTGCTCTTCCTCCCATATTTGCTTGCAGCGACTGATCGTGGAGGCTGACAGCCCTTTTGCATCCCGGCCTAGAAGAGCCTGTAATGCTTCTTGAAAATCGCCTGTGGAGATGCCTTTGAGATAAAGCCAAGGTAACACCTCCTCAATGCTCCTGGTTTTCCGGACATAGGGCGGCAACAGCGTCGAATTGAATTTGATGCCTTGTCCACGTTTATCGCGAATCTTTGGAACCCGGACGGCAACAGGGCCGATACCAGTTTGGAGCTCCCGTTCCGGCAAATATCCATTGCGAACAATTTGCTGGTGGCCGTTCTCATCTTTGAGGCCGATAAATTGGCGGAGATATCCATAGAGTTCAGCTTCAACAGCGTTGGCGATCAGTTGCCTGGCTCCGGTGCGGAGCAACTCGGTTAATGGATCCTCGGAAATATCCCCTGGCTTTTTAAAGGCAATAATTTTACTCTTACTCATGACGTATCCTTTTTTGTTGGAATTAAGTTTTGGCGAACTCATTTCAACAGGATACGTCATTTGTTTTTTATGGCTCTCTCAAACACCACTTTCGATCATAGCTCAGGTAAGCAACATCCATCCTCAAGCTACAAGATGGCCTTTTTTGCTGCAGGCCGAATGATTGATTGCATACGCTCCAGAAATAAACAACCGACCCCGGAGGGGCCGGTATTGATTAACCCCTAAAAGGGGACAGCTCCCTTTGCCTCTTAAAGGGGCAAAGGGAGCTGTCGAAGCTTAATGTAAGCAACAGCAAGGAGGGAGCATCCGCTACTTATGCGTCAATAACGCTCAATCCAGATCGATATAAAATGTTATAAAAACAGAATGTTGAAACAGAAAATACTGTAAATTGTTGCATTTTTTTTGGTATCGTCACTTCACCAAAGGAGATGATGCCATGAATACTGCTGTTGATATCGGATTCGAACTCAAAATGTCATCGAAAAAAGATTATATAGAAAATTTTTATCAGAAATTTGATGCCGTTTTTGATGTCATCGATCTGCCAAATCTTTCTCTTTTTGAAATCATAGAAAAGATTAAGTCATTAACATTTTCAGTTGACTCATATCTGGCACAGATAATCATCCAAACAAAACTCGATTATATTCATTGCTGTCTTATAGATTTTTCCACAATAAAATCTGAGGAGAAACAGTACGTTGAGCAACGGTTGGTTTAAAAAGTTCGATTAAATTCCTCTTGGTGAAGAGGTTGAGCTGCAGCACCCGGAGGATCTGCTGCATGGAACTACTCAATTTTGCTTTAAAATTGAGATAAGCGACCAAGAGGTACACGCATAGGGCTATCCACACCTGGGTCAACACTGCGTTGCTGGATGTTCCCAGAAAAGTTGGTTCCTCACATGAAACGGTGCATGAGCGGTATGGCCGGTAAGTTGCCCATACAGTGGTAGAGGTTGCAGATAAAGAGGTCAGCTGTTCTGAACCCATAGGCCTTGTGGCTGACGACTTTGGCTTTATTGTTGAGCCCTTCGACAGTGCCGTTGCTGATGGGCATGTGGAACCAGGTCAGGATGTTTTCTTCATGGCGTCGGACCATCCAGGCAAACTCGCGTAAGGGTTCCAGGCGAGAATGCGTTGCCCACCAAAACCACTGCTTCAAGTGCTTCCTGGCCCAGGTTTTTGTCTTATAGGACCATAAATCTCGAAAGCGCTCTTTGAGGAGATAGGCCCTGTTGATCTTCAGATTCATATGCTCAAGGCTGCTGAGTCTGATCCTTTGCTTCGGCGTAAGGTTCCAAGGATTCTTAAGCCAGATATACCGGCTGTCCTTCATGAGCTCCTTGTGTTCCTTTCCTTTTTCTCGGATCTCATCTCGCCGGACTTGATCAACCGCTTCCATCAGGTGGCGAACGATATGAAATTTATCAAAAACAAGAGTTGCCTGCGGAGCACATTCCTTGATCACCTCGACATAGGGCTTCCACATATCGCAACAGATGCCCTGGAGTTTGTTTGTCCGCTCTGGCCCGAGGTAGTTGAAAAAGCTGCGCAAGGTATCTTTGGTTCTTTCAACCCCGCTCCAGATCAAGGTTTTTGAGCGGAGATCGTACACATTGGTGAGGTAGACATGACCTTTTTTCCGCGAAATCTCATCAATACCAATATGCGTAATGCCGCTGAGATCGCGATGCTCCATGCCATATTTCACTACGCTTTTGACTGCTGTGGCAACCGTACCCCAGGCACAACTGAACAGTTTGGCGACAGAGTACCAGGGCAGCATCTCGGCCCACTTGGCCAGGTAGCAACTGTAGGCAAGAGTAAAGCGTTGCTTGCCCGTCACCCAGGGAAGTTTCTCCGTGCGGACGCCTCCACATCGAGAACAAGACACCCGACGAGGTACATATTTGACCCAGACAGGTATATTCCACAGAGGCACGTGGCGAAAGAATCGCACCTCTCGCCGATCCCGGTAGACGGCAGGATGTCCGCATGACCCGCATCGCACCCTGTGGCGGGCATCAGGACGAATTTCAGCGATTATTCCATCGGAGTCTTTGGTGACCGTATGTACTCGAAAACCTTGCAAATCAACCGTCTGTTTGATTATCTGTTCAACAAGCATGAGTTCCTCTGTAGATAGATTATTGGCTGGCCGGCCTTTATCTACCTAAAAGAACTCATGCTTTTAAATTTGTTAAGCTGTTTTACGCACCGTTTCGTGCGGGGAACCCGAAAGCAAGAGGATTCGCATGTCATATTTACACTTTTTTGGCATCGATGTTAGTAAAGATCATATCGACATCGCACAGCTCGCTAAGGCTGCGAAGCCGAAGCGCTATCCAAACAGCAGCGAAGGCTTCGCAGCTTTTTGTGGCGACAATGAGACCAAACTCTCTGAAAGCTTTGTCGTCCTTGAGGCTACAGGCGGCTATGAAACAGCCCTGCTGAAAGCCTTGTGCAAGTAGGGCGTCGCGGTTAACCGTGCCACGCCATTACAGGCCAAACACTTTATCCGCTAACTTGGAAAAATCGCCAAAACGGACAAGTTAGACGCACTGGCGTTAGCTCGCTACGCTTTTGAGCGTAACGAGACGCTGCCTCTCTTCGTCGAGAAAACCCATGAAATACAGGGGTTGAGTGATCTTTTGAAGCGACGTGAAGATTATATGGCTATGAAAAAAGCCGAGATGAATCGTGTCAAACATCCTCGTTATGCCAGCTTGAAACAGGACGTCGAATCCCACCTCCCCTATGTCAACGAGCAAATTCATATCATCGAAACGCAGATAAAAAACTGGTCACCACGTCGCTCGCTTTGACGAAAAAGATGGATGTTCTAACCAGCGTCAAGGGTATCGGTGCGCAAACGGCTTGCACGCTTCTAGGCCTGATGCCTGAACTGGGCGAATTGACTAGGAGGCAGGCAGCGAGCCTGATGCGCCCCCCACGCGCGAGACAGCGGCAAAAAGAGCGGCTACAGGCAGGTTTGGGGTGGTCGTCATAAAATCAAAACCGCTTTGTTTATGGCCTCTTTAAGCGCCTGTCGTTCCAACACCCAGCTCAGCGTATTTTTCAAACGACTCGTTCTTGACGGCAAGAAAAAGATGGTCGCCCTGGCTGCCGTTATGCGCAAACTTATAGTTATCCTTAACGCTAAACTCCGCGATAGAAAAATCTCTTACCTGCGTGAAGAACATGGTAGATGACAACAGGGCAACGAGAAGCCTGGAAAAGCCAAAGCATCACCCAGGGAAAATGAAAGAGGACAGGGCTTAGATTTCTCCCTTTGGTCGAAATGAATGGTAGGGGAGCGAGTCGCCCGGAGAAGCCGAAGCGTAATCCGGGGAAATCAGGAGGGCGGCACGGGATATTCCTGGATTCCGTTACCCTGCATCCGGGCCACGACTGAGTGATTCACTCCTGCTTGGGACGACGGTAAAAACGAGTAGTTGATTTTTCACGAGACGGGCACCGATGGCAAAATACAAACCCCAGCATACGCGCTTGCTGTTCATCGATAGGAAGATACGGGAAAAACGGTTTCTCCTAACCGCAACTCGCTTGCCGAAGAATGGGAGACCAGCTACAAGACCATCCAGCGCGACCTCGACTATCTGCGCTATGAGCTGGATGCGCCCCTGGCCTATTCGGCCAAACATCGCGGCTACTACTACACCGAGGAGCAGTACCAGCTGCCGGCCATCAACATCCGGGAAAGCGATCTGTTTGCCATTTACCTGGCTGACAAGCTGCTGGGGCAGTACGAGGGCACGCCGGTCTATGATAGCCTCCGCTCGGTGTTCCGCAAAATCGAGGAAAGCCTGCCGGACAAGGTGGCGACCAAACCGGGCAACGACCAGCCGCTGTTCACCGTCCTGCCGCCCTTTGCCACGGTGTTCGACTGTCTGCGGACCTCGGCCCGGCTCGAGATCGAGTACCGCAGTCCCGGCGGCGAGCCCAAATGGCGGCAGGTCGATCCCTATCACGGGGTGCGGTTTGAGGGGGATTGGTATGTGGTCGGCCACTGCCACCTGCGCGGCGCGATCCGTACCTTCAGCCTGGCCCGCATGGTCACGGCGAGGAAGGGCCGGGAGCGGTTCGCGCTGCCCGCCCACTTCGATTTCCGCCGCCTTTTCGGCAGCCATTTCGGCATTCACTGGGGTGAGGGGGAAGCCGAAGTCCGAATTCGGTTTGCCGCCCACGCCGCCGCCTATGTGCGGGAGCGCCTTTGGCATCCGTCGCAGACCATCCTGGAGCAGCCGGACGGCTCGTTAATCATGACCATGACGGTCAACCATCTGCTGGAGTTAAAACGGTGGATTCTGTCCTGGGGCGATGCGGCCCAGGTGCTGGCTCCGATCGAGTTGGTCAACGATCTGCGCGAAACGGTACAGCGGATGGCGGCTTTCTAGGGCGATGGGGGATGCGAGGCAAGAAACGCAGGGCTGATTTTAGTTGCTCTTCCCGGCCCGGCCTTGCTACCTTAGGGGTTTAAAAAGACGGGGCGGCAATCGCCCCTCGCTGCACTTTAAAAAATGCACAAGGAAACCCAATGACGACACAGGATAATCAGCGCGTCTATCTGGACGATCTGGGTAAGCGATGGCAGAAAAGCGCGGATCAAATTTTGGAGATGGCCATCAGCGGCACGGTGGCATTATGGATAGAGTTCCCTAACGTCTTCTTGCAGAAGATGGGCAAGGTCAGCGGCGGTAAAAAGAAAAAGACCCCGGCCCCGCAACTGCAGGTTCAGGCTGTGGTGAAGCCCCAGGCAGAGGTGTTGACGATGATCCAGGGCCGATGCGACCGGATGCTGATTGGGGCCGAATTTCCCTGTCTGGATGCCGACAACAAGGCGGTCATGGTTACCAATTCGGTGGGGGAAGAGTGGGGAGAAACCAGCATGATCGGACTCAAACCTAATACGCTTTTTGCCCGATTGGACGAAGTGATTCAATTTGAACGCAAGCACGGCATCGGTCCGGAAACGGCCGGTCTTCTGGAGCAGGGTCAACAGGCACCGCTCCAGCAAAAAAAGACGCCCGCAAACCCGAAGGACCATCCCTGCTTTGCCTTAGAGCTTCATGTGGCTGAAAACTGCTGGAACGCCCATTTTTCCCAGGCAGAGGCGGAGAATCCGGGCATCAAAAAAGCCGACATCCTGGCATGGCTGCGGCAGCAGCATCCCGAGCTTTCCAAGGCGGCGACCGAGCGGATTGCTCTGGTTGTCACTCCTACCAAAGACAGTAGCCGCTAGATAAGCGACAGGCGCACCGACCATGAAAATCCATCCTTTCAATAGCCGTTGGCTTTTTCTCCTGTTCCTCCTCCTACCGACGCTGCTCTTTGCCAAGGCAGACATCGACGGGTTCAAAGGCATGCGTTGGGGCAGTAACCTTTCCGACCTGCAACAGACTAAAAAACTGGTCCTGACCAAGGAAGGCGGCAAGAGCGGCTCCGCCCTCTACGCCCTCGAAAACGAGGAGCTACGCTTTGGCAAAGCGACGCTCACCGGCATTCAGTACTCGTTTACCAAGGAGAGGCTCCACGGCGTCATCCTGCTGTTCACGGGGGGCAAAAATTTTGCGGCGATGAAAGCAGAGGCCATAGCCAAGTTCGGCGAAAGCACGAAAATAGAACTAACCGGCGAGGAGATGTACAACTGGGCAGGTCCCATCACCAACACGGTTCTTTCCTACAACCAAAAAAGCCAGTCCGGTTTTTTGTTCATGAAGCCCAAAAAGATGCCGCCGCCGACCAAAGCTGCGGAGAAACGAAAAACAGCCAGTCCGGCCGATCTGGAAACAGCTCTAGACAAGGCACCACCACCCAAAGTCCCGGCAACGCGGCCGGCAACCAGCCCGGCTGACCTGGAAACCGCTCTGGACAGGGCGCCGCCTCTCCCCCAGCAAGGGGCCGTCGAGACTTTCCCCCCTGAAATCCAGGGCCTGATCGACCGCGATCAGGCATTAACCCAACTGTGCTGGGAAACGGCCGGTCCGGCCGCCGATGCTGCCTGTGTGCAGATGCGCGATAATATGGACCGGCTTAAAGCCATGGGATTGTGCGTAGTGCCAGGCGCTTCGGGGCCATCGGGGACGGAGATCGTCTGGCGACGGTGCGGACCGGCAGCTGCGGCAGCACCGCAATCGACAGTTCAAGTAAGCCCGCAGCCGATCCCCCAGGGGACATCGCAAATGCTGCCTGAGGCGGCAGCACAACAGGCGATTCCCCAAGCCGCACCCCCAAACGATGCGAGAAACCAACTGTGTCGACAGATCGGCGAACTTTTTACCTCAGCGGCGGAGATGCGGAACAACGGCGTTGAACCACAGATCGCCGAGGGTGAGTTAATCTGGTACCAGACCGACCAGTTCCCCGAAATCACCATAGAACGAATCCGGGAAACTGTAGAACTGGTCTATTTCGATCAGTCGTATGCCCAAGCATCGGGCGACCAGCTCAATCAGCAAGTCAGCAGGAGTTGTGCCAACAAACGCGGCCCCTATGCCCAACCCTTGCCGTGACCCGGCTCGTCCGGGAGCGGCTAGATTGACGAGTGGGCTTGGGTAAAGCGATCAGGAGGGCGGCGGATCGATCCGCAAAATCCACAGATCACCGCTAATCCAGGCCTCTCGTTCCTTGCGCAGGAGGGTCGGTTCCAGGGCCAGGACCGTCCAACCCGTGGATGCGGCGATCTGGCGGATATAGTCGTGGGAATAGGCAAACCGACCGGTTTGGAGCAGCTGAAAGCCGCCCGCAGCCAAATGTTCCGTGGAAAAGCAAAAGAGTGCTTCCGGTCGGGCAAGGGCTTGGGCAGCTGTAAATATTTTAAGTAGATCACCAACATAGATAAAAACATCGGTGGCCAGGAAAAAGTCATAGGTCTCGCCGGTTGCATCGAGATGATGGCTGATGCTGTCCGGGTGGAGCAGGGTGTAACAGCCCTTTTTAGCCGCCTGGGTCAGCATGTTGCGGGAAAGATCGACGCCGTCGAGCACGTTGACCACTCCCTTGAAGGAAAGGCCGCTGAGGCCGGTGCCGCAACCAAGATCAAGGCCGTGCTCATACGCAGAGCTACGGGCGGAGCTGTTGCACAGGCACTCGAAGAGCTTTTGCGGGTTGTCGTAGCCCAGTTCATCCACCAGGCTATGCTCAAACCCCTCGGCATAGGTATCAAAAAAGTTGCGGACATAGGCATCCGGGGCCTGGTCGAGCGGAGTGCCGAGCAATGAGGCCAACAGGTAGCGAACGGATTCGTCCTCGGGCCGCAGTTCCAGAACCTGGGTATAGTGCAACTGTTCCGCCTCAGTTGGAAATGGACATTCAAGCTGTTTGCATTAAGGGGTTATGGGGAGCCGTATTATCTCCCCTTGGGGTGATTGGCCCGTAGGCACGAAGTCGTTTTTTCTTTCTCAGTTCCCGGGCTTTTTCCAGTTTTTTGTCTCGCTCTTTGAATATTTCCTGTTCTCTGCCGTTCAATTTGTCCATCGGCGCGATATATCCGATGGCGCTGTGCAACCTGACGTTGTTGTAGTGATGGATAAACCCTTCAACCATTCTTCGGGCATCGTCAAGGGAAAGCGGGACACCGGGACGAATACATTCCCCCTTGATGGTTGCGTGGAACCGTTCCAATTTGCCGTTGGACTGCGGATAATATGGCGATGTCCGCACATGCGTCATTCCCGAGATACGGATGAATTCTTTGAAATCCTGAAGAGGTGCCGATTATTGAGACAGGTGTATAAGCAATGAACCAACCTATTTTGCAAGGAGAAGTTCAATGTCAAACCCACCTCATCGTCCACGTCACAGCGCAGAATTTAAGGCCACAGTAGCCCTGGCCGCACTGTCGGAGTCCAAGACTCTGGCTGAACTGGCTACTGAGTACCGGGTTCACCCGACCCAGATCACCCGCTGGAAGCAGGATCTGACCAAGAACGCTTCTGAGCTTTTTGGCAAGGGCAAGAAGAAAGAAGTCAACCATGAGGCCGAAGTGGCCGAGCTCCACCGTCAGATCGGCAAGCTCAAGGTTGAGAACGATTTTTTAGCCAATCTGCCCGGTCTGAACTTGGCCGGGCGCAGAAACAACAGGTGATCGCTATGGGACATCCTGAAGTTTCTGTTCAGCGTTGCTGCCAGCTTTTCGGACTGCCTCGTTCCAACTATTACCGCGGCCTTGGCTTCGGTCTACGTGTTGGTGATTTGGAACTGATGGCCCGGATAGACAAACTCTATATTGAGCACCCCTGGATGGGGAGCCGTTCCTTTGCTGATCACCTCACAACTCCCGAACTCGTGGTGGGAAGAGGTCGTGTCCGTCGCTTAATGCGGGTCATGGGCATCGAGTCTTTAGCTCCCAAGCCGGGCACCAGCAGGCGACAGCCGAAGCATCCGGTCTATCCCTATCTGCTCCGGGGAGTGACCATTGACAGGCCCGATCAGGTGTGGGCGACTGACATCACCTACATCCCTATGGCTCGGGGTTTCATGTACCTGATCGCGATCATGGATTGGGCCACCAGAAAGGTTCTCGCCTGGCGACTATCCAACACTCTGGACACCAGATTTTGCGTTGAGGCTTTGAAAGAGGCTCTCTTTAAATATGGCGCTCCTGAGATATTCAATACTGATCAGGGGTGCCAATTCACCAGCGAAGCGTTCACCTCAGTCCTCAAGGCCTGGAACGTCAAAATCAGCATGGACGGCAAAGGACGATTCAAGGACAATATCTTTATCGAGCGACTTTGGCGCACCCTGAAATACGAAAGGATCTACCTGAAGTCATACGAAACGGGAACTGAGCTTGTCAAGGATCTGACTTCCTGGTTCGGCTGGTATAATGAGAAAAGAAAACATTCGTCACTTGACAAGCAGACTCCAAATGAGGCTTATTCAAAACGAATCGAACAATTGAGCAAGGCAGCCTGAGGCCTGTAACTGTATAATAAAAGCAACATTGCTTATTTCACACCTCAGGATGTCTCACAAACCCCGACCACCTCATCCTTGGCAATAAATTGTGGCCCGTTATCTGAAATGATCCTTGGCCGGGCTTCGGGAAAGTGCTCCTTGGCGCGTTGCAGGATGATCTCCACATCCATTTCCGTCATCTGTTCCCTGATCTCCCAGTGGACAATGAAACGACTGCATCCATCGAGAATGCTGCACAAATAATAAAATGTGCCGCAGATGTTGATATAAGAAATGTCCACATGCCAATGGTCATGGGGCCTGAGCGGTTGCACAAAGCCGGTGCCCTTGAGGCTTTTCTTCCGGTTCCATTTCTGCAGCAACCCTGCCTGGCCTAGAACTCGCCAGGTGCTGCTGGGGCTGACGGCAACGATGTCCTGATCCAGTAGCATAAACGTCAACCGCCGATACCCCTCAAGGGGATTGTTGACAGCAAAATTGACGATCGCTGCCCGTTCCCAAGGTTCAAGCCAGAAATCCCGGGGGATCAGCCCATTATGTTCGTTGGCCTTGCCGTACCGCTTGATCCATGCATAAAACTTGCTCCTGGAAACGGCCAGCCAAGCGATGATCTCTTGCAGGGCCACTTCAGCTTTCTTGCTCCAATGCTTGCTGAAATCAACAACGGTATCACGTGTATCATGAGGAACCCAGCTACCATTCAGAGCTCCCCAAGTTCTTTTTTTAACTGGATATGCTCCTCCAGCAACTCGGAAAGAACTTCATGTTTCCGACGCAATTTATCTTCAAGCTGATGGATTCGTTGTTCTTGTACCTTCTTGGAGTCTTTGTTTTCTAGGGCAAAAGCAGCAGCTCCCTTTTCGAAAAACTGCTTTTGCCAACCGTAGAATGTATTCGGCTGCAGTTGGTATTCATCGCAGAGATCCGATACCGTTTCCCGGCCAACCAGGTGGCGCTTGAGGATGATTACCTTCTCTTCAGGGCTGTAGTTGTGACGTTTCTTTCGCATGGACTTTCCTCCGTTCATAATGGTTTATCATGAACAGCTCAAAAGTCCTATTCCCGTTGAACCAAGACAATCCGACTTATTGATGTTACCAGGAATATCTTTGCTCCATTTTTCATACACTGCCATGCTTGTTTCTATTCCAGCTATGGTTTTCATTATTTGTCCTCGCTATTTTGGTTCATTCAACCTCTCGCGTAATTGTTTGCTCGGACGGAAAGTGATCAGTTGAATAATCCAGTCTTAGGCATTGCCAATGACATCTGCCGGCCATATAATTTAAGTACAGCCAAGTCATCTGACCTCGCACCGGTGCCCGACTATCGCTCGGGGCAGTTCGATTAATAATCGAACTTGCAATAGAGTCATCGAGTCACGAGGGAATGACGAAGCTAAAAGAGTCGAGTCATCTGGCCTCTCAATGGAGAATCCTCCAGAAGAGGTAGGCGGGTAAACAGCCATCCGCTACGCCAGAGTGACCCGGCTTTTCTTTTTTGTTTTATGCAATCCCCGACAGGTCTTGTCAGTGTCACATTCAAGCAATATATTTTAAGTACAGCCACTAAAATTCTGACCTCCCCCAAACGGATGCCCGACGATTGTTCGGGGCGTGCCGAGTATTGATCGGACGTACAAATGGAAGCCATCCGGTAAGGTCAGAATGATTTGGCTGATATAAGTCGAGTCGTTTGGCTCTCACTGGTGACTCTCCTTACCAGATAGGGGGTGGCGAGAAGTGCCTACCCTGAAGCCAGATGGCCCGGCTTCTTTTATGTTTCCACCATCATTCTGGAAATTTTTTCTGAATTAAAACAAAAGAGAAGGAAACTGTCTAATGCTCACATTAATCCGGGATGTTCGCTGATCTCATTATCAATCCCATCAGGATCAGGCGCGTTAAAACGTATAATATTCTGTAGATGAAACAGGCTTTCAGGTGTGATCTTGGTAAATCGCACACTCACTGATTCCCCATCACATCGAGCGATTTCACCGTAGACCTCTACCCCCAAGTCAGGATTTGCTTGTTCCAAAGGAAGCCAAAACCGGCAGGTAGTACCAACTTCCAAGCGTACATTCGTTACCAACAGGCAACCTCCAACACTGAGATTCTCAATATTAGAAAAGGAAATGACATTGCAGTTCACTGTCAAATCCGCTGCCATGTTGAACTGAACTCGAGTGAACCGCCGTTTCTCCTCTGACATTGCTTGCCCTCTTTCTTGTTATCCCTGCTTGATGGTGTCAAAATACCTTTGTTATCGATCCATATTTATTCCATCACCAAAATGTGTGTCTTGGATTCCATGAACTGGGGGCATGGACACATCTGATGCCATCGATGAGGGTTGCAGAACTACAGGGAAAAGCTTTCCAATATCAAGGCCACCATGACCTTAACGAATCGCTACGACGCGGCGAAACGTACCGCCGTCACTGCTGCCAATCTTATTTTATCGTGACTATTACACCAATACTGGCATAACCATCCTGATTCCCTTGTGGTCGGTGCACAATGCCACAATGGTTACCGTTCTTTTGGCTTGGCATTACTTTGTAGCGACCAGAGCATTTAACACCATGAAGACGCAATTGAGCACATTCCGTGCTGGTTAACTCCCTGCCCTCGACGGGGACCTCGCTGTTCAGAACCCTGTACTCCTGCATGAGTCATACCTCCAAAACGCATGATATCAGTATTTTCATGGCATTGAATGGAAAAATCATCTTGAGGTGAAATTGTGGTCAGGTTGAGGCATTCCCGAACAGTGAGCTCTCGCAACCCGCATCCGTACCTTGTAGTTAAGAAGGATTTTCAAGAACAGATGCGAGCAGCGTTGAGTTAAACGCCAAGGGGTGATGTCGAATTTCCTATTCTTATGGCGATACCCGTGCCACACACTCAGGAGTGTTGTTTCGCGGGCTATTCACCTGGCTGCTCACCCGGTATGCCTCCATTGATTCATCCGGGTACGGCGCCAGCATCTCCAACGCCTCTTTCTGCCCTGTGCCATGATCAAGCCAGGCGGCCAGTGCTCCTTGATTCAAGATCACAGGTATTCGGACGTGGATCTCTCGCATGAACCTACAAATACTGCTCCACTTGCACTGGGGGTCGCTTCAAAATTCAAAAAAATCAAACGGTTATTAAAAATAAGAGTTACAAATACAGGCAGTTATTCAATACCATTCCGCTTTCAACCTGCCATTGGAGCAATCCATGAACACCACCGTTTCCCCTTTTTCCGAAGACACTTATTCATTTCCTCCTCTCACCCTACGAAGCCTGCAACTATCGGAGGCGGGATTGATCAGCACGACGTTAGCAGCAATGGATCCCTGGAAAAGGCTGGGTTTTTCCGCCAGCGCACTTCACTGCTACCTCATTGGCCCCGATCCCGCTCTCAACCGCTTTACTGTACAAGATTCGCAAGAGACGGTTGGAGTGGTCTGCATGCGCTCTCCCTGGCTTCGTGGACCATATCTCGAATTGCTGGCAGTATTTCCCACCGCCCAGGGTCGGAAGATAGGACAAACGATTTTGTACTGGATCGAGAAACAAGCCCTACTGACCTCAAACAACATCTGGGCAGTGACTTCGGAGTTCAACACGAGGGCACGACGGTTTTACAGGGCAGCCAATTTCGTTGAAATCGCCCCTCTGAAAAATCTTGTCGCCAATGGGTATAACGAAATTCTGCTCAGGAAAGTCCTTGAGCAAACAGCCCCAGACGATTCCAACTGAATGATTTTTTATTAGTAAATTTTATCTGGACTGGTTATGACTTCACGGAGCAAGACAAAACGGTATCCCCTTTGACGCAATTCCTGGACAATTTCGGGAAGTGCTTCTCCAGTGCTGTAGCCTCGGCCATTAATGTGGAAGATGAGAATATTTCCGGGTCTTGCTCTGCCCAAGATCCATGTCGACAGCCGTTTTGGGGTGATTCGTTTGTCCGGATCGCCGCTAGCAAAAGTCCAATGGACTACCTGATAGCCAAGCCCTTCTATTATGCGCAAAGTCCTTTGATCGTAATTCCCGGCCGGAAACCGAAAAAAGAATGGCGTGCGACCGGTAATGTCAGTCAAGAGTCGTTCACATTCAACAACCTCACGGATAACCTCGTTTTTTTCGAGCCCTTCCATATGTTGACGATGGTTCATAGAATGATTTTCTAACTCAACGATCGGGTTCTGCACCAATGCCCTCAAGGCATCGGCGTTATGCTTGGCAAATTTGCCACTGACAAACACCGTAAAGGGAACACCTTCCTCGAGCAGATACGCAACAATTCTTTGATCCAAAAATGAAGGAGTTCTAGTTTCACAGGCATCGAAGGTCAGAGCAATAACCTTGTTGTTAGTATCCGGCAGCCTAGTTACAACCTCGGCGCTACAGAGACCATGAATCAAAATAACCGGGAAAAGAAAAGGTACGCCCCAACTCTTCAACTAACTTCTCCTCCCCTCCAATTCAGCCTTGCTTTCCGTAGATATTAATGAATACGTTAGCGTCAAGCTGAATTATAACAATTGTGCCCATATTTAAGATGGTTAGCCTCTCTGGCAGAGTTCTGCATGTGAGGAGTTTTGCCGGGGATTGCCCCCGAGACAACTTGTTTTTTATTATTCAGTTTCATAGCTGGCCAAAATTTCTCCGAAATAGAGCGTATGGTAATCTTTTTTTGGATACAGTTTCTCTAATTTACTATCGAGAAAAGCGTTATCCATTGCCGATTTGTAGACAATTTTGCATTCATAGTGAATACCGGGAATGTCGACAATGGGAGATTCCGTACACTTTGCCTGTTTTTGTAGTAAATTACATTCTTTGAACTTATCAAAATCTCTACCTGATTTTGTGCCACAATAAGCAACAGCCTTGTTGTGTTCGTCACCAGATGGAATCGTAACGGTAAAATTGTCCGTTTTTTCAAGCAATGTGAAAGTATATCTCGAATCTCTGACGGCAATCATAAAAACAGGTCTTTGCCATATATATCCAATTGTTGCCCAACCAATTGTCATGGTATTGACGATACCGTCCGCCTTAACTGTCAGAAATGCGCCTTTTTTTATTCGTTCCATTAATTCGACAGCTTGTTCAAGATAGTCTCTATCTTTCATAATCATTTCCCTTAGTAATAATTAGCTTTTCAGGATGAAGGCGCAATTCGCATTTTCAACCTGCTGGGTTTTGTAATCTCAGTCAAAACTGATGGTAAGCTCTGGATAGGTGAGACAGAGAGAGTTTGACGCTGAACGATGTGTCTTGGTTCAACGGGAATAGGACTTTTGAGCTGTTCATGATAAACCATTATGAACGGAGGAAAGTCCATGCGAAAGAAACGTCACAACTACAGCCCTGAAGAGAAGGTAATCATCCTCAAGCGCCACCTGGTTGGCCGGGAAACGGTATCGGATCTCTGCGATGAATACCAACTGCAGCCGAATACATTCTACGGTTGGCAAAAGCAGTTTTTCGAAAAGGGAGCTGCTGCTTTTGCCCTAGAAAACAAAGACTCCAAGAAGGTACAAGAACAACGAATCCATCAGCTTGAAGATAAATTGCGTCGGAAACATGAAGTTCTTTCCGAGTTGCTGGAGGAGCATATCCAGTTAAAAAAAGAACTTGGGGAGCTCTGAATGGTAGCTGGGTTCCTCATGATACACGTGATACCGTTGTTGATTTCAGCAAGCATTGGAGCAAGAAAGCTGAAGTGGCCCTGCAAGAGATCATCGCTTGGCTGGCCGTTTCCAGGAGCAAGTTTTATGCATGGATCAAGCGGTACGGCAAGGCCAACGAACATAATGGGCTGATCCCCCGGGATTTCTGGCTTGAACCTTGGGAACGGGCAGCGATCGTCAATTTTGCTGTCAACAATCCCCTTGAGGGGTATCGGCGGTTGACGTTTATGCTACTGGATCAGGACATCGTTGCCGTCAGCCCCAGCAGCACCTGGCGAGTTCTAGGCCAGGCAGGGTTGCTGCAGAAATGGAACCGGAAGAAAAGCCTCAAGGGCACCGGCTTTGTGCAACCGCTCAGGCCCCATGACCATTGGCATGTGGACATTTCTTATATCAACATCTGCGGCACATTTTATTATTTGTGCAGCATTCTCGATGGATGCAGTCGTTTCATTGTCCACTGGGAGATCAGGGAACAGATGACGGAAATGGATGTGGAGATCATCCTGCAACGCGCCAAGGAGCACTTTCCCGAAGCCCGGCCAAGGATCATTTCAGATAACGGGCCACAATTTATTGCCAAGGATTTCAAAGAATTCATCCGTATCTCGGGAATGACGCATGTGCGGACATCGCCATATTATCCGCAGTCCAACGGCAAATTGGAACGGTTCCACGCAACCATCAAGGGGGAATGTATTCGTCCCGGTGTCCCGCTTTCCCTTGACGATGCCCGAAGAATGGTTGAAGGGTTTATCCATCACTACAACAACGTCAGGTTGCACAGCGCCATCGGATATATCGCGCCGATGGACAAATTGAACGGCAGAGAACAGGAAATATTCAAAGAGCGAGACAAAAAACTGGAAAAAGCCCGGGAACTGAGAAAGAAAAAACGACTTCGTGCCTACGGGCCAATCACCCCAAGGGGAGATAATACGGCTCCCCATAACCCCTTAATGCAAACAGCTTGAATGTCCATTTCCAACTGAGGCGGAACAGATGTGCTGATCACCGGCGCGTTTCAGCGCGTAAGGTCCTACGGCTTGATACTAGAGAAGGCCCCCTGAGCACCCGGCGGACTATTCCGCTATAATGGGGGTATCAGCAACCCTTAGCAAGGAGGCCTTCTCATGCGATTGTACACCAAGCAACACAAGCATTACTGTGGAATCGACCTGCACACCAACAAAATGTACCTGTGCATCCTCAGCCAGGAAGGGGACATCCTGCTCCATCGCAACATCAAGACCGAGCCGGAAACCTTCCTCAAAACCATCGCCCCCTATCGGGACGATCTGGTGGTGTGCGCCGAGTGCATGTTCTCCTGGTACTGGCTGGCCGATCTCTGCGCCACGGAAAACATCCCCTTTATCCTCGGTCATGCGCTCTACATGCGAGCCATCCACGGCGGCAAAAGCAAGAACGACAAGATTGACTCCCAGAAGATCGCTGCCTTGCTCAGGGGCGGCCTCATTCCCATGGCCTACGTGTATCCCCAGCGGATGCGTGCCACTCGGGACCTGATGCGCCGGCGCAACCATCTCATGCGCAAGCGGGCCGAGCTCTTTGCCCACACCCAGAATACCGCCAGCCAGTACAACCTGCAGGTGCCTCTGGGCCGGATCGCCAAACCGCAAAACCGGGAAGGCTTGCTGGATCGGTTCGACGATCCCTCGGTGTGCATGTCCATGGCCGCCAATCTCGACATGATCGACGCCTATGACCGGGTGTTGGCCGTCCTCGAACAGGACATCATTGCCCACGCAAAGGAGCATGACCCGACTGCTTATGCCCTCTTGAAGAGCATCCCCGGCGTGGGCCGGATCAATGCCCTCAATCTGCTCTATGAGATCGAGGACATCAGCCGCTTTCCCAGGGTTCAGGATTTCGCCTCCTATTGCCGCCTGGTCACCTGCTCCAAGGAATCCAACGGCAAGAAATACGGCAGTGGCGGCAAGAAGATCGGCAACGCCCATCTCCGCTGGGCCTTTTCCTTGGCTGCGCAACTGTTCCTCAAAAGCAACGAACCGGGCCGGCAATTCCACGACAAGCTGGTGCGGAAACACGGCAAAGGCAAGGCGCTTTCCATCCTGGCGCACAAGCTCGGCCGAGCGGTCTATTTCATGCTGAAAAACCGGCAGGGGTTCAACATGCATACGTTCCTGGCCGTCTAATCGAGGGGACGGGCGAGCCCGACACCTAACTGGAGCTTTTTTCGAGCATATCCGCATGGCCCTCCGGAGCATATCCTCCGTCTGCCGTCAGCATTATGGGCCATGGTCTGCCGGTTGCACCGCAGCCAGAAGGCTTGATTGGCCGTCCGTCCCGCTCGTTGAACATCTGCTTGTTGATGTGGTTCTGCCCCTCACCCGAGCCCGGCTCTAACTCTGGCATGCCGCCGCATGACCAAGCCGTTTTGAATGGGACGGCACGAGGGTACGCGATTGTTTCTAGGACGCGACAACAAAATCCTTGCCGCAATCACCCGGCCTTCGTTCCCGGCGAGCCCGCGAATGGAACCCGGTCTCCGACGAGCAAGAGAGTGGCCCATTCTCGACCGGGTTCCATTCGCTCGTTGCTCTTGCCAGCATCGTCTTAACTGGCAAAGTGGTTGATCCTCGATAAGTGTTTGGCGCAGAGTCACTCTGTCGTCGAATATGAAACCCAAGTCAGGGCGCGCTTCATCGGGCAATTGGTCGGATTGTACCGACCACAGAGTGATAAGTTCATCGCTCCCGGATACCTTTATCCGTTGACAACCGGGGGCCTTCTAAGTGTTGGCCAAATTCCAGTCGAATTCGATCATGGTTAGAAAGGCCGTTGCGATAATCATGTGGCCGGTTTTATTTGGATGCACACGGTCATCACAGAGAGACTGTGTGGGTCGGTGTTGAAGGTAACGATCAAATGCAACCTGGACATTGACAAATATCGCATCGAACTCGCCAGACAGTCGTGCCACTACCTTCCCGTACGCATCCATGCGCTCACGCATTGGATCCGTCCGATTGGGTTCGATGAAATAGGGAGACATCAACATGAGGTGGTCGGGGTTTGTGAGACATCCTGAGGTGTGAAATAAGCAATGTTGCTTTTATTATACAGTTACAGGCCTCAGGCTGCCTTGCTCAATTGTTCGATTCGTTTTGAATAAGCCTCATTTGGAGTCTGCTTGTCAAGTGACGAATGTTTTCTTTTCTCATTATACCAGCCGAACCAGGAAGTCAGATCCTTGACAAGCTCAGTTCCCGTTTCGTATGACTTCAGGTAGATCCTTTCGTATTTCAGGGTGCGCCAAAGTCGCTCGATAAAGATATTGTCCTTGAATCGTCCTTTGCCGTCCATGCTGATTTTGACGTTCCAGGCCTTGAGGACTGAGGTGAACGCTTCGCTGGTGAATTGGCACCCCTGATCAGTATTGAATATCTCAGGAGCGCCATATTTAAAGAGAGCCTCTTTCAAAGCCTCAACGCAAAATCTGGTGTCCAGAGTGTTGGATAGTCGCCAGGCGAGAACCTTTCTGGTGGCCCAATCCATGATCGCGATCAGGTACATGAAACCCCGAGCCATAGGGATGTAGGTGATGTCAGTCGCCCACACCTGATCGGGCCTGTCAATGGTCACTCCCCGGAGCAGATAGGGATAGACCGGATGCTTCGGCTGTCGCCTGCTGGTGCCCGGCTTGGGAGCTAAAGACTCGATGCCCATGACCCGCATTAAGCGACGGACACGACCTCTTCCCACCACGAGTTCGGGAGTTGTGAGGTGATCAGCAAAGGAACGGCTCCCCATCCAGGGGTGCTCAATATAGAGTTTGTCTATCCGGGCCATCAGTTCCAAATCACCAACACGTAGACCGAAGCCAAGGCCGCGGTAATAGTTGGAACGAGGCAGTCCGAAAAGCTGGCAGCAACGCTGAACAGAAACTTCAGGATGTCCCATAGCGATCACCTGTTGTTTCTGCGCCCGGCCAAGTTCAGACCGGGCAGATTGGCTAAAAAATCGTTCTCAACCTTGAGCTTGCCGATCTGACGGTGGAGCTCGGCCACTTCGGCCTCATGGTTGACTTCTTTCTTCTTGCCCTTGCCAAAAAGCTCAGAAGCGTTCTTGGTCAGATCCTGCTTCCAGCGGGTGATCTGGGTCGGGTGAACCCGGTACTCAGTAGCCAGTTCAGCCAGAGTCTTGGACTCCGACAGTGCGGCCAGGGCTACTGTGGCCTTAAATTCTGCGCTGTGACGTGGACGATGAGGTGGGTTTGACATTGAACTTCTCCTTGCAAAATAGGTTGGTTCATTGCTTATACACCTGTCTCAATAATCGGCACCTCTTCAGAGAGCCTCTTTCAAAGCCTCAACGCAAAATCTGGTGTCCAGAGTGTTGGATAGTCGCCAGGCGAGAACCTTTCTGGTGGCCCAATCCATGATCGCGATCAGGTACATGAAACCCCGAGCCATAGGGATGTAGGTGATGTCAGTCGCCCACACCTGATCGGGCCTGTCAATGGTCACTCCCCGGAGCAGATAGGGATAGACCGGATGCTTCGGCTGTCGCCTGCTGGTGCCCGGCTTGGGAGCTAAAGACTCGATGCCCATGACCCGCATTAAGCGACGGACACGACCTCTTCCCACCACGAGTTCGGGAGTTGTGAGGTGATCAGCAAAGGAACGGCTCCCCATCCAGGGGTGCTCAATATAGAGTTTGTCTATCCGGGCCATCAGTTCCAAATCACCAACACGTAGACCGAAGCCAAGGCCGCGGTAATAGTTGGAACGAGGCAGTCCGAAAAGCTGGCAGCAACGCTGAACAGAAACTTCAGGATGTCCCATAGCGATCACCTGTTGTTTCTGCGCCCGGCCAAGTTCAGACCGGGCAGATTGGCTAAAAAATCGTTCTCAACCTTGAGCTTGCCGATCTGACGGTGGAGCTCGGCCACTTCGGCCTCATGGTTGACTTCTTTCTTCTTGCCCTTGCCAAAAAGCTCAGAAGCGTTCTTGGTCAGATCCTGCTTCCAGCGGGTGATCTGGGTCGGGTGAACCCGGTACTCAGTAGCCAGTTCAGCCAGAGTCTTGGACTCCGACAGTGCGGCCAGGGCTACTGTGGCCTTAAATTCTGCGCTGTGACGTGGACGATGAGGTGGGTTTGACATTGAACTTCTCCTTGCAAAATAGGTTGGTTCATTGCTTATACACCTGTCTCAATAATCGGCACCTCTTCACCCTGACCTGGAGCGTTGAAGAAAAATATCAGATTACGCACTGCGATGGTGAAATTTTGAGAGGAGATTAATATTCAACTATCGAATTATTAAAAGTCAATTGGGTATATTATGATAGAACAACAAGAAGCAGAACAGCAGACCTTTCAACAGACAGATTTTTCTACGCGAACACACCTGACATCTCAGGAACTCGCCGAAAGATTACGAATGTCACCTGGTACACTGCAAAATTGGAGGACAAAAGGTTTTGGTCCGAGGTATATAAAATTCGGGAAACACGTTCTCTACCCGATTTCTTTGGTTGAAACATGGGAAAATAGCTATCTCAAAGGGAACACTGCCCAATGAACGCTACGACCAATGTGCGACCAGTAATTTTTTTTACTGATCGCACATATCTTCAACTGCTTGAAATTACTGGAGCCGATAAGCGGACTTGAACCGCTGACCTACTGATTACGAATAAGCTACAGGCTATTTTTGCAAGTAGTTGATTTGTCTTTATATTACTGATTTCGTTGAAAATTATTCTTCCTTTTCTCTTCCTTCCCCTGTCTTATTTTGGGCTATTTTCTATATTCTTTGTCGCCATTTTGTCGCCAGCGAATGTATTGCCTTTGTATCTCGGCCACCGATTATATCCGATTGCAGGGTCATTTGACTGGTACTGGTTGATAAACTCAATCTCTCTCTGGTTGACCTCTTGGTCGGTGGCGTTGTCTGATTCCCACAAAATCTGCTTACGAATGGTAAAGTCTCGCAACTCTTCTATCGTAAAATCTTCTTCGATTAACATTTTATTAGCGCTCCCAAAATAGTTGGCGCTGAACACCAAATCCTTGCCGATGTAAATTTTTCCGTTCGGGTAGATAATTTTGTAAATTATTTTAAGTTTAGCCATAATGTTATCCACTTCACATATTTTTAGGAAATGCTAAACTGTGTGTATAATTAACCTAAATAAAAATGTATGGGAACAATCATTCCAACAGTAGGACGTGTCGTCTACTACAAATCATACGGCACACCAAACGGAGAATATAAACCAGAGGACAGAGCGGCAATCATCACCGCGGTCAAAGACGCCGAGGCTGGCATTATTGACATCTGTGTTCTTAACCCAACTGGTTTCTTTTTCAACCAGAACGTGAAGAACGGCCAGGAAGGTGGTCAATGGGATTGGATGCCATATCAGAAGGCGTCTGCTTCAAACAGCCAATCGGCCGAGCCGAGACCTAAGAATTAAATTAAATTTATGGAAGGAACATCAACTGGTGAGTCTCAAACACCACAAAAAAAAGATAACATAACCATAAATAAAATAGCCAACGGCTTTATAATATCTTTCGGATATGGATCTTTTAATGTCAATTATTTTCCGACTATCGAAGATGCGATGAACCGTGCAAAGGAATATTTTGGATAAATTGAAAATAAATATTTTAATTTAACCTTTAAATATTATCCATTTATCGACTGATTTGTCGCCAGATTGTCGCCAGACGAAAAAAGGCACCTACCTGAATAAGGTAAGTGCCTGTTTTTACTGGAGCCGATAAGCGGACTTGAACCGCTGACCTACTGATTACGAATCAGCCGCTCTACCAAACTGAGCTATATCGGCATTGAGGCAGGTTTTGCGCCCGCAGGATGCGGTTTGAGGCTTCTTGATGTAGCAATTTTATGGTACAGTGTCAAGATTATGAATTGCTCTTTCGTCTCGTTCCTCATGATTCTTCTGCTGCTAAGCGGTTGCCGGACAGAGGAGGCTGCGCTTCCCAAATCCCAGCAACCGCAGGCAACCCAGCCAGCGATCACGCCCCCAGCAAAAGTCGGCTGCACGGGGTGTCATGATGCTATCAAGCTTGATCCGGCCCACCAATTGACCTGTATTTCCTGCCACAAAGGGGTCGATAATGAAGGCCAAATCGAAAAGTCCCATGCCGGTCTTATCGTCCAGCCGAGTCACCCGGAACGAATGGCGGCAACCTGCGGCTCCTGCCATCCCCAACAGATAGCGTCTGCCACCCATTCCCTGCATTTCACTCTTGAGAATAAAATCAACACAATCCGGCGCCATTTCGGAGCAGAGAACCACCTGAGTGTGCCGGGGGAAATCCCGGTTGCCACCTCGTTCACCACTGCGCTTGCCCTGGCCGACGACATGCTCCGCCGCCGATGTCTGCGTTGCCATGTTTATGCCAAAGGTGACGATTATACCGCCGTCACCCATGGCACAGGGTGCAGCGCGTGCCACCTGGCATTCAAGGATGGCAAAATGCAAAGCCACGCCTTTAGTGCTCCCACGGACAAGCAATGCCTGAGCTGTCACTACGGCAACTATGTGGGCAGCGATTACCATGGCCGATACGAACATGATTTCAGCTGGGAATACCGCACCCCCTACACCACCCAAACTCGCCAGAACATTATACCTCGCCCCTACGGGGTTGAGTCGCATGATCTGGTTGGGGATATCCACCAGCAGCACGGTTTCCTGTGTATTGACTGCCATCGGAACAGCGGCCATGGCCCAAAGGCTGCACTCACCTGCGGAACCTGCCATGGCTGGCAACCAGGACAACCGACGCCCTCTTTACCCAATCTCCGGAGCCGAGATAAATCGTTGATTCTCACCACCAAGGCAGACGGCAAGGAACATGTTGTGCCGTCGCTGCAACACCCGGCTCACCGGCAATACGGGCAAAAAGTCGCCTGTCAGGTCTGCCATGGACAATGGAGCTTCAACGATGCACCCACCCATTTATTGCTCTCCAAGGTTGCCGAATACGAGCCCTGGGAGCGGCTGACCGTGCAGGGTAGTTCCGAGGTCGAGTCGCTGCTGGATCATAACCTGCAATCTTCCAAAGAGTTACCGTTGGCCATGCGCGACGGCCTCAACGGCGAGTCGCGACCGGGAATCTGGTATCAAGGATATGGACAACGCCGCTGGGAGCAAATAATCATCCAAAAGGATACGGACGGCGTCATCAAGGTTTTTCGACCGATTCTCGACCTTCACCTGTCAATGGTTGAAGCCGACGGCCTGGTTCCTTTTGACAGCGTCAGCGGTCAAGGATCAGGACTTCGCCCCTACACACCGCACACCACTGGCCACGCGGGGCTCTTTTACCTCGATCGGTTCAAACACCTCCTCCCTTCCGACGGCAAGTAATTTTCCATGGACGTATTCCCTTTTCGGGCACGAACAGCCTCGGTGGTGGTGCTTGCGCTGCTACTATGCCTCAGTTTTGGCTGCGCATCCAAAACGCCGGAGCCCCAAGGTCGGGAAGACGCTCCCCAAACAGGAAAGAAAAAAACAAAAAGCAAGGCAACACAGCGGCCTTATGTGATCAAAGGCATTACCTATTATCCCCTTCCTTCTTCCGTCGGCTATGCTGAACAAGGGGTCGCCTCCTGGTATGGTGAACCATTCCACGGCAGAAAGACCTCCAATGGCGAAACCTATAACATGTATGGCGACACAGCGGCCCACAAGACCCTGCCCATGGACACCATGCTGCTGGTGAAAAACCTGGAAAACGGCCGATCAACCGTAGTGCGGATTAACGACCGGGGACCCTTTGTGCAAGAGCGGATCATCGACCTGACCTACACTAGGGCACAGGACCTGGGCATTATCGGCAAGGGAACCGCCAAGGTAGAGATAGTCGCCCTTGGCGCGCAGGCGGTCGAAGAAGAGACGATGATAGCGACTGCTACGGGAAAACCGGTGGAAGGAACCAAGCCCAAGCCCAAGCCACCTAAAGCGCCGCCAATCCCTGATTTTGACAAGGGAAATTTCTATGTGCAAGTGGGGGCTTTCATCAAGATCGAAAACGCCAGGACGCTGGCCAAAGCCTTTGCCAAACGAGGACGCGACGTCATCATCCAGCAGTATCCGGCAGCCGGCATGAATCTGTACCGGGTGATGATCTTTGCCAGCACCTCACTGGCCAAGGCCAAGGTCTACGAGAAACAGTTGGAGGCGGAGGGGTTCCGTTATGCCTTACTGCTGGCCAGATGACGGGCCATCAGCTTCAAAGGCACGGACAGTGGTAATAAACCGTTGGATAAGAGTGTGGTTTTTCAGGCCAGGCGCATCCTCCAAACCTGAATTGGCATCGACACCGTAGGGCCGGACTCGCTCGAGAGCTGCACGGATATTGTCGATATCAAGGCCACCGGCCAAGAGGAAGGTTTTTTTGATCTGCAGGCGGTCGATTATTGCCCAGTCAAAGGTCTGACCCGTGCCACCCACGTTGTTTTTCTGATAGGTGTCGAGGAGATACCCCCGGACGCAATTGTGATAAAAAGCCACATCCTCGGCCGTGGTCTGCTCTCCGACCCGAATGGCTTTGAGTATCTGACAGGGGGCAACGAGCGTGGCCAACTCCCTGCAGTAGGCAGGTGATTCCGAACCGTGCAGTTGGACATAGCCCAAACAGCACTCGTGCACGATTCCCGCAACCCGCTGCAGTTCTTCATCGACAAAAACCCCCACCGCATCGACAAAGGGCGGTAGTTGCTTGATGATCGCCCTTGCCGCCTGCGGTTGAATGGCGCGGGGGCTTTTTTGGTAAAAAATAAATCCCAGGGCATCGACCCCAGCATCAACGGCACAGAGGGCGTCCGCCAGGCGGGTCGTGCCGCAGATCTTGATTCGGATTCGCTGGCCCGTACTCATATGGCAAGAAATTCCCGCAACAACTGATCTTGCCGTCCAGCCCGCATCAGGCTTTCGCCGATCAGGGCCGCTTTAACCCCGGCTGCCTTCAATCGCTTCATATCCTCGACTGTGGTGATCCCGGATTCGCTGACCACGGGAATGCCGTGCGGCATCTTTTGCAGCAGACGAAAGGTGGTTTCGAGACTTACCGAAAAATCATTAAGATTGCGATTGTTGATGCCGATCAACCGACTCTCCGCGGCCAATGCGTCGTCCAACTCCCGTTCGTCATGGACCTCAACCAGCACATCCATACCCAGAGACTCGGCCAACAAACGAAAATCCCGCAACTGCTCAACTTCGAGAATGGCGGCAATGAGAAGTACCGCGTCAGCCCCGACGACACGGGCCTCCTGTATCTGCAGGGGATCGATGATGAAATCCTTGCGCAGCACCGGCAGTTCAACCGCTTCGCGGACCAGTGGAATGTAGGCGAGCGATCCTTGAAAAAAATCGGCGTCGGTGAGCACTGAAAGGCAGTGCGCTCCACCCTCGCGGTAATTGAGCGCGATGCGGATCGGATCGAAATCGGGCTGAATAACACCTTTGGACGGGGAAGCCTTTTTGGCCTCGGCTATGATGGCCACACCGGGGGCACGGGTCAGGGCCTGGAGAAAGCCACGCGGCGGAGAAACCGGCCGGTCCATTATGGGGAGCCCTCGCTCTTTTAAGGCCGCGACTTCCTCATATTTTCGAGCAACAATGGTATCGAGAATCATAGGGTAGTCCGCAATCAGGTTCGGCTGAAGTCGACCAGCTGCTTCAGCTTGTGCAAAGCCGCGCCCGAGTCGATCATTTCCCTGGCCAGGGCGATACCTGAGAGGATATTTTCAGTTGAACCGGCGGCCATCAGGGCCGTACCGGCATTGAGTAGAACCATGTCCAGTTTCGGGCCGGGCTCGCCGCCCAAGACCGCCCGCACCTGAAGGGCCGATTCCCCGGCAGTCTTCCCCCCCTTGATGGCGGCAAAGTCAGCCGTCTGCAAGCCTACCTCCTCCGGAGTCAGCGTTGAAACAGTCACTTTACCCTGATGGCCGTCGGCAATGTGCGTGGTTCCAGTGATGGTCATTTCGTCGAGATTGCCTTCACCCCAGACAACCACGGCCCGCTTCATGCCCAGCCGCATCAAGACTTCGGCCAGCACCGTGGTCAGTTCGCGGGAGAAGACCCCGGTCAGTTGCACATTAGCCCCGGCGGGGTTGGTCATCGGACCGAGGATGTTAAACAGGGTACGAATGCCGATCTCGCGTCGCGGACCGATAGCATACTTCATGGCACCGTGCAGCATGGGGGCAAAGAGAAAGCCGATGCCTACCTGGCGAACACAGGCCGCCACCTTTTCCGATGGCATACTCAGATCAACGCCCAAGGCCTCAAGCACATCGGCGCTGCCGCAATGCGAGGAGACGGCGCGGTTGCCATGCTTGGCCACCGGAATGCCAGCTGCAGCCACCACAAAGCTGGTGGTGGTCGAGACGTTGAAACTGCCAGAACCATCGCCGCCGGTACCGACGATGTCCATCAGCACCTCACCGGCGGCGGTATTGACGCCAGTGTCGATGAAGGTTGCCTTTTCTCGCATCACCTTGACCGCACCGACGATTTCATCAATGGTTTCACCCTTCATCCGCAGGGCGGTGATGAAGGAACCTATCTGAGCGGTGGTGGCCTCGCCGCTCATGATTTCCCGCATCACCCCGATCATTTCCGGTTCGCTCAGGTGCTCAAGGGCGACAACCTTGGCGATAGCTTCTCTAATCATGGTTCGACCTCTTCTCCTCAAAAAAAATCATGGGCGGCGGCGGAGCAGGTGTTCATATTCAGGCCGGAGAAAATTATGCAGCAGGATATTGCCCGGCTCGGTCATGATCGATTCGGGGTGAAACTGAACGCCCTCGATTGGCAGGGTTTTATGCCGGAGCCCCATCAGTTCCCCCTGATCGGTATGGGCGGAGGCCTCAAGGCAATCAGGCAAGGGTTCTTCCACCACCAATGAATGGTAGCGCATCCCGTCGAAGGGGTTGATCATCCCGGTAAAAACGCCAAGATTGTCGTGATGGATGGGACTTGTCTTGCCGTGCATCAGCCGGGTGGCCCGGATCACCGTGCCGCCGAAGGCTTCGCCGATCGACTGGTGACCAAGACAGACCCCGAGGACCGGAATGCGGCCACTGAAATGAAGGATCGACCCCATGGAGATACCAGCCTCTTTGGGGGTGCAGGGACCGGGAGAAATCAGCAGCCGGTCGGGTCCAAGAGCCTCGATCTCGGCGATCGTGATGGCATCGTTGCGAAAGACCAGAATTTCCGGGGCCTGCCAATCCGCCGCAGCCCAAGGAGGGGCAGTAGCCAGAGTTTGGACGATGTTATAGGTGAAGGAATCGTAGTTGTCGATGATGACTATCACGGCTTAAAACCCCTTTTCCGCCAGCTCCACCGCCCGGCGCAGGCCCATGGCCTTGTTGATGGTTTCCTCATACTCTTTCTTCGGATCGGAATCGGCAACGATACCCGCGCCGGCCTGAATCCATAGATCTTGCCCATTGAAGATGAAGGTGCGGATGGTGATGCAGAAATCCATGTTGCCGGAGAAGCCGAAATAACCAACCGCACCGGCATAGGGGCCCCGGCGGCTGACTTCGAGTTCGTCGATGATCTCCATGGCCCGAATCTTGGGGGCGCCGCTCACGGTGCCTGCCGGAAAGCAGGCCTCCATGACATCGAACTGATCCCGGCCTGCCAGCAACTTGCCGTGCACCCCGGAAACGATGTGCATCACATGACTGTAGCGTTCGATTACCAACAGGTCCCGGACGACCACCGAACCGTACTCAGCCACCCGGCCGACATCGTTCCGTCCCAGGTCAACCAGCATCAGGTGCTCAGCCCGTTCTTTGGGATCGGCCAGCAGTTCCAGTTCCATGGTCTGATCTTCTTCCGGAGTAGCGCCCCGTTTTCTCGTGCCGGCAATGGGGCGCAACTCGATATTCCCCTCTTCCAAACGCACCAGAATCTCTGGCGAGGAGCCGATCTGCACCATATCTCCCTGGCGGAGGTAAAAAAGGTAGGGGCTCGGATTGATGTGCCGCAGGGCGCGGTAGAGGGCAAAGGGTTTGAGCGCGGATTGAGTGTGAAACCGCTGGGAAAGTACCACCTGAATGATATCCCCGGAGAGAATGTATTCCTTGGCCTGCTCGATCATGGCGCCGAAGCTGGCCTCGTCCATGTTCGAAGAGAACCGATGCGCCTCAACCGGCTGGTCTTGGGCGACAAAATGGCGGGAGATGGGTTCATTGAGCTGATCGATAATCTCTTCGATGCGCCGGCAGGCCTGGGTGTAGAGAAGCTCGGAGTCGTCATCACCATTTTTCCAGACATTGCAGACAATGGTCAGGTTCTGCTGCACCGCATCATGAATCAGGACGATACCGGGTACCATGAAAGAACTGTCGGGCAAATCAAGCGGTGGATGTCGGTCCGGCAGCCTTTCCATAAACCGCACCATGTCGTAGCCAAGAAAGCCGACAGCGCCACCGTAGAATCTTGGGAGGCCGGGTGCATTGCTCACCGAGAACGAGGCAAGCAGTTTTCTGAGTTCAACCAGGGGATTGACACCGGAGCGTTCTTCGATACCGCCGGTCTGCCCGGGATATTCTATTCGCACCAGATCACGGACACTTGTGAAAGTGAGCAGCGGACTGAGACCGATAAACGAATAACGGCCCCATTTTTCACCGCCCTCCATGGATTCAAAGAGAAAAGCATGAGGATCATCTCCGGCAACCTTGGCGAAGATAGTCAGCGGAGTGTCGAGATCGGCAATGATGGTTCGATGAACCGGAACAAGATCGGAGGAACCGATCATTTGTGCAAAGGTATGCGGCTCGGGAAAATACATGAAAGAGACCTGTGGGGCTTCAATGGCAAGAGGATAGATTTGCTCAGGTGAGGCTGCGGCCACTTTGCCAAAGATAGATGGACGCAGGTGCGCCTGCATCTTCTCAAATTCCGGTTACGGTCGCTGAATGCTCCGATGAACTCTGTGAGTGCAGCTCTTTTCCGAAACGCAATTCTTCACTCGAAAAAAAAGGCCGTGGAGGCAGAAATGCACCCACGGCCATGGCTTACCGTAAATTAAAATAAAAAAAAAGTTTCACCTTAGGTAAGGGGCAGCATCTTGTTGACCCTTTTGGTCAAGCGAGACACCTTACGAGCAGCGGTTTTTTTGTGGATGGTTCCCTTGGTGGAGGTCTTGCAAATCACCGGGATGGCGGCCTTCAGAGCGGCTTTGGCCTGTTCCTCTGAGCCTGCGGTAAGGGCATCTTCCACCTGACGAATAGCGGTCTTCATTGCGGATTTATTCATCCGGTTCCGCAAACGAGCCATTTTAGCCTGACGATCTCTTTTTGCTGCTGATTTATGATTTGCCATGAGGACTCTTAACTCCTTATAAAAAGCATCAATGATGAAAGATTGAAAATTTAAACCATTTTATATACAGAAAGCTCCTTTGAATGTCAAGCATACACGGGATATCCCGGCAAAGATTTTCATTCGGCATCAATAACCTCCTTCCGGTTCACACCAATGGCGCCGCTGAAACCGATGTTATCATCCTGATTTAGAATACATAAGTAACTATGAGGCCGCTTTTACTTATCAATAGTACGTAGTAGCCGAACATCTCCTGACCGAGTGCAAAACGATAACTGGGAAGCCGTGATTGCGATCGAACCCAAGATGCAGCTTTGCCTTGTTCGAATTGGATCGATAATCGGCTCAATGCATGGAGGGCAACGAATCGATGGGCGAGCCATCAACCACTGCCCCCCAGGCGCAACGGTGCGCAACAATTCGCCGCAAGCTGTTCAAGGAAGGCGAATAAAAAAAATATCTCGATTGTTCCCTCGGGACAAGTGCCGGACATCCTCCCAACCCCTCGATTATCGCTGGAGAAATCGAAATCCTGCCGGTGAAAAAATAAAAGTTGCAGACGGGGATGAGTAGAGTAAAACAAGCACCACAGAGTCGAGCCGCCCGGCCCCGGTCGATTTCATGGATGAAACTTTTTTTGTTTTTCGATGCAATATCAATGACTTTACCCCGTGACCCAGAGCTGCCGCAAGCAGCAGCCAACGATGCTCCTCGTCTTGACAACGCTACAGTTGCCACCGAATTCTCCGAGCCGAGCAAGCAAATAATTACGGCCTGTCCCGACTGCGACTTGCTGAATCATTTACCGGAGAATATCCATGCTACCATGCTCTGCGGCCGCTGCGGGGCTGTCTTGTACCGGCACCATCCCAACAGCATCGACCGTTCCCTGTCGTTGACTCTTGCCGCGCTCGTTCTTTTTCTGCTGTCCAACAGTTTTCCCTTTCTGGCCATGAAAAGCGGTGGCTTTATCCAGGAAACGACCCTGCTGACCGGTATTCGTGAATTGTGGAAACAAGAATTACAGGGGTTGGCGATCCTTGTTCTGCTCACCTGTGTGCTGGTGCCGTTGGCTCAGATGCTTGGATTGCTCTATATTCTGTTGCCGCTCAAATTGGGCCGCCGCCCAGCCTTGGGCGCTGCCCGGGTTTTCCGCCTTGTCCAGGAAGTCGCGCCCTGGGGAATGATGGAGGTTTTTATGATGGGTATTCTGGTCGCCCTGGTCAAGCTTGGTCATATGGCAACCATTGTTCCCGGTATCTCGGTTTTTTCCTTCGGTGCTTTAATTTTTGTTATGGCCGCCGCCTTTTCTTGCCTTGACCCCCATCTGCTATGGGACCGTCTGGATCTCCGCCGATGAAAGAAATCGCCACCACCGCCTATCAGCTCGGCCTGGTCAATTGCCATGACTGTCACCTTCTGGTCGAGATCCCGCATGCCCATGCCGCTCTTCTCTGCCCCCGTTGCGGCGCCCATCTGCATCTGCGCAAACCCAACAGCCTGGCACGCACCTGGGCATTGGTCTGTGCAGCTATTATCCTCTATATTCCGGCCAACGTCCTGCCCATGACCATCACCTCCGCACTGGGCAGCAAGCAGGCTGACACCATCATCAGCGGCGTTATCTATTTCATGCAGAATGGTTCCTGGGAGATTGCGATGGTGATTTTTATCGCCAGCGTCTTTGTACCCTTCGTTAAACTGTGTATTCTGATTTTCCTGGTGCTCAGCGTGCGTTTTCGCTCAACCTGGCGACCCAAGGACCGAACAGCCCTGTACCGATTGACCGAGCTGGTCGGCCGTTGGTCGATGGTCGACATCTACGTGGTGACCATCCTGGTAGCCCTGGTCAAGCTCGGCGCTATTGCCACCATAGAGGCCGGTCCGGCCGCCGTCTATTTCGCAAGCGTGGTGGTCATCACCATGTTTGCCGCTGAAAGTTTTGATCCACGACTTATTTGGGATGTTATCGAGGAGGATATATGACCGACCGCTCACAAGCCGAGCACCATGCCACACCCGCCAAAATCCAGGTGAAACGGGGTTTTTCTCTTGTCTGGATCGTGCCGATCGTGGCGTTGGTGATTGGCGGCTGGCTGGCCTTTAAAGCAATCAGTGAAAAAGGGCCGGTCATTGCCATCACCTTTACCACGGCCGATGGCCTGGAGGCCGGGAAAACAAAAATTAAATTCAAAGATGTCGAGATCGGTCAGGTCGAACAGATTGCCTTGAACGAGGATGCCTCCAAGGTGGTGGTGACGGCCAAAATGATCAAGGGCAGCGAGCCCTATCTGACCGATCAGACCAAGTTCTGGGTGGTCCGCCCGCGGATCAGCGGTGGCTCAGTCTCTGGCCTGAGCACAGTGCTTTCCGGCGCGTATATCGGCATTGACGGTAGTAAGACTGGTTCGCCCGCTCATTCTTTCATCGGTCTTGAGATCCCGCCGGTGGTGACCGTTGGTCAGCCGGGAAGGCATTTCAACCTGCAATCCGACACCCTTGGTTCTCTCGACATCGGGTCCCCGGTCTATTTCCGGCAGATCCCGGTAGGGCAGGTAGTGAGCTACAATTTTGATCCGTCTGGCAAGGCGGTGGATCTTAAAATCTTCATTGAGGCGCCGCATCACACCCGGGTCACGGAGAATGCCCGTTTCTGGAACGCCAGCGGCTTCGATGTCACCCTCAATGCCCAGGGAATCAAGGTCGACACCCAGTCGATGGTTTCGATTCTCAGTGGCGGCATTGCCTTCGACACGCCGAAGGACTTGCCGGCCGGCGATGCGGTAAAGGAAAACACAATATTCCATCTGTATGCCGATCGTGCCGACATCCAGGAAAAAAAATTCTCCGCTGTTCGCAATTACTGGATGCTCCTGTTCGATGAATCGGTGCGGGGGCTCAGTATCGGTGCCCCGGTGGAACTTCACGGCATCAAGATCGGAGAAGTCGTCGATCTCAATCTGGTCTTCGACCCCCGCACCAAGAAGTTCCAGGTACCGGTAATCATCGCCATCGAGCCGGAACGGATTGGTGTCACTAATCGGGAGGAGGCGCAGAAGGCGGTCAACGATGATCGTGTTGGCTTTATGAAGTTGCTGGTCGAACAGCAAGGTTTGCGAGCCCAATTGCAAAGCGGTAACCTGCTGACCGGGCAACTCATGGTGAATTTGGTCTTTGTTCCAACTGCTCAGAAAGCCACCCTTTCCCAACGTGGAGAGTACATGGTGGTGCCGACCATCCCCGGTAACTTCGAGCAGTTGCAGGAAAATTTGAACAAAATCATCACCAACCTCGGCAGGGTTCCGTTTGACAAGATCGGCGGCGAGCTGGAACTGATGCTCAAGGAAGCGCGAAACACCCTGAAACAAGTGGGTGACTTGGCCGGAAAGCTCGACAAGGAGACTGCTCCCCAGGCGCAGGCAACGATCAAGGAGCTGCAAAATACCCTAATTGGCCTACAGCAGGCCATCGGCAAGGATTCACCTTTGAATTACAATGCCCGAAAGGCCCTAACAGAACTGAGCGAGACCCTTCGCGCGGTTCGTGATCTGGCCGATACTTTAGAAAACCGCCCGCAGTCGATCATCTTCGGTAAGGAAGGAGAAAAAAACCATGAGTAAGTTGACCCAATCCCTGCGGAGTACGGTGCTGTTTTCCCTTTTCAGCACAGCCTTGATCGGTTGCACCGCTACGCCGCCTCAAGTTGCCTATTACAGCCTGCTCGGGGCGGAGAGTGTGAAGACAACCGGGCAACGTCATGATCAGTTGGTCGTAAGCGTCGGCCCGGTCAACATCCCCGATGTCCTCAAAAAATCGCAAATCGCCACCGACGGGATAGAGGGACGCTACCGGCTCAGTGAATATCATCGCTGGGCAGGAGAGGTTGACCGGGAATTCGGCCGTGCCCTGCTTGAACAGTTAGCTGGTCGACTCGGAACGGAGCAGGTGTATATTTTTCCAGGAGATCAGCATCTTGAGCCAACTTGTCAGGTGCTCCTTGATATCCTGGAAATGAACGGTGAACTGGGCAAGGAGGTCAAGCTGAGCGTGCGCTGGACCCTGATCGACCCCAAAGGGAAAACTAGACCGATCACCCGGCACAGCACCTTCAGCCAACAGGCGGCAGATAGTGGTCATGAAGCCTGGGTGAAAGCGCAGCGGGGCAATATCAGTCGACTCAGTGAGGAGATCGCAACCCTGATCAAAGAACGGACCCCCTCAAGCCCGGTGAAATGACGATATTCCAGTAGTTTGCCGCGGAACGTTTTCTTAGGTGGCCGCGTCGTCCTCGGCCACCCAGCCCTGCTCGTCGGTTTAAAATCATGGCACTGTGAGAGTTGACGTCGAGTCAAAGCTCACCTGTTTCGTTTGGGTGAAAGAGGGGGACAACCCCTGATTCTATGATCAATTTTCGCATTTTTTTTCTGTTTTCCCAGACTCTCCCAACTTGATGGCGCAGTGAAATATAAACTGAAGGATATCCTTCAGTTTATCTAACATACTGTTTCTTTGCCGATGCTGCAGAATATGTCTCCATTTTCCACCCGTATGTACGAATTCGGATGCATCATTTGCTGCACCTGCTTCGGTTCTCTTTTTCACTTCTTTTTTTTAAATAACCAAATTTCAAATCGATAGCATGTGTTGTTCCGGCTGGTACAGTACATGCAGATATCCGGTATCCAGAATCGCGCTCCTGCTCCTCGAGCTTGTACACCGTCCGCGCATTTGCATGGCCAATTTTTTCTTTATTTTTTCCATGTGACCGGCAAGGGGGAGCAACTGTTGCCAATGTTTCGGTCCAGTTGCACGAGAATGAAGAAATGAAATACAAGACAATTTATTTCCGGAAAGAAGGCGGCCTGGCCACCATTACGTTGAATCGGCCCGACAACCTAAATGCGCTCAACGGTCAGACGTTCTGCGAGTTGGCAGCGGTACTGGACGAAGCGGAAAGGGATAACGGCGTCAAAGTGGTGCTTCTTACCGGCGGCGAACACTGCTTCTCCGCCGGATTTGACCTCCAGGAAATCAATGCGTTGGCGACGCTGGCCCAAGCGCGACGATTTCTCCGGGAGGCGCACGGTGTCTTCGATCGCATCGAGGAGCTGGAGAAGCCGGTAGTTGCGGTCATCAGCGGATTTGCCTTGAGCGGTGGTTGTGAACTGGCCTTGGCCTGTGATCTCAGGATTGCCGCCGACAACGCCACCTTTGGTCAACCGGAGATCAAGATTGGGATGATTCCCGGGGGTGGTGGCACCCAGAGACTTCCGCGTCTCATTGGCCTGGCTAAGGCCAAGGAATTATTGTACACCGGTGACCATATTAATGCCCAGGAGGCTTATCGGGTCGGTTTACTGAACAAGGTTGTGGCGCCTGCTTCGCTGATGGATGAGGCGAAAGGCATGGCATTAAAAATTGCCAGTCAACCCCAAACCGCCCTGAAAGCAGCTAAACTTGCTGTCAACGGCGGCCGCAATTTGGATATACAGTCAGCAATAGCCTATGAGGCCCGCTGTTTTGATTTTCTTTTTTCAACCGAAGATCAGAAGGAAGGGGTAATGGCCTACATGGAAAAGAGAAAACCGGTTTTCAAAAACAGATAAATTGCCAAGAGGATGGAGCGCCGGCAAACAGACCCCCCTCTGTGAATAGAGCCGGCGTTCCCATCCATTCATTATTCTAAATGTGAGTTGAAGAGAAGGAGAGAAGGTATGCGAGAAGCAGTGATTGTCAGTGCGGTCCGGACCCCGTTGGGCAGCTTCAACGGTGTCCTGGCGACCATGGGTGCTACCAAATTGGGGGCCATTGTCATTGAGGAAGCGGTTCGTCGGGCGGGTATTGCCAAGGAAGAGGTCAACGAAACAATCATGGGCATCGTCCTGCCCTGCGGCTACGGCCAGAACCCGGCCAAGCAGGCGGCGGTACAGGCGGGCATGCCTTGGGAAGTCGAGGCGTTGACCATCAACAAGGTCTGCGGTTCCGGGTTGAAAGCGGTGATGCTGGCGGCGCAGGCCGTGCAGACCGGCGATGCCGATGTTGTTGTCGCCGGCGGCATGGAGTGTATGAGCATGGCCCCGTATTTCCTTAAAAAAGCACGGTTTGGTTACCGGATGGGCGATGCGACCATGCACGATCACATGGTCCATGACGGGTTGTGGGATATCGTCAACGATTTTCACATGGGCATTTCCAACGAACTGTGTTCCGAGCGCTACCAGGTCAGCCGTGAGGATCAAGACCACTATGCCGCCGAATCGTATCGGAGAACCCTGGCTGCTCAGGCCGCCGGCAAATTCGAGGAAGAGATCGTCGCCGTGGAGATTCCGCAGAGAAAGGGCGACCCTCAGGTCTTCTGGCAGGACGAATGCTCCCAGGAGACCACCTATGAGATGCTTGCCAAGATGAAACCCGCCTTCAAGCCGGGCGGCGTCACCACCGCTGGCAACGCCTCGATCATCAGCGACGGCGCATGCGCCGTGGTGGTGATGAGCCGCGAAAAAGCTGAGACTCTGGGCTGCACCATCATGGCCATCATCGGCGCCCAAGCCTCCTACGGCATCGATATGAAATACGTGCTGGTGGCCCCGATCTGGGCCGTGCCCAAATGCCTGGAAAAAGAAGGCATCACCAAAGATGATATCGATCTTTTTGAAATCAACGAGGCCTTCAGCGGCTCCACCGTGGCAGCGCTCAAAACCCTTGAACTTGACCCAGCCAAGGTTAACGTCAACGGTGGCAGTGTCGCCCTGGGGCACCCCATCGGCGCCAGCGGTTGCCGTTTGCTGGTGACCCTGTTGCACGAGATGGTTCGCCAGGACAAAAAACGCGGTCTGGTCTCGCTCTGCCTCGGCGGCGGCGAGGCCGTGGCCTTGATTGTCAAGCGGTAGAACGTACGCATTTTCGATCAACACAGAGGCAGGGTGAATTCAGATCTCCTGACATTGCAAGGATGGATGACGTGCAATGCCCGAAGTCAGAAGTTCTGGGGGGATTGAGATCTCTCCCACGGTCGAGATGACAGAAGCAAGAACAAAACGAATGTCTCTCTGGCAGAAACATTTTTTTACTGTCCTTTCGATCAAGGGGAGCAATCTCTGATGAAGAAAACAGACTCATCAACAATACAACCAAAAAGGAGGGCTTTCAGCGGTGGCAGGCTCGGGGGAGAGGAAGTACTGCCCGCCCGTTGTACGAAGAGAAGAGAGTTCAACATCATTCCAATAAGGAGGAACACAGTATGGCAGTGGGAGCATTAAAACCACGTTGGGGCCAGCCCCTGACCGGCATTATTTCATTTTGCTTTTTTTTCGTCATGGCCATGATCACATGGTTTATTTTCAGCGATCCGCGCGGACCGATTGGGTGGTTCCCGTATCCGTTTGTCATGTATCTTGCCATGATGATTCTCGTCGGGCTGTGGCAGCACATGTTTCTCGGCGATTGGCCATTCCAAAGTATCGGCCAGCCCCTGCGCGGCGTCATTATGACCATCGCCAACCTGGTCATCGTCTGGTTTGTGATTGATGTGCTTTTCTACCGTGTCCTTGGCACCGGGTTTAATTTCCTCAGCTATTACGGACTCGAGGCGGCGAACGCGGCTGGCAAGCTGCCCAAAGTGGCCGCAGCCGGGGCCTCGGGCAAACTCGCGCAGATCGCTGTGGTCTGCTTTGTTCTTATCGGCTTCTACTCCTATCCGGTGTTCACCATCTTTTTTGGTAAATGGCCACACATGCCGTCCGATCTCAAACAACCGGCCAAAGGACTGGCGGAAATCGGCTGGGCCTCAATGATCACGCTCTTCTGCTATGCGGTGCTGATCGCGCCTTTTTTCGGCGTGGTTTTTCCCGGCGCGGTGCTCAATCCATCCTGGTGGACTGAAATTGCGGGCACCTCACATGTCCATTGGGTTTTCGGCTGGTGGGAGTGGGCCATCGTTATTCTGTTCATGACCCCCAATGTCTGGCGGATGAAACCCTGGAGCGCCATTACCCTGCCGCAGCCCTGGAAGGGTCTCGTTTCCACGGCCATCTCCTTTATCGCTGCCTACGCCATTGCGCTGCTCTGTCGTGAACTTATACCGCTCTGGGTCCCGGCCGACACCTTGCACCATCTTGAGGCGGCTAAGGGTGCCTCCGAAGTACAGCGATTTTTCTGGATTCATTCAGCGGAAATCGCCGGGTTCACCCTCATTCCCTTTCTCATCTGGCACCATTATTTCGATGACATGGCCCCGGGCAGCAATGTCGACAGTTGGGGCGGTTTCTTTTTCCGCACCATCGGCGTGTTCTTGTTTGCCGCAATCCTCTATTGGATTTTCTACTATGGCAATTTCGGCCACTGGGGGTTGGGCAACCACCACATGACCGAACTGGCGGAACGGTTTTCCCACGGCGAATCCCTGATCTGGAACTTCTGGTGGATCATTCCCCTGCTCTGGAACGAATGGTTCTTCCATAAATGGCCCTTTTACGTCCACGAACATTGATTTTTGACCGATGACGGCACCAGCGACAAGAGAGGCTGCCGTCATCGGTCAAACAGCCACACTGAACACGACATTATAAATTAGAGGAGTAGGTATGGATTTAGACTTAACCGAGGAACAAAAACTGATCCAGGAGACGGCCCGCGACTTTGCCAGGGCTGAGCTGGAGCCGGTTGCCGCCAAACTTGACCAGGAAAAAGATCGGGCTACCTTGCTCACCAACCTGAAGAAGCTGGCCGAGCTGGGATTCATGGGGCTCAACGTCAAGGAAGAGTACGGTGGCTCCGAGGCGGGTGTGATTGCCTTTAGCGTGGCCATGACCGAGATTGCCCGGGCCTGCGCCTCGACAGCAGTGACGGTTTCGGTCAACAATATGGTCTGCGAGGTTATCCAGGCCATCGGCACCGAAGAGCAGAAAACCAAGTATATTCCCAAGATTTGTTCGGGTGAATATGCCGCCGGCAGTTTCGGCCTCACCGAAAACTGCGCCGGTTCTGATCCGTCTGGCATGGGGACCACCGCAGTCAAGGACGGCGACTTTTATGTCCTCAACGGCTCCAAAATCTTCATTACCAGCGCTCCCTATGCAGGGGTGTTTGTCGTCTGGGCGGTGACCGATAAGGAAGCGCCCAAAGGCAAGGGCATCAGCTGCTTCCTGGTCGAGGCCGGGACTCCAGGCCTGACCATCGGCAAGGAAGAGCACAAGATGGGCCAGCACGCCTCAGCCACCAATGAACTGGTGTTTGATAATTGCCGGATTCCGGCATCGGCGCTCATGGGCAAGCTCAACGACGGTTTTCGCATCGCTGTCGCCGAGTTGGCAGGCGGGCGGATCGGTATCGGCTCCCTTGGCCTCGGTATTGGTTTGGCGGCCATGGATCATGCCACCCGCTATGCCAATGAGCGTGTCCAGTTCAATCAAAAAATCAGTAATTTTCAAGCTATTCAATGGATGATTGCCGATGCTTACACCGAGCTGGAAGCGGCCCGCTTGCTGCTGATGAGCGCCGCCCATCGCAAGGAAAACGGCAAGCCGTATGCCAAGGAAGCCTCTATGGCCAAGTTGTACGCCACCGAGAGCGCGAACCGCGCCTGCTACAGCGCCCTACAGATGCTGGGCGGCTACGGCTACACCCAGGATTTCCCCATTGAGCGCTATACCCGCGATGTCCGCATCACCACCATTTACGAAGGAACCAGTGAAATCCAGCGTCTGATCATCGCCCGCGAGATTCTCCGGGGACTGTCGGCCTGAACCGTAAGGAGGAAATACATGAGCACGGATAAACGCATCACCCTGCAGCAGGCGGCCGAGATCGTCAAGAACGGCTCCAGCCTGACCTTTTCCGGTTTTACCATCTGGCGGCGTCCTTTTGCCGTCATTTTTGAACTGATCCGCCAACAGAAGCGCGGTCTGCATCTAATCGAAGTCAACGGTGGTCCCCAAACCGAGTTTCTGGTGGGTGCCGGCTGCGTCGACATCTGGGAATCCTGCTGGGTCGGTCATGAACTCTACGGCAAGTACGGGGCTAACCTGTCACGCCGAGTTGGGAAGAAAGAGATTCTGGTCGAGGACTACAGCCATGCCGAAATGCTGTTTCGCTTCACTGCCGCAGCCTCCGGCGCCCCCTATGCGATCACCCAGACCTCACTCGGTACCGATATTCACAATCCTGAGTACGACATGCTCGGTAAAGCCGGCAAGCGGGACGGTAAACGCATCGCCAAACACAAATACATCTTCACCGAAGATCCTTTCTACGACGCCGGTGCCCAGGTGCTGATCCCGGCGGCCAAGGTCGATGTGGCTATCCTCTGTGTTCAGCAGGTGGGAGAAGAAGGCACGGTGCGGGTAGGCGGCCAGATATACTCCGATCCCGAGGTCGCCCGGGCCGCCGACATCACCATCGTTATGGCGGAAGAGATTGTGCCCGAAGAATATTTGCGTCGTAACGCCGACCAGAACACCATCACCTCCTTTGAGGTAGATCACATCTTGGAATGCCCGTTCGGCGCTCATCCCACCGGCATGTTCGGTAAGTACGACGTCGACGGCGCCTTTCTCAAAGATTTTTATGCGAACACTAGAACTCAGGAAGGATTTGACGCCTTTGCCAAAGAGTGGATCTTCGGCCTTGATCACATCGGCTTTCTAGAGAAACTTGGCTGGGAGCGCATGCTGAATCTCCGGGCCAACACTGCCCTCAACTACAGACCCCGCAAATAGAAGGGAGGAGAAAAATGAGCAATTACGCATTGCCTGAAGAATATAATCTGGCCGATCTGCTCTGTTGCGCCTCCTCACGGGAGGTTCAGGATCACGAGATCGTATTTGCCGGCACCGGTCTGCCAATGGTAGCCATCATGCTGGCCCAGAAAACCCATGCACCGAATTTGAAACTGATCTTCGAGGCCGGGACACTTGACGGCAGGCCGCCGGAGCTGCCGACCTCGGTTGGTGACGCCCGCTGCGAATCTGGGGCGAGCCGTTCCTCCGGGCTGTTCGACGCCTTCAGCATCGCCCAGCGTGGCTATGTTGACCTGGGCTTTCTGGGCGGCGCCGAGGTTGACCAGTACGGCAATCTCAACACCACCTGCATCGGCGACTATCTCAACCCCGAACTCCGCCTTACCGGCAGCGGCGGCAACCCGGACATCAACTCGTTCGCCAAGCGGACGGTGTTTATCATGGTCCACGAGAAACGGCGTTTTGTCGAGCACGTCAGCTACATCACCAGCCCCGGCTGGCGGGTCAAGAAATGGCCAGGCGGCGAATGGGTGCATCGGCGCGAACTGTACGGCGCAGCCTTTCGCGGTGGCCCTTCCGCCGTCATCAGCACCGTCGGGGTGTTCCGCTTCGATGAGCAGGACGGCCACATGTACCTCGACACCTGTCATCCCGGCAAGACCCCGGCGGAGATCAAGGAGCTGTGCCAGTTTGATCTCGATATCTCGCGCGTTGCGGGCGAGACCCCACCACCGACCCGCGATGAATTGTACTTTATTCATGAGGTCCTCGATCCTGATCAAATCTTCATTCCCAAAGTGAAGAAAGGCTGAATCGCAGTAACCCTGAAAATGGTAAGGGGCGCTGCAGCTGTACTGCGGCGCCCCTTTGTTTTAGTCGAATAAAAAATGCATACTGCCTGATGACTAACCATGTACACATGGTCATTGACCCTGGTGATGACTCCGACAATCTCGGCAGGCTCATGAAGCGAGTGGCCGGCAGGCAGACCCGTTACGTCAATCGAATGGAAAAGCGAAGCAGATGGCTGTGGGAGGGGCGGTACAAATTAAGCCTAGTGGGTATGCAGTTTGCTCAACTACACACCATCTGTTGTATTTGTTCCCCCAACCAAGACTTTTCGGGGGATGGGGCGCAATCTACAGCCTGTTCCATCAAGCGATAGAACAGTAAACCTCGGGCCTTTGATTTTCGGCGATTGAATCGAAATGTGTATTCATCAAGGTAATATGCCAGATGTGATGACCGTATCGCACCCTCTGGTGAATTCCAATCCACATGCGACTAAAGAGAGAAGCCACCCTATGAACTCTTGGCATGACGACATAAGCAGGATCTCCACTTGCCGAGATATTGATGGCTTTATGCAAAAATCCTCGGTCATCCAAGCCTTTATATCCGCTCCACCATCAGTCCGGACCTCGGAACCAATCTGAACGTTGTCCAAGACGAATCCATGGAGACTTTCCGACGAAACATCGGGCACCACAGCCATGCGTATTCTGCCAGGTCCTTTTCCTCGGACTTCGGCGGCTATCGCAACAATCGTCTTTCTCTCAGCCCCACGCCCTCTGGCTTGTGTTCCAACTCCACCTATATAGGTTTCATCAACTTCGAAAGGTCCATGCAACTTGTCCCGTCCAGCTCGAACCATCCCTCGCCGCAGTTTGTGTAGCCACTCCCATGCAGTGTTGTAGCTCCCAAGGCCAAGAACTCGCTTCAGGCCAAGAGCGCTGGTTCCGTGCTTTTGACTGGTAACAAACCACACGGCGAGAAACCAAATACGAAGCGGTTTGTGAGTCTGGTGAAACAATGTTCCTGCAGTAATGGAAGTTTGGCGTTTGCATTGTCTGCACAGGAAAAGGCCTCTCCCCATCAGGGATGGATTTTCAGGTGCTACCCCGCAGGCAGGGCACCGGAAACCTTGAGGCCATCGAAGTTTAGCAATATATTGGAGGCAGTTGTCTTCGCTGCAAAACCAGTCATCAAATTCTTGAAACGTTCGTGGGTAGTCAGCCCCGGCAACTGGGTGAATTGTAGCGTCCATGAACCTATACTACAGGTTGCGGCCGGTTGAGTAAACTGCATACCCACTTTAAGCCTTATCCATGACGAGGAACTTGCTGGCCTGTTGTCGCTATGTGGAGTTGAACCCGCTCCGAGCTGGTATGGTTGATGCCCCAGCAAACTACCGCTGGTCAAGTTGTCCGGCAAAGGTCGGTCGCACCAACCATGGCTCGACCTTGATCTGTTTTACCTGAGCATGGGGAATTTGTTGGTGCAGCGGGCGAAAAACTACGCCGCCTGGCTTAAGGAAACCGTACCCGAGTGGGAGTTGCAACGTATTCGGGAGGCTGTCCAGCGAGGCCAGTTGATTGCGAACGGGGCTTTTGCCTAAGAGCTTTCCGAGAAACTGGGGAGACGTTTGGAGCCAAGAGGGCCGGGTCGTCCGCGAAAGAATGCGCTCTAAAAGAAAAATAGATCTGACCCCTTTTCTTGCGTCGTACCCGGCGAATCGCACCTCACCCTGGCATGGGGGCGCAACTACAGCGATGTGGCCCCGGTCAAGGGCGTGTTCATGGGCGGCGGCACCCACACCCTGGCGGTCGAGGTCGACGTGGCCCGGCTGGAGTGAAGGGAACTGGCTAGTCGGAAGAATGTTTTGGGAGAAAGGGAATGGATCAAGGCAATTTGCTGGCCTATCGTGATATGGCAAAAGGGCCGGAAGAACGCTTTGACCAACTGCTCTCCTCTGGTACCGTGCGGATCGAGCGGATCGTCTCCACCGGGCAGGCAAGCCCGCCCGGCTTCTGGTACGATCAGGACGAGAATGAGTGGGTGACGCTCCTTGCTGGCGCCGCCGAACTCCACTTTGAAGACGAACCCGGGCCCCGCCGCCTGCAACCCGGCGACTGGATCAACATCCCCACCCATTGCCTCCATCGGGTGGCCTGGACCGATCCCGATCAACCTACTGTCTGGTTGGCAGTGTTCTATTAGCTTGAAATTCCTAGGCTCCTCGTCGTTTCAGAAAGGAATGTTAACACATAAATTCTATGCAAAACGACGAGAGGAACTGCTTGTTGAAGTTTAGACCTCGGGTTCCACCAGAGGAGCTATGGCTTCAAGATAGTCATCCTTCTGGAGTGCCCGCTGTTCAAACACGTCGCGGGCTATTTCACCCAAGATGTTTTTAAACTGGGTTCGATCCACCAGGACAATCTCTTTGCCAACATGGAAATGCGGCGTGCGAATGCCCCCGTTGATGAGCCCCACAATACGTTGGGAATTGCTTTCCTTTAACCCAGCCAGCACGGCGCCGTCCAGTAAACGTGGCGCGACGTAGCCATTGCCAGGTCCTGGTTTGAAGGTGCCAAAATCTATTTTGGCATTTGCGGCGAAAAGCGCCTCTGACAATTTCACGAACTCCTCCGGCTTGCCGGTGAATTCGACTTGCGCTTTCCAGGTGATGGTTTTTTGTGCAGTCATGACAGTTACCTCCTAAAGGGTTGTGTGCCCCAATTGATCACGGAGCGGCTTTTCACGTTTTCGGCAGGCCCTGCATCGTTGGTCGCCGACATTCACATAGTTGAACAAATGGTCCGCAAACAGGTCGTTGTTCTCTCGAACGAGCGTTTCGAAGACACGTCGCGCCGCCTCAATCGTCGCTTTCTCCATGGCGCACAAGACCGGAGCAGGCATATCGCTTGCTCCCGACATGAACCAGTTGGTGCAGCCGCACCAACTCATGCAAAAACGATTGTACCTGCATGTCGTGCAATCGTTCCGGTGGTTTCCCCGTTTGCCTCGTAAGGCGTTTTGCAACGTTTGATCACATCCGCTCTGAATGTTCCCGAGACAGAAGGTGTGATCGTCGTCCTCGCCGATAAAGCGTTCGCAGGGATAGATGTTCCCGCTCGGCGCTATCCCCCATTCGCCATCTCCCATTGCACATTTGTCGCTGGGCGAATAACCGCCCTTCACAAAAAGAACGGCTTTGCTGTCGATCACATTTAAGGCGATCTCCTCGCCGTTTCGGAAGCAGGTTATGTACTGCTCGGCCATCCGGTCGTAGACATCCTTGAAATGGGCAAAGGATTCGTGCGGCCAAATTGCCTTGATGTTCGGATTGAAATGGATCACCGGCACCCCCGTTTGGATGAAAAAATCCAGGCTGTCGGGCGCATCGGCAAGGGTGTCTGGTCCAATAACCGCATTGACCTCAACCTTTTGCAGCCGTTTGAGGGCCAACTCCAGGTTGCGGACAACCTCTGCAAAGCTGCCGTTGCCATTGCGAAAAAGACGGTTGCGCTCATGAATCTTCTGGGGCCCGTCGATGCTGAAACACAGGTTGATTCCTTGGTCTGCGAAATAATCGAGGATCTCTGGAGACAGCAAGGTACCGTTAGTGGTGATGCCGATACGAACAGGCGTGGATGTCTGAAGGGCTCGACGATGGATATATTCGACGATTTCCTTGATCAGATCGAACCGCAGCAAGGGTTCGCCGCCAAACAACCCCAGATCGAGCGATTCACCCGGCTGTATCCGTGCCAGTGCGACATCGATGCATTGTTTTGCAGTGGCTAACGGCATGTCCGGCTTTTGGCTGTTGCCGGCATAACAGTAACGGCAGGCCAGATTGCATCGGTGGGTCAAGCTCAGGGTGACTTTCATTGCATCGGTTTCACAAAGGGTTCAACGCGTGAAAAGGTGCCATAGGCCTGCTCTGCCGCCGCTTTGCATCCGCCGCGACACGATTCTTTCAATGGATGGCTGCAACTGAGACATTCAACAGGCCATACCGTACGGAAATTCTCCACATACGCATGATGTTCATAGATGTCGCGGATCGGATCCTGTTTGATATTGCCAAGGATTGTTGATGAGTGTTCGCAGATTCGAAAGTTGCCGGCTGGGTCGACGATGAGGGTGGAGTTCTCGCCGGCGAGAGAGCACCAGTTAAAGCGAACATGCGGATAACGTGTGATGTCGACCATGCATGGCTCGATGACGACCCCGGTTGAGATGGGGAAACCGGTTTCCGCAGCGATGTCGTTGAGTGTCTGCAGATTTTCTTCGACCATTTCCGGAGTCAGAAAGAGCGCCTCAGCATGGAGTGTATTGGCGGCACCGACATTGATTCTGTTATAGAGAAAAGAGTTGGCACCGAGCATCATCGCAAGGTGAACGGTCGGTCCGAGATCACGATAATTTTGGCGGGTTGCGACAAAGACGGCGATCAGATGTCCGCCGGCGAGGTGGACGTTGGACATGCCGTCGATCATGGCGTCCCATGCGCCGTTGTTCCCAGTCATGCGGTCATGCACTTCGCGTTGGTGGCTCAGGACAGAGATCTGGAACGAATTTCCTCTCACTGTCGATTCTACCAGTGGTTCCGTGAGGTTGGTGCCGTTGGTGATGATTTGCGCCGAGAGGCCGAGAGAGTTGATGAAGTGTACTATTTCAGGGAAATCGGGGCGAAGTGTCGGTTCTCCACCGCTGAGCGCCACGGTTGTTGCAGGGAGGTCTTGGAGCAGCTTTTTAATCGTCCACTTGATCTCATCAATGCTCATCTCCCCTTGCCCAGAACTCGGATAATGAAGTTCAGGAGAGAGCCAGGCATTGTAACAGTGCAGGCAACGATTGTTGCAGCCTCGGGTTAATTCGAGAACAAAGGTGCTTGGAAGGGTATGCGACGGGATGCTCATTCTCGACTTCCCTGATTTTGTTTTATTGAACTACTTGTTTTGTCTTTTTTTTTGCTTTGTTGACGACGAATTTAAAATCATTTTCTTCTGGGTGCAATGATTTGTCATTGCATTTCTGGATAATTATTGGGTAAAAAGTAGATAGTCATTTTATCTATTATTTATTGATGTATCTTTTGGCAGTTCATCTGTTTTTGCAAATCGAGGGATTCGCCTCGTCATAACAAGGTTGAACTTTCTCTGCTGGCTGAAAAGATTATTCATCGATAAATCAACGGATTTTTGGCGCGATGTATGAAAGTTGCCGAAGCCGACTCAGGTATGCCGTTCAAAATGCTCTATGTGTAGATGGGTTGAATTTGCCATGAAACAATCGCCGCAATCGGATTGCCAGGACCGATCCCGATCACCTTCAATCTGGCTGGCCATTCATTATTCGCCTTGCATCTGACTTGCAAGGTGTTGTGACTCCCTTCGCTTTTTCTCACTTCACCCTGTCTTCTTTGCTCGTAGGGGAGTTTTATTGCTGGCAAGATCTTGTTGACCGAACCCCTGTAGGGTTGTAGGAGAAAGAATTGGGGATTTTTTTCGCCAGATCGGATCGTTGCGTTCTTTGAACGGTTTGCGCTGACTCCCACAATCATTGGAACCCGCGCTGACAACATGTGAAGAGTGGACACTCAAGGGCCTGATTACCGAAATCAAGCGGTTGCATGACTCACATGCCCGCCCGAGCCCTGGCCTTTGTGCTCGGGGCTCGGGCCTCTGTCAGTTCCGGTATTCCTGCCGGTGGTGATTTGGCCACTACTTGGCTCAAGGAGATTCATGCCCTCCGTTGTCTAGGCGATCAAAACTACGAAGTTTGGGTGGAATCCGTAAATTCAGGGGACACTATACTTACTTGCAATTGGGAAGAGTGGCGGTCCCAAGCCGCCCTTCGGCCGGTCTGGCCGCACATCCCGAAAGACCTTGGCGGCATAAACGAGGCCGGATCGTGCCGCGAGCGAGTTGGCATGCGGCAAAAGAGTTGCGGCTCCGGCCTGTTTGCTTTGCGCTCTTCCCTTGCCCTTTTTTCCGTTCTTGACAAGTTTTCCCCACAAGGATAAGGAAAGGGCCGTCTATCTGTTTTTTCCAAATGCAACAGCGAATTACCCGACATGCCGCCATGGAGCCCGCATAATGTCTGAACAATTCCCCCTGGAAGCCATCCTCGCCCACTACGGCCAAGAACGAGACAATCTCATTCCTTTGCTGCAGGAGGTGCAGGAGCGGTTTCATTTTCTCTCCCCCGAGGCGGTGCAAGCGGTTGCCGACCATCTGGAACTCTCCGAAAACGACGTCTACGGCGTGGCCACCTTTTACGCCCAGTTCCGGTTTGTGCCGCCCGGTCTGCACCACATCAAGGTGTGCGAGGGCACGGCCTGCCATGTGCGCGGCAGCGACCGGATTCTCGACGCCATCAGCCGTTCGACCGGCCTGAAACCTGGCCAGACCAGCGACGACGGCCAATTCAGCCTGGAGCGGGTGGCCTGTTTTGGCTCCTGCGCCCTGGCCCCGGTGGTGGTGGTGGACGACAAGGTCTATGGCCGGATGACCGCCGCCAAAACCAACAAGCTCATTGAGGATAAGAAATGAGTTTCGCAGCGCGACAACAACAGGCCGAGGCCGCTTGGCAGACCTTCGAGCAGCCGGACCGGCTGCGCATCCTCGTTGGTTCGGCCACCTGCGGCCGGGCGGCGGGATCGCTTGAGGTGATGCAGGCGTTTGCCGACGAACTGGCCAAACAGGGTTTGACCGAGGCCGTCGACATGGTTGAGGTGGGCTGTCTGGGCATGTGCTACGCCGAGGTGATGGTGGAGATTCGCGGCCGGGACGGCAAGCGGGTGCTCTACCAGGGCGTGGAACCGCGACATGCGGCCGCCCTGATCGAGGCGCAGCTGGTGCGCGGCGAGGTCTATCTGCCGCTGGCCCTGGCGGTGATGACCGGCGCCGACGAAGCGGTCCCGACCTTTGCCGACCTGCCGATGATCAAGCCCCAGGTGCGGATTGTGCTGCGCAACTGCGGCGTCATCGACCCGACCAACATCGATCATTATCTGGCGCGCGGCGGCTACCAGGGCATGAACCGCGCCTTTGCCATGGGCCCGGATCAGGTGATCGAGGAGATGAAAGGATCCGGATTGCGCGGGCGCGGCGGCGCAGGATTTCCCACCGGGGTCAAGTGGGGTTTTGCCCGCAATTCAGCGGCTGAACAGAAATACGTAATCTGCAACGCCGACGAGGGCGACCCAGGCGCCTTCATGGACCGCTCGGTGCTGGAAGGCGACCCCCACGCCGTGCTGGAAGGCTTGCTGATCGCTGGTTACGCCATCGGCGCAAGCGTTGGCTACGTCTACTGCCGGGCCGAATATCCCCTGGCCATCGAACGGTTGCAGACCGCCATCGGTCAGATGCGCGAACTCGGGTTCCTGGGCGCCGACATCCTGGGCTCGGGCTTTGGCTTTGAGATCAAAATCAAGAAAGGCGCCGGGGCTTTTGTCTGCGGCGAAGAGACCTCGCTGATGCAAAGCATTGAGGGCAAGCGCGGCATGCCGCTCTCTAAACCGCCCTTTCCCGCTGTTTCCGGCCTGTTCGGCAAGCCGACCAACATCAACAATGTCGAAACCCTGGCGGCGGTGTCCGCGATCATGGAAAAAGGCGCAGCTTGGTATGCTGGCTACGGCACGGAAAAAAGCCGGGGCACCAAGACCTTTGCCCTGGCTGGCAAGATCACCCGCACCGGCCTGATTGAGGTGCCCATGGGCATCTCCCTGCGCACCATTATTGACGAGATTGGCGGCGGCGTGCTCGACGGCAAGCAGTTCAAGGCGGTACAGACCGGTGGCCCCTCGGGAGGATGCATCCCAGCCCAGTTCATCGATCTGGCGGTTGATTACGAGCGCTTGGCCGAGGTCGGCTCGATCATGGGTTCCGGCGGCATGATCGTGATCGACGAAGAATCCTGCATGGTCGACATGGCGCGCTATTTCCTCAGCTTCACCGAAAACGAGAGCTGCGGCAAATGCGTGCCCTGCCGCATGGGCACCCAGCATTTGCTCCGGATGCTCACCACCATCACCGAAGGACGGGGCACGCTCGAACAGCTGGAGATCATGCGCAAGATCGGCGACGCCATGAAAAACGCCTCGCTCTGCGGCCTGGGCCAGACGGCGGCCAATCCGGTGCTGACCACGCTCCAGTATTTCGAGGACGAATACCGGGCCCACATTGTCGAAAAAAAATGTCCGGCCGGGGCCTGCCGGGCCCTGATCCGCTTCGACATTGATCCGGCCCGCTGCACCGGTTGCGGCGCCTGTCTGCGCGCCTGCCCGGTGGCGGCAATCAGCGGCGAGAAAAAGCAGCCGCACGCGATTGACCAGGAGCTCTGCATCCAGTGCGGTTCCTGCCGTCAGGCCTGCAAATTCGCGGCTGTGCTGGTCGCCTGACCACCGGCAAAACAACGCCGGGCCCTAGGAGCCAACGGTTTTTTTATCAAGGAGATTACATGGGCAACATCAGTTTGACCATTGACGGCCAACCGGTCGAGGTCGAAGAAGGCGCAACGGTCCTCCAGGCCGCACGCAAGGCGGACATCGTCATTCCCACCATCTGCGACCACAAGGACCTCAATCCCTACGGGGCCTGCCGGATGTGCATTGTCGAGATCGCCGGCGTGCGCGGCTTTCCCACCTCTTGCACCACCCCGGCCGCGCCGGGGATGCAGGTCGTCACCCAATCGGCGCGGCTGACCGAACTCCGCAACCGCACCCTTGAGCTGATGTTCTCCGGGCATCCCAACAGCTGCCTGGTCTGCATCCACCGCGAGGCCTGCGAGCAGTACCGGCCCAAGGTCACCAAGGCGGCGCGTTCCACCCGCTGCGGCTTCTGCGCCAACCGCGACGAATGCGATCTGCGGACCATGGCCCTGAGTGCGGGAAAAAATGAACTGAGCCTGCCCACCCTGTACGCGTCCTACAACCTGGAGCGCGACGATCCCTTCATGGATCGCGACTACAACCTGTGCGTGCTCTGCGGCAAGTGTTGGCGGATCTGTGAGAAAATTCACGGCAAGCCAGCAATTTCAATCATCAATCGGGGCAAATGGGCGCGGATCGGCACGGCCTTTGACAAGAGCCACGTCTTTTCCGGCTGCACCTTCTGCGGCGCCTGCATCGACATCTGCCCCACCGGCACCCTGACCGACCGCTTCGCCCGCTGGCAGGGCAAGGCCGAGGCCGACACGCCCTCTGCCTGCATCCTCTGTTCCGAAGGCTGTTCGGTTGTCGCCCAGAGCAAGGGTGGCCAGCTGCTGGCTTACACCATGACCGGGTTCAACAAAGAGGCCGGGCTATGCGCCCTGGGCCGTTTCGGCGTCGCCCAGATCGTAGCATCCAACCAACGCCTGATCCGGCCCCTGGTCCGGGAGGGCGAGGATCTGATTCCCTATGACTGGCAGGTCGCGATTGGTGCAGCCGCCGAAGGGTTGAAGGATTGCGCCGGTGCCGTTGCCCTGGTGATCAGCAGCGCGACCTCGCGCGAAGACCGTTTTCTGTACGCGCAATTGGCCGAGCAACTGCAAGGCCGGATGGTGCTTCTGCCCGCAGAGGCAGGCGAAGACGACCCGCAGGCGCAGGCCCTGGCCGCAGCGGTGAAGGACGGAACCGTGCGCGCCGTGATTGCCAACGGCAACCTGCTGCCGCAGGAAGTGACGGCCAAAGTTCCCTTTTTGCTGATTATCGATTGTTTGCACTCCCCGGCCTCCAATTGCGCCAGCGTGGCCCTGCCCGCAGCGGTCCTGAGCGAATCCGGCGGCACCTTCCGCACGGCCGCAGGCTCGGTCAAACAACTGGCGATCAGCAGCCGGGCCCCCGGCGACGCCCTGCCGGAATGGCGGATTGTCTGCGATCTCGCCCAGGCCCTTGGCCTGACGGGTTTTGACTTTGAGAGCGTGGAGGCCGTCACCCCGCTGATCACGGACGATCCTGCGCCGGCGCCGGTCAGCGGCGATCCGCGCCAGAACGTCCGCGATCTGACGCCCCGGTTTCGCGGCCATCTGCTTGCCGACGTCGTGCCCGCGCTGGCCGCCTTTGGACTGCCGACAACTCCGGCGGAGACCATTGAAGAGACCGCAGGCGCTGGTTTCCCCATCATCGAGAAACGGGAAATCGCCCCCAACATGCATTTCTTCAAGGTCAAAGCCGAGAAGGTGGCCCAATTCTCCCTGCCCGGCCAGTTCGTCATTCTCATGACCAAGGAAACCTCGGAGCGTTCGCCCTTTACCCTGGTGGACTGGGATGCGGCCGAGGGCACAATCTCGCTGGTGATCGAAGAGGTGGGCCGTTCCAGCCGCGAGCTGGCGTCGCTCAAGGCGGGCGACAGGATCGCCCATGTCAGCGGCCCCCTTGGCATGCCCCTGACCATCGAAAACAAAGGCACAGTGCTGCTCGGCGGCGGCTGTTACGGCATCGGCGCCATCTTCCCGCTGGCCCGGGCCCTGCGTCAGGCCGGCAACCGGGTGATCTGCGCCATCGAGGCCTCGTCCGCTTACCTGCTCTACATGCAAAAGGAACTGGCCACGGTCTGCGACCAGCTGATCATCGCCACCAAGGACGGCTCCGAAGGCGTGCGCGGCGGCATTCAGGAAGTTTTGATGCAGGTTGCCGCCCAGGAACCAGTCGACCAGTTCATTGCCGTTGGCTGCACCTTCATGATGCGCATGGTCACGGAAATCAGCCGCACCCTGAACATTCCCACCCTGGTGGCCCTCAACCCGATCATGGTCGACGGCACCGGCATGTGCGGCGCCTGCCGCGTTTCCGTGGGCGACAAGACCCGCTTTGCCTGCATCGACGGCCCGATCTTTGACGGCCACGGCGTGGACTGGGACGAACTGGCCTCGCGGCGCAGCGCCTATGCCCGCGAAGAGGTCCAGGCCCTGTCGCAGAGCGTGGATCTGAATGCGCTCATGCACCAGCCCCATGAACACAGCCACGGCGGCGGATGTGGTTGCGGCCGATAGATCGATAAAATCGCTCAAACGATTGTTTTTCCGGAGTGTCCGCTAATGACGACCCAAGAACCTATGCCCGAACAAACTGAAGCAGCCCCCAAAAAAGGCCGGGTGAAAACGCCTCGCCAGCCCATGCCGGAGCAGGACCCACGCCGCCGCCGCACTAATTTTGAGGAGGTACCCCGGGGCTACAGCGAAGAAACCGCCATGCTTGAAGCCTCGCGCTGCATCCAGTGCAAGAAGCCCGGCTGCGTCGAAGGCTGCCCGGTCAACATCCACATTCCGGCCTTTATTAAGCTGATTGCTGAAGGAAAATTCATCGACGCTTTGCTCAAGCTCAAGGAACAAACCGCCCTGCCTGCGGTCTGCGGAAGGGTCTGCCCGCAGGAGAGCCAGTGCGAGGCGCGCTGCATCCTGGGCAAAAAGGGCGAGGCAGTGGCTATCGGCCGTCTGGAGCGATTTGCCGCCGATTACGCCCGCAAGCACGGCGGCGTGCCCGATCCGGTCAAGGCCGCGCCCACGGGCAAGCGGGCGGCGGTGGTCGGGGCCGGGCCGGCAGGCATTACCGTGGCCGGCGAACTGGCCCGCTGGGGCCATGAGGTGGTGATGTTCGAGGCTTTGCATCTGGCCGGCGGGGTGCTGATGTACGGCATTCCCCAGTTTCGTTTGCCCAAGGAGATCGTCCAGTACGAGGTCAATAACCTCAAACGTCTGGGCGTGACCATTCACACCGACTATGTGATTGGCAAGACCGAGACCGTCGTCCAGTTGATGGAAACATTCGACGCGGTGTTCATCGCCACCGGCGCCGGACTGCCGGTCTTCCTCGGCATCCCCAATGAAAACGCCATCGGCGTCTTTTCCGCCAACGAATTTCTTACCCGCGCCAATCTGATGCGGGCGATCGATTTTCCCCGTTTCGCCACCTCGCCCATCCGGCCCCGCCGGGCGGTGACCGTGGGCGGCGGCAACGTGGCCATGGATTCAGCGCGCACCGCTTTGCGCTTGGGCGGCGAGTCCACCATTGTCTATCGTCGCAGCAAAGCCGAGATGCCGGCACGAGCTGAGGAAGTGCATCATGCCGAGGAAGAGGGCGTGGTGTTTCATCTGCTCACCAACCCGGTGCGAATCGTCACCGACGCCCAGAACCGGGTTACCGGGGTTGAATGTCTGCAGATGGAACTCGGCGAGCCCGACGCCTCGGGTCGGCGGCGGCCGGTGGCTATCAAGGGTAGCGAGTTTGTCATTCCAGCAGACACCGTGATCGTGGCCATCGGCAATCAGCCCAATCCGCTGGTGCCGCAGACCGCGCCCGAGATCAACACCAGCAAGTGGGGCACCATCACCACCGACCCGGTGACCATGATGACCTCCAAGCCCGGCGTCTTTGCCGGCGGCGACATCGTCTCTGGCGCGGCCACGGTGATCAGCGCCATGGGTCAGGGCAAGATGGCGGCCCTGGCCATGCACCGCTACCTGATGGGTGGCGATCCCCCGAAAGGATAATATTGATTGTAAAGGGATTTGATAGGGACAAAGGCCAAGGAGCTCTCCTTGGCCTTTGTTTATGAAGACTGGGTAGGGCACCCGTGGCAGGCGATCTTAGGCGGTCGCTTCCCGGGTTTGGCGATAACTGACCAGATCCTCAATGGAAAGAACGGGCATGTCGTGCCGTTCAGCAAACTCGACCACCTCTGGCAACCGGGCCATGGTACCGTCCGGGTTGGTCAACTCGCAGAGGACACCCGCCGGTTGGAGGCCTGCCAGCAGCATCAGGTCCACCGTGCCTTCGGTATGACCGCGCCGGGTGAGGACACCGCCCGGTTGGGCGCGCAGGGGGAAGACATGGCCAGGATGGGCCAAGTCCGCAGGCCGAACATGCTTGTTGATAGCGGTGCGGATGGTGGTGACCCGGTCCTGGGCGGAAACACCGGTGGATACACCGTCCTTTGCCTCGATGGTCACGGTGAAGGCTGTACCGTTTTGGCTGGTGTTGTTGCTGACCATCATCGGTAACTCAAGGCGGCGGATGTGCTCATCGGTCAGGCAGAGGCAGACAATGCCGCTGCATTCGCGAATGAGCAGGGCCATCTGTTCGGCGGTCAGGTGTTCGGCGGCGAAAATGAGATCGCCTTCATTTTCCCGGTCTTCATCATCGACCAGAAGAATGCCGTGCCCGCGGCCGAGGGCGGTCAGGGCGGTTTTCACGCGTTGCTGGGGATTGCCGAAGCGAGATAAGAGTGAAACATCTGGGATCTGATTCATGTTGTCTCCTAAAATATCAGTGACCAGAATCAGGGCATGCGGGAACAAACCGGCCCTTTGCCGGTTCTTAGGCCTTTTGCAGGGGTACACACGGTCCAACCGAGCGGACAACAAGAAACTCTACACGAGAGCAGACAGCCTACAAGCTGTGCGCATACCTCCGGTGTCACGATCGTCGACGGGAACTCTGCCTCAACCGTATTCTCTCCCATCCGGACTGTCACCGTCGGCTCCGGCCTTTCACCGGATCTGCTTAACCCTGCTGATAACCAGCAGGCGCTCGCGGGCTCGCCTGTCAAACAGGCATACCGCCGGTAGGGAATTACACCCTGCCCTGAGAATAGGCGGCCACTGTACCGCAAACCTTGACGCTCGACAAGACTTTCTCCGTGACACTCTCGGGCGGAAAACCTATTCCATTTGATAGGAATGGTTGGCCTCTAAAGTTTCTCTCAGAGGGGAAGAAATGTTTGACAGGCCACCGCTTCGGCAGTAATAACTGAGCTACATTTAGGTGGCATATCCCTAAGGAAACAAGGAAGAAACAGCAAGCAACTGACGGAAACGAACACTGTACCCGACCAAAGCTTTGCATGCGCTGGGAGTATGATCGAGTGTCGCGCCCCCTGTTGTTTTTCCTTTTTTTAACCATCCATCCAACCTGCCTGAACCGTTCTTTCATCGAATGTCCATAACGGTCGATTGATCGGGAGCTGAGAAAATTATGAAACGTCTTTCCCTCTGTGTCTTCATCCTGTTTTTCATCGTTCCTCATGCCTTGGCTGCTCGCACGCCCCTGACCGCCATCACGCAGGATCCGTATGTTTCCGCTTTGGTGATCGAAGCTGACAGCGGCAAGGTGCTCTTTGAAGCCAATGCCGATGCCAAGGTCTATCCGGCAAGCGTGCTCAAGCTGATGGATCTTTATGTTATTCTTGATCGAATCGAGCAGGGTGCCTTGAAGTTGGATGAAATGGTCCAAGTCACTCCGGAGGCTATGAAAACCGGCGGCTCCCAGGTCTATCTCGACCCCAAAGAACAATTTCCAGTGGAGGATCTGATTTATGCTCTGATGGTGCAATCGGCCAACGATGCCGCCGTCGCCCTAGCCACCCATATTGGTGGTTCCAAAGAGGGATTCGTTGCCCTGATGAATCAGAAGGCCCAGGAATTAGGAATGAAAAATTCAAAGTTTCATTCAGTCCACGGTCTGCCGCCTTCGGAGGGACAGGAACCGGATGTCACCACAGCCCGTGATCTCGCGATCCTCTGCAGGTCCCTGGTCAAGCGACCCGAGGCCTTGAAATACACCGGCACCCAGAGCAAGGGTTTTCGCGACGAAAAGTTTATTATGCGCAACCACAACAAACTCCTAGGCCAGGTGGCCGGTTGCGACGGTCTCAAGACCGGGTATTATCAGGCCGCCGGTTTTTCCATCGCCGCTACTGCCAAAAAAGGCGGCGTGCGCATCATTACGCTGGTCATGGGCAGCAAGGATCGCAAAGTTCGTGACGCCAAGGCCGTCGAACTGTTGGCCAAAGGATTTACCATTATCCCGCCCAAGCCTGAATTGGCAGGCGAGACATCCAAACCCGCAATGGTGCAACCTCGGTCGGCTTCAACTGCGGTAACCTTTGATACCTCCGCGTCCAAGACCGTCAATACAAATGCCCCGGTTGGAACGGAAGGGCAGCAAGCGGCTGCGTCTGTTCTACCCGCGAAAGGCGGCGATGACAGTTGGGGCAATTTTTTTATCGGCCTAGGGATAGGTTTCCTCCTGTTTCTTGGAATTTTTGCGGGTGCTGTTATCCTAATGAAACGGCGGACCGGCAATGTTCGCTCCAAATACAAGAATCACGGCTGACGCCTTTTTCTAGTCACAAGAATCTTCTGCACCCCTTTTTCTCTAGTGAGAAAAAGGTTTTTTTGTTAGGGACCCTCCAGCTTTAGAATCTGGTCAGCAGTTCCCAGCGCCTCCCTGAACCCCTATTTAAAGGGGCGATAGAGAGCCAGTCTTCGTAACTTTTTGGTTCTATTGGTCAATTTCGCCAGTATCCATGGTCGAGCATGGCGCACGCCAGCGGATAACACGCTAACGACTTGAAAATATTAACAAACAACCGACCCCGGAGGGGCCGGTATTGATTAACCCCTAAAAGGGGATAAATTGCTTTGCCTCTTAAAGGGGCAAAGGGAGTTGTCCCCATCCTTTGTCAAAATAGTCGTCCTTGTTGCTCTTGCCGACGCTCTTCTTTTTCTTGATACTTTATGTACTTCCGCACCATCCCTTCATCGAGTCCAACGGTATCAACACAATATCCTCTGGACCAAAAATGATTACCCCAATAGGGTTTTTGCTTCAGCTTCCGAAACTTGTTAAACACTCGGATCGCTGTTCGACCCTTCAGCGTTCCAACAAAATTTGATATCGAAACTTTCGGGGAAACCAATACAAGCAAATGGATATGGTCAATTTGAATGTTCAGCTCAACCACCTCCCCCTTTTTGTTGCTCGACAAAAGCTCGTATACAATGCTCAGTTTCTTGCGCTACTTCGCCAATCAATATTCGGAATCGGTACTTCGGGACAAAGATTATATGATACTGGCAGTGCCATATCGTTTGTGATAACTTCCGAAAACGGCTCATTGCTTCTCCTCCGTTGCGTTGTGGGGACAACTCAACAGGGTAATAGCAATGAGTCGTTCATGCGGCAAAGCCTATGAACTCTGACCTTGGCCGGAGGCCAAGGATTTCTTTATTCGATTAAATCCATGCTTCGTATCAGAGGACCAACTCAACATAAAACCGGTCACAATATCGGCGGTTTCGAAGCCATCGGGATGACTGAGCGGTTCGCCGATGAAAAGATCATAGGTGCCTCCCATAAACCCACCCCGCAAACCGAGCACCGCGCCGCATAACCGCTTGCCCACCAGGTAGTCGCTGCTCGCCCCGCCCACCTCGCCGTAGTCCAGGCCAAGATAGAGCTCCTGCCCGCTTTGTCCGAGAGCCCAGCCCAGATCGTTGCGAATCAGCCAGCCCCGGTCGGCCAGAAGGCTGCTCTCCCCATCAAAACCACGCACGGTATAGCGCCCGCCGATGGCAAAGCGATCTTGCGGCACCAATGGGGTATCGTTCCATTGCGCCCGCCAGTTGGCAGTATACTGGAACTGCTGGGTACCAAGCGCAAACGGTTTACGCAGTTGGGCGTCTGCGGTGAATATTTTGGGCCGGGATGTTCCCTCGTCGAACGATTCCTCGGGAGCGGGCAAGGCATTCATGGCACCTGTGCCCCGCCGGTAGTTGATGGTAAAATCCAGGGTGGCGGTGCCGATGAATTCGCGGTGGTTCACACCCAGTTCCCACCCCGCCATCCGGCGACGTTGGACTTCCACCTCGGTATCCTCGATAAAATTCTTGGAAGAGCGTTCCCATCCCCCCAACGAGACGGTGGTCTTGCGGACGGCATCCCGATACACCAGACGGGAGAGTTTGAGATTGCTATTCTCGCTTTCGCCGCTGTACAGATAGGTCTGATTGGCGCCCGCGACTGATTGGCGATAGTCGTTGCGGCTGGTGGTGAAACCGAGCAGCCAGTCATCAAACGGCAGCGAGTAGTGGGCGACATAACCATTGGTACCGCCTTCTCCGGCCCCCCCCCCCCCCCCCCCCGCCCAAATCGTGATTGAGGTTCACATACAGCAGGTCGTTCAGGGCCAGCAAATGATCCCCGGAAAGCGTGGTGCTGCCTTGATATTTGCCAGTGGCTTTCGTGCCAGAGTCATCGGCGGAAAGGGTCAACCTGAGGGGGAAGCGCTGCTTCCAGGCAATGACCAGGTCGCTTTCGCCGGGGAGTGCCTCATCGCCCTCGGCAGGCGTGATCTGGATATCGGCCTCAACCGTGGGAACTCGCTTAAAATTCTCCAGGGCCTGCTCGATATCGCGCAGATTGAGCAGATCACCGGGGTTGGCCGGCACCGCATTCCACCCTGTGGCCCGCGTATCGCTCTCTGCAGCGAAACGAATGGTGCGAATGCGACCGGGAATCACCGTCAGTTGAAGCGAACCTGTCGACAAATCCTGGGCCTCGGCCAGCACACGGGTAGTGACAAATCCGCGCCCTACAATGGCATTCTGGATACGTCGCATTACCAGGTTGATGCCGCGTGTGCCCAGGCTGCGCTGCAGGGCGGGATCACTTTCGCCTTCGGCGGTTTGATCGGCAAACGCCAAGGCCCACTGAAATTGTTCGGCGGTGTCGCCTGTCAATACAATGCGTTCAATCATGAAGCTGGGCGATTCATCACTGGGCAAACGACCCGCCTCTTGTGGCGCTTGTGCCTGCAGGCGTACGTTGGGTGCTTGTTCCTGTTGCTGCCGCAAGAGCCGTTCACGTTCCTGCTGCCGCAGATACTCCTGACTGGCGCTTTCTATAGGTGTGGCAGCGTGTAGCCACGAAGAAGCCATGGGGCCCACCAGCACGGTGAGGGCGAGCAATCGGCGACAGAGAATTAGGCTGAAACGCTCAGCCTGGCGCAAGCGGAGTCTCACAGGTTTGTCCCTTTTGGTGCATGACCACAGGGGCGATCTTGCTGATTTCTGAGTTGACCCATTATTCGCCTACCTTTTCATGGCTTCACTCGATAATGCCAGAGACTATTGGGAGCCAACGAAAATGATGTGCCGATCCCCTCGGGAGCGAGAGGACGAGTCTTGCAACAATGCAAGTTGACGCTTTGAGCGACTCCATTTCCACCGGGCTCTTCTACCAAGGGTTTTCCTTCTCCCGCAAAAAATAATTTCCACTCATCTCGTCGGATTAACGTGTAAAAATGACAAAATCATTGTGCCGCAACGGATTTCAGGGAGAGCAACCAGAAAAAAAATTTGCGCAAGGGCCGAGGGATAAAACAGACAGACTTGCTCTCTTATACACTCGAATTTAGGTAAAAATTCCTACAGACTCATGCTCAATTCAAGGCGGAATAATCCAACAACCTTTGCGCCACACTGTCTTTGTGGGAAATGGTGGGGAGAATGATGCTGCATGGAAAGGTGTTGCGGAGAGAATGAAAGAACTCTCCAGCAAAGGAGAGTCATGGGGCAAGGTTACCCGCTCAACTCAATGAACGTACAGCTAGAGTGACCACCCCCTCTCTGGTCTTCCCTACTTTGCGTACTGGAGAGATGGGTGAGGACGATTTCGATTCCGACCAAGGTAAGGCAAAACTTCTCCTTTCACTTGTCGGGTGCAGGCGAGAAGAGTACGGTGCGGGGGGAGGAATGCAACAGCACAGGGGGATGGGAATGGAATGAAGAGCACGCAACAACGAACAATTCGACGATCAATTTTCCTGGCCGCCCTTGCTCTGGTTGTGACCCTGTATGGTTGCAGTCAGTCTTGCCCGGAGGTCGCGGAGAAGACCTACCACCACCTGGTAATTCTGGGAGATCCCCATCTTCCGGGGCAGCATCTGGCTCATAAAAAAAGTGTCCGGAAGACGATCAACTCATGGAAGGATGTTGATCTGGTGATAGCCGTCGGCGACATCTGCGCCGAGTACGGCACCGAGGCCGAGTATGCGGCGGCACGGGCGTTTTTCGCCAAGCTGGACAAGCCGTTGGCAGCGGTTGCCGGCAATCACGACGTCATCTACGAAACCCCTTCCTGGCCGGGGGGCGGCGGCTACCTAGGCGCTGCAAGCGCCACCCGGGAAGCCAAGCTCAAACTCTTTCGCGAGACCTTCGGTCTTGCCGAACACTTTTACAGCCGGATGATCGGTGGTTACTTGCTGATCTTCCTCTCCACGGATCACGAGAGCTTTGCCACCGGGATGAGTGAGCCGCAGCTCGGCTGGTTGCGCGCGGAGTTGGGCCGTCATCCCGCAACGCCGACGATCATCGTGTTTCACGGACCACTGCAAGGAACCCAGCACGCCTTCAAGCAGTACATCAACCGTCCCCATGCCATTGCCCAACCGGCGGAAACAATCCACGCTCTCATCACCGCCAACCCGCAGGTGTTCCTCTGGGTCTCCGGTCACACCCACACGCCGCCGACGGAAGAAAGCTACGCCTCGCCCATCAATATCTACGCCGGGCAGGTCACCAACATCCACAACACGGACATGAAACGCGAGACCATCTGGACCAACTCCCTGTATCTCTACCCGGACAAAGTCGTTGCCCGAACCTTCAACCATCAGGAGAAAGCCTGGCATCCGGAATTGGAGCGCACCATCCTCCCGCCCAAACTCTGAGAAGACTGCCCATCGCCGCCCTTTTACACTATTTCCGACCCTTTCTCGTTCCTCCCGGCCAGAACGAAAACCTGAAGCAGAAGCGATAGAACCACCGCACATTGGCTCTTTATTTTCTCGCAGTCATGAGGAAGACGGAAAAGTTTTGGGCGGTGCCGTCGCCAACCGGTTTGACGATTTCAGCAGCGGTCAGGTCGCATCCATCGACAAATCCGGCCTTACTCAGGGCGGCGCGCAATGCGGCCCGATCAAACCCGAAATGAAAAACGCCGGTGTTGTCGTCGTGGAATCGCCCTTCCTCCAGATCGAGATCGGCAAGGCAAAGGATGCCGCCGGGGTTCATGGCGGCATAAAAGGCGCCGAGGAGTGGTTCGATCTCCTTGACATGGTGCAGGGTCATGGCGCTGACGATCAGATGATACGTGCCTTTCAGCGTATCACCCTTGGCCAGATCACAGAACATGGAACAAGCGTTGTCCAGTTTGGCAGCCGCGATTTTAGCGTTGAAGACATCAAGCATCCCCTGGGAACTGTCGGCGCCGATGATGGTCCGGACAAACTGTTGCAATCGAAGCGTCAGCAATCCGGTGCCGCAGCCAAAATCCAAGACGTTCATGCCGCGGGTGAGCTCCACCTCCCGAATGATGGCATCGGCGACATCTCCGGCCAGCTTGACCCGCTGCGGCTGCTCATCCCAGGTGGCGGCGGCCTGATTAAAATCCCGTTTTGTGGTCTTCATCGTTGCTCTTCCTGCTTGAGTTTATTGATGGGTTGCCCTGTGCGGCGTCCACTGGTCAGCCTAAAAAAATGCTTCCCGTTACGGCCAAAGATGGGGCAAAAACACAAAAATCCCGATCAGCACCGCCACAATTGCCGCCGCCAGCACGCCAAAGGCCCCTACATCCTTGGCTTTGCCGATCCGTGGCCGTTGTTCCAGGGAGATTTCGTCGGCGAGCAATTCAAGAGCGGTATTCATGGCTTCCATGGCCCAGACCATGCCAATCGCCAGAAACAGGAGCGCCCATTCCAGCGGCGAGACCCGAACAATCAGGCCGGCGATCACCACCAAGATGGTGGCGACGGCGTGAATCCGGGCATTGTGCTGAGTGCTCAGCAAGACCGGAAAACCGGCAAGGGCATAGCGAAAACTCTGAGCCCGTGCCGCCAAGGAAAAAGCGGGCGCTCTCTTTTCCTCTTCCATCTCAGGGAGTTGTCAGAAAAGGATAATCGGTATATCCCACCGGCCCCCCTTTATAAAAAGTCGAGGGGTCGGGGGCGTTGAGCGGTGCGCCAATCTTGATTCGCGCCGGTAGATCGGGATTTGCGATAAAGGCGGTGCCAAAGGCCACGGCATCGACCTGCCCAGCTCCAATGGCCGTAGTCGCCTCGGCAGCGGTATAGCGTAAATTGGCGACCAGCACGCCCTGGTAGCGCTCCCGCACCGGCGCCAGCACCTCGCCCTGCAGCTCGCCCATAACGTCACCGCGAATCAGATGCAGGTAGGCCAGATGACACTCATTGAGGCGTTCGGCCAGCCAACAGGCCAAGGCCACCGGGTCGCTGTCGCCCATGCTATTGAAACTGGAGATCGGCGACAGGCGCAGGCCCACCCGATCGCTCCCCCAAACACCGCTCACCGCTGCCAACACCTCCAGCAACAGACGGGCCCGGTTTTCGATGGCGCCGCCATACCGGCCGTTGCGCTTGTTACAGCCGTCGCGGAGGAACTGATCGAGCAGGTAACCGTTGGCGCCATGGATTTCGATGCCGTCAAAACCGGCCGCCTTGGCATTGACCGCAGCGTTCTTGAACCCTTCGACAATTCCGGGCAACTCGTCATCTCGCAGCTCGCGGGGTACCACGTAGTTCTGTTTTCCTTCCGAGGTATGGGTAATGTCATTGGTGATCGCCAGGGGACTGGCCGATACCGGCTGGTCACCGTTATTGAGCAGCGGATGGCAGGCGCGGCCACCATGCCAGAGCTGGAGAAAGATGCGGCCGCCCTTGGTGTGCACAGCCTCGGTCACCGCGCGCCAGCCTGCAATCTGGGCTTGGTTATAGATCCCAGGCTCGGTCTGGAAGGCGCAGTGGCCTTCCATCACCATGGTGGCCTCGGCAATGATCAACCCGGCGCTCGCTCGCTGGGCATAATGCTCGGCCATGAGCGCGGTGGGGACATGAGCACGATCCGCCCGGCAGCGGGTGAGCGGCGCCATGAGGATGCGATTGGGCAAGGTCAGCGGGCCGACCTGGAGGGGCTGAAAGAGATGATCCATAAGTAGTAGCTCCCGAAATAAGGTTCGATTACATGTCATTGTTCAACAACAACGCCGTCAATAGGCTCATAAACCGGGGAACGCTCCTTGCGCTCAGGAGGAATGTCCGGAGATATCCCGGGCCCGCAACCTTGGTTGATTTTTTTTGGTCAGACCGATGGCCTGGATTGCCTGGACGGCGAGTTCTTCAATGGAGCGGCCCTCCACGTTGAGGATCTTGAGGTTATGGCGCATATACAATTGCTTGGCCTGCTGCAACTCACGGGTACAGTTGGCCAGACTGGCATAGGTGGAACCGGCGTAGCGCTTCTCCCTGATGTTGTGCAGGTAATTGGGGGAGCAGGTAAGCCCCACGGCCCGCTTGCGGTTGCGAACAATCTCCTTGGGCAGTTCGTGCTTGTCGAGATGGTCAGCGGTCAAAGGAAAATTCGCGGCCTTCAGCTCCATGTGGGTGGCTAGGTAGATGCTGACCGGCGTCTTGCCCGAGCGAGACACACCAATGAGAATAATCTCGGCATCGTCGTACTCCGCCGGTCTGGTGCCGTCGTCGTGTTCCAGGGAAAAATGGATGGCGTCAACCCGCTTGTCCATCTTGGAGATGGTGAAATGGCGCGAATAACCGGGCTCGCGCAGGGCCTTGGCGCCCAGAGCACCTTCCAGCAGTTCCAGGGTATTGAGAAAGATGTCGAAAAATTTGACCTCCGGACAATTGAAGACATCCCTGGTTTCCTGGTCCATGATGGTGCAAAAGACCAGAGGCTGGTTGCCTGCCGACTGCTGCAGGATGTGGTCCAGTGCCTTGCGGGCGTCGTCTGGGGTGTAGATAAACGGAATTTTTTCCTCGCGGAAACGGATTCCCTGAAACTGAGCCAACAGGGCCTTGCCCATATCCTCGGCGAGGATGGCAGTGGAACCGGAAACGTAATAGACGTCTTGCGTAGTGGTCATAGGCGTGTTTATTTGCGCTTGTGGCAGAAGAGGCAACGGTATTTAGGCGGATGGGTCTCGGGCAGTGGCGCTTCTTTCCCCGGCGCATGGCAGCTCTCGCAGAATTTCTCCGCCTCCTTTTTGCCCATAGTCATGAACCGCTCGTGATTCTGGTCGTGGGGAAGCGGGGTGGTGGTCTCGGGAGGTGCGTAGAGCAGGAAAAGCAGGAGCGCAGCGCACCCCGCGACAAACACTGTATTGTACAGAATATGCTTTTGTTTGGTGGTCATGCTGTCCCATGGGAAAAGGGAAGTGGGAACCAGGCTGGCAACAGTCTCCTACTCTGCCATTTCCAGACTGTGAAAATCAATGACTTTCATGCGCAAAAGCATTACCAGCACCTCCATCAGCATCGCGCACAGCCGTTGATGCCTGCCCGCCAGCGCCACAATCCGGCTATGCCGGCGGTGTTTTTTGGCGAGCGCCTTTAATTCATAGCCGGGATACTGGGGGTCGAGAATCATCCGGGCCACCGCTAGTCCGGAGACCAGGGCCGGATAGATACCTTCACCGGTGAGGCCGGAGGCCAACCCGGCAGCATCTCCGATCAGCCAGGTTTGGTTGGCAAAGCGCACGCCGCGATAATCAAAGTTGACCAGACCGGCGCGGATGGTGGGCAGATCAAGCCGGAAACCCTGTTGATCCGCCCAACAGATGAGCCGCTGTTTTAACATCCGGGCGGTAAACAACCGAGTTTCACCATAGGCACCGATGGAACAGACCTCGTTATGGGGAAAGACCCAGCCATAACCGGAACCAAACAGTTCGGGGTGCAGATGCCATTCCATTTGCGGGTGGCGACCGGGCAGCATGCAGTTGAGGCCAATACCCATGGCTGTGGACGGCAGGCCAAGAGCGCGGCGCACCAGGCTGTTCGATCCGTCCGCGCCCACCAGATGCCCAAAGCCCAAACGCATGCGCTGCCCATCCGGCCGCTCCAGCGTTGCCCGACCATGTTCAAACCCCGCTACCCTTGTGCCGGCCAGGAGGGTAACGCCTGCCGCCTCAGCCTGCTCGGCCATCCACTGCCCAAGCCGTTCCCGGTTGATGATGGCGATGATCGGATTCTTTTCGGCGACCACGATTCGCTGCCTGGGGCTGACGATGACCTGACGGGGAAATTCCCGCTCGATCAGGTGCGTGGGGACATGCTTAATCAGGCCGTGCCAGGTGATACCGCCGGCACAGACCTTGGGACCGATGACAGGCTTTCGTTCCACCAGCACCACTTTGGCCCCCTGTTGCGCCAGCAAGGTCGCGCAGGCCAGACCGCCGGGACCGCCGCCAACAACCAGGATGTCCGTGCTTTTTCCCATCCGAATCAATCTCCGGATTGCCAAGAGGGAACACCAGACATCCATCTTCTGCAAGAGAGCGGCGGCGTCCAGAATGGGAAAGAAAGAGCTCTTCTGCTTGCTTTCATCAGGCCTTTACGATAGTTTTGGCCAATTGAACAATTCGGCCCAGTTACTGTTTGCTGTCCGTTTACGCTGGTTCTTCACCAGGAGCCCTTCATGGCGCATGGCGCTGATTCATTAAAAAGCATCCTCTACGCGTTGGCGGCCAATTTCGCCATTTTCCTGGCCAAACTGGCCGCCGCCCTGTTCACCGGATCGGGGGCCATGCTGGCCGAGGCCATCCATTCCCTGGCCGACACCGGCAACCAGGGCCTGCTGCTACTCGGCATCCGTGGGGCCAAACGACCGTCTTCGCCCGATTACCCTTTGGGTCACGGCAAGGAAATCTACTTCTGGTCGTTTATTGTCGCCCTGATTCTTTTCAGTATGGGCGGCCTTTTTTCCATTTACGAAGGATACCATAAACTCCACGATCCGGAACCCCTGAAATCCCCCTTCATCGCCCTGCTGGTCCTGCTCTTTTCCCTGGGGGCCGAGTCCATGTCCCTCTGGGGGTGCGTACGCGAGGTCAACAAGGAACGCGGCGGCCGCTCCTTTGTTCGCTGGTTCCGCGAGACCCGCAATTCGGCGCTACTGGTGGTTTTCGGTGAGGATTTAGCCGCCCTGCTCGGCCTCACCTTTGCCACAGCTGCCATCATCTTAACCATCCTCACCGGCAATCCGCTTTTCGACGCCCTGGGTTCAATAGTCATCGGTCTGCTCCTGGTGGTCGTCGCCTTTTTTATTGGCCTGGAAACCAAAGCCCTGCTGGTGGGCCAGGGGGTGGACCCGAGGATCAGGCAAGAGATGATCACACTGCTGGGTGAGCGGCCCGAGGTTGAAACCGTGCTTAACTTCCTTACCCTGCAACTGGGCGACGACGTCATGGTAGCGGTCAAGGTCCGCATGCACCCGGCCGGCTCGGAACAACAATTAATTGCCCATATCAACACCTGCGAACAAGCCCTAAAAGCCGCCTTTCCCCAGGTGCAGTTCCTCTTTTTCGAACCCGACTTATTCGATTAATCTTTTTTCTCCCCAAGGTTCTCCCGTGACAACACATAAGAAAGAGACATTTCTCAAGGATTACGCCCCTCCCACTCACCTGGTAGATCGTATTGACTTGCGGGTCGAGCTCGAACCCCAGGCGACCAGAGTGCAGGCAACCTTACACTGCCGCCCCAATACCGGCGGCAAACAACCACTGGTGCTCAACGCCAAGAAATTGGAACTGGTGCGAGTCATGCTCGACGGCACTGAACTTGCCCCGGTACAGTTTCGTTTCGCCGACGGCCTGCTTGAAATCCCGCAGGTGCCGGACACGCCCTTTTCGGTCGAAATTGAGACCCGCATCAATCCGGCCGGCAACACCGCCCTGGAGGGCTTGTATCTCTCCTCAGGCAACTACTGCACCCAATGCGAGCCGGAAGGATTCCGCACCATCGCCTGTTTTCCCGATCACCCGGATGTGATGAGCGTGTTCACCACCACGGTGATTGGCGACAAGACCGCCTGCCCGGTGCTGCTCTCCAACGGCAACCTGATCGACAGCGGTGACTTGGGCGACGGTCGCCACTTTGCCACCTGGCACGACCCCTTTCCCAAGCCCTGCTACCTTTTTGCTTTGGTGGCCGGCAATCTGGTGCGTATCAGTGATACGTTCACCACCCACTCCGGCCGGAAAGTCGACCTGCATATCTATGTCGAAAAGCGCAACCAAAGCAAATGCGACCATGCCATGCGCTCCCTGCAAAAGGCGATGCAGTGGGATGAGGAGCGTTTCGGCCGCGAGTACGATCTCGACACCTACATGATCGTGGCGGTTGACGATTTCAACATGGGCGCCATGGAAAACAAAGGCCTCAACGTCTTCAACTCCAAGTACGTGCTGGCCCTTCCCGAAACTGCCACCGATGTTGATTACGAGGGTATCGAGGCGGTGATTGCCCACGAGTATTTCCATAACTGGACCGGCAACCGCATCACCTGCCGGGACTGGTTTCAATTAAGCCTCAAGGAAGGCTTAACCGTCTTCCGCGACCAGGAGTTCACCGCCGACATGACCTCTCGGCCGGTCAAGCGCATCCAGGATGCCAACATCATCCGCTCCTTTCAGTTTCGGGAGGATGGCGGTCCCATGGCCCACCCGGTGCGGCCGCCCTCTTTTGTCGAGATCAACAATTTTTATACCCTCACGGTCTACAACAAGGGTGCCGAGGTCATCCGCATGCTCCACACCTTGCTTGGGCCGAAGACTTTCCGCCGGGGTATGGATCTTTATTTCGAGCGCCACGATGGCCAGGCCGTGACCTGCGACGATTTCGTCGCCGCCATGGAGACTGCCTGGGGTAAAGATTTGACTCAGTTCAAATGCTGGTACAGCCAAGCTGGAACGCCAGAATTGACGGTTGCGGCCGAATATAACCACACTCAGCAGCAGGTGACCCTGCAGGTGGTGCAGACCTGCCCGCCCACCCGGGAATCGGCGGAGAAATTACCCTTCTTCATGCCCCTGGCTGTGGGTCTGTTGGATGAGACGGGCAACTCGATGATTCTCGACGCTTCAGAAAATTCAAGCACCAAGGTGTTGATCCTAACAGAAAAAAAGCAAGCCTTTGTCTTCCCGCAGATTGCCGCTCGACCGACCGTTTCCTTTCTTCGCGATTTTTCGGCACCGGTGAAGGTTGTTTTCGAACAATCCGACGTGGAACTGAGCCTCATGATGGCCCACGATCCCGACCCTTTCAACCGCTGGGATGCTGGCCAAAAACTGGCCCTCCATCACCTCCTCGAACAGATCGAGCGCCATCAGCGCGGCGAGAGTATCGACGTCCAGGAACAACTGGTGCGCGGCTTGCGCAATCTGCTGCTCGATCAGGACTCCGATCCGGCCTTCCTTGCCATGGCCCTGGTCCTGCCCTCGGAAAACTGGATCGGCCAGCAGATGGAGGTCATCGATCCGGTAGCGATCTTTACGGTCCGGCAGCAGTTCCGCGCCCTGATCGCCCAATCCTTGCGTCAAGACCTCCTCCAGCGCTATGAATCCCTCCGCCTCGCCGGCCCCTATCGCTACAGCGCCTTCGATGCCGGTAAACGGGCTCTGCGTAACGGGTGCCTCGCCTACCTGCTCGCTCCCAACCTGGACGGTTTCGTCGAGCCCAGCCTGTTGCAGAAAGGGTTGCAGCAGTACCGCGAAGCGGACAATATGACCGACTCCATTGCCGCGCTGAGTTGCGTGATCAACGCCGACCTCGACGCGGGGACCGCCTTGCTCGCCGATTTCCATACCCAATGGCAGTACGATCCGCTGGTGGTGGACAAATGGCTGATCCTTCAGGCAGGTTGCACGCTGCCCGGTACGCTCGACCGGATTAAGGTCCTGACCACGCACCCCAGCTTTACCTACAAAAATCCCAACAAGGTCCGCTCGCTGATCGCCACCTTCTGTGCGACCAACCACGGCCAGTTTCATGCCGCCGACGGCTCCGGCTACACCTTCCTCGGTGACCAGGTCTGTCTGCTTGATGAACTCAATCCGCAGATCGCCTCACGAATGATCACCCCGCTGACCCAGTGGCGACGTTACAACGCCGCCCGGCAACAGTTGATGCGGCAGCAGTTGGAGCGCATCGGCAACCAAGAGTCGCTCTCCGATGACGTCAGGGAAGTTGTCGAAAAATCGCTGCATTGAACGGGTTTCCAGCCGCCTTGACTCTTGTAAAATTGCCGCCATCTCCGCCGCTTGATCGGATACGGCGAAAAGAACCTAATCACGCCCCTCTAAGAGAGGGATAAAAAATTGGCGCCACATCGGATAAATAGATCACAGAAAAAATATCAGCCAGGCAATAATACGTTCAAAGCGTGCTGGTCGCAGCCAATCAGGGCCCATGGATTTGGCTTGATTTTCCTTGACACTCTCTATGTTTGCTGGTATTAGACTTGCGGTTTTTCGCGGGATACTTTATAGTCCCTCGCTACGAATGACAAACAAAGTGTTGTAGGCGCGTAGCTCAGTGGGAGAGCGCTACCTTGACGTGGTAGATGTCGTCGGTTCGACCCCGTCCGTGCCTACCAATTTTTTACAAAGGCTAGGATGCAGAAGAGATCTTCTGCTCATTAGCCTTTCCTTTTTACAGGTCCAATGGCAGAGATATCAGTTTCCGTACAAGAGGGTGAAAGTAAGTCGTTTCCGAGCGGAACTCGCGTGGCGGAAATGCTCAAGGAACTGGTTTCCGGTAAGCAGCGCAAACAGACTGTTGCCGTGAAGGTCAATGGTTCATTGCTTGACCTGTCAACGCCGATCATGAGCGACATTATTTTTACGCCAATCTCTGTCCAATCCGAGGAAGGCGTTGAGATTTTGCGGCATTCAACGGCGCACATCATGGCTTTAGCCGTGAAAGAAGTTTTCGGCGATCGGGTTAAGGTGGCTATCGGCCCCTCGATTGAGGACGGTTTTTACTACGATTTTGATCGGGATAAACCTTTTTCACCAGAAGATTTCGAACAAATCGAAAACAAAATGGCAGAAATCGCCGAGGCCCGCCTGCCTTTTGTCCGTCAGGAGATGACAAAGGCGGAAGCCATTCGTTTCTTCGAACAACTGGGCGAACCCTACAAGGTTGAACTCCTGCAAGACATGGAGGCGGAAACAGTCAGCCTCTACACGCACGGTACGTTCGTCGATCTATGTCGAGGGCCACATGTGCCCGACTCCTCCTGGATAAAGGTCTTCAAGCTCCTGCGGGTGGCCGGATCCTACTGGCGGGGCGATGAAAAACGGCAGATGCTGACCCGGATCTACGGGACCGCCTTTGCTGATAAAAAAGAGTTGCAGCAGTATTTGACCCGGCTCGAGGAGGCGCGCAAGCGTGATCATCGTAGGCTCGGCAAACAACTTGGCCTGTTCACCATCCAAGACCAGATCGGCCCCGGACTCATTCTCTGGCAACCGCGTGGTGCTCAGCTCCGCCGGGTGATCGAGGATTACTGGAAGGACGAGCACTACCGCAACGGCTATCAGTTGCTGTACACCCCGCACATAGCCCGGCAAGACCTGTGGAAGACCTCGGGACACCTCGATTTTTATAGCGAGAACATGTATTCCGCCATGGAAATCGACGAGGTGATGTACCAGTTAAAGCCGATGAATTGCCCCTTCCATATCGGCGTCTATGGGGCCGACAAGCACAGTTACCGCGAATTCCCCATCCGTTGGTGCGAACTGGGAACGGTGTACCGCTACGAGCGGACCGGCGCCCTGCATGGATTGATGCGGGTCAGGGGCTTCACCCAGGACGATGCTCACATCTTTTGCCGTCCCGAGCAGCTGGAAGATGAAATTTTCAACATCATCGATCTGAACCTGCATATTCTCAAGACCTTCGGCTTTGATCAGTATGATGTGTATCTTTCCACCCGGCCGGCAAAATATGTCGGTTCCGACGATCATTGGGAACTGTCGACCCAGGCCCTGAAACACGCCCTGGAAAAGAAAGGGCTGGCCTATCAGGTCGACCCAGGTGAAGGCGTTTTTTACGGCCCCAAAATCGACATCAAAATCAAAGACCAGTTAGGCCGCTCCTGGCAGTGTTCCACTATTCAGGTTGATTTTAATCTGCCGGAACGGTTCCAGATGACCTATACCGGCGTCGATGGCGGCGAACATCAGCCGATCATGATTCACCGGGCCCTGATGGGCTCATTGGAGCGCTTTATCGGTGTGCTCATTGAGCACTATGCCGGCGCCTTCCCTTTGTGGTTGGCACCCGAGCAAGCCCGAATCATGAACATCACTGATGACCAGAACGAATACTGCGAACGAGTTTATGCTCAGCTGCGCACCCTCGGCGTCCGTATTGAAAAGGATGTCAGAAATGAAAAATTGAACTATAAGATCCGTGAAGCGCAATTAATGAAGGTTCCTTATATGCTCATCGTTGGTGAGCGTGAAAAAGAAGAGGGAACGGTTACCGTGCGCAGGCGAGACGGACAGAATTTGCCGGCAATGACCCCGGAAGCATTCTTCGATCTCGTTGTCGATAAGTGCAAACGGAATGTTGCCTGAACGGAAAAAAGCCAACTGGAGGAACGAACATTAAAAAACGAGGCAGCAGAAAACTTTCCCCACAGCAGGATCTGAAAATTAAAATCAACGAGGACATCGATTACCGTGAGGTTCGACTCGTTGATTCCGATGGGACACAGCGCGGCGTTGTCAGCGCCAGGGCAGCCTTAGAAGCAGCCCAAGAGCAGGGACTTGATCTGGTCGAGGTTTCCGACAAAGCTGATCCGCCCGTCTGCCGGATCATGAATTTTGACAAATTCCGGTACGAGCTGAAAAAGAAGCAGCAGGAAGCCAAACAAAAACAGACCGTCATCGAAACCAGGGAAATCAAATTCCGGCCCAAAACCGATGAGCACGATCTCGCCTTTAAAATCCGCAAGATCAAGGAATTTCTGGCAGAGAAAAACAAGGTCAAGGTTACCATGCGATTCCGGGGCCGCGAGATTATCTATGCGCAAACCATTGGTCTCGACGCTTTGACTAAAATTGCTGACACCCTGCGTGAAGACTGTGTAATAATTCAGGAACCAAAAATGGAAGGTCGGCAACTCGTTATGTTTGTTGGTCCGAAAGCCTGAGAAAACAAAAGTACGTATTCTAACAACCAAGAGTGCCGGAGAACGTCAGTCCGGTGTGGTGCAAGGAGCACAATTATGCCGAAAATGAAAACGAACAGAGGTGCCGCCAAACGGTTCAAAGCAACCGGTGGCGGTAAAATCCGTCGCAGCAAGGCTTTTTCCTCTCACATACTGACCAAGAAATCCACTAAACGGAAACGGAATCTGCGCAAATCGACCTTGATTGCCGATGTCGATCAACGCGCCGTCCGCCGGATGCTGCCCTACATGTAAACCCCCACTAGCCCGCCGCGAGGTGCTTTCCCGTGACTGGAAGGCGCGCTGCAGCGGAAAGATTGTTCGACCTGATCAGGTTGACGCATAACTCATTAGTATGAACGGAGAAAACAATGCCTCGTGTAACCCGCGGTTTTAAAGCACGCCGCAGAAGAAATAAAGTGCTGAGTCTGGCAAAAGGTTTTCGTGGTGGTAAACACCGTCTTTTCAAAACCGCCGCCGAAGCAGTCGATCGGGCACTCTGCTACGCTTACCGGGATCGCCGCGTTAAAAAACGCGAGTTCCGTCAATTGTGGATTGCTCGCATCAATGCTGCTGCCAAACAGAACGGCATCAGCTACAGTCGCCTGATCAACGGTCTCAGTAAGAATTCGATTGAGCTGGATCGCAAGGTCCTTTCCAATCTCGCCATCGTCGACCCCAACGCCTTTTCCGCCGTGGTCAGGGCTTCCGGTCAGCCGTCCTAATTTCTGGATACCATGGAACAAGAGCTGCTCAGGCTCAAGCAGGAAGCCGAAGAAGCATTAAGGAACGTTGCCGACGCGGTTCAACTTGAAGCCTTCCGGGTCAAATATCTCGGCCGGAAAGGGGGTCTGCTGACGGGCATCATGCGCCAACTGGGCAAGGTGGCAGCAGTTGACCGACCGAGACTGGGACAACTGGCCAATGATGTCAAACAGGAAATTGAGACCCGGCTTGAAGAGAAAAGGGAACAGTTGACCGTAACTCAGCCCGGGACCGTTGCCGGTGCAACCGATTACAGCCTACCTGGACGATATCTACCGTTTGGCAAACTGCATCCGGTGACCCAGGTGATGGAGGAAATCTGTTCGATTTTTGAGGGACTCGGCTTTGCCGTTGCCGAAGGGCCGGATGTCGAAACCGACTATTACAACTTCGAAGCCCTCAATATCCCCAAACATCATCCCGCCCGCGACATGCATGACACCTTTTATGTCACGGACTCGATCCTTCTGCGCACCCACACCTCGCCTATGCAAGCGCGAATCATGGAGCGACAGGATCCGCCGCTGCGATACATTGCGCCGGGCAAGGTGTATCGTTGCGATTCCGACATCACTCATACCCCTATGTTTCATCAGGTTGAAGGCTTTCTTGTCGACAAGCAGGTTTCTTTTGCCGACCTCAAAGGAGTCTTGACCAGTTTCACCCATAAGATGTTTGAACGGGAACTGGCGCTTCGTTTCCGACCGAGTTTCTTTCCATTCACCGAACCCAGCGCCGAAGTCGATATCGCGTGTGTTATCTGTGGCGGCAAGGGCTGCAGGGTGTGCAAACGGACAGGCTGGCTTGAAATCCTCGGCTCCGGCCTTATCGATCCAGAAGTCTTGAAGATGGTCGGATACGATCCCGATGTCTACTCCGGTTTTGCCTTCGGCCTTGGTGTCGAACGCATCGCCATGTTGAAATACGGCATTGACGATATTCGTCTGTATTACGAGAACGATCTTCGCTTTCTTTCCCAGTTTTAAAAAGGCTATCCTCTCGTTTCACGCTCAACTGCGTTCCGTTGGTGAACGAGCGGGAAGAAACAGCCTGTTAATTGCTCAAGAACGGCACTCTATGCGATACCGTTCTTTTTCTTTGCATGCATGATGCTGCTCATAATTGACGATTGCCCCTCAAAGTTTTCTTTGGCAACCGGCAGTTTGTACGACCAGACACCACATCACCGTCACGTTGTCGCAGGTAGGATTCCATGAAATTCACATTGAGTTGGTTGAATCAATTTATCTCCACCGCAGGGCTGACCGCCGCCCAGATTGCCGATAAACTCACCATGCTGGGTTTGGAAGTCGATAGTGTTGAGACGCTGTTCGCTGAGCTTGAACCGATCACCACGGCCCGGGTCACGGAGGTCAGCAAGCATCCCGATGCGGATAAACTCACGGTCTGTTGCGTTGATACCGGTGCGGAGATCATTCAAGTGGTTTGTGGCGCCCCCAATGTCCGCGCCGGTATGCTGACCGCGATTGCGCAACCCGGCGTCAAACTGCCTGACGGTACAAAAATAAAGAAATCCAAAGTCAGGGGTGTCGCTTCCGCAGGTATGCTCTGTTCCGCACGAGAACTTGGACTCAGCAATGACCATGGTGGACTTCTTGAACTTGACGGTCAATTGGCTGCGGGATTGCCCCTGGTGGATGCCCTTGGCCTACGCGATACTGTTATTGAAGTCGACCTGACACCCAACCGTTCCGATTGCGCCAGTGTGCGCGGCATCGCTCGTGAAGTTGGCAGTTTCACCGGCGGCACGCTCAAGCCGCTCGTCCCCCAGGTCACCCCACTGACCGGGAAAGATGTCGGATACGAAGTCATTATCGAAGCTCCTGACCTCTGTTCCCGTTATTCCGCCCGCAAGCTGACCAATGTCACCATTGGGCCCTCTCCTCTGTGGATGCAGCAACGGCTGAACGCTGTTGGTATGCGGCCGATCAACAACATTGTTGATATCACCAACTACGTCATGCTCGAATCGGGGCAACCCTTGCACGCCTTTGATTTCACTACGCTCATTGGCAGCAAGATTATTGTGCGGCGACCAACGGCAGAGGAGACGAGCCTCACCACTCTTGACAGTAGCCAGCGGCAGCTCGACCCCGAAATGCTGCTCATCTGCGATGCCGAACGTCCGGTGGCTGTCGCCGGTGTCATGGGCGGGCTAGCCACAGAAATCACCGAGGCGACCACTTCCATCTTGCTGGAATCAGCCTGCTTCAACCCTGTGTCCATCCGACGCACAGCTCGAAAACTCGGGATCCCTTCTGAAGCCTCATACCGGTTCGAGCGCGGCGTTGATCCCAACCTGGCCGATAGTGCTCTTGAGCGCGCTGTCAATCTGATTGTCGAATACACCGGCGCCCAAGCAGATCCCGACGGTATTGACGTTTACCCAGGAAATAAAACGCCTCTGCGGCTCAACCTGCGAACCGAACGCGTGTGCAGCCTGCTGGGGATGAGCATCAGCCGCGAGGAGGTGGCTCGTTACCTGCAAAGTATCGAGTTTCAGGTCGCTGCCCTTGAGGACGCGACCCTGCAAGTCGAAGTGCCGAGTTTTCGCATCGATATTGAGCGCGAGATCGACCTGATCGAAGAAGTTGCCCGGTTGATCGGTTACAATGAGATCCCCACCTCACAGCCCTTTATCCGTATGGATTATCCTGAACGAGATGACCAGCGAGTCTTGCGCCAGGAAGTTGCTCGCATCCTGACAGCGCAAGGTTTTTTCGAGGCGATCAACTACAGCTTTGTCGCCGAACAGCATCTCACCTGGTGCAGGCTGGCCGAAGATGACCCCCGGCGGCGGGTTACCCGGCTGCTTAACCCGCTTTCGGAAGAGCAGGAAATCATGCGCTCCATGCTGTTGCCCGGGTTGCTGGAAAATGTCCGCCGCAATATTAATTTTCAGCGCTCTGATATTCGCCTGTTTGAGACCGGAAAAATCTTTCTTCAGCATCAGGCAGACACCCTGCCGGAGGAGCACATGCATCTCTGCGCGGTTATCAGCGGCCACCGCTATCCCGATGCGGAATCATTGTACTATTCCGAGCAAGAGGCAGATTTCTTCGATATCAAGGGCGCAGTGGCCAATCTCTTCCAGGTGCTTCGAGTTACCGGCACCAATGGGGGATCGCTTTTCGGAGATGCCCAACTCCATGTGCAACCCTACTGCGATTCGGCTTGTGCTGCTGTTATCAGGGACGGCGAAAATATGATAGGTTCTCTAGGTGCGGTCCATCCTGAAATACTCAAGAATTTCGGTATCAAGCAACCGGTTTACTTCCTGGAGATCGATCTCCAGCAGTTGCTGATTCTTAAGAAGACCCCAAAACAATTTGCCGCCCTCCCAAAATATCCATCGGTCAAACGTGATATCAGCCTGGTTGTACCGGATACTCTTCCAGCAGGCGATCTGCTGCGTGCAATCCAAACCCAGCAACAGAAATATCTTGAATCAGTTGAGATTTTTGATGTATATCGTGGCAAACCGATCCAGGCAGGACACAAGAGCGTTGCTCTTTCCGTAACCTATCGCTCTGCAACCGACACGCTGGACGATCAATCCGTGGATAAGGTACATGACAAAATTGTCAATTCATTGATGGCTGAATTTAATGCCCGTTATCGAGAAGGATATGAAACATGAAAAAAAAGAATGTAACCCGTAAAGAATTAGCTGTTTCCGTAAATGAAAAATTAGGCGTTTCCCAGCGAAATGCTGCGGAAATCGTCGATACAGTTTTCGCCACCATGAAAAACACCATGGTGGCCGGTGAATCCATCAAGTTAGTGCAGTTCGGCACTTTGACCGTTCGCGATAAGAGTCCGCGCCGCGGGCGTAATCCGCGAACGGGAGAGTCTATGACTATCACCAAACGGCAAATGGTTTCCTTCAGACCGAGTAAACGATTGCGCGAACGCCTGAACAAGTAGGAAAAGACTAGGTTTGATCGTCGACATTCATTTTTCTGTTCAGTGGCTAAGGGGTAAATACGCGTATAGCGACGTGGACAAGGTCAACTCTTTGATGTGAAACGATCGACTCCAGATTCCCCACAGATACCTGACAAGGTGTACTTCCGGATAGGCGAGGTCAGTCATCTGGTAGGCGTGGATACTCATGTGCTGCGGTACTGGGAATCGGAGTTTTCGTTGATCAAACCGTTTCGAGGCAAATCCAAGCAGCGGTTGTACCGGCGGCAGGACGTGGAAAACCTCCTTCGAATCAAGGGGTTGCTCCATGACGAAGGGTATACCATTTCCGGTGCGAAAAAATACCTCAAAAATCTGAACAGGGATTCACAGAGCGAACTAGAGAAAAAAGCTTACCAAGCCTCTTTGCCGAAGGACGACTCCATTCTCCTGCAGATTAAACATGAACTGCGAGAAATATTAACGCGACTCTCCGGGGCAGACTAAACATTCGTAACTAAGGGTTGACAGCTGATAGTGTTAAATGCTACATACTCTTCACATTTTTCGGAACGTAGCGCAGCCTGGTAGCGCACCTGAATGGGGTTCAGGGGGCCGGAAGTTCAAATCTTCTCGTTCCGACCAGTAAAATCAAAGGGTTACGATATTCTCGTAGCCCTTTTTTTATGCTCTAGTTTTGACGGGGTACAAAATGGGGTACAAAATCGTCCCCGCTTGGGACAAAAAAAAATCCCCCGCCAGCAAGCCGGTCGGGGGGTGGGGATTTTCTGCGTGACTCCGGGTGGTTTACGAGGCCATCATTTTTTTGCCGCCTTTTTATTTATTCACAAACCTGGCTGAGAAGATATTCCTAACAGAAAAAAAACCTCCACTCCCACACACCTGATAGTCAACCAACAGATTTGAACCTTTGTTTATTAATTGTAAAACATCTCTTCTGGCAGCGTTTGGGAGATTCTCATAAATAGCTTTGTTGTTGTATATTGAAAACAAATAATCAATTTTGTCTGAACTTAATTTTGCCCTGAACCCTTCTACCTGTTCGCTCGATCCTTCATAGAGAACCTCTTCAACTGTAATCAACGCTATTCTTTGATCGCACTGCGTATCTGTCTCTTCTATATCTATAATAGCCTTCACTCCGGTTGGTTGAGCAAAGTTGTCGTATTTGTAAACTATCTTCGGTTTTTGACCAGATACAGCCGCGCTGCAAATAATGATGGTTAACAAGAAAGTGAGAAAAATTGCTGATATTTTTTTCATTTTAGCCTGATCCTTTCATTTCAGTGGAATTACCTTGGAGTGTACTGCCCAAGTTCCTATTACTATCGAGCAATAGGAACTTGGGTTGCTTTGATGGTGTGGATCATACCACATGGCCACAAAAATAAAAAAGGTTCACCCGTTTCCGAGAAGGCCCGCCCGGTTATATGTTGCTGGCTGGTTGCCACTTCCCTCCCGGCAATTGGTTGAAGATCGGCCATAGAATTTCTTCGGCTTGGCATACTTCCACACTCATTCCGCTGAGTATAAACCCAAGCCCCGCCTGCCCCGGCCCGGACAGTGTAAAGCCTTCCGGCAACTCTTTATAAACATCGGCCAAAAAGGCCAGCTTATCTTCCACCTCCAACACCGTCTTTCTTCTAAATTCATTGATTGCCGTGGCCTGCTCCTTGGTCAACGTGACGGTAATCTGGTCACTCATGCTGTTCTCCATTATTGCACCGCTGTTTTCATGTTTCGAGGGATGTCGGCATTTACATAGTTTTGCTGGCGTGCCACCTCTCGCCCGACTGCTGCCGGATCGCCCGCGCCATTGACGTTGATGGTGGTGGTCTGGTTGACGTTCACGCCACCGGCCACCTTGTCCATAAACCCTTTGGTTTCAGATGGCGCGTGGCCCAGGCCGTACCGGTCAACATTCCCCGGCCCCCAATTCCACGCCGCCGCTGCCGTGCGCATGTCGCCGCCGTACTTCTTTTTCAGGTTGCTGATATACCGGCCCGCGCCATCGGCTGACTCCTCAAAGTTGTACGGGTTATTGACTCCGTATTCCTTGGCTGTTCCTGGCATAAACTGGAAATGGCCCTCGGCCCCTTTGGGGGAAAGCATACGCTGCCCACCGGCAGATTCGGCCATCCAATATTTATAGAGGGTGCCAGGGGGAAGCCCATATTTCTTGTCCAGCCCCTCAAGGTAAGCGGCCTTGTCTGATTGCGTGGTGGTCCTGGATGGGGCGGCATTGGCTGGGGCGGTCTTGCTGCCGGTTGCCATGTCATAAACAGTGTCGGCGATGCCCAACTTCTCAAACCACCAGTTCGTACCCTCTCCGATCTTGTCGCCCCACCCGGTAGGCAAAGCGTTATTGATTACTTCACCCGTCTTGTACCCCATGTCGTAAATTCCCTTAAAAAGATCATAGATAGCCCCAAGGATGGGGATAATTATTTTCCCGGCGTTTACAACTGCTTCAGCAACACCATTGGCCGCATTGGCAAGGCCGTCAGCGTTTTTTGTCGCCCATCCGGAAGCGTCGGCGAACTGTTCCCCCGTGATCTTGGTCAAGCTCACCATGACCGGCAACAGCGCCTTCTTGATGGTGTTTTCGAGGTCTTGCAGTTCGACGTTGAACTTGCGTGCTGCTTCTCCTGCTTCGTCCAGGTCGCCGGTCATGCCCCGCTGCTTGTTGAACTCTCCCTTAAACTCAGGATTGACTAAACCGAGCATCATGCGCTCGGACAGCCCGGCCTGATCGGAAAACTGCTTGCGCATGTACGGATCGTACTTTTCGAGCGACCGGCCCAAGTCAACCATCAGGTCGGCGGTGTCTCGCAGTACCCCGTTGTTCCGGGTGTTGATTCCCAGGCTTTGCAACCAGCTTTCAAACCCCGGCTGGTTCCGCATCTTCCCTGCAAAACTCTCGATATTGGACGCGGCTTCGCCCGCATCAACACCAAAATTCTTGGCCGCATTGCCAAAGGCTTTTAGGTCGGAGATATTTTCGTTCACCCGTTTGGATGAAAAATACATCTGGTCGAGGCCCGCGGCGAACGCCGTCACCCCGGCACCAATGGCAAGGGATGCTCCCACAACTGTACTCACCAGCGCCTCGACAGCCTTGGTCGCGCCTTCGACGCCGGATGAGAAATCGTTAAGGCTTTTTTGATCGACTTTGAATCCGAGCCGCACTAAAAATTCTCTTATTACTTCTGTTTGTGACATAGTTGTTCACCTCTTCTCGTTTTTGTGGTGCTGTTCAAAGCAAATTTTCCTTTGCCGCCAGGATGATCTTTGAAAGGGTATGGTGGCCTTTTAAGGTTGTGCATTTGTCGATTTCGTCCGTGATTCGCTGTTGAGTATCACACAGCTTCATTGTGCCTTTCACTTCCCGCAGAAGCGCCGCAAGCCGTCGCCTCTCTTCTTTCGCTGCCTTGGTAAACCGCCCGTGCTTGTACCGGCCATGGTCTTTGCCTGATAGGCTCTTGCCGCCGTGGAGCCTACACCGTCCGTTCTGCATGGCGGGTTGCCTGCATGAGCCTCCTGAGCGCGTCTTTGCACCGCAGAATGCCCGTGGCATGGGGTAAAGGTTGTTTTCCATACTCACCCCTCCCCCCTGTCCCCGGCTCGCTCCACAGTCCCTACGATCGCTTGGCCGCCCTCATTGACTGTCACATGGTGAACGGTCACTTTCTGCTCGCCGCCGGTGCGGTATCGCTTCAAGGTCTCCATTTGAGTGGTGAATGTTCGGGCCAGCTTGTTCAATGCCCGCTCGTTGCTGTCCTGCTGGGGGATGGTTTCCGAATTGGCCATGCGCCGGGCTTGGGTCATCACTGCCGCGTGAACGGCTGCCATCTGTGCCGCAAGCATGGTTTCCAGCCCATCCTTCGGCTTGATCCCATCAATTACCGCAAGGGCGAAATTCACCGAGCTCTGGTCTATTTCTTTCCCATGTGAAGCGGCGTTTATGAGTTGATCCACAATGCCATGGGCAAAAATAAAAGAAGTGGTCCCCATGGAGCTTGATAATTGAACAAGGCCCGTTATGTAATCCGGGTGGTCAACTTCCCACTTGTTTCCTGTGACTTTGACTGTTGGTGCTGGTAGTTTTGAACGTATAGCTTTCCGCAAAGCCGCCCGTGCTTCCCGTTCTTGGGCTGTCGGTTCGTATTTTGCCACCTCCTGCTTTTCTTCAGGTTGGGGTAAGGCTTCTTTTTTTGCCATCATATCCTCAAGAGGTTAGCCCGGGCGCGGGATCGCCAGTTGGTTGATTATTTTCGGTTAATGGTTTCAGGGTTTCCAGGACGGTGGCAAGGGCTTCCTCAGTGTGGCCAATGCTGGCGCTTATACCCTTCACCCCTTCCCAGTCTCGGAAGTCACGGAAAGCTAAGGCCGCGTCTTTCATCAGCCCGAGTAGGAACTTTTGATCGTTTACGATGTCATAGGCTTTTTGTGCTGCCTCCCTAGCCGTTTCGTTTGTCATGCCGACACCTCTTGTTTTTCGGTTCTTATCAGTTCAAACTCTTCCTGCAGCTCCGCCAAGAAGAAACCCAAGACATCAAGGGCCGTATCTGTGGGCGGGGTTCCCTCCCTTTCTGCCGCTGCAAATCCCCAAGCCACATTTTTGGCAAAGTCAAGCCTGTTACGGAAATCGGTGTTGTCGAATTTTCTATCTACGATGGCGGTACCGATTTTTGCTTCCATGTTCAAAATCTCCTTATTGATTGATTGTCCCGGTTGCACTGGGTGTTGATAGATTTCTTGCTGTCAAAACGGATCGCCGTCTTGCGCCGTGAATGCCTCTTTGTCTCGGTTTGCGGGTTCACCTTGGCGCTCTTCTCGCTGATAAGTGATCTTCTCACCATCGATCTCCACCGCCCACGCCTGGACAGCAAAAGAGTTGCGCCACTCGCCGGTCGACTCATCCTTCCAACTCGAGGGCGACAGCGTACCGGTGACGCTCAGTCGATCCCCGGCACTGATTCGGGAAAGGATGGACTCAGCCACATTCTTAAAAGCGGTCACCCTGAACCGGTCCTGGCGAATCTTCAGGATGACTTCACACATGGTAGCGCCGGTCTTTGTCGATATTGGGCGGATGCGGTCTACTGTTCCGGCGAGCTTCGTTTCATTGATGTAGTTCATCTCGTTTTCTCCCATCCTTGCGGCCAAATCTTCTCAACAAATTTTTACCGATGAAGGGCCGCCCGCGTTTTCACCCTCATTTTCTCACCATTGAAAGGGTTGAAAGGCCTGCTGGAAATCTTCATGGTATGGCTTAAATTAAGTACATGCGAGTTCGCAGTAGTAAGGGGTGTTTTTGCACTTAGGTGCAAATCTGCCCGCAATCCTTTGCCCCGCCTTGGTTTTCGTCCATTTTCTTACTACTGCGAGTTCGCATGAGAAGAATAGAATTTCATGGTCCTTCTCGTGCGAGTTCGCATGTAAGGTTCTCATGCGAGTTCGCACCCCTTTTCTAATTTTCGAGCTGGGCAGAACGTCCCACTGCCGGGAATGCAAAACCCTTTTGCGTTGCTCATCCCGGCCTTAGTGTAGACTGGCGGATCTCCCTTTTTCCAGATTCGCCAATCATGTGTCAGCCGGTAAACACTCATGTCACCCTTTCCCCGGCCACCGATGGTTACAGGCTCCAGAAATCCACGATGCATAAGGCTATTGATCGCCCTGGTGATCGTGCTTGATACCGGCGGAGGTTCCTTCATCCTGCCGAAAAATTCCATTATGGCAACTTGGGGGATTCTCATGTCATGGCCGTTCAATGGTGCCCAAAAATCAAGGGGGGCTTTCTTGGCTCTCTTGCTGGGATATTTTCGCCGTGACAGGATAAAAAGGAGAATGTCGCTTTCCGTCTTCGAGAGAGTCCGGAAAGCATCAGACTGCGGGAGTTCATCAAAAACCCAAAACCCCTTTTCCCGGCCGGACCATGCAAGGTCCGGGTGGGTTCTCTTTGAGACTCGAGGGGTTTCTGTTTGGGGCTGGTGATGCGAACCGCCGCAGGGTTTATTCATCTGCAGCGGCCTCAAGGATGTACCGGGCGATACGATGACGTGACCCGCCGGCTGAATGTTCGGTTGTCCATTCGGTTCGGATGTTGTGGCCCCGCCGTTTCAATTCGAGAACACGCATTGAAGGATGCATGATGTCGAGCTGTTCCCTTGCGTGCAAGGTGGTCAACGTCGAATACTTGAGATGTTCAAGAATGCGTTGCCGCTGGCGGTGAGCTGTTGAAGATTGAATTGATGCAGAATCGACATTGTTTGTTTTTGCTGTCATGGTTCAACCCCGCGCTGCTGCTCGCTCAGCAAGCCACTCGTTGATTTCGGAAAGCAACCAGCCGCAGGCACTCCCCCCAAGGCGAAGGCGTTTGGGAAATTGGCCGGCCGCCTCCATCCTCCATACGCTGGTGTCGCTCATGCCGACGATACCAAATAACTCGGGCTTTCTGACAATCCGGTCTGATTCTGCCGGGGTCGCCTTTCCGCGTTCTGCTGCCCGGCGTAATACCCGGGACCCCTTTTGTTGCGGTTCCACTGCTTCGTGTGTGATGGTCTTGGTCATTTTTGGTTCCTCTTTGTGTTGTGGTTTAGATTGCGCCATTGGCCGCTATAGGGTAAAAAAAAATCAACATGAAAAACAAATCTAAGCTGAGACTGTTTTAAAACTAAGATAAACTGAGACGGATTGCAACGAAAAAACATGCAAACACTACCTGAATTTTTAAATGATGAAGAAAATCAGAATATTGTGCTCGAAAAAATAATCGAAGCACTGCGCGTGCGTGGGGAATGGGGCCAGCATGGGGTGTTCACCCGTATCGGCAAGCAAACCGGGTTTACGCCTGCTTACGTCGGGCAGGTTTTCGGTCGAAGCAAACCGCTCCGGGAGAACTTTGTGGTCAAAATGGGGGAGTATTTGGGGGTAAGTGCCCATTGGTTATGTGGAAATCCACAATTGCCGGATGGCGTGAAGAACTTAAGCTATGAAGAAGAAATCGAGCGTTTAAGAAAATTAGGCCTCGCCTGGGATGAGATGCTTTCAGCGCATAAAACCACACAGCGAGAACTTACCACGCTGGGGAAAATGGTGAATTACAAGAGGCTAGTTGATGCTTTTCTTGCTATCCCAGCAAATAACCAAAGTGAAGGGTTAGAGGTGTTAAGGGTTTTTGAAAAATATGGTCAGAAATTGTCTGTTGAATATTATGAACAATATTTTGGTGAAGGATCATTCCAGAAATCCGTGGATCAATATTTAAAAACAATCACCCCACCGCCCGCCGAAGAGGGATAACCTTACCCGTTTCCGGCTCTTCAATCCCGACGATCTGCCGCAACTTCCGCGCCCATTTCTCAAGGGCCTGGCGCTTCTCGTTGTCGTACCCATGTCGGTTGTAAACCCCGGCAATACCCATAATCTTATGGCCTAGAACCTGCTCGGCTGTCACGTCGTCGATTCCCAGCTCGGCAAGCCGGGTGCGTAGGGTTCGGCGCAAATCATGCGGGGTGAAAGACACTTCGATACCAATCTTCTCCCAATGTCTCAATATGGCCTTGGAAAGGGCATGTGAAGTCATGGGTTCAGTGGGCTTGTACGAGCTGGTGAACACGAACGGACTTTGACCGGAATATACCCGGGCCTGCTCGATGACCTTAAGGGCCATGTCAGTAAGCGGCACGCTCTGTGCGTCCTTGCCCTTTCTCCGTTCGCCGGGAATGTTCCAGCAGCCTGCCGCGTCGATCTCTGCCCAGGTCATGCCGCAGACTTCCCCGGGCCGCTGGCCGGTAAGCAGTATCATTTTTAACGCCAGCTTTGTTACCCGGTAAGCGTCCATCGTCTTGTTGTCGAGGTCGAGGGCCTGCCACAAGAGCTTTATCTCTTCATCGTTCAAAACACGCTGCCGGGCCTGTTCCGCCTTCTTCCTCATGCCGGTCAAGGGGGAATGTTCCAGTACACCGCGCTCAGCGGCAAAGTTGAACATTCGCACAAGGACACCTTGCAAGCGGTTCGCCGTAATGGGTGCGCGTAACCGCACATCATCCACCAATAGAACGGCATCCCGCCGGGTGATGGTCCCAGCCTTGCGGGTTCCCCAGGCGGCCAAGGCGTCTTTGACAATGAGCCGTTTTTGTTCCTGCCCTGATTTCTTGTGCTGCAACTCAATCTCCCAAAATTCATTGAAGAGGTCTGTTACAGTGGGGGCCGCCTTCCTGGTGGCCTTGGCTTCCTTTTTCTTCTCCACGGGATCGATCCCCTGTTGAATATTCAGGTGTTCCTTTGCTGCCTGTTCACGGGCACCAGATAGCGAAAGTGCGGGATATGTTCCCAGGGTGAGCCGACGGGCTTTCCCGTCGACCATATATCTTAGAATCCATGAGCGGGTCCCTGTCGGCATGATTCGCAGGGAAAGCCCGTTACCATCCGCCACTTCAAAACGCTCTGCCTTAGGGGTCAGTTTCTTAATTTGGAGGTCGCTGAGTGCCATGCTATCACCTGTCTATTCTTTAAAATTCGGGGTACAAAATGGGGTACAAAATCGCTTCCATTTGAGGCAAAAAACAGCGAATAGATATGAACAGATAAATAGCAATATTTTATCGACAAGTCAATTACTTTTGAAACGTTACGGGAAGGGAAAAACAGAGGAGAAACATGGTGGCAAGTGCATGGGGTTCAGGGGGCCGGAAGTTCAAATCTTCTCGTTCCGACCAGTAAAATCAAGGGGTTAAGCACTGCACAAAGTGCTTAACCCCTTTTTTTTCGACCGCGCTATGGTCTGACTTGATCAGCGGACCGCTGAGCGAGGCAGTCTCTTCTTGTTGTCCGGGGCCGCCCACGGCCATTCGCATCAGCCCACCGCCAGGAGGTTACAGCTTGGGGCTGTAAGCGGTGTTGCGGTAGAAGGGGATCGAGCGTTCGATTATAATCTGGAGGGCGCCGCTTTTTTCGATCTCGTCCAGATAGGCGTTGGCTGTCTTTCGCATCTCGACATCGTCGGGAAGAACGGCCCAAACCAGCGGTTCGCGGGTCATGGGCGTGGCGCCGGGGGTCAGCCCCTTGTCGACGTAGAGCGAGGCGTAATAGAAATTGGCGGGCAGATCAAAGATAAAGGCATCGATGGTGTCGGCAATCAAGGCCTGCACGGCCTCGGGCGCTGCAGCAAAACGGTTGGTAGTGCCTTTGGGCTTGAGACCCCGGATCAGGTTTTCACCGGAACTGTCACCGACAACGCCGAGCCGCACGTTTTTCCCACTGAGGTTGGCAGGGCCGGTGCCCAACTGTTTGAAATCATCAAGGTGAACAAGCGCAACCTGGCCGGAGATCAGATATGGGTTGGTGGCCGCCAATTGTTGCTTGTGCACTTCGGTCTCGGTCATTCCGGCCATAACGATGTCAACCTTCCCTTCCAGCAGGGCCTTGGCCAACCCTTCACGCGGCAACTCCACCAATTTCAGCTTTCTACCGGCAAACGTGGCCAGGCCGGCGGCAAATCGAGCTTCCAGGCCGGTGATCACATCGTCTTGTTTATAAGCCAGCGGCGGAGAATCTACAGCAATCCCCACCCTGAGGTGGTCCGAATCCATGAGAGTGCCGAGCAGCCCCTTTGTTTTGGCGGGATGGCAACCGCTCAGGGCAACGACAGCAGCGAGTAAGAGTAGGGAGCGGGACAAACGAGACATGGATATTCCTTGGTAGGGGCTTGGGCTGTACCGCACTTTTGCTAAAATAAAATTTTGCTCAAGATTTACGCGTTCCTTTAACGAGCCGGGGTCCCTTTGATCACCCGGCCGGTGGAGATAAAGGAGATGCCTTGCTGCATCTTGGTGCCGATCATCACGGACTCGATGATTGGTTCAACAACCGCGGACCCGGCCTCCCACTCCACCAGAAATTTAGCACCTGAGCCGCCTTTGGACTCGGATTCCGGGACGATATACCGGGTGGATCCCAGTGGTTCGATGGTCGTGGGTTTCTCCAGGTACTCTTTGAGAAGCGCACCGTTGGAATCGTAATAGCTCACCTTCTTCAAGGTGAACGGCCGGTTCGGATCGGTGTTGCGGATGCTGAGGGTTGCGGTCAGGAGAAAGGGGGTGTCGCGGTAGCGGTCATCGGCGTAGATGTGCGAATAGATGGGCACATAAACGGTCTGGTTGAGCCATTTGGATAAGACATCAGCCGTCGCCGGATGGGTGAGGGCCAGCAGGACATAAACGAACAGGGCAACGCGAGCAGTTTTCATGGGCGTACAGGAAGTGTGGGTTGGGAGCGGCGAGCAGCCAGCAGGGCGGTGGCGGCCTCTTTGCTCAGATCGGCAATTGCCTGGGACGCGCTTGTAACATAGCCGGAATAATCTCGCTTGTCGATGGGCTGCGTCTGCCGAAATGTTTTTCGCTGGAGGATGGCCTTATTGGTGGTGTTGCTCAGGGTGTAGACGGCGGTGGTCGTGAAGGAGCCGTCGTTGCCGCTGAACTCGTTCATTTCAACCTCCAATTGATAGCCGATGACCCCAAAACGCGGGCCGGGATAGACGGCGACATTGTCGGTGGCCAATAAATCCTTGAGATTGGATACAACCTGCTGCCCAATCTGCTGATCGAGCGGTCCGGCCCAAAGGTGGTTGGCTGAGGCGCTGGCTTCACCGGAAAAGCGTTGATTGATCAGGCCGCGTCCCTGGAGATGCGGTGCTAGCTGGACCGGCATGAGCAGGATAATCTCCTTGAAGTCACTGAATTCGCGCCCCAAGGGCTGCTGACGGATCGGTTGCAGGGTGTAGAGGGTGTTGGTGGTCGTTGGCGCAAGGCAACCGCTGAGCAAAAGAGCGCAGACAAGAAGCGGCCACAGGGTACTCGCGGCGGGCAGGCTGAAGTTCATGGTGTGTCCTCCCCCTGACCGAAGAGCAGGGCATTGGGTTTTTGCTGCAGGTAATCGGTCAGTTGCCTGATGGAAGCGGCCGCCCGTTCGATCTCCCGCAGAGAACTGGCAACCTGGTAGGCAAGGAGGGAATCCTTCGCGGTCAGTTGTTCGACATTGTTCAATGTTTTTGTTAAGGAGCCGGCTGTGGCGTTGAGGCCCGTCAAGAGGTGTTTGAGCTCGGCGCTCATGCCCGGCAGTTCCTTGTCCGCAGTGTGCAGGAGGGTGTTGGCCGTGACAGAGAGCGTGGCAAAATTGGTCAGCCCTTTCTTCAATTCGGCGGCCAGGGCGGGAAATTCAGCATCAGCGTGCCCTAGGAGGGTGTTGAGCCGCCCCAGGGTGGATTCCAGAGAACCCAGGACGTTCCTAGTCTCCTTGGAGTTAATGATGCTGTTAATACCGTCGAGAGCGATGGCGGTTTTATTGAGAATTTCATTGAGCGGTAGACTCTCCAGCTTCTGGGTGATCTGTTCCATGCCCGAGGGCATGGTCGGAATTTCGATCAGGCCAGAGTTTTTGCCGCGCAACTGGAGCTCGGTGTTCGGATAAATGGCCAAGTCAATATAGAGTTTGGCGGTCAGCAAGCTGCTGATTTTAAGTTGCGCCCGCAATCCTTGACCAATCAGCTCCTGCATCATTTTGCGAATATTTTCTGGTTGCCGGCTTTCAGACCGGTTGCCATCCAGTTCTGGTGACTGTTCGATGTCGACGTACACCGGAATGATATAGTTGTTTTGCTCTTTGTCGAAATTGATCCGGATTTGACTGACTCGGCCGATGGTGACTCCTCGGAATGTGACCGGCGCACCGATATCGAGGCCATAGAGGGAGCCGGTGAAAAAGGCGACACAGCGCAATTTGTCATCCTTGAGTTTGATCTTACCCAGAACGATGATGGCCGCAACCGTCAGGACGATGGCGACCAATACAAAGGCGCCGACGATGGTGGGATTGGCTTTTTTGCTCAAACCGTTCTGACCTCCCGATTTCCGGTCCCCCGGGTGAGAAAATTGAGCACCGTTGCATCTGTGCATTCCCGCAGCAAGGTCTTGGGATCCCCTGTTGCCAGCATGGTTTTACTGTCACCATCAAGGAAAACCGAGTTGGTGGCGATGGTGTAGATCGAGGCCAGATCATGGGTGACCACGACCAGTGTTGCACCCAGGCTTTCCCGGAGTTCCAGGATCAACTCGTCAAGAATGCGGGCGCTGATCGGATCAAGCCCTGCCGAAGGTTCGTCAAAAAAAAGAATATCCGGATCAAGGGCGATCGCTCGGGCCAGAGAGGCCCGTTTGCGCATGCCGCCGGAAAGTTCGGCCGGATAGAATTCTTCAAATCCGGCCAAACCGACCAGTGACAGCTTGAAAGACACCAGCTCCAGGATGATCGCGGGCGGCAGGTCGGTATAGTGCAACAGCGGCAGGGCAATGTTTTCGGCCAGCGTCATCGAGCTCCACAGGGCACCGGTCTGGTAGAGGATGCCGGTCTTGCGGAGAATCCTGGCTTGGCCTTCATCGGGGAGTTCCCAGAAGTTTTCCTCGCCGTACCAGATGGAGCCGCTCGCCGGTGCTTTCAAGCCGAGCATGTGGCGAAGCAGGGTGGATTTGCCACAGCCGTTGCCCCCCATGATCACGAAGATATCGCCCTGAGGTATGGTGAAGTCCAGATCCCTCTGGAGAACGAAACTGCCGTAGGCCATGGTCAGCGCCTTAACGGTGATTGCCGGGGTGGAGGCGGTCATGGCATCAGGCTACATGTTGATGATGAAGGTGATGATCGAGTCCGAGACCACGATCAAAACAATCGAGGTCACCACCGCCGAAGTGGTGGCCTCACCCACGGCCAGGGCACTGCGGCCGCACTGCATGCCGCGCAGGCAGCCCGCGTAACCGATAAGCACCCCGAACACCGAACTCTTCATCAGACCCTGGCCGCACTGGCTGAGGTGAAGGGTCTTTCGGGTCTGTTCCAAATATTCCACCAGCGACAGATCGAGCATGGTCACCCCGATCACCGAGCCGCCGAGAATGCCCATAATGTCAGCATAGACACAGAGCAACGGCAGCATGAGCATCAAGGCGAGCATCCGAGGCAGGACCAGAAAACCCACCGGCGAGATACCGATCGTACGCAGGGCGTCGATTTCTTCGTTGACCTGCATGGTGCCCAGTTGGGCCGCATAGGCTGCGCCGATGCGACCGGCGACGATGACCCCGCTCATCAGGGCGCCCATCTCCAGCACCATACCCAGCCCGACCAGGTTGGCCACGTAGATCTGCGCTCCGAACATCTGCAACTGCACTGCGCCAACGAAGGAGAGAATAACGCCCACCAGAACGGAGATGAGGCTGACGATCGGCAGCGATTCCGCCCCGCAGGTCTGAACAAAATAAAAAAAATCGCGGGCCCGAAACGGAGATTTGCCAACGAGGAGGCTGACAAAGGCCAGGATGATTTCGCCGGTGAAGGTAGCCGTCTCCCGAATCTGGGAGAAGTGGCCGATGGCAGCGCGGCCGATCCGCGTCACCCAGAAATCGTGAGCGGCAGTCGAGTAAGTCGTTTTTTCGGGAACCGCCTCGGAGAGCAACAGCAGCCGCTCAGCCCCTGGCGGCAAGCCGGTGCAGTCGATCTCGACTTGGTGTTGCCGGGCAGCGGTAATGACGGTTTTGAGAAAGATCAGCAATCGGGTGTCCCAGTCTTCCAGTTGTTCGCAGGAAAAGGCCAGGTGAAGGAGAGTGCCGTCCATCGCCGCAAGCAATTCAGTTGGGGCGGGCGGATCGGTGTGCAGGGTCCAGGCGCCGCCGAGTTGAACGACAAGCTGCTCCGTTTGCGGGCGCTGGAGGGTGAAAATCGGTTGTTGAGCCATGAGGCTAAGGCTCAACGCGTTGTGGTGTCATGGTAGCAACACCGTCGATCTATCTGCCGATCGGTTGGACATTGCGCCCAGGCTTGGGCAGGAGTTGGCGCAACGGATCGGCCTGGCGGTTGTTCCATTTTTGGTTGATGAGGATGTCGAACACCTGCACCGGCTGGCCGTAGTATTGCCGGTTCCAGTCGTCTATCGGCGAGATGGCCGCCCCCTCGAGGCTGACCCCGCCGTACAGGCCCTGGGATCGGCCAAAGGCAAGAATGTCGGCGGTTTGCGCCTTGGCGGAAGCCCCTATCGGGCCAGCAGCCACCGCTATATCAGCGCCGATTTTATAGTCGGTGGACAGCATGGCGTTCAGTCCTCGGTCGGTCATGATCAGCAAGATAATTTCTGAGGCGTCGGCCCCGGCTTGAAACCCAAAGGAAACCGATCCCATGTTGTAGAAAGCCGGAGAACTCCACTTGGCGGTGGTCGCATCTTGGGCCAGGAGTAAACCGCGGCCGCCTGATCCACCGATGATAAAACCACCGCGTAACATCTGGGGTACAATGAAGATGCCTCTGGCCCGATCGACATTGCGTTGAAACCACTCCATGTTGGGGTCGGCCATAAAACCTTTGTACACTGTGGTCGACCGATCCACCAGGTCAGCGGGTTCTCCATAATAGTCGGCGTAGGCCGGACCGAGGAAACATAGCGAGGAAAGGACAACAAACAGCGCGGCAACAACAAGACGATGCGGGCAAGACATGCGGAAACCTCCTTGTGGAGAAAACGGATTACGGGTTTCTTCCTGTCGGAATCATTGATGATATGGTATCAACCATCTTTGCACAAGAGAAAAATGGCAAAGCCCTGTTCCGGGGGGTGCCGGAGTTGTCGACGAAAAATTCGTCAGGGGATGCGCGGCATGAGTGGGAAAAGAGAAGACGAGCGAGGGGAGAGCCACCGGTCACCCTAAACTTGGTGGCCGGTGGCTTGCAAATCAATCGACAGCGTAAAAATACTCCTTTTCCGCGCCACATTTGGGACAGACCCATTCATCTGGCAGATCGGCAAAGGCGGTCCCGGCGGCTACGCCGTTTTCATAATCACCTTCAGCCGGGTCGTACACATAACCGCAAGGGCATTCCATTTTCTGCATGGCAGATTTCTCCTGAAAAAAGTTGAACGGATGACAGTTCCCCGCTTATTCCCATGGGAATATCAGGCGAGGGATGTTGATACTTTGACCCTACCCTATAATTTTTTCATCGGCCCGACAAGGGGAAGACGGCGGTTTAGGAAAAATTATCCTTTTCCTTAGACCAAGCAACAGCACAGAGGCTGGGATACCGCTTCTGCCGGTAAAATCGCTCCAGTCAGCCGAAGGAAATGGCCCCGGTCTGAACATTCCTCTTGACAGAGCTTGGCATAATCGGGTTAAGTGGCGCGTTCTACGATAAAGTATTTCCATTGATGCTTTCAATTTGAGGATAGTGAGGAGGAGTCGCATGTATGCAATAGTTCGAACCGGCGGCAAGCAGTATCAGGTAGAAGCCGGCGACACGCTTCGCGTCGAAAAACTAACGGGCGAAGTAGGCGATACGGTCGAGTTGTCGGAAGTTCTTCTGGTGGTCGAGGGTGAAACCGTTAAGATTGGCCAGCCCATGGTCGACGGCGCCAAAGTGGTCGCCAAGATCGTTGAGCAAGGCCGGCATAAAAAGGTCATCGTCTTTAAGAAGAAAAAACGTCAAGGGTATCAAGTAAAAAAGGGGCATCGTCAGATGTACACCGCCCTGACCATTGAGACGATTTCAGCGTAAGTGACAAACTGATATTCTGGAGAACACACCATGGCACATAAAAAAGCAGGCGGCAGTTCACGCAACGGCCGCGACAGTGCAGGACAACGACGCGGGGTAAAACGGTTTGGCGGGCAGGTGGTCACTGCCGGCTGCATCCTGGTCCGGCAACTGGGAACGGTCATTCACCCTGGAACTAACGTCGGCTGCGGGCGTGATTACACCCTGTTTGCCAAAATTGATGGAACAGTCAAGTACGAAGATTTCGGCAAGGATCGAAAACGAGTTTCTGTTTATCCTGTCGAATAGGGCTGTTCGCCTCCCGCCAGGGAGGATGTTCGCGCCTCCTTGAGGCACAGCCCGCTCGTCAAGTTGCGGACCCGGCATCAAGATATCTTGATGCCGGGTTTTTTCGTAGTATCCCCCCTTGTATGACCTCCGGATTAAAGTATGGGTTTTATCGACGAAGCAAAATTTTACGTGAAGGCCGGCGACGGCGGGAACGGCTGCGTCAGTTTCCGGCGAGAAAAATATGTCCCCAAGGGCGGTCCCAACGGCGGCGATGGCGGCAAAGGCGGCGACGTCTACCTGGTGGCTGACCGTAATCTCAACTCACTGATCGACTTCCGCTATCATTCGCACTTTAAAGCTGAGTCAGGGGTCGGCGGCCAAGGCAGCGACAAGCACGGCCGGGGCGGCAAGGATTGTGAGGTTCGGGTACCGCTCGGCTCAGTCATCAAAGACGCGGAAACCGGGGCGGTGTATGTTGATCTGATCGAGCCCGAGCAGGTCTTTTGCGCAGCCGAGGGCGGCAAAGGCGGGCTCGGCAACGCCCGCTTCGCCACCTCCACCAACCGGGCGCCGCGCAAGGCCACGCCTGGAAAGCCGGGAGAGGAACGCTGGCTGGTGATCGAACTCAAGCTGTTGGCTGATGTTGGCCTAATCGGTCTGCCCAATGCCGGCAAATCAACCCTCTTGTCGAAACTCTCGGCAGCCAATCCCAAAATTGCCCCCTACCCTTTCACCACCCTGGAGCCGCAATTGGGGGTGCTGCATTTCGAATACACCGACCCCTGCATCATTGCCGATATCCCTGGATTGGTTGAAGGAGCACATCAGGGCGTGGGACTAGGCCATCAATTTCTCCGCCACATTGAACGAACCTCCATCCTGCTCCATCTGATTGACGTCTCCAGCGACGACGATCAACCCTACGAAGATTACCAGGTGCTGGCCCGGGAACTGGCCGCCTACAAGCGTGAATTGCTCGACCGCAAGCATCTGGTGGTGCTCAATAAAATCGATCTGGTCGACGAAGAGCGGCTGGCGGAAGTGCAGCAGCAGTTTACAGGCCTCAATCTCCCGATAGTCGCCATATCGGCAGAAGAGGGTGATGGGCTGGAATCACTCAAAGAGCTGCTCGCCGATCTGCTGGAGAAGCAGCGCGCGGAGGTACGCCATGACCTTTCAGGTGACTAAGGACGACGGCCTTTTTTACCGTCAAACCCTTTTTGATCAGGCCAAACGGGTGGTGCTCAAGGTTGGCAGCGCTGTCCTCACCGATGACAATGGCCTCGATCTCAAAATCATCGGCAACATTGCCCGCCAGGTGTCTTTCCTGCAATCCACCGGCCGCGAAGTGATCCTGGTCAGCTCCGGCGCTGTAGCCGCCGGGCGCAAGCGTTTGGGCGTCGTCAAAACTCCCCACGAAGAACTCAAGGTCAAACAGGCCCTGGCCGCCACCGGTCAAGGTCTACTGATGCAGGCCTATGAACAGGCCTTTGCCGATTTCGAGCAGCCGGTTGCCCAGGTCCTACTGACCCATGCCGACCTCTCCCACCGGGGCCGCTACCTCAACGTCCGCAACACCATCCTCACCCTGTTCGAGTTCGGGGTAGTCCCTATCATCAACGAAAACGACACGGTTTCAGCAGAAGAGTTGCGTTTTTCCGACAACGATACTCTGGGGGCGCTGATGACCAACATGATCGGAGCTGACATGTTCATCATCCTCACCGATGTCGACTGCCTCTATACCGGTCATCCCTCGGAGGATTCTTCGGCCCGCCCGATCTACACCGTTGCCAGTATAACCAAGGAAATTGAACGGATGGCGGGCCAATCCACCAGCCTGCTCGGTACCGGCGGCATGATTGCCAAAATTCGGGCAGCCAAGATGGTAGCGGCCTGCGGCGGTTGCTCCTTTATCGGGCCGGGCCGGCATCCCGAAATCCTGCAGGCTCTGTTCAGTGGCGAACTGGTCGGCACCTTTTTTCTCCCTGGCAAGGGCAAGATTAACCGGCGCAAACACTGGATCGCCTATGTGCTGAAGCCTCAGGGGTTTCTAGTGGTCGATGACGGTGCCCGCCGCGCCCTGATCGAACAGGGTAAAAGTCTTTTGCCCTCGGGAATCACCGAGGTTCGGGGTAGTTTTACGGTAGGTGCTCCGGTGCACTGCCTCGACCGCAGCGGCGCGATGATCGCCGCTGGTCTGAGCAATTACACTGCCGCCGACATTGAGCGGATTAAAGGAAAAAAGACCCTTGAGATTGCCGCCCTCCTCGGCTGCAAGGACAGCGACGAGGTCATTCACCGCGACAACCTTGTGGTCATGGGTCGGGACGGTCTGTTATAAAGTCACTTTACAAGCAAGGTGCTTCGCGTCATAGTGGGGCGGTGTAACGTACTGATGGAAAGCTAAAACCGCCGGTCCCAACCGGCGAGTGCCGGAGAAGAGGAGAAGACGGGGATGGAACACGCACAGATCGAAGCAGCAGTCCTGGATATGGTAAAAAAGGCCAAGGCCGCCACTCGCAGCATCGGCGCCCTGCCCGCCTCGGTTAAAAACCAGATGCTCCTCGATGTTGCCGAGGCACTGGTTGCCCAGCAGCAGGTGATCATCAGCGAAAACGCCAAGGATCTGGCCGATGCTGCAAAAAAAGGCCTCTCTGCCGCCATGCTCAATCGTTTACAGATCACCGAAAAGGTCATTGGCGAGATGGTTCAAGGGTTGCGCGAAGTGGCCGCTCTGGAGGATCCGGTCGGCGAGGTCAGCGAGATGCGCCGTCGTCCCAGCGGCATCACCGTGGGCCGCATGCGGGTGCCGCTCGGCGTCATCCTGATGATTTACGAATCCCGGCCCAATGTGACCATCGATTCCGCGGCCCTCTGCCTCAAGGCCGGCAACGCGGTCATTCTCCGCGGCGGCTCCGAGGCCCTGCGCTCCAATCTGGCTTTAGCCAAGATTCTGCAGGATGTCTTGGCCAGACACAAGGCCGACCCCGCCATCGTCCAGGTCCTGGCCTTCACCGACCGGGAAGGGATCGATTACCTGCTCCAGCAGGAGGCTTATATCGATTTGGTGATCCCGCGCGGCGGCGAAGGTTTGATCCGGGCGGTGACCGAAAAATCACGCATCCCGGTGCTCAAACATTACAAGGGCGTTTGTCATTGCTTTGTCGACCAGGATGCCGATCAGGACATGGCCATCCCGGTCATCCTCAATGCCAAGGTGCAGCGGCCCAGTGCCTGCAATGCCCTGGAAGGGCTATTGGTGCACCGGGAAATCGCCGCCGAATTCCTCCCTAAAGTGGCCCAAGCCCTCAAGAAGGAAGGGGTGCGTCTGCTCGGCTGCCCCAGCAGTTTCCTGCTCGGCGGCGAGATGATCGAACCAGCTGCGGAAAGCGACTGGGGCACCGAGTTTCTTGATCTGGCCATGGTGGTCAAGGTGGTGGCCGGGATAGATGAGGCCATGGACTACATCGGCCGTTACGGTTCCAAACACACCGAAATTATTCTCACCCGCTCGTACGAGCGCAGCCAGCGTTTCCTCCGAGAGGTAGACGCCTCGGCGGTGATGGTCAACGCCTCGACCCGGTTCAATGACGGCGGCCAGTTCGGTCTGGGGGCGGAAATCGGCATCTCCACCACCAAGCTCCACGCCTACGGCCCCATGGGCTTGAAAGAACTGACCACCAAAAAATTCATTGTTTATGGTGCGGGTGAGACCCGCGCCTGAAGCGTGTCTGTGTCTGAAGAAGGCCATGCCGTCGGCCTGTTCGGCGGCACCTTTGATCCCGTCCATCAGGGGCATCTTGATTTGGCCCGCCATGTGCTCGACCGTTGCCGGCTCGATCGGTTGCTGTTCATACCAGCGCCCCTCCCGCCGCATAAACGACAGCCAGCAGCCTCGTTTGCCCATCGGGTGGCCATGATCGAAGCGGCCCTGGCCGAATGCCCCGGGGACAGTGGGTGCCTGCGTTGCTCGTGCGTCGAACAAAATCTGCCGCTTCCCTCCTACACCATCCATACGGTAGAGGCATTGATCAAGGCGCAGGGTGGGCACCGCTTTTTTTTGATCATCGGCGCCGACTCGCTCCTTGATTTGCCCCATTGGCACCGGATTGACCAACTCCTTGCCCTGGTTAATCTAATTGTAGTCAACCGGGATAGGATCACCACAGACAAGGTCGACATGGCGCTCGGATCGTTGGATGCCTCTTTCAAATTCGACGCGCAGCATGGCCTGTGGATCGGCCGGGGAGAACGGACGGTGGAGTATCTAGACGATATCGAACTGCCGGTTTCCTCGTCCTCGATCAGAGAAGAACTGGCCCAGGGTAAGGTTCCGGCCATGCTGCCTCCGGCAGTGTTTGACTACATCAAGCAATATCATCTCTATGGTTGGCGGGCGCCCTTGTGAACTACATTGCCGATCTCCACATCCATTCCCACTATTCCCGGGCGACAAGCAAGGCCAGCCATCTGTATGGATTGGCGGCCTGGGCGGCGGTCAAGGGCATCGGGGTGGTGGGGACCGGCGACTTCACCCACCCCGGCTGGTTTGCCCACCTCCAGGACTGCCTTAAACCAGCCGAACCCGGTTTTTTCCGGCTGAAAGCCGAACCCGGTCGTGACTTTCGCGCTTTGTTGCCCCCAGGGATGCAGCCTGCCATCCACCCCGAGTCCATCCGTTTTATTCTCAGCGCTGAAATCAGCTCCATCTACAAACGGGGCGGTCAGGTCCGTAAGGTGCACAACCTGCTCTATGCCCCTGATTTCGACTCAGTCCGGCAGATCAACGCCACTCTGGCTACCCTCGGGAACATCGCCTCCGACGGCCGGCCGATTCTCGGCCTCAATTCGCGCGACCTCCTCGAAATCCTGCTGGAAAAGGCGCCACAGGGCTTTCTCGTCCCAGCCCACATCTGGACACCCTGGTTTTCCCTGTTCGGCTCCAAGTCGGGGTTTGACCGCATTGAAGAGTGCTTCGGCGATCTCAGCGAGCACATCTTTGCCCTGGAAACCGGCCTCTCCTCCGACCCCGAGATGAACCGGCTGATTTCGAGCCTGGACCGGTTCACCCTCATTTCCAACTCCGATTGCCATTCTCCCGGCAAACTGGGACGCGAAGCTAACCTCTTTGCCACCGGATTCGATTATTTTTCTCTGCGCGAGGCTCTCCGCTCCCCGGTCAATGCCGCAGGGGAACAGGTCTTTACCGCCACCGTCGAGTTTTACCCCGAGGAAGGCAAGTACCACTGCGACGGCCACCGTAAATGCGCGGTCTGCCTGGAACCTTCGGAAACCCGAAAAGTGAACGGTCTCTGCCCCGTCTGCGGTAAGCCCCTGACCATCGGAGTACTGCACCGGGTGATGGCATTGGCCGACCGGACAGAACCGGTCTATCCCACCGGCAGTCCCCAGGTCCACAGCCTCATCCCCCTGCAGGAGATCGTCGCCGAGCTGCTTGACTGTGGCCCGGCGACCAAAAAAGCGGTGGAGGGTTATGTCCGGCTGATCAACGCTTTCGGCTCCGAATTTGGGTTGCTTCTCGACACCCCGGTCGAGGCAATCAGGACCAAAGGCTTTTCTCTGCTGGCCGAAGCGATCGACCGGATACGGGGCAACCAGGTGATCCGCCGGGCGGGCTATGATGGAGAATTCGGCGTCATCACCGTTTTTTCCGAGGGTGAGCGCGCCAGCCTCTGCGGCCAAGGCAGCCTGTTCGGGCCGGTTGCGGGGAAAGTGCGGCTAAAAAACAAGGAAAGAAGCCGGATCGACTTGCCAGGCAACAACACAACCTTGCCGGTCGCACCGATCAAGGGCCTCAATTGCGAGCAACAGAGGATTGTGGCCAGCGAAGCGCCCCTGATCCTGGTGCAGGCAGGACCGGGAACCGGCAAGACCCACACCCTGGTCAGCCGGGTGCAACGGATAGCGTCTCTTGCCCCCCTGCCTTGCACGGTGATTACCTTTACCAACAAGGCGGCGGCGGAAGTACGGGAGCGGTTGCAGGCGGCATCGGCATGCGGCTCACCGGTGACGGTCGCCACCTTTCACGGCTATTGCCTGACCCAGTTGCGGCGTTTGCAACCCGACCTAGGCGTAGCCGGTCCCGAGGAACGGGCCGCCATACTCACGGAATTATACCCCGATTGGAAGGAACAGGAACGGGTCGCCTTTTCACGTCAGCTCTCCCTTCTGATGCGTCAGCCCCACAATCCGGTGTTCTCGACCGAGGCGAGCCGTTATCTGCAGACCCTGGAGGAGCGTTGTCTGATCGACATCGAGGCCGTGGTGCCGCGCACTGTGGAACTGCTGCGTCGGGGGGGCGAAGTCGCGGCCACCGTGCGCACCGCCACCGGCCACCTTTTTGTCGATGAATTTCAGGATGTCAACGAGGCCCAATATGCCCTGGTCACCCTGCTGGCCGAGACGTCGACCGTCTTTGTCATCGGCGATCCCGATCAGGCAATCTACGGATTCCGCGGATCAGACCCGAAATGGTTTCATACGTTTATCCGCGAGTTGCAGCCCCAGGTCCATCAACTGGTCCGCAACTACCGCAGCGGAGCGACCATCCTTCGGGCCGCGGAACAACTCATCAGCCAGAATCCCCATCCCCTGCCAGTCGCGGCGATGCAGCCCTGCGCCCACCTACCGGGAAAGATGCATCGGCTAGAATGTGCGGACCCTGAACGGGAAGCGGCCTTCATCGCCGACCAAATCGAATTGCAACTGGGCGGGACCTCGCATCGCAGTCTGGACCAGTTCGATCACACCGGCACGACTCATGTTTCCTTCCGCGACATCGGCGTTCTTTACCGGACCTCCCGCCAGGCCGAGGCCATCAGCAAGGTGCTCACTGAACGTGGCATCCCCTTTCAGTTGGTTGATCTCGACGCCTTTTACACCAAAGGTGATTGCCGCTTACTTTATTCTTGGATGCTGCTGCTCGCCGGACTGGCCGAAACCAATCACATCTTGTTTCTCTTGGGCCGGGAGCAGGGGATTGGCAATAATTCCTTGTGGAAGGTGCAGTCACAACTGCATCGATCCGCCCATGGAGTAAACGAGGTGCTGTTTGACTCGATTGCACTGGAAGGCCCCCCCGGCGCGGCCCTTGAACAATTTCGTTCTCTGTATACGCGGCTGCGGACACTTGCCCAAGAACAACCATTAGAAGCGGTTTTACGCACCCTCATTGACTCTTACCGACTCGATCCCCAGGATGTCCAACTGGTGCGCTTGCGTGACCTGGCCCTGACCTTTGATCGTTCGCTTCCGGCCTTTGCCGCCCATCTCGAAAAGTTTAGTGATGCCGTGCTCTACGATGCGCGGGCCGAGGCGGTGACCCTCTCCACTCTCCATGCCGCCAAGGGGCTCGAGTTTACCGTGTTGTTTATCGCCGGATTGGAAGAAAATCTTGTACCGCTGACGCCGCGCCTACCACTTGCACCCGCTACGTACGCTGAGCATCTGGAAGAAGAGCGCAGGCTGCTATATGTCGGCATCACTCGGGCCATCGCCACGCTCTACCTCACCTGGTGTCAATCTCGCTCCGTCTTCGGTGGTCGAGCTGAAAACCGGCAGCCCTCACCCCTGCTTGCCGAATTGCCGTCAACCTCTTTTTCGCCCCCGCCTGAATCCCGGCCGGCAGCGAAGCGAAAACCGGCTCACCGGCAACTCTCCCTTTTCTCCTGAGATATGGATCAGCTGACGCCTCTCCAGACACGAATTACCGAACTCGAAGCCGAAGTGCAGCGGTTAGATCGGGAAAACCGGAAATTGCGGCAAAAGGCTCGGCAGGCCGACTCCGCGAATCAGGCCAAATCCGATTTCCTCGCCATGATCAGCCATGAGATCCGCACCCCGATGAATGGAGTCATCGGAATCAGCGAACTGCTACTCGATACCGAGCTGCAACCCAGGCAGATGCATTTTGCCCAGCTTATTCGCACCTCGGCGACAAGTCTCCTCACATTGATCAACAACCTGCTCGATTTCAGTAAGATCGAGGCGGACAAGATGGTGTTGGACATCGAGCCGTTTGACCTTCGAACCTTGCTCGACCAGTTGATCTCACTGTATCAGGTGACCGGCAAGCGCAAGGGATTGAACGTCACCGCCGAAATTGATCCGACTTTGTCCCTGCAATATCGGGGTGATGCGTATCGCTTGCGTCAGGTGCTGGTGAATCTGCTCGGTAATGCCGTCAAATTCACGGAACAGGGCACAATCGCCCTGCGGGTGAGCAATGAAGAATCGGGCGGCAAAGTGCCTTTGCTCAGATTCGAGGTCGAGGATTCGGGGGTGGGAATACCCTCCGAATCGATAGGAAAGCTTTTTCAACCTTTTACCCAGGTCGACAGCTCCACCACCCGTCGATATGGCGGCAGCGGCCTGGGGCTTTCGATCTGCGCCCGACTGATCAAACTTATGGGTGGTGAGCTTGGTGTCCGTTCAGACAATAGCAAAGGGGCCACGTTCTGGTTCACCGTGCCTTTACCAGCGGTTAAACGCTTTGCTGAATCCAAGGCGGTCCCGGCGCAGATCGGACCAGAGGAGCACCTTCCGGTTTTTGGGGAGATCGACGCGCTTGCCTCCTCCGGAGGGGAGAACACTCTTCGCCTGTTGATTGTCGATGACGAGGAAACCAACCGGATCGTCATGGCCGAGACCTTTCGCCATGCCCGCGTTGACATTATGATGGCCTGCAATGGGCAGGAGGCCGTCGATCTATGCCGGACGAACCGGTTTAACTTGATTTTCATGGACTGCCAGATGCCGGTGGTCGACGGTTTTGTCGCGACCATGGCCATCCAGGAGGAAGCTGCCAGCAATCAGCGGAAAGCGCCCCCCATTGTTGCCCTCACTGCCGATGCCACCCTTGCTGCCCAAAAACGGTGCCAGGAGGTGGGTATGGTCGACTACTTGATCAAACCGCTGGACTTCAACAAACTGCAAGCAGTCCTCTCTCATTGGCTGCCGGAACTGCGGCCGTCCATTGTTCCCAAATCACTCGCCAAAAACGACGCCGAGGGTGGAGTGACAGGAATCCAGATGGCTGTCAATACGGCGGTTTTGCAACGCTTGCGTGAGCATGTCGGCAACATCACCCCCGTGGTCGGGGTTTTTCTTCGTTCGTTGGATCGGCGAGTCACCGAGTTGGATAGGGCGGTGCAGGCCAGGGACGCCGAGGCCATCAACAAGGTGGCGCACACCATGAAAGGAAGCAGCAGCCAATTCGGGGCAGAGGACCTGGCTCAGCTCTGCCTGTTGGCGGAACACATGGGCAAGAGCGGCAATATCCAGCAAATTGACCGAATTTTTACCCAAATCGTCCAGGCTGTGGCCCGGGTGAAACATTTTTTTGCTGAACAGCTTGATTAACTCGCTGTCTTTCATACAATAGCAAAAGGCGGTTACGACATTTTCCCTCTTCCCCCCTCTTTCTGGTTATGACGGTATCTTTGCTGGCAGGTTCCCCCCCTGACATTCTGATTGTCGATGACGACGAAGTCATCCGCATGCTCATGCGCCAATTTCTGGAGAGCGAGGGCTATGCGGTGATCGAGGCTGAAGATGGTCATGCGGCGTTGGAAAGACTGGCGGAGCAGTCGTTTGATCTGGTTATCCTCGATATTGCCATGCCGGGTATCGATGGGCCAGGGGTCTGCGAACATATCCGTTCCTCCATGGCCGATCCGCCTCCTGTGCTGATGGTGACGGCTTTGGATGACGAAAAAAGTATAGAACGTTCCTACAATGCCGGCGCCGTCGATTATATCCGTAAGCCCCTGCGCTGGCCGGTGCTGAAAAATCGTATCCGCTATATCCTGGGGTCACACCGGGCCAAGCAGGAATTGGAACTGCTGTCGGGCAACTATGAGATGATTCTTGACGCCGCCGCCAACGGCATCTGTGGTGTCGATGACAGTGGACGGATCAGCTACATCAACCCGGCCGCATTGAAAATGCTGGGGTACGAGAACGAGGAGGTCAAAGGGAGAGATTGCCGGAAGGTTTTCAGAATCACCCTGCCCGGCGGCGAGGAATTTTCCGAGGATTGCTGTCCCTTTTTCGCGCAACCCAACATCAATGCCACGACCTGTTTTGATGAGGCCAGGATGCTGCGCAAGGACGGCACCAGCTTCCCGGTGGATTTTCGTTCAACCCCGATTCGCCAGGGGCAGCGGCTCGTTGGCGGTGTTCTGGTTTTTCAAGACGTCACCGAGCGGCAGGAGGCGGCCGAACTCATTCGCTACATGGCCAACCACGATCCGCTCACCAACCTCCCCAATCGCAACTATTTCCGGCGGCGCCTGCCCCAAGCCATTTCCCTATCCAAACGCTACGGTCGTATTCTCTGCCTGCTATTCATCGATCTGGATCGGTTCAAGCCAATCAACGACCAGTTCGGCCACGGGGTTGGCGACATTGTTTTAGTCCAGGTAGCTGAACGTTTGCGCAGCGTTCTGCGAACCTCGGATTCGGTCTGCCGGTTAGGCGGCGACGAATTCGTCATCCTCCTGGAGAGCACCGAAACCCTGGAAGGCGCCACATTGGTGGCACAGAAGGTCATCGAGTCGCTCAACGAGCCAATCGAGGCGGGCGACCACATCTGTTTCATCGGTGCCAGCATCGGTATTTCGGTCTTTCCCCAAGACTGCGACGATGCTGAGACCATGCTCCGCCACGCTGACATCGCCATGTACGAGGCCAAGAAAAAAGGCCGCAACTGCTGGCAGCTGTACAACGTTTAGCGCTACAATCCCTGGGCAATCGTCCGGATAATATCTGACTTGCCGATCACGCCTACCAGGCTACCTGCCGCCATGACCGGCAGCGTGTGGATTTTCTTCTCCGCCATCAGGGTCGCCAGTTCCTCCAACTCCGTTTCCGGAGTCACCGCCACCAGTTTGCGCGAACAGATGTCGCCGACCCTGGACCCTGCCATCTTTTTGAGTTCCTGCTCCATCTTTTCCGGACGCTCCAGAAAGACAAAGGCATCGAGGATGGCAAAGGCTGCGGGCAGATGCACCTTCTTGTTTTGGAAAATAAGATCACTCTCGGTGACCACGCCGATCACCTTACCCGCGTCATCAACCACCGGGGCGCCGCTGATGCTGCGGGAAAGCAGGAGTGCGGCCAGTTCCCGCACCGTGGCGTTTTCGTTGACCGTGATCACTTCGCGCGTCATTATATCTTGTGCTTTCAGCATAGTGTCTCCTTGTTGGATTGTAAGAGAGAAGTTCCGACCACTTGTGGCAGGCTCAGCGCCACTTCCGAGGCAGTGAAGCCGTAAGGCTGGGAGGCGGCGATCCGATCAGCTGCCAAGCCATGGAGGTAGACTCCGAGGCAGGCGGCATTCCAGGGGTCGTGCCCCTGGACCAGTAACCCCCCGATGATACCCGCCAACACATCGCCCATGCCGCCGGTCCCCATGCCCGGATTACCGGTGGTATTGATCGCCCAGGGACCGCTCGCTGCGGCCACCACCGTGCCCGCCCCTTTGAGCACGGTGATCATCGGCGGCCAATCGGCGTTGGCCTCTGCGTTGAGCCATTGGGCCGCTTTCAGCCGATCCGCCTGAACCTTCTCGATGGTTAAACCGAGCAGACGGGCTATCTCCCCTGGGTGGGGGGTGAAAATTCTCGGACCCGCTGGTTTGCGGAGAATGTCCGGATGCCCAGCGAGGACGTTCAAGGCGTCGGCGTCCACCACCTGCGGATTGCTGTTTTCGCTGTAGAGGCGAAGCACCAGCTGCTCCGTCGCCTTCTCTATGCCGATCCCGGGGCCAAGCACAATACCGTTTTTTCCCTTGGCAAGGCTTGCAATCTGCTCATAATCGTCAACGCTGAAAAATCCGCGGGAGGCGACCAGGGGAACGGACATGGATTCGGCGATGGCAATTTCGAAAATTGGGTTGAGATCCCTAGGCACCGCAAAAGTCACCAGGCCTGCGCCGCTATGCAGGGCGCCTCGGCCGCAGAGCAGGGCCGCACCGGTTTTGCCCTCGGAGCCGGCGAGAATGAGGAGGTGCCCGTTTGACCCCTTGTGCGCTGCCTTGGCCCGTTGCTGCATCCGACCGGCAATGTTGCTGTCCAGCACTGAACCGTCCAAATTCATCTGAGCAACCACTTTGATGGGGATGCCGATGTCGACCTGCTCAAGGCGGCCAATGCAGGGGCCGCCGTGGTGAAAGTGGCCGGGCTTGGGGAGGCCATAAGCCACGGTGAGATCTGCCTGAACAGCGCCTCCTAAGACAGCACCATTGTCACTGCTGAGGCCCGAAGGAATGTCGGCGCTGACCACCGGCAGCCGGTGGCGTTCCCGGAGAATGTTGAGGCAGTTGATCACATCGAGAAAATGCCCTTCCACCTCACGCTCCAGGCCGGTGCCAAAAAGAGCGTCGACCAGACAGTGGATAGGATGGATCCGGTTCAAGGTGAGAACAGTGTCGACCAAGGTCAACATTTTCTCGGAATAATCTAGAACCTGAAAGGGAATATGCAACCGCTTGAGAATGGCGAAGTTCTGAGCGGCATCCCCTTTGAGCTGTTCCGGATCGAGCAGAAAAAAAACGAAAGGATAGGCACCCAGGCCGTGCACCGTTCGGGCAATAACCAGCCCGTCGCCGCCGTTATTGCCTGGTCCGGCGAAGATACACACAGTCTTCCCCGCTACTTTCCCAAAGATTTTTTCCATCAGATCAACCGTGCCCCGGCCGGCATTTTCCATCAGGACCATGCCGGGTATGCCGATATCTTCAATGGTTCTTCGGTCGAGTTCGCGCATCTGCGCGGCAAAAGCCAATTGCATGAACGATAACATCCTCTAGGTTGCAGGAGCTGGAAGAAGCTGCCCAACTCCCATTATTCTCTACTGGAATGAATCACTTATGTTTAGAATATAAGCCTTATACCAGTGATTGAACAGAGTCTATTTCGTGTAACATCCTTCAACGACACCCCATCTCTCTTTTATTGCTGCCCACCTCTACCCAAAAGAGTGGACGACACGATCGGATCCACCGGAGCAAGTACCCGCCATATTTTACTGCCCCGTTGGCGAGGTGATCGAAAACTCCTCGAACACCGCTTGGATGGGGATGGCAAAACCGATGCCCTGGGTGTCCCGTAATCTCAAAAAATTAACGCCGTACACCTGGCCACGCGCGTCAATCAAGGGACCGCCACTATTGCCGGGATTGATTGGCGCATCGGTCTGGAGTATGACCTCGCCGGTTTCCTTGTCCTGGCGGTAACCGGAAAAAATGCCCGAGGTGACGGTATTGCGCAACCCCGAAGGATTGCCGATGGTGAAAACTTTGTCCCCCTGCTGCAGAACGCTGCCTTTGGCGGCGGTTTTAAGCACCACTGCCTTGGCTGAATAAAGCGACAACAAAGCCAGGTCGCGTTTGGCGCTGACCTGGACGGATTGGGCGGTGTACTCGCTGCCATCGGCGAGGAAGACCTTGATGCCTGAGGTCGATCTTGGCTGTTCCATTTCCTTGAGTCGAGCTTCTTCTTCTTTCTGTATAGGTAGGACCCGTGTGAGTAGCTTTTCCTTTTCCTGCAGGATGATGATCAACTGACGGCGAGTCGGACCGTCTTCCATCCGGTTCAACCGGTTGCGCAACTCGACAATCGATTCCTGTTCAAGGGTGATCAATTGACGGCTGGTTTTGACTTTATGGCGGAACTCATCCAATTGACTGGTATCCTGGACAACCACATGCTTGTTGGTAACGATGGTGGTATCGGTGAGAAAAAAGCCCGATCCTAACGTCCCCCAAGGCGTCTCAATGGCCACGGTGCCGTTCTTCGCCTGCTCGAGGGGACTGCCGGCGCTGATTGCCGGGGTTTGTTCGATACGCTGCGGCGCAGGCTTAGCCGCCGTATCTGGGGTAACTTTCTCTGCAACCACCGTTTCCGCAGGCTGCGTGGGAGGAGGTGGCACAGACTCAGGTCTGTTGCTGGAGGCGAGGACATAAGTGAGGGCGGCGGTTACCACCACCAGGGCCAAGACCGAACCGATTTTCGTAGCAGAACCCGATCGCTCCGATTTTAAGCCTGACTGCCCGCTTTGTGCACTTTTTTCTTCCTTCTCGCGTGCCTGTACCTGTTCAAATTTGCGAAACAACAGACCGCAGGCCTCGCACTCCACCTGGTTGGTCTGCGCATGGGAACATTTGGGGCAACGGATCGTTTCGAGCGTCATATCAGTGGATATGTACCACGGCGTTCCGGCCGGGCAATCAGGTTGAGAGGCTCTCGCTGCCGAAGCAACCAGTGCTTCATGCAGCTCCATACTCGTTTTTTGGCCGAAGCAAAACTGATAAAAAAAGCGGGACGTTTTCGCCCCGCCCATGATTGTTTCAAGGTCTTTGAACGCGGTGGACCCTCTATTTTTTAACCATTTCCACCCTGCGGTTAAGCGCCCGGCCTTCTTCCTTGCGGTTGTCAGCCACAGGTGCATCCTGGCCGCGCCCCACGGCGCTCATCCGATCGGCGGCAATACCTTTGGTCACCACAGCATCCATCACTGCTTTGGCCCGTTCCTCACTGAGTTTTTTGTTGCTCTCCGGAGTACCGACGTTATCGGTGTGGCCTTCGATGCTCACCTTGAGCGAGGGCGATGCCTTGAGCAGGGCGGCGATTTGATCGACACTGCCGATGCTCTCCGGTTTGAGGATCGCCTTGCCAGTGTCAAAATTGATGTAAAAAGTGAGGAATCCATCCTTGTTGATCTGTTTTTCGAGCTCGTTGACGCTGATTTCCTGTTTCATCTCCTGCTTTTCAACCATAAGCAGCATGTAATCCTGATAGGACTCGCTGGCGCAAAGGTAGATCCAGAATTCGCTCCCGCCCTTGTTCAGGGTCATGATGGTATAACGGTCAAATGAGGTGCCGCTGGGGGATTCAGCTAAAAATTTTTCAGCGGTCCGCGGCAAGATGGGATAGACCTCAGGTCCATAATCACCGAGCACCGCACCACCATCCTTTTTGACGGCATTTTGGAAATTACGGATGATCTGTAGGGAACTGACCTGGGTAGCGCCTTCTTTGAGTTTGTAGCTGATGGCGCGGATTCGGCCTTCGATAGTGGAGTAATCTTCCGGATTATTCCATTCCTTGAGTTCAGGCTTAGGGAATCCAACCGCATCAAACTCGGTGGTCGCGCACCCGTGGATTTCAAAATTAGCCATCCGGGTGAACAAAGGATGGTCCTTACACTTTTCCGCATCCGCCGACCAAGCGGACGATCCACCAAACATAGCCGCGACCAGAGCGGCGGTAACTACAACCCGTTTCATACTTTTCTCCTTGTGTGCGTTATTGAGCGAGGGAAACCAACAACAATTCGTCAAATTATAGGGTAAACGGGTCGCCTTGTCCAAGGAATGAATGAGGCGACGAACAATAGAGCCGCCCCGGCTTTTATTTGCTAAACAGATAGAGGCTAGCCAGATCAGCGGTGAGGACGGCGGCCATGCCGTGAAGGATACAGCGGACCTCCTCCGCGCCGAATGTACAGGCAGTGCTTACGGACTAATCCCGGTATCGGCGCACCAGGTCGGTGTAGGCATCGATCCGCCGGTCGCGCAGATAGGGCCAGATGCGGCGGACATCCTCACTGCGCTGCCGGTCCAGCTCAACCATCAGCACCTGCTCCTGGTCGTTACCGGCCACGGCGAGCAACTCGCCCTGGCAGCCGGCGGCAAAACTGTTGCCCCAGAATTGAGCCCCGGATCCGACCCCAGAAGGATCAGCCTCAAAGCCAACCCGGTTGACACTGAGCACCGGGATACCGTTGGCGATGGCATGGCTGCGCTGGATGGTCACCCAGGCCTCGCGCTGACGCGCCTGCTCCTCCGGGGCATCGGCGGGATCAAAGCCGATGGCCGTGGGATAAATCAGCATCTCGGCCCCGGCCATAGCCATCAGCCGAGCCGCCTCCGGGTACCATTGGTCCCAGCAAATCAGCACCCCGAGACAACCGACCGAGGTGGCAATCGGGGTGAAGCCGAGGTCACCGGGGGTGAAATAGAATTTCTCGTAATAGCAGGGGTCGTCAGGAATGTGCATCTTGCGATACCGGCCGGCGATACTGCCGTCTGCCTCCAGGACCACGGCGGTGTTGTGGTAAAGACCCGGCGCCCGCCTCTCAAAGAGCGAGGTGACAATGACCAGTCCCAGTTCCCTGGCCAGTGATCCGAACACTTCGGTGGATGGGCCGGGGATTAGTTCGGCCAGATCAAAACAGGCGGTATCCTCGGTCTGGCAAAAATAGGGGCCGAAGTGCAACTCCTGCAGGACCACCAAACGGGCACCCTGGGCTTTTGCCTCTCGGATGCCGGCAATACTTTTATCGATGTTCTCTTGGCGGTCGTTTGTGCAACGCTGCTGCACCAGGCCAACGCGGATGGTGTTCATGGCAGCACTCCTTGGGGAATCTGCATGGTCACGCAGTGGAGCGAACCGTGCTGAACAATGAGGGGGCGGCAGTCGATACCGATAATCCTGCGTTCGGGAAAAACTTGGCCGATGATCCGAAGAGCCTCTGCATCCTGCGAATCCTGGTAGGTCGGAACCAGCACCGCGCCGTTGATAAGCAGATAATTAGCATAGGTTGCGGGCAGGCGTTGGCCGTCTGCGTCGAAACAGATTTTTGGCCAGGGCAGAGGGATGAGTTGATAAGGGTGCCCCTCGGCGGTACGGAAGGTACGCAACTCCTTCTCCATGGCCGCCAATGCGGCAAAATGTTCATCGTTTTTATCCTCGCACCGAACATAGACGATTGTGTCGTTTGGGCAGAGGCGGGCCAGTGTGTCAATATGCGAATCGGTGTCATCACCGGCCAAGTAGCCGTTTTCCAGCCACAAAAAACGAGTAACACCCAACAGTCCGCCGAGGACCTGCTCGATGCCTTGGCGAGCAAGATGGGGATTGCGGTTGGGACTGAGCAGGCACTGGCTGGTGGTCAGCAGCGTACCCGCGCCGTCGCTTTCGATACTGCCGCCTTCCAAAATCAGGCCGGGAATGCGGATTTCGCACCGGCCGAATGCCCCAGCACGGGCAAGGTTACCGGTTATCTGGTTGTCCAGGTCGGCGGCAAATTTCAGCCCCCAGGCGTTGAAGCCGAAGTCGAGTAGCATCGGGCTCTCGTCTTCTATCACCGTGATCGGGCCGAAGTCCCGGGCCCAGGTGTCGTTGGTCCCCATCCAATACAGGCTGACCTGCTGCATGTCGACCCCGGTCTGAATGAGCTGTTCCAAGACCGGTTCGATTTTCGGCGCAACGATCAGCACCCGCTCGAACCTGCTGATTTCTCGAGCAATATTGACAAAGACCGCTTCAACGGCCGCCAGGTCGTCGCGCCAGTCGCTGTCCGCATGCGGCCAGGCGAGCAGTACCCCATCCTGCGCTTCCCACTCCGCCGGTAACCGTCTGTTCATGGTTTGTTCCCTGAAAAAGATTCTGGTTTGGTTGACAGCGCATCCTAGCCCATCCTGCCCTGCTTGTAAATATATGTGCCCGACCAAGATCCCTTTGTCTCAATTGAGAGAAAATGCCTTACGAACACAATTAAGAGTTGACTCGCCATTGCTCGGAAGTTAGTTTAACTACCTATAATCTCTATCCAATTAGCTAGTTATCCTTTTTTATCGTATTTTTCACTCTCACGTAGTGGCACTGTTGCTTCCCTGTCAAACAGAAGAGATATGAAAAAACAACTCCTTGAACTGCTCATTTGTCCGCACTGCCTGCCCCGTGAAGACGCCTTTGTTGCCGATATCATCCAGGAAAAGGATGGCGATATCGAAACCGGCACACTCAAGTGTTCGCACTGCGCGGCCTTGTTCCCCATTGTCGAAGGTGTGGCCCTGCTCGATCCCCACACCGCCGACAGCCAACGGGCGACCAACAAGTATGAAACCGACGAGGTGGTCTCTTCGTATTTATGGAGCCATTACGGGGAACTGCTTGACGATGACAACGCCTCGCAAGCCTACAGCACCTGGGCCGGATTGATCCAACCCCAGGCGGGTGTTGCTCTCGATGCCGGGGGAGCGGTGGGCCGGTTTACCTTTGAGATGAGCACACGCTGCGATTTTGCCGTCGGCATCGATACCTCGCTGGCCTTTATTCGGGCAGCCCGGCAGTTGATGCGTGAGCGTTCCATGGTTGTGCCGCTGAAAGATGAAGGCCTGCTGCGCCGGGAAGTCACCATCCGCCTGCCTGACGATTGGCGCAGCGACCGGGTCGAGTTTGTAGTGGCCAATGCCCTGGCCCTGCCGTTTAGAAAAAAATCGATGGCGCTCTTTTCCTCGCTCAACCTGGTGGACAAGGTGCCTTCACCAATCCAGCACCTGCGGGAAATGAACCGGGTGACCCGCGACAAGGACGCTCAGTTTTTGCTTTCCGATCCTTTTTCCTGGTCCACCGAGGCCGCGCCAGTCAAGGAGTGGCTGGGCGGCAAAGCCGACGGTACCTTCGCGGGCAAGGGACTGGTCAATGTGGCGGAACTGCTGGCTAACGGGCAAAGCGAACTGGCGCCGGGATGGCAGGTCGATGCACCGGGCAGTGTCTGGTGGAAGATCCGCACCCACAGCAACCATTATGAACTGATCCGCAGTTGTTTTGTCCATGCCAGCCGATAGGAGAAGCCGATGATTGTTGATACCGTGTGCCGTTTTTGTTCCTCCTGCTGCCCCATCGAGGCCGAGGTGCAGTATAACCGCCTGATCGGAGCCCGGCGCAAATCTTTTCTTGATCCGGATAAACGTTTGACCTGTGCCAAACTGGCCGCTGCTGCTGATATCGTCTATTCACCCGCGCGGTTGACGACGCCACTGATTAAAAAAGAAGACGGTACAGGTTTCCGCGAAGCCGGTTGGGACGAGGCATTAGATTTGATGGCGGCGCAATTCTTCCGCCATCGGCAGGAGTCTGGACCGCAATCGGTGGCCTGGCTGCGGGGCATGGCCGCCGACTGGGGCGCGCCCTGGGATTATCCCAACCGGCTGATGCATCTCTTTGGCAGTCCCAATACCATCGGCAACGGCTCTATCTGTTTTGTGGCCCGCGATTTCGCCCATTCCTACACCTACGGGTCCATGGCCTTTCCAGAAGCCAAGAGCGCCCGATGCATCATCGTCTGGGGTAAAAATGACGGCAACACCGCTCTGGGTGCGGCCGAAGGAATCCACTGGGCCAAGGAGCACGGGGCGAAGCTGATCGTCATTGATCCGGTGCGGACCGCGCTGGCCCGGAAGGCGGATATCTGGCTGCAGATCAAGCCCGGTCACGACGGTCTGCTCGCCATGGCCATGATCAACGAGATCATCAAGGAAAATCTGTATGATGCTGACTTTGTCGAACGCTACACTGTCGGCTTTGCTGCGTTGCAACAGGTTGCGGCCCAATATCCCGCCGACCAGGTGGCTGAGAGGCTCTGGCTGAGTGCCGAGCAGATCCGTGAGGTCGCTCACCTCTACGCCACCACCAAGCCTGCTGCCATCATCGATGGCAACGGCCTGGATATGCACCGGGAGGTCTTCGATACCACCAGGGCGATTGCCATGCTCCGCGCCCTGACCGGTAATCTGGACAAGCCGGGCGGCGATGTGTTGCCGCAACCGATTGCGGTACGCAACATCCAGATGAAAGATCGGCTCCCCGAAGGCGTTCTCCCCATCACCCAGCAATACCCACTATTCAACACCTTCAGCGAAACCTGGGGCAACCAGGTGCAGGGCTGCGTCGTTGATGCCATCCTTGATGAGGCGCCCTATCCGCTGAAGATGGTGGTGGTCCAATCCGGCAACCCCCTGGTGACCATGGCTGACTCAAAGCGGACGCGGGAGGCCTTCACCAAGGTGGAGACCTTGGTGGTGATCGATCTGTTCATGACCGAGACTGCCCAATTGGCTGATGTCATCCTTCCAGCAGCCAGCTGTTTTGAAAAAACCCAACTCAACCGCTCCTCCATCCGCAACAACCCGATTATTTTGCAGAACGCTGTCATCACCCCGGTCGGCGATTCCTGGCCGGACTGGAAGATTGTGTTTGAGTTGGGGCGAAGACTCGGATTTAGTGCCGAATTTCCCTGGCAGACTGCGGAGGAGGCGATCGATTATCAGTTGGAACCTACCGGAGTCACAGTCGAGAACCTCCGGGACAACGGTCAGGGTTTGCGAATTGAAGCGTTGCGCTACGAGAAATACCGGGATCAGCCGTTCAAGACTCCCTCGGGTAAGGTCGAATTTTTTTCCAACCAGCTCGCTGCGGCTGGTTTTCCGGGCGTACCCTTCGAAAATGGACTGGGCGAGAATCCGATCAGCTTTGCCGACCAAAGTGAAGACTATCCCCTGCTGGGGATCAGCGGTAGCCGCGATATTCGTTTCACCAATTCCCAATTTCGCCGTATCCCTGCCTTGCTCAAGGCTGGGACAGGCTGCATGGTCGACCTCCACCCCGATGACGCCGCGCGGCAGAATATTGCCGAGGGCGATCGTCTACGGATCGAAACCCCCAAGGGTGAAGTCGAAATGACGGCGCGCATTGCCACCACAGTGTGCCCCGGCATGGTTCGGCTGGCCTGGGGCTGGGGTGATTACGATCCGCGTGCCAACCTGAACGCTCTCACCGAGGACGACAAGCGTAGCCGGGTCACCGGCACCTCCACCAGCCGGAGCTTTATGTGCCGGTTACGCAAGGTTTAAGGAACCGGCAAAAACCCTTCCAGGCAGACTCTGGATAAAAGAAGGCTCCCATTCGGGAGCCTTCTCTATTGAGGTGCACGTTCCGGGAGGTCAATGGGCGAGGCCTAATCTGTCGGCCCGCAGTTCACGCCCCCAAGCCGCTTTTTCCACGTCAAAGAGGGTGAGGGCCAGCCCATGCAAGTGGGGAGTGATACAGTACTCGCGGATGAAGAGTTCCACCTCAATCCCGATAGCCAAGGCCGATTGCAGGTCATATTCCGCTTCCGCATCCCGATGCATTGCTCGGAGAACCAGACTGCGACCGATGTAAGGCGCGGCACGCCTGGGGTTGAAGCGGAGGGCAAGATTGAAATCATCCAACGCCCGGTCTAACTCGACGTTATTGAACAAAGCCATGCCGCGCAGGAACAAAACATGGTCGTTCCTCGGATCAAGCTCCAAGGCATGGCTGAACGCATCCACCGCCTCGGGAAATTGGGCGTTTTTGAAATAGGCCATCCCTAACGGCACATGGATTTTGACCGCATCCATACCGGATTTTAAGGCAGTGCCAAAACTCATAATGCTCCGGGCATACTCGCCTCTAAGAAAATGACGTTGCCCTTGGGCAAATGCTGTATTGGTCTTCATGATAGGCACCTCCTGTCACGCAAGGAGATTGGAGGCGGAGGAAACGACCGCCATTTACGAGAATGATTCCTGTTTCCTGGCTTAATTTATAATCATTTCTTAAAACGGTGCAATCAAAGAAGCACAATTGTGGTGGCGAACGGCATCAGCTCAGCCATTCCTCGACCTCGCTCTGCTTCGGCACCCGGCCGACGCATTTGACCACGCCGTTGACGACCACCGCTGGCGTTGAGAAGATCCCCAGCTTAGCGATCTCCTGAAAATCTTTCACCTTGATGATGGCCGCGCCCACGCCCTTGGCGGCGACTGCCGCTTCAACGATCTTTTGCGTCTTTTCACAGGAGGCGCAACCTGGGCCGCATACTTTGACTTCCATAGGTTCTCTCTTTTTTACACAATCATATTAAACAGGTAGCCGATACAAACAATCCCGCTGCCCACCACGAACACAAACACCGCAATCAATTGGGGCTTGAGCACCTTGCGCAGGATAATCATCTCCGGCAGGGACAAGGCAATGACGCTCATCATGAAAGCCAGCACTGTGCCCAGGGCCGCACCCTTGCCGAGCAGGGCCTCGACGACTGGCACGATCCCGGCGGCATTGGAATACATCGGAATACCCACCACCACCGCTGCCGGCACCGACCACCAGGCCTGCTTGCCCATGATGGAGCCCATGAAAGCCTCCGGTACATAACCGTGGATCAAGGCCCCGACCGCAATGCCCGCGACCACATAGAGCCACACCTTGCCGACGATGTCGCGCACCGCCTCCCGCCCTTGCTCCAGCCGGTCGGCCCAGGTCAGTTGCTGCTCGAAGACCAAGGCTTCGCCGGTCCGCATTTCCCGACCCCAGTCCTCCATCCAGGCCTCCAGTTTGAGGCGGCCAATCACCCAGCCGGCGACAATGGCGACCAACAGGCCGGTGCCCAGATAGAGGGCCGCGATCTTCCAGCCTAAAAGACCGTAGAGCTGCACCAGGGCAATCTCGTTGATCATGGGAGCGGAGATCAGAAAAGAGAAGGTCACTCCCAGCGGCACCCCAGCCTGGACGAAGCTTAGGAACAGCGGCACCGCCGAGCAGGAACAAAAGGGAGTGGCGATGCCCAGCAGTGCGGCCATAACATTGCCTGCAGATTCGCGCTTGCCTGCCAGGTATTTGCGGGTGCGTTCCTGGGTGAAAAATGAGCGGAGCACTCCGACCACGTAGACAATCAAGGTCAGCAGCAGCATCACCTTAGGAGTGTCGTAGACGAAGAACTGGACGGCATCGCCGAGCCGACTGGGCCGCTCAATGCCCAACAGGGAATAGGTGAAGAAAACCGAAAAGGACTGCAGATTTGTGTATAGTGCAAACCAGAGGCCAAGGCTGAGTGCCCAGGAAAACGAACTTAATCCTGGATGAGCCATTACCAGGAAGAGCGTTGGACTGTTTGGCGGCAGGTTTGCCGCAACCACAGCCGAAGGGTTGGATGGGTTCCATGGTAGTTCCTTAGTTTTTCAAGGTGGCAGCCCGTAGGCAGGCCGCCTCAGGCAGGGCCTTGATCATGGTTTGCAGCGGGACATCCTCGTCCAGCCAGCCGCGCAGCTCGCCCAGCATGGTGCGCACATAGGGGGATTCGCTGTTTTCGGCCTGGCTGTAGATCATCCAGGTACCCTGACGCTCCTTATTGACCAACCCGGCGTCCTCGAGAATTTTCATGTGACTGGAGACCGTGGGTTGGGCCAGCCCCAAAACTTTCTGGATCTCGCAGACGCACAGCGCCCGGTCTTCCAGGAGCTTGACCACCCGGACCCGGTTAGGGTCGGACAAGGCTTTCATCACGCGCAGCAATGGTTTCATGCGTCCTCTTGGTCAATCATGGGATGGTTAGACGATAGCCAACAGGGGTTGACTGATGAAATAGATGCCCAGCGCTCCAATACAGACCCCTGCCAGCCGGCGAAAGAGCGTGCTGCTGCGTTGCCAGGCATTGTTGTCCAGGAACCGCTGCACCAGAGCGGTCGAGGTTCCGGCCACCGCGATCGGGATACAGTGGCCGAGGCCAAACAGAAGAATAAAGACCACACCGGTGACAATTTTCTGCTGCACCGTTATGATGGCAAGAATAGGAGCGATAAAGCCAAAGGTGCAGGAGCCGGAGAGGACGCCGTAGGCCAAGCCTAGAACAAAGGCGCCAAACATGCCTTTGACCTGAATTTTAGCGAGCTGGCCGTTGGACATCGAGCAGGAGGCTATCCCGAGAATATCGAGTGCCACCCAGACCAGAATCGCTCCCACGGCTATGCTCATATAGGGGCCGACATCCCCGAGCATGCGGCCAAGGAGTGCGCAGATAAAACCGATGACGGCGATGGTGATAAACAAGCCGACGGTGAACAACACCGCATAGAGCACCGCTTTGCGACCGGCAATGATTTGCTTCTGCCCCGCCACATAACTGACAATAAGCGGAATGGATGCCAGGTGGCAGGGGCTGAAGAGAACACTCACCATGCCCCAGAGAAAACAGCCAAGACCACCGAACACTCACCATGCCCCAGAGAAAACAGCCAAGACCACCCAACACTTAGAAGGCCCCCGGTTGTCAACGGATAAAGGTATCCGGGAGCGATGAACTTATCACTCTGTGGTCGGTACAATCCGACCAATTGCCCGATGAAGCGCGCCCTGACTTGGGTTTCATATTCGACGACAGAGTGACTCTGCGCCAAACACTTATCGAGGATCAACCACTTTGCCAGTTAAGACGATGCTGGCAAGAGCAACGAGCGAATGGAACCCGGTCGAGAATGGGCCACTCTCTTGCTCGTCGGAGACCGGGTTCCATTCGCGGGCTCGCCGGGAACGAAGGCCGGGTGATTGCGGCAAGGATTTTGTTGTCGCGTCCTAGAAACAATCGCGTACCCTCGTGCCGTCCCATTCAAAACGGCTTGGTCATGCGGCGGCATGCCAGAGTTAGAGCCGGGCTCGGGTGAGGGGCAGAACCACATCAACAAGCAGATGTTCAACGAGCGGGACGGACGGCCAATCAAGCCTTCTGGCTGCGGTGCAACCGGCAGACCATGGCCCATAATGCTGACGGCAGACGGAGGATATGCTCCGGAGGGCCATGCGGATATGCTCGAAAAAAGCTCCAGTTAGGTGTCGGGCTCGCCCGTCCCCTCGATTAGACGGCCAGGAACGTATGCATGTTGAACCCCTGCCGGTTTTTCAGCATGAAATAGACCGCTCGGCCGAGCTTGTGCGCCAGGATGGAAAGCGCCTTGCCTTTGCCGTGTTTCCGCACCAGCTTGTCGTGGAATTGCCGGCCCGGTTCGTTGCTTTTGAGGAACAGTTGCGCAGCCAAGGAAAAGGCCCAGCGGAGATGGGCGTTGCCGATCTTCTTGCCGCCACTGCCGTATTTCTTGCCGTTGGATTCCTTGGAGCAGGTGACCAGGCGGCAATAGGAGGCGAAATCCTGAACCCTGGGAAAGCGGCTGATGTCCTCGATCTCATAGAGCAGATTGAGGGCATTGATCCGGCCCACGCCGGGGATGCTCTTCAAGAGGGCATAAGCAGTCGGGTCATGCTCCTTTGCGTGGGCAATGATGTCCTGTTCGAGGACGGCCAACACCCGGTCATAGGCGTCGATCATGTCGAGATTGGCGGCCATGGACATGCACACCGAGGGATCGTCGAACCGATCCAGCAAGCCTTCCCGGTTTTGCGGTTTGGCGATCCGGCCCAGAGGCACCTGCAGGTTGTACTGGCTGGCGGTATTCTGGGTGTGGGCAAAGAGCTCGGCCCGCTTGCGCATGAGATGGTTGCGCCGGCGCATCAGGTCCCGAGTGGCACGCATCCGCTGGGGATACACGTAGGCCATGGGAATGAGGCCGCCCCTGAGCAAGGCAGCGATCTTCTGGGAGTCAATCTTGTCGTTCTTGCTTTTGCCGCCGTGGATGGCTCGCATGTAGAGCGCATGACCGAGGATAAAGGGGATGTTTTCCGTGGCGCAGAGATCGGCCAGCCAGTACCAGGAGAACATGCACTCGGCGCACACCACCAGATCATCCCGATAGGGGGCGATGGTTTTGAGGAAGGTTTCCGGCTCGGTCTTGATGTTGCGATGGAGCAGGATGTCCCCTTCCTGGCTGAGGATGCACAGGTACATTTTGTTGGTGTGCAGGTCGATTCCACAGTAATGCTTGTGTTGCTTGGTGTACAATCGCATGAGAAGGCCTCCTTGCTAAGGGTTGCTGATACCCCCATTATAGCGGAATAGTCCGCCGGGTGCTCAGGGGGCCTTCTCTAGTATCAAGAGACCCTGGCTCATCCACGCATTGATGGTCAAAAAAACCTGATCCACGACCTACTTGACCCCCTGTTGCTGGAAGACGGCAACGATGGATGCCTTATCCATAAATCCCTCGTGCCGGGAAATTTCTTTTCCTTGGGCATCGTAGAAAATCTGGGTGGGAATAGCCCGTACACCGAATTTCGGAGCGGCATCGGGGTTTTCCCAGACATCGATAAAAAGCACCGCAGCCCGTCCCTGATATTCCTTGACCAACTCCTCGATGATCGGAGCCATCATCTTGCAGGGGATACATTTTTCTGCTCCCAGATCCACCATGGTGACCATGCCGGGAACAGGCACTTGCGGCAGTTGCTCTGCCCGGACCCGGGATGCTGAGGTCGTCAACAGCAGGCTGAGGGCTGTCAATACCACAAAAACCGGGAACAGATCCCGGATACAAGAGCTTCTCACCCCCCTCTCATTGTGCTCAAAGACAGCGTTTTGCATGTTCGACCACCTTCTCGATTGCAGCTGTTGACACTTCGATTTTTCCTTTTTCAAAGCCGAGTTCACTCAACCGCAGGTGCTGAGTTGTGGCAACCCCTGCCAGATCCAATGTTTTTTGGGTGCAATCAAGCGGGCAGCCATCGATGGCTAAAATGGATTGCGCTGCCTCAGCCGACTTGAGAATGCCGCTGACCCGGCCGCCAATACCAGCCAGACAGAACATCTTGCCGACTCCTTCGCGGCTCAACTTTCGCGCCGCCTGGTCCGCCAATTCTCCAACATCAGCACACCCTGAACAGGCAAATATCATCTTTGGTCCTGCGCTACTGCATGTACACCCGCATCCTGTTTGCATTGCTTTCACACTCCAGTGATCTTGATTATATAGGTTAAGTGTAACGGTTAGGCTCAACTTTCCGGCAACTTTGACAAACAACTCCCAATCGTCCAGGAGTTTAAATCTCCACATCCGGTTTGGACTGAAGGGACAATTTCATAAAGATCATTAAGAATATTTCTATATTGACATATGGCTATATATAGTGAGGAATGGGATATGTCAAGGACGTTCTTTTGTGGCGTGGCTAGGGTGGGAGGAAATTGGTAGCAGGAGATTGCAGGCTGCAATATCGCCGGGATCGCAAAAGATGGCCACGAAGCAACCTACTTCTCTCCTTCCAGAAAAAAACACCTCCGCACACTGACCTGAGAAGAGTCGAAAAATGCAGTCAATTCCTTCGATTTTCCCCGAAAGTTTCCCAATGCACCGCTAAGACAAATAGGTAAATTTACCTAGACGGTCGCGGGTCACATCTCCTATACTGTGCATATAGTTGAAAGCTAAAATCATACCATGGGAATAATCCTTGGAGACTTGGCGCAAGGCAGCTAAGTCTTTAAGGACGGATCATCTGTATTCCGGTTCACAACCTGTTGCCATGACCATTCGTTCGACGTTTGCATAGAGCTCGGAAGAGAGCGATACATTGAAATTACCCCCACCCCGGGACATATGTTTAAACCTTTCCAAAATATGCAGCTGAGCGTCAAGGTTGCCCTGTTGGGCGCGGGCAGTGTTTTTATTACGGCGGCGGCTCTTGTCCTCCTTTCCGTCTGGCAAAGCGGCCAGTACAACGCACTGGCACAAGGCGAGGTCGATGCCTTAATTGATGCCGACCTCGATCACATCACCCAAGGTGTTTACAACCTTGTCCGCACCGAAAATGAGGCCGTTCAGTTGCAGGTTGACAACAGCCTCAAGGTGGCCAGGCACCTCTTGACAGGTGCTGGCGGAGTGCGCCAGGCACAAGAGTCCATCACCTGGACGGCGATCAATCAGCTGACCAAGGACACCACTCAAATCGATTTACCGAAGCTTCTTATCGGGGAACAATGGATTGGCACGAATCGGGATTTGTCCGTCAAGACGCCGATTGTTGATGCCGTGACCAAACTGGTCGGAGAAACTGCCACCATCTTCCAGCGGATGAACGAGCAGGGCGATATGCTGCGCGTAGCCACCACGGTAAAGATGGCAGTCCGTGAACGGGCCATAGGAACCTTTATTCCTGCTTTCGGTCCGGATGGCGCAAAGAATCCGGTCATCTCCGCCATCCTTAAGGGCACGGCTTACCATGGCCGCGCCTTTGTCGTAAACGATTGGTATCTTACAGCCTACGAGCCGATACATGACAGCCTGGGCGACTTGGTGGGCATGCTGTATGTCGGCGTCAAACAGGAAACCGTGGCATCGCGCATACGACAGGCAATCCTGCAGAGCAGTGTCGGCAGGACCGGTTACGTCTATATTCTCGGCGGCGGCGGAGAAGACCGCGGACGGTATATCATCTCCTACAAAGGCGAAAGAGACGGCGAGGATGTCTGGGAAAACCAGGATAGCGACGGCCGCTTTGTCATCCGGGAAATCATCAACAAGGCGACCCGGCTCAAACCAGGGGAAATGACCACTGTGCGCTACCGCTGGCAAAACCGGGGAGAGCTGGTGCCTCGCTGGAAGGTGGCCCGCCTCGCCTATTATGCGCCTTGGGACTGGGTCATCGGCACGAGCGTCTATGAGGATGAATTGCAGGCCTACAGCAGTCTGCTCAAAGACGGCCGGATCCAGATGGTGCGCATCATGGGGTTTGCAGGTTGCGTCATTACCGTGCTGGTCGGCTTACTCTGCATGTGCATCATTTGGTCCATCACCCGACCTATCCGCCGGATGACCGAAGTCGCGGAAAAGATCATCGACGGCGACTTCACCCAGGTTGTCCCGGTGACCTCCCGCGATGAGATCGGCGCTCTCGCCCGCACCTTCAACCTCATGACCGATGAACTCAGAAGTTCCATGGACGGTTTGAGAGAAAGCGAGGAAAAATATCGGGGCATCTTTGAACACGCCCTTGAAGGGCTCTATCAAAGCAGCCTCGAGAAAGACGGCCGTTTTCTCAACGCGAACCCGGCCTTGGCGCATATCCTCGGGTATGATTCGCCCGAAGAACTCATCAAAAGCATAACTGACATCAGACATCAATTCTACGTTGACCCGAGTGACCGCGATATCCTGCTCACAGCCATCGCAAACCACAAGAAGGCGTTCGGGTTTGAAGTGCAGTGCTATCGCCGGGACGGCCTCAAAATCTGGGTTTCCATCAGTGCCCGCCTGCGATATGATGAGACCGGAAAACCTGATATCATAGAGGGCTTCATCACTGATATCACCACCCGCAAACGGGCGGAGGAGGCACTGGAGGAGTCGCGGAATTATCTGGACGAAATCATCAACAGCTTCGGCGATCCCATGTTTGTCAAGGACAGGCAGCATCGATGGGTCTTGGTCAATAACGCCATGTGCACCTTGATGGGCCGTTCCCGCAGTGAACTTCTGGGAAAAACCGATTACGACTATTTTCCGGAAGAAGAAGCCGACGTTTTCCAGGAAATGGATGAACGTGTTCTGACAACCGGCCGGGAGAACATCAACGAGGAGTCCTTCACCGATGCCCTAGGGGACAAGCATACGATCCTTACCAAAAAAAATCTCTACACCTATAAAAACGGTGAGCCCTTCATTGTTGGTATTATTCGGGATATCACCGAACAAAAACGAGCCGCAGAGGAACGAATCCGCCTTGAGGCTCGGCTCAACCAATCGCAGAAAATAGAGGCCATCGGCACCTTGGCCGGCGGTATTGCCCACGATTTTAATAATATCCTGCAACCCATGCTCGGCTACAGCGAGATGTTGCGGCTCCACCTCCCCCCGGACAGTCCTCAGCAGCGTTATGTTGATCGACTGTATACAGCTGGCCTCCGAGCGAAGGAATTGGTCAATCAGATCCTCGCCTTCAGTCGTCAGTCGGAGCACAAGATCATCCCGATTCGGATGCAGACGATCCTCAAAGAGGTGTTCAAATTATGCCGATCAACCATTCCTTCGACTATTGCAATCAGGAAGGATATTCAAGACGATTGCGCCACAGTTCTCTTGGATCCATCGCAATTGCATCAGATTGCGATGAATTTGATCATCAACGCGTACCACGCTGTCGAACAATCAGGGGGCGATATCTCCATTCGCCTGCAAGAAACCGTGCTGGAAAAACAAGATGTAGCCAACACCTCGCTCTCGCCGGGACGATATGCCTTGTTTTCCGTTACTGATACGGGATGCGGCATCGATCCGGCTATCAGGGAAAAGATTTTCGACCCCTATTTCACCACCAAGGCGCAGGGAAAAGGGACAGGTCTCGGACTCGCCGTCGTTTACGGCATCGTCAAAGATCGCAACGGTGATATTACAATCGACAGTGAAGTGGGGAAAGGGACGACCATCAATGTCTACCTGCCGTTAACGACAGAATTCGTGGAAAAAGTTGTGCTGGGAACCATGGAGAACTATCCAACCGGCAGCGAGCATATTCTTCTGGTTGATGATGAAGAAATGATTGTCGAAATAGCAACGTTGATCCTTGAAAGTCTTGGGTATCAAGTGACCTCTCGCCTGAGCAGCGCAGAAGCTGTGGAATTGTTCAGGACCAATCACGAAGCGTACGATCTGGTCATCACGGACCTGACAATGCCGCAGATGAGCGGTGAACAGCTTGCCAGAGAAATGATTGCGATCAATCCTGAGGTACCCATCATTATCTGCAGCGGCTACAGCGAGATGATGGGGCGCGAAAAAGCCGCAGCCCTTGGAGTAAAGGAGTTATTGATGAAACCGATTACCATCGCTGAAATGTCACAAAAAGTTCGCAAGGTGCTGGATGCAGCCGCCCCAAGGGACCGGAAAAAAGACGTAGCGCCACCACAATGAAGAAGATGCTGTTCAGAGGAGCATATGCTGCCAAGAACGGCGATTGACGGGGTGGGCAGTGATGGCCGGGGACAAAATGCTCTGGCTCCTGGCACCGATACAACTCGTTGACGCAACGGGAGCACCCGTTCATTGGTGCTCCCGTGCTGCAGGATCAACTCAACACCATCTCCCCCTCTCCCTCTCTTCCGTTTTCCTCGCTCTCTTGCCTGCTTAGATCTTAAACTGCTTGACGACCCCCTTAAGTTCGGCAGCCAGGTTCTGCAGGGAACCGGCGCTTGATTTAACTTTTTTGCTGCTATCGGCGATTTCACTGGAGGCGACGCCAACCCCCGCGATCTCGCGAGAAATGGAGGTGGCGACAGCCGAACTCTGGTTGACGTTCTCATTCACCTCCTGAAGCCCCTGCGAGGCCTGGGAGATATTGGTGGCAATCTCCTGGGTGGCCTTAGCCTGCTCGGCGACAGCTTCGGCAATGGAGCCGACAATTGTACTTACCTGGTTAATGACCTTGGTAATGGCGCTGATATCGGCTACTGTTTCGGCGGTGGTCTGCTGAACACCGGCAATCTGCTCTTTAATGTTCAGAGTCGCCCCGGCTGTCTGTTTGGCCAATTCTTTGATCTCATTGGCGACCACCGCAAAGCCCTTACCTGCCTCACCGGCCCGGGCCGCTTCAATGGTGGCGTTAAGCGCCAGCAGATTGGTTTGCTCCGAGATCTCGGTGATAGTCTCGGTGACCTTGCCGATGGCTTGAGCCGCATCGCCCAGGGCATCCATCTTGGTGGCGGTCTTGGCGGCTTGGTCAACCGCACTGCCTGCTATACGGTTGGCCTGTTCGACATTATGGGCTATATCGCCGATGGTTGAGGTCATCTCCTCTGCGGCACTGGCCACCATGGCGATATTGGTGGTCGATTCTTCCATGGCGGCGGCAACATTAGTAAGGTTGGCATTCATCTGCTCGGCAGCAGCGGCTACACTCTCGGTTTGCCGGGAGGTGTCGCCCGCACCGCCAGCAAGCTTATCAGCAAACCCCAGAAGATCATTGGAAGAAAGTTCCAGTGCTTGGGTATTGTTGCTGATCTTGCCGATAATACCCTGCAGTTTTTCCATAAAGACATTCTGCCAGACGGCCAGTTCGCCGATCTCATCTTTGGAACGAACCAAGAGCCGTTTGGTCAGGTCACCCTCGCCTTTGGCAATATCCTGCAGACCGGCCACCGCTGCATTGATGGGCTTGGCAATGGCCATGGTCAGAACAACAGCCATGAAGGCCGAGAGAATGGCGGCGGCGATCAGAATCACCAAGAGAGTGATCAATGCTTGGCGGTAGCTGGAGGCTGCTGCCTGCTGAGCTTTTTCAGCATTCTTCAGGCTGATATCGGTCAGCTTGTCCAAGTTGCCCCTGGTCGTTTCAAACAATTCATTCGCCTTGCCCAGCGACAATTCCAGAGCCAGACGTCTGGCTTCGGTCTCTCCGGATTTGCTGCCCTCAGCAACCTGCCGTGAAACCGGTTCCCAGGCGGCGCGATCGCGTTCGAACTTGGCGATAAGCTCCTTTTCCTCGGGAGAATCAACCAACCCTTTGAAAATGTCGAATCGCTCAGAAACCTGTTTGAGATTTTTTTCATAGTCTTTTTGCAGGGTGACAAAGATGGGCGCCTTAGGATCAGCTGAGATGAGCGAGCGTTCCGCAACCAGCATTTGCTGCATGTCGCGATCCGCTTCGATGAGCTTATCAATGCTCGGCAGGCTGATCGAAAAAATGTCGTTCAAGTTGCGCTCAATCTTGGTCATCCCCTGATAGGCGATCCAACCGATACCGACCATAAACAGCAGGATCAGGCTGAAAGTCGCGATCAATTTATTCCGGATCTTCATGTTCTTGAAATTCAGCATGTGCCGTCCTCCTTTTGGTGGTTCGATATTTAGCAACGGGTTGATCGTGAGCAATAGAACGGGGCCATTACTTCTTCCCTGGAGCGGATTGACGCAGAGCATCGGCCACAATCCGGGCCAACTCAGCCCGATGATACGGTTTTCTGACAAAGCCCATGATGCCGGCTTCCCACAACTCGTCAATGCTCCCCTCCTGAGTGAATCCTGAGGAAATAAGCACCTTGGCCTCAGGATTGAAAGCACGGATTTCCTTAAAGCAGGCGACTCCGCCCATGCGCGGCATAATCATGTCGAGGATGACCAAGTCGATCTGGATGCCTTGGTTTTTATACAGCTCCAGCCCCTCCTGGCCATCCTTGGCCAAAAGGACCTGATAACCGAGCTGTTCAAGAATGAAAGCGGCGGTGGTGCGGATAATCTGCTCGTCATCGACCACCAGGATGCAGCCGCTGCCGCTTTCCGCACTGTCTTCCACCCCAGTGGTTGTACTGAGGGCAGCCTTTGCGACCGGCAGGTACAGAGTAAAGAGTGAACCTATCCCCAACTCGCTGGAGACCGTTATGCAGCCGCGATGCTCCTTAATGGCACCGTAGACAGCCGACAGCCCGAGTCCCGTGCCCTGACCGACGCCCTTGGTAGTAAAAAAAGGCTCAAAGATGCGGTTAAGCAGTTCCGGTTCCATACCTACACCGGTGTCCTGAATGCCGATCTGCACGTAAGCACCCGGTTCAATGGCAAAGGGGCTCTTCTGACAGAAGGCCTCATCCAAGTCGACGTTATCGGTGGTCAAGGTCAGGACACCGCCACCTGCCATGGCCTGGGCTGCATTGACACAGAGGTTGATAATCGAGTTTTCAATCAGTGACGAATCACCCTCGACTATCGATGATCCGGCCTTGTAAGAACGCTCGATGGAGATGCTTTTGTCCAGGCTGTGCTCAAGGAGGCTCTGAGCGTTGACCAGAGCGCTATGGATGTCCATGGGCGCAAATATCATGGCGTCCTTGCGTGAAAAGGCGAGCAGCTTGCGGGTGAGTCCGGCAGCATTTTCACAGGCCCTGATGATGGTATCTATATATCGCTGCTGAGGATTATCCGCGCCCAACTGCATGCCCAGAATTTCGGCGCTGCCGAGAATACCGCCTAGCATGTTGTTGAAGTCATGGGCCACGCCGCCGGCCAACTGGCCGATGGCCTCCAGTTTACGGCTCTGGTTGTGCTGATTTTCGCGGGCAAATTCCTCGGTGATGTCGCGGAACACAAGGACGATGCCCATCACCTGGCCGTTGCTGTCGCGGATGGGAGCGCCGGAGTCGGCGATGCGGTATTCGGTCCCGTCCCTGGCCAGGAGGAGCGTATTTTTCTCTAGAGTGACAATCGCCCCCACCGCAAGGACCTTGTCCACCGGGTTGGGGTGCGGTTTCCTGGCAACGTCGTCAATAAGCCGCAGCACCTCGACCAGCGGCTTGCCCGCCGCTTCGATGAACGGCCATCCGGTCAGGTTTTCGGCAACTGGGTTCATGCGGGTGATGCGGCCACCGATATCGGTGGTGATAACCGCATCGCCGATGGAATGCAGGGTGATTCGCAGATTTTCCTCACTGCGGGCTAGGCTGGAGCGGGTCTCGCGCAATCGCTGGACATTCGCCAGCAGGGCCACAATCATCGCAGTGAATACACCGAAGACGGCGACGACTGTCCACACCAGGTATTGATAGGTCTGATAAAAGGAAAAAGGCCGATACAGAACCACGCTGTCCAGGGGCAGCTCGTTTTCCGCGATTCCGAAACGAGTCAATTGGCGGCTGTCAAACATGTACTTATTCCTGCTTCCGGTTTCCACCGGAATATCCCGCGCGATTACCTGACCTCGGAGGATGCGCAGGGCCAGGTCCGCCGCATAATGCCCCTGGGCAGCGCCGCTGTTAACCTTGCCGCCGAAAACGCCCAAACCAAGGTTAGCGCTGGAGGTTATGAAGACCGGCACCGGCGAGGCCGCAGCGATTCGGGAGTAAATCTCGATATTATCGAAGACCTTGCCGCGAGCGTCCTTGTACCAAGCTGGAGCAAGGACCACGCTGCCCTCGCCCAGCCCCATCAGCTGGGTCAACATCTCCTCGGTCGCAAGATTTTCGCCATTCATATAGGTGAAACGCACGCCGGGATAGCTTTGCTCAGCCTCGATCGCCATCTGGCGGGTGCCGAGGCCAGTCGGCGTACCGTCGCTGAGAAAAACAATCTCAGCAGTGCGGGGAAAGAGATGCAGGGCCAGCCCGATGTTATCCTTGATGTCCAGGGTTTCAACAATACCGGCAAACAAACCCTTGGGCGCCTGCAGCGCTGAGGGCACACTGTTGACTCCGCAAAAGACGACGGAAACACCGGGGAAAAGATCATCATGAAACTGCTTAATGAAGTTGAAGGCGTCGTCATCGGAGGTGATGATGACATCGGGCTGCTGGACCCGGTATTTCAACGACAACGATTGCCGGATGACGGCCATGATGGCCTCATCGTATTGCCGCTTGGTGTCCATGTATTCGATATGGAGCTCGACCTCGGGCAAACCGGCGCTCAAGGTAGAGGCGATCGAAGTGGTGAGTTCATCGGTCCAGCGAAATCCCTGGTGATAGGAATTGAGCAGCAGCACCTGCACCTTGGGTTGCGGCGCGGCGACGACCGGTCCTCCGGACATCAGAAAAACCACCAGAACGAACGTCAGTCCCAGGATTCCTCCGACACGACGGGTCGCAGGCAGGACAAGGTGAAAGGCGGGTGGACCAACCGAGCCGGTCAACCGATTCATCATCGCAATGGGTGCGAACCCAACGGTGGGAACCTTTGTCTTTTGCTGCATTTCACTCCTTATTCTCAACCAAAGACACGGGGAACGGAACAAGGGTAATCAAGTGGCCTGCTCCAGCCTAACCAGCCCTGGTGAACGCCTCTCGATCAATCTGCAATGACTCATTTAAAACCGGGTATTTTTCATTATAGAAGAGATGCAACTGAATTATCAAATTTGGAGATGCATTTTATTAAATAATTTCGGGAAAAAGAAAACTTCCTTCGTCAATATCGGCTTTTTTCGGGCCCGCTCAGTGGTTGGGCCGATCGCGCACTGGGCTCATCCGCGTTTCGATGGGAACAAAAAACCTAGATATTGTTTCTATTACCCTGTATCGATAAAGGCCTTATCTTGGCCCTGTGAGGACATAAACAATGAAAAACAGCCACCCCAAACTCTCCACCGAAGCCTTTGCCCGTATTGTGGAACAGGCCATCGCCCGCATCCCCGAAGAGCTTCGCAAACGCATGGAGAACATCCTGATCTCGGTCAAACAACAACCCAGTACCGAAATGCTGGAAGAGATGGGGCTGGCGCCCGATGAACCGTTGTTTGGCATCTATTGGGGAGTTCCGCTCACCGAGCGTAGCTTGGCCGATCCGCCGCTGTATCCCGACACCATTTTTATCTTCCAGCAACCTCTGGAGGCCTTTTGCACCAGCCGTGAAGAACTGCTCGAGGAGATCGAGATCACAGTGGTACACGAGATTGCCCATCTCCTCGGGTTCAACGAAGCTGACTTAGAGGCCTTGGGGTACGGCTAAAACCTGTACACCTCCTTTCAGAGACGGAATGTTCTCGGCAATCGGTTTATTCTTTGTTCACCCCTGAGAACGGGGTATAATTTTTTTGTATGAATGCTGTCTACTCCGTGGTGGTTGATTCCTAGATCCACCCCCAACCTTTGACCGGACACGGGTATGACCAGAAACGCTGTGAATCGAGCACTGCAACCAAACAGCCTCCATGCCTAAAAGCGTCTTCTCCCTTTTTATGCTCCTAGCCGCCTTTCTCCTTTTCTCCTGTGGGGAAGGCGAAGAGGCGGTCAAAGTCTCCCTGGATAAACGCCAAGAAATTTCGTTCAGGCCGCAATTGCCGGCAATAACCTACGCCTACCTCCCCCAATACTCGAATACAGAATCTTTTCAACGCCATCACCGGCTGGTGGAATATCTTGCCGAGCAGACCGGTCTGCCCATGCGGCAAGTATTCCCGGACACCTTTACCCATCACATCAGCATGTTCGGCCAGGGAAAGATCGACATCTCGTTTTCCAACCCTTTTATTTACGTCAAGCTGGCTAACCGTTTCGGTGCCAAGGCCATGGCCCGAATCATTGAGGAAGACGGGCGCGCCGAATTCCGTGGTCAGATCATTGCCCGTAAAGATAACGAGGCCATCCAATCCATCAAGGATTGCCGGGGCAAGTCGTGGGTGGCTGTTGATCCGTCCTCTGCCGGCGGGTATCTGTTTCCCCTTGGGCATTTTGTCGATAACGGACTGAATCTTCGTGACTTCAAGGAGGTGGTCTTCGCCGGAGGCCGGCAGGAGAATGTGATACTGGGGGTGTATGCCGGGCTGCATGACCTTGGTTCAATCCGTGAAGGTTCCTTAAAGGTGGTGGAAAACAAAATCGACATCAATCAGATCAAGGTGGTTGCCAGCTCCAGATCGTATCCGGGCTGGGTCTACGCTTACAGTCCACGAATGCCTCAAGAGGCGGCCGACAAAATCAGGGCCGCCCTGCTCAAACTTGATTATCAGCATAATCCACGCCACCGGGCGATTCTTGATGCGGCAAAATTCATCGGTTTTGTCCCCTCCGACGACCGGGACTTTGACCCCGTCCGGGAACTGAGCAAAAAGGTTGGGCTGGATCTTGAATAGGTATCTGTTGAAAGTTCTCCATGGCCTGCGGTTCAGGACCAAAATCACCCTGGGTGTGACCCTGATGCTGGTCTTCTGCGGCCTGAGCATCGGCCTGATCCTCTCCGCCATGTCCTCAAAAGCCCTGCTTGAGGAAGGAAAAAAAAGGGGCATGGCCCTGACCTCGGGCCTAGCCTTTCGCCTCGCAGAACCCCTTCTGGCCATGGATTTCTTGCAGATGAAAAACCTCATCGACAATGTCCACAGTCAGTATGACGACATCCTTTATGTTTTTCTGACCGATACCAGCGGCAACATCCTGTCCCATACTTTTTCTGGCGGGTTCCCTGCCGATCTTCTCCAGGTTAATCCAAACGGCCAACTGCCCCAGCCCTTGCTCCTGTCAACCGAACAAGGGTTTGTGTACGACTTCAACGCCAGAGTCGTCCTCGGGGAGAAGAATCTGGGCGGTGTCAGGCTGGGGCTCTCACGAAGTGAGATGGACGCCCAAATTCACCATCAACGGTTGATCAGCCTGATCAGCACCCTGGGGGTGGTGAGTTTAGGGATTGTCCTGGCCCTCTGGTTTGCCCGCACGATCACCTACCGCCTCAACCGGCTCAGAGAGTCGGCGGAAGAAATCGTCAAGGGCAATCTTAATGTGCAAGCCGGCTTTTCTCTGGAAAAGAACTGCTGGGAAATCATGGAATGCGGCAAGCAGGGATGTCCGGCCTACGGTGATGCCGGGCGGCGCTGCTGGTACCTGGCCGGCACCCTGTGTCCCCATTGTCAGGGCAAGGAGTATCCGCTCAAAATCGAGAGCTGCCGGCAGTGTCCAGTGTTCAAATACAATTTTGGCGATGAACTCCAGGATCTGGCCGAAGCCTTCGATGTGATGGCCATTACAATCAAAAATCATATTGAAGAGCTGACCGAACGGGAGAAGACCATTGCCCGGCAGCAGGGCTTGCTCAAAACCATCATGAACGTGACCCCGGATTTCATTGCCCTACAGGATAAGGAACTGACCTATACATTCGCGGGCAAAGCGTTCTGCGATCATCTTGGCCTCAAAGAAGAGGAAGTAGTCGGCAAGACCGATTTCGATCTCTTTTCCGAGCGCCAGGCTGATCTGAATTTCCACGAAGACAAGCAGATCCTGATCACGGGGCACTCCCTCTCCAAGGAAATCACCTTCAAACGGCCCGAAGGGCAGAGGTGGTTTCATGTCGTTAAGGTGCCGGTCTATGATCAGGACGGCAGCATCATGGGTCTGTTATTGACCGCGCGAGACATTTCCATGCTCAAGAAATTTCAGGAGCAGTTGATCCAATCGCAGAAAATGGAAGACCTCGGCCGTCTAGCCGGGGGGGTGGCCCACGAGATCAACACGCCTCTCGGTATTATCCTCGGCTATACCCAATTGCTGATGGATGACATTCACGATGAAGAGCCGCTGGAAAACTTGAAAATCATTGAAAAACAGACCAAGGTCTGCCGGAAGATCGTCGCTGACCTCCTCGGCTTTTCGCGGCATTCTCAATCCGTCAGGGAAACGGTGGACATCAATGCATCCCTGCAGGAAGTGATACAACTGGTCGAGCATGCCTTTTTCTTGAACCGTATCAAAATAACCTCCACTCCCGATGATAGCCTCCCGCCTCTGACCGGCGACAAGGAACGGCTCAAGCAAGTCTGGCTGAATCTGCTCAACAATGCCGCTGATGCCATTGGTCAGAATGGGGTCATCTTCGTGCAAACCAAGCGCGGCGCCCGCGGGAACGGGCTCGAGGTCAGCGTGGCTGACACGGGCAAAGGTGTGAAAAAGGAACATTTGAGCAAACTGTTTGACCCGTTCTTCACCACCAAACAGGTGGGTAAGGGAACAGGTTTGGGGCTTTCCGTCTCCTTTGGGATCATCAGGGAGCATGGCGGCACCATCTCGGCCTTGAGTCCTCCGACGGCGGACTACCTGCCTGAAAACTTCGAAAGATCCGAGCATTTCGGTCCGGGAACCGTGTTTATCGTTGAACTGCCCCTGGGCCACGGCAAAGCCGCGCAAACAGAGAAGACTAGCCATTGAAACAATCGATTCGTCTTAAGCTCTTTCTGAGTCATGTTTTTGCGGTGCTGCTGGTGTCCGGGAGCATCGGTACCTACTTTTATGGCAGTGCCGCCGAAAGTCTGATGGACGGATTGAAGGAGCGGCTCCAGGCCACTGCCGCCCTGATCAGCCAGACCATCGATGCCGACACGCTCCGCTCGCTTTTGACCGCTTCGGACGTCTCTCAGCTTGCGTATGTCGACACTCTGCAAAAGTTACGGGCATTCAGGAGGATGAATCCCGACATCGCTTTTTTGTATGTCATGCGGCAAGAGGGGGAGAAAATCCTCTTTGTGGTCGATTCGGATGAAACAGAAAAGCAGGCCCTTCCTGGGACAGAATATCCGCAGCAACTTCCCAGCCTCGTCAAGGGGTTTACCGGCGTCTCCGTTGACACGGAGATTCTTGCCGACGAGTGGGGCTCGTTTCTTTCCGGATATGCGCCTATTAAAAACAGTCGAGGTGAGTTTTTGGTGGGCGTCGACATGCGGGCTGACAAAGTCTACACCAAATCAAGAAATCTGAGGATTTCTGGACTTTGCTCATTGATAGCCTCGATTGTCCTCGCCTTTTTGTTTGCCAAATATCTTGCTGCCCGTTTCACGGGGCCCATTCGATTGGCCATCGACCGTTGCACGGCCATCGCCGCTGGTAAACTCGATGAGCAGATCCTACTGCGCACCAATGACGAACTCGATCAATTGCTGGTGGCCTTTAATGAAATGTCGGCCACGCTTTCTCTTGCGGAACTGAAGAAGCACGAGGCCTTCACAGCGCTGCGCCGGTCCAAGGACGAACTTGAAATCCGGGTGAAGCAGCGAACCTCCGATTTAAGTGAGGTCAACAACAAATTGAGCCATGAAATCGCTCAACGCATCATCGCCCAGCATGCCCTTCAGGAAGCAGCCACCATTGATCCCCTGACCCGACTGTTTAACCGCCGGGCCATGATGGAGCGATTCGAGCATGAAATCTCCCGCAGTCAGAGAAATCAGGTCCCGTTTACGGTACTGGCCATTGACCTGGACCACTTCAAATCAATCAACGACACCAAAGGACATGATGCTGGCGACAGTATTCTGGTTGAAACAGGTGTGCGCATGAAAAGCATGCTGCGTAGTCAGGATGCAATCGCCCGCTGGGGCGGGGAGGAGTTTGTCATCTTATTGCCTGAAACCGAACTGTGTCGTGGACGACTGGTGGCGGAAAAGATCCGCCGCCGCATTGCCGTTGCCCCGTTTTTTTCCAACGGAGAAGAAATCGAGGTAACCGCGAGTTTTGGCGTGGCGGAATTCAGCCAGGAATCGGAAATTGACCAAGTCCTTAAGGCGGCCGATGACGCGGTTTATGCCGCCAAAAAGAAAGGGCGGAATCGGATTGAGATTGAGCAAGGGAGAAGCTGTGCCGAGGGTATTAGTTAACTGATGAACCAGAGGGCTAACACTTGATACAGTGATAATTCTCTGGGCAAGATTGCCTGCCTGCACAACCAGTTTTGACCAATCGGTCATCCGCCATTATTTTATTTTCCTAGGTGGTCGTTGCATCAGGGGAATGTGATTGATGCTGTTTTCGCCTGCCGATTTGCCGCCCCGGCACAGGCAACGTGCTGATCCGTTTGACGAACAGGCTCGGTTTTATGCGCAAACAGGAGGTGGGTGTGGTACATCTGCATGGAACTCAACAACCTCCGAAGGCTGGCGTGGTGGCTGAGTAGAATCGGAACCAGCCCCTCAAGCTACAAGGATGCACGCACTCATGGCAAGCCGTGCCGAGACCGATCAACAACCATCTGCCCGGCCGGAGCGCATTGGCCTCAAGGTGCTGTTGGCGATCAGTTTTTCCCATTTTCTCAATGACCTGATTCAGTCGCTGATCCCGGCGATCTACCCTCTGCTCAAGGACAGCTTTCAACTCAGTTTCACCCAGATCGGGCTGATCACCCTGACGTTTCAGATGTCGGCTTCCCTGCTGCAGCCGGTGGTTGGCTTCTATACCGATCGTCATCCCCAACCCTACTCCCTGACCTGGGGCATGGGCTGCACCCTGCTGGGATTGATTGCCCTGGCGCTGGCGCCCAGTTACGGCCTGCTATTGATTGCGGTTGGTCTGGTCGGCGCAGGCTCGTCGGTCTTTCATCCGGAATCCTCCCGGGTAGCGCGCATGGCCTCGGCCGGGCAGTATGGCCTGGCGCAGTCGATCTTCCAGGTGGGCGGCAATGCCGGCACCTCTGCCGGACCACTGCTTGCGGCCCTGATCGTCCTCCCACAAGGGCGGCAGAGCCTGGCCTGGTTCTCGCTTGTGGCCCTCTTGGCCATGATGATTCTCTGGCGGGTCGGCGGCTGGTATAAAAAGAAGCAGGAACAGGAACGACAGCGGCTCAAGATCCTTCCGGCTGCTGGAGGGGCAACGCGACATCCTTCGGCGACCTGGCCAGTGGCCGTTCTCCTGGTGCTGATGTTCTCCAAATTCTTTTATACAACCAGCCTGCACAGCTATCTCACCTTTTACATGATGCATAAATTTCAGGTTTCGGTGCAGTCGGCCCAACTGCATCTGTTCGTTTTCCTCTTCGGTGTGGCCTTGGGCACCATCCTCGGGGGACCGATTGGCGACCGTATTGGCCGCAAACAGGTGATCTGGTGGTCGATCTTCGGTACCGCCCCCTTTGCCCTGGCCCTGCCCCATGCCAATCTGTTCTGGACCGGCCCCCTGATCTTTGTCATCGGCCTACTGATGGCCTCCGCCTTTCCGGCGATTGTCGTCTATGCCCAGGAGTTGTTTCCAGGCAAGGTGGGGATGATCTCCGGCCTGTTCTTCGGTCTTGCCTTCGGGTTGGCCGGGATCGGCGCAGCCCTCCTGGGCAAGCTCGCTGATATTCGCGGCATCGATTCGGTGTATCAGGTCTGTGCCTGGCTGCCTCTCTTGGGAGTGGCGGCGCTCCTGCTTCCCGATCTGCGGAAAAGGCCAACCAACGGCTGAAAGGACCCCCTCCGTCAACGATCCGGAAGGCATGAACCCTTCCCTGTTTCCCATGGCGTTTTCGCTGTGGATGCCGTATGGTTGATAATCATTCCCTCATAATAACGAGCCGAGGAGGTGCGCCATGTTGAAAGGAAAATATCGTGACTTTTTTCGCAGGATCAAGACCACCATTCCAACCGAACGACTCATTACCGACCCGCTCCGGACCATCGCTTACGGATCGGACGCCAGCTTCTACCGCCTTATTCCGAAAATCGTCATCAATGTCGAGAACGAACTGGAGGTGCAACGCATCCTGCGGGAAGCGGGCACATTGGAGCTGCCGGTCACCTTCCGGGCGGCCGGCACCAGCCTCTCCGGCCAGGCAATCACCGATTCCATTTTAGTCCGCATGGGCATGGGCTGGAACGGCTACCGGGTTTTTGACAATGCCGGCAAAATCAGGTTGCAGCCAGGCATGATCGGCGGCCACGCCAACCGCATCCTCGCCGAATTCGACCGCAAGATCGGCCCGGACCCGGCCTCAATCGACAGCGCCAAGATCGGCGGCATCCTGGCCAACAACGCTAGCGGCATGTGCTGCGGCGTCGAACAGAATAGCTACCGGACCCTGGACTCGATGCGCATCATTCTGGCCGACGGCACCGTTGTCGACACTGCCGACGACAAGAGCCGGGCCTCCTTCCACCACAGCCACGGTTCCCTGCTGGAAGGATTGGCCGCATTGCGCGACCGGGTTCTGGCCGATGGGGAATTGGCCGAGCGCATCCGCTACAAGTTCAAGATCAAGAACACCACCGGCTACAGCCTCAATGCCCTGGTCGATTTCACTGACCCCTTCGACATCATGCAGCACCTGATGATCGGCTCGGAGGGGACACTCGGATTCATCGCTGAGGTGGTCTACCAGACAGTGATCGAGCATCGCCACAAGGCCAGCGGCCTGCTGTTCTATCCGGACATCCGCACCGCCTGTGAAGCGACAATCATTTTGAAGCAACAGCCGGTGTCCGCTGCTGAGCTGATGGATCGGGCGAGTCTCGCCTCAGTGACCGGTAAACCGGGCATGCCCGATTTCCTTGAGGGATTAGCGCCGGGTGTCACCGCCATCCTGGTGGAAACCAGAGCCGAAACTGCCGAGACTTTGGCTGGGCAGATCGAGCAGATCAAAACGGCGCTGGTGAGCCTGGAAACGGTGCGGCCCATCGAATTCACTGCTATCCCAGCAGAATTCAACCAGCTGTGGAAGATCCGCAAGGGACTGTTCCCGGCGGTGGGCGCGGTCCGCCGCACCGGCACCACGGTCATCATTGAGGATGTGGCCTTCCCCATCGAGCACCTGGCCAACGCCACGCTCGATCTCCAGGAACTGCTGCTGCGCTACAAGTACACCGAGGCCATCATCTTCGGCCATGCCCTGGCCGGCAACCTCCACTTCGTCTTCACCCAGGATTTCTCCACTCAGGACGAAGTGGTGCGCTACCGCGATTTCATGGACGATGTGGTCAAGATGGTGCTGGAAAAATACGACGGGTCGCTCAAGGCGGAGCACGGCACAGGCCGTAACATGGCCCCCTTTGTCGAGAAAGAATGGGGCGAAGCCGCCTTCAGCCTGATGAAGACAATCAAGCAGCTGTTTGATCCCAAGGGGCTGCTCAATCCCGGCGTGATCATTAACAACGATTTGGAAGCACATGTTAAAAATCTCAAGCCCTTGCCGCCGACCCATGAGTTGGTGGACAAGTGCATCGAATGCGGCTTCTGTGAGCCGATCTGCCCCTCGAAGAATCTGACCTTCACCCCCCGGCAACGAATCGTTGGCCGGCGGGAGATTAGCCGGAGGATGGCGGGGGGCAAAGGGGAAACGCCATTGAAGGGATTGGTGCGCGAGTACCGGTATCAGGGCATGAACACCTGCGCCGCCGACGGCCTCTGTTCGACGCTGTGTCCAGTGGGCATCGATACCGGCAAGATGATCAAGACCCTGCGCGAAGAGGCACATGGCCAACTGGCGGCGGCTGTGGCTTGTTGGACCGCCGACCATTTTAAGCCGGTGGCTAAAACAGCGGCTGGTGTGCTCAACACGGTCGACCGGGTGCATAAGCTCACCGGCACGCCCTTCATGGAGACAGTGACCGTAGCCGCGCATAAAGGGACGCTCGGGGTCGTGCCGCAGTGGAACCGGGCCATGCCCACCGGTTCGCCTAAGATCAAGGCCGAAGCGGCACCTGCTGGGCAAACCTTATCCGTGGTCTATTTTCCCAGTTGCGCCAGCCGGGCCATGGGGGGGCCAGCCCGGGAGGAAACCGAACGGCGCGGCCTGCCGCAGCAAACCCTTTCCGTACTAAAAAAAGCAGGCTGCGCGGTCATCCTGCCTGAAAACCTCGACAGCCTCTGCTGTGGCCAGGCCTTTGAAAGCAAGGGATTCAGGCTGCAAGCCGACCGTAAGGCCGATGAGTTGAGCGATGCCCTGCTCAAAGCCTCCCAGGATGGAGCGATCCCCATTCTCTGCGACACCAGCCCCTGCCTGATGCGGATGCGGGCCACTCTCGACAAACGATTGCAGCTCTTTGAGCCGGTGGAATTTGTCCTCCAATTCCTCAAGGATCGGCTTAATTTCAAGCGTAAGAATGCCAAAATCGCCCTCCATGCGACCTGCAGTACCCGCAAGATGGGGTTGGACACCAAACTCAAGGAACTGGCCTTGCTCTGCGCCACCGAGGTGGTGGTGCCGGAGAATATCTTCTGCTGCGGCTTTGCCGGCGACCGGGGCTTCAACTTCCCGGAATTGAACCAATCGGCCCTCCACGGCCTGGCGGATCAGGTGCATGACTGCGAGGCGGGCTATTCCACCAGCAAAACCTGCGAGGTTGGTTTGGCCCTCCATGGCCACATCCCCTACCGTTCGATCTTCGCCCTAGTAGACGAAGTGACCACCCCGCTCAACGAATAGAACCAAGAGCGCAGGGCGGTCCGCTGCGACCGCCCTGCTGTTTTTTCAAGGAGTATGCAGTAACTGATGAATCTGTTAGATCAACAACCCCAGGCTGGAAAAGAACAGGCGGATGGACAAACCGGTCCTCTCGGCGGCATCGAGTCTGGAGGTGGAGCAGTCCTCCAGGGTAAAGTCGAACTTGTGTTACAGGGAGCAGGCGGCAGCCTGATCGATACCCACGGCAAGGCACTGACACCGCCCAAAGGCTGGGAGTTTCTGCCGGCTGGAGATGCCGGATTGACCCGCAAGGTGACGGCTAAGACCGGGGTCTGGCGAGTGCAGGCACGGATGGGGCGGAGGATGATCTCCAAGGGCATCTGGGCTCCGGCGATGATCATTGCCGAGGCGCGGCGGGAAGTGGAGGCACAACGTGCCACCGAGGACTATCAAAAGAAACGGGCCGGTGCCCAGCAGCGGCGGGAACGGAAACAGACGGAATACGAAGGCGAATTTTTTCAGGCGGTGCGCGATTATCTTGCCTTTGCCCCGCACTACTTGGAACTCGAACAGGCCATAGCCAAGGCCGTGACCGTCCATGCCGTGCCCGTGGGCAGCGGCACAGTAGCACGCACCGCGATGATCCCCATCGAAGAACGCGCCGCAAAAGCAGTCATCGCTTGGATGCGGCACCGGACTACCGCCTATGATTCAATGGCAATCGCCCGGATCAAGGAGGAGCGGCGGCAGGTGCGGCGGATGCTGGCCCAACGTTCGGTCGACCTGCTCCGCGCCTACCGCGAGGGTGGGGAGATCGGTCCCGACTGCCCGTTGCAACGGGCCATGGGGAAGGGGTCGCCTGCTCGAGAAAAATAGTCAGGGGATAGGTGTTGAGTACCCCCTTTGAGGGGGTAAATTCAAACCATCGGCTTAGGTGGGAATGAAACATACAAGGTGCATCAACGTGCAAGTTGATGCACCTTGTATGTTTTTACAACGCGTTATTCTGCCTTCAGCTAAACGTATGACAGGTCGAGCATTTAACGTTCTTCTCCAAATGTTTTTTATGGCTTTCCGTACCCTGCCACGATTTTCTTTCATGGCAACTGCTACACAGAGTGGACTGCGCTTTGACCAAACCGGTCGGCTCTTTGCTATGGCAACTTGAACAGGACACCTCGCCTCTATGCGTCTGATGGGTTGACGCCCAGCTGAGGCTTTTCTTCTCATGGCATAAGGTGCAGGATTTCACCGCACTGGGGACAGTATGATAGCCCAAGGAGGTAAAGGGAACCATGCCGGTGCCATCTGGGGTGTTGCCTGCATTGTTGTGGCATTCAATGCAAGAAGGCGCTTTTGCTTTCGGCTCAACTCCGTGGGTAATCAACATTTCAGCATCGGTTTCAACCAGTGAGTAAGTGCCGGTCAGGCCCTGCTCTTCCATACCCTTCTGGACAGCAACATCGAATTTACCGGTCATGAACATCCACATAATAGCCGGTGGGACGATTTTGCCGCTTTCATGCAAAGGCATCACCGAGAAATGTCTCTTTATGGGAACAATGGACGACTTGCCGTCAAAGGGGGCACCGTTGGCCTTGGCCATGTGATACACGCCAGTGGCATCAGCCTTGATGGTCTCGCCCACGTTGTAAACGTACGATGTTCCGTCAAACCAGACGTATTCAGGTTTGACAAAAGATTTCTTGATCTCCTCGCCGACAAATCCTCCCTGGCCCGAACAGAATGCCTGATTCCACACCGGCTTTCTCCAATCTCGGGACATTTCAGTCGCGCCACCCTTGGCAAATTCCCGGATGTGACAGACCTGGCAGCTCACCTGCCCGGCCGCATGCCTGTTCAGCGTAGCATCGGTATGGGGCGCAGAAGTATGGCATTCCTGGCAAGTAGGAGGCCCAGCTTCTGTTCCTCGCAAGTCAATGCCGCGGCCGCCTATTTTATGATTCAAGGCAGAGTGGCAATCAACGCAGGTTAAATTGGCTCCATTTTGCGACAGGTGAACATCTTGGTCAATGGTCGGATTGACCGAATTCAGCCCCATGTCACCGCGCTTTGTCCAATCGCCGCCGCCAGCCGTCGCATGACACCGCAGGCACGATTTGTTGGTCGGCAAGTGGACAGTTCGTGCCAAATTGGCCATAAGGGTTCCAGCCGGCATCTTGCTGTAATCCGGCTCAATCATGTAATTCCCCAAGCTGTCGACTTTGCCAAAGACATAGGTCTTGGTTTGCCCTAAAATGTTGGTCACCGTCTGGGTGTTGTTGGAATCGGTGATAAATTTTCGTTGATAGGTGTCGCTATGACACATCAGGCAATCGACATCTTTTGCTTCAGCAGGATGCGGCGCATTGCCATCCGAACGAACATGGCAGGAAAAACAGGCACTTTTTGACGACATTGCATAGGTGCAGAAAGTATTGATGCCGCCTTTGGCCTTGCCAAGTTCCTCACCCTTGGTATTAGTCAGTTCCAGTGACGGGGCTTTCCATTTGGCATGTAAACTATTCACCATCTCCGTGCCTTCCGTGGCATGGCAACTTAAACATGTTACAGAACCTTCATACTTGGTGATGGTGTTGTGCGCCGGGATGGGGCCGATAACCAGTGTAGGTGTTTTGGCGACAGTGAAGCTGCTGGATCTGGTGACACTTGTCCTGCGATCCCTAATTTCACAACTGTAATTCCAAGTACCCTCGATGGCATCCGCAGGGGTCGTATAGCCGTAACTGGCTATAGCACCGTTGATTACCATTGTTTTGCCTGCGGCCAAGGTCGTGCCGCTAGGATTTTTAATGGTGACTCGGGCGGACGTCAGGGGAAACAACCAGTCTCCGGTAGCTGTACACTGCAGATTTACAGTTGATCCAGCCATGACACTCGCCGGCGTCGCCGTCATTGTGATTGACCGTGCAGCCGCGTAGCTGTCGCTCCCCATTGCCAAGATGACGATAACCAGTCCGATCATGCCGATTTTCATACCATTTCTCCTTATTAATAACTCAGCTTCTTGTTGCCTTCTGTTCCTAAAGTGACAGACATGGACCACATAGTGGTAGCAAGAATCGATCCAGAAGCTGGAAGGAGATCAATGAAGGGGTACAGTCAAAGGCAGGTCTTGCAGCGGGGTGTTATAAGATGAGGATATTGAGGACTTGGCTCTTTTGGATGTAACTAGACGAAAGCCTTGGGGCAGGGCTTGCCCCAAGGCTTTCAGGTACATCCGCCTCACCTTATTAATGAGAGCTTGTCAATCCAATTCCATGAATCGCCGATACTGGCCGCTTCCCGCATTGAGTGCTTCAGTGATTAGGTCCAGGGCCGCTTCAAATTTTAAACACACCCACCAACTTGCTCAGTTCAAGGGCCATCTTGAGCATTTCGTCGGCACTGTCCTTAATGTGCTCGCTGCTTTTTGAGATCTCGATCGAGGCATTATTGACCTGAACAATATCCTTGGCAATGGAGTCGGCCACCAGGGAGCTTTGACTGACGTTTTCGTTCACCTCCTGCAGTCCTTGACTCGCCTGTTCAATATTCTTGGCAATTTCCTCGGTGGCAACCGACTGTTCGGTCACTGCTGAAGCAATGGTGGCCACGATGGCGTTAACATTGTCAATAACCCCAGTTATCTCCTTGATTTCCTTGATTGTATCTCCGGCTGTCCCCTGCACCCCTGCGATTTGTTCTTTGATATCAAGGGTGGCAACGGCGGTCTGTTTTGCCAGTTCCTTGATTTCATTGGCAACCACCGCAAAGCCCTTGCCAGCCTCACCGGCGCGGGCTGCCTCGATGGTGGCATTGAGCGCCAGCAGGTTGGTTTGTTCGGAGATTTCGGTGATCGCCTCGGTCACCCTGTTGATCGCCTGGGCGGCCTGTCCGAGTTCGGTCATTTTGGCGGAGGCGACCTCGGCTTTGCGCACCGCCTGCTCGGAGATGACCCTGGCCTGTTCGGCGTTGCCGGCAATTTCGTTGATGGTGGCGTTCATTTCTTCCGCCGCGCTGGCGACCATCGCGGTATTGGTGGAGGACTGCTCCATGGCGGCGGCGACATTGTTGAGGTTGGTGGTCATTTCCTCAGTGGCGGCGGCAACGGCATTGCTCCGTTCCGAACTCTCCCTGGCATTTTCCGACATGTCACGGGCCACCTTGGCTAAACTGTTGGAAGCCCCCTCTACCTGAGTGCTATTGGCAACCACGCCTTTGATAATCCCCTGCAATTTCTCGATAAAAATATTAAAACCCATGCCCAATTCGCCGATCTCATCCTTAGTTTTGACCTCCAGCCGCCGGGTCAGGTCCCCTTCGCCCTGGGCGATATCTTTCAGGCTCTCGACCACATGACGCAGAGGGCGAACAATTCCGAAAGCAATGACCAAGATGACGGAAATAATAATCACAAAAACAGTGCCCGCGCTCGCCGACATGGTTAGAAGAGATGAGCGGACCTGGCTGTTCATCTCGCCGGCCATGGCTTCAACATAGGTATCAATATTGTCGATATAGACCCCGGTGCCGATCCACATTCGCGTTCCAGGGATCATCTCGGCATACCCCAGCTTGGGTGTATCCTGGTTCCCCGGTGGCTTGGGAAAAACGTACTGGACAAATCCGCCGCCCTTGCCTGCCTGTTCCATCAGTTCCTTGACGAAATAGATGCCGTTTTTGTCCTTGAGGTCTCCCAGGTCCTTACCCTGCTTCGGTTTGCCGGGAGGGAGTGCCACGTTGACCGTGTTCTCGTAGACAAAGTAATAGCCGGATTGATCTTCCTCGAAACGAATGTCGTCCACGAGTTTGCGGATAATGTCAACTTGCTGTTGTTTGTCGGCTATACTTTCGATGGCGTGGCCAACAGCAAGGGCCACCGAATGGGTAGCTACCCGCAGCTTGGCCTTTTGGTCCTCCAGCATCACCGATCCAGTTTTGGCCAATCCCATGTCCCGGACCTTGTGACTGTTGGTCACCGCAAACCACATCATCAGGCTGAACAAAAAAACTATGGAAAAGATAACCAAGTACATTCTTCCTTTGACCGAAAATCGATTCAGCATGGTACCTCCATTCGGGTTGTTCAGCGCTCAAAAGGGTGAGGTGAAAAAGGAGCCTTTTATTCAGGATATAAGGTAGCCTTGGCAGTTGTCAAACTTTTCCATGATGATGGAAAAATACCGGCGTTTAATTCCTTGGATCTAACTCTCCCGTAATCGGAGCAAAAGGGGTCACGCAGCTTAATATGCCATGGAAGCAATAGTTCATGCTGATCTCCAACAACAAAAACAGTAGTTCGCCAAAAATGGCGATTTAAAACATGTAATCCTTTAAATTCGACATAATTGGTGATTTAACAACAAATTTAAATATTACTTTTAATTCGTAATTTTTGGCGAATAAAATTATAATATTGATACAATTCGCCAAAGGAGTCGACAATGACCATTAATACATTCATGAGCGATGAAGCCGTGTTGCAGGGAATCGGCCGGAGCCTGGCCCGACGGCGGGTGGAACTGGAATTGACCCAGGCAGCGCTGGCGGAACAAGCCGGAATCGCCAAGCGTACCGTGGAACGGATAGAGACTGGGCTATCAACCCAGACCGCCAATCTGATCCGCATCTTCCGGGTTCTGGGGCTTATCGAAAACCTGGCCGCCCTGATCCCGGAAACCGGACCGCGGCCGCTCGACTTGCTCAAGCTCAAAGGCAAACAGCGGCAACGAGCCTCTGCGAAGAAAAGCCCGAAGTCGAGCGGCGAGCCCTGGACATGGGGTGAGGATACATGAGCACGGTAGCTGAAGTGCGGCTCTGGGGACGCACCATCGGCGCAGTTGCCCTTGATGAAGGTGCGCAAGTAGCCTCCTTTGAGTACGACCCGGCCTTTGCCCGCAGCGGCATTGAGATCGCGCCGCTGACCATGCCGCTGGCACCTCGCGTCTATTCCTTCCCTGCCCTGGCCCCGGAAACCTTTTCCGGCCTGCCTGGCCTGCTCGCCGACTCCCTGCCGGACCGGTTCGGCCATGCCCTGATTGATGCCTGGCTAGCCACCCAGGGCCGGAGTCCCCATTCCTTCAATGCTGTCGAACGTCTGTGCTATACCGGCAGCCGCGGCATGGGTGCACTCGAATACGCCCCGACGATTGGCCCCAGGTCACGGCAGGCTAGCCGCATCCGTATCGACCACCTGGTTGAGCTCGCCTCCAGCATCTTGACCCAACGCACCGACTTGAGCGGATCTTTTGCCGAGGACGTTAAAGCGGGTGCCCTCAAGGACATCCTCCGGGTCGGCACCTCGGCGGGAGGGGCGCGGGCCAAGGCGGTCATTGCCTGGAACCCGGCCACCAACGAGGTTCGTTCTGGGCAGGTGCCGGCCGATCCGGGGTTTGAGCACTGGTTGCTTAAATTCGACGGCGTTTCCGGCAACCGGGACAAGGAATTGGAAGATCCCAAAGGATTTGGCGTCATTGAGTATGCGTATTACCGGATGGCCAGGGATGCCGGCATCACCATGAGCGAATGCAGGCTGCTTGTGGAAAACGGCCGCTCCCATTTCATGACTCGACGTTTTGACCGCTCCACCGGCGGCGAAAAAATGCACATGCAATCCCTCGGCGCCCTGGCACACTTCGATTTCAACCTGGCGGGCGGTTATTCCTACGAGCAGGCCCTGTTCGTCATCCGACAACTGGGCATGGGGATGCACTCCATCGAAGAGTTGTACCGGCGGATGGCCTTCAACATCCTGGCCCGTAACCAGGACGATCATGTCAAGAACATCGCCTTTTTGATGGACAAGACCGGCAGCTGGTCGCTGGCTCCGGCCTTTGACCTGACTTATAGCTTTCAGCCAACCGGGCACTGGACGGCAACCCACCAGATGACAGTGAACGGCAAGCGCGACGACTTCACCTTGGAAGATTTTCGGACCTGCGCCAAATCGGCTTCCATGAAGCGCGGCCGGGCCGAGACGATCCTGGAAGAAGTGCACCAGGCGGTTTCCCACTGGCCCGATTATGCCGAGGAGGCGGGGATATCGGCCGACTGGCGGAACAAAATCGGCCGCACCCATCGCCTGACCGACTTTGCTTAATTTGCCGCGACAACCCGAGAGTTCCGCACAAGGTCAACAATTTTATTCTCTTCGCGCCCCCCCCATCGCGATGTACATCCACAGCAAGGGGAACAACTTCCCGGACTGCTTCATTACTCCTAAGCCCTCTCCGCCAAATGAAGTGGAGGGCCGAATGATCGCAACTGTCGATGCAGACGCCGCAGTTCCAGCAGTAAGGGGAGAGCGATTCGCCGATACTGGGTGCAAGTCCCAAGGGACAGGCGCGGTCGCATCGGCCGCAATGAGTGCAGTTATCGGTCCGCCGATGGACCTCCAGCCTCCGGGCCATTCCCAGCAGTGCCAGCAGCCCGCCCAACGGGCAGAAATAGCGACAGTAAAATCGGCGCGTCACCAATTCCAGGGCCAGGACCGCGATCACCAGCACCCCTTCCCATGCCAGGCTATGAAAAAAGACGGCCATCATCATCTCCCTTCCCACCAGACCGGGTGGAGAGAGAAAGACAAACAAGGGTGCACCGAGGATCAGGGAAAGAAGCAATTCGCTGATCAGGGCAAACCAAAGCAGTCGCCTGGCTAATATCAGCCGGTCGCGGAGTATGGCTTTTTTCTGGATGCGCCCCCTGATTCCAGCCAGCAACTCAGCCAAAAAACTGATCGGGCAAACCCAGGAACAGAAAACCCTACCGAGAAAAATGGCGATCAGCAGGGGGATGGCCATGGCAATCAGAGCCGGGACATACACCTGCTGGCTGATCAGGAGGCTCTCCAGTCCTTCCAGGGGTGAAATCAGGCGCAACTCGCCGATCCCCAACGATTGATACCATCCTTGAATAAACGCAATGCCCCAAGAGTAGTTGAGCAGGGGGTTGATGAGCAGGAGGAGAAAGGCAGCGGCCAGGAGAAGGTGCCGTAGCGTGGAGTAGCGCCATCCTTTGTTCGGCGCTGCCAAGAACGAGGCTTCCGGGCTGTTCATGGGAGTCTGCCGCTGGCCGGCGGTTCGATGTTAATCGCCTTTAAATCGTTGGTAGAGGTGACCGGGCAGGCGTGGGTGCAGAGGCCGCAGCCGGTGCAGACCTCTTTCGCCACCGCAGGCAGCAATTCGTGCAAGACAATGGCCCGGCCTTTAAAGGGGCAGACATCGTAGCAGGTCCGGCACAGAGCGATTCCGGCCCAGGCGGCGCAGGTGAATTTGTTGATCACCGCCGTCCCCATCCGGGTGGCCGCTTGCGGAATTTTGCTCAAAGTGCCGGTGGGACAGACCTCAACGCACTTCATGCAGAGATAGCAGGGAATCTCTTCCACCGCGATCAGCGGCGTGCCGGCATGAATGCCCTGACGGATATCGAGCATGGTGATACAGCGGTAGGGGCAGCTCTCCACGCAGCGGCCGCAGCGAATGCACCGGCCGGCAAAATTTTCCTCGGCAACCGCTCCGGGCGGCCGCAAGCGGTTGGTGGTGACTGGTGAGCGGAACAATCCGGCGCACCCTTCTTTCACCCGAGTACAAACCGAGGCGGCCAGCAAGGAGCCGAGCAGTTTAAGGAGGTTCCGGCGTCTCACTCCCCTGCCCCGTGCTCGCCAGAACATGCCGCAGGATGATCTGCCCCGGTATCCCCCAGCACATCTTCCATGTTGAGATAGGTCAAGCCGGCATGAAGGACCACGGGACAGGCGTTGACCGCCTCCATCAGCCGTTCCATCTCCTCACTGGTCCGGGTATCGAACACGGCAACAATATTCCCCCGTTCATCCGCCCCATGGATTTCCACGCCCGCCAGGTTGGCAAGCTGCTTCCGTACCTCTTCCAGATCACCTGGCCGGGTCGAGATGACTACTCCGCCAATCGGCATCGAAGATTTCTCCTTTTCATGGTCTGTTGATCATCCAACAACAAAAAAGGCGGAAAGGACAGAAACAACCCTTTCCTTTCCGCCTCACCGCAGGGGCGGACGGCAGGCCGGATCGGTCACTCCATCCGGCCGCCAAGTTCAGACGATGAACGGTTTGAGCGGCTGCGGCCCTGAAATACGCTTGATGGTGACCGCGCAGATTTTAAACTCCGGTTCCTTGGAGGCGGGGTCGTAGTCGTCCTTAGTCACCTTGTTGATCATCCGCGTCTGCTCCTGGTCGTGCCAGTAGGCAAAAACCATGCCCTCGATCGGTCCCTCGTAGACCTTGGCCGGCAGCACATTGACGCCGCGCCGGGATTTGATTTCGACCATATCGCCCGGCTTGATGCCGAGTTTGTCCGCATCCTTAGGGTTGACCTCGACATAGGCATAGGGATTGGCCCGGAGCAGTTCCGGAATCCGGCCGGTCATAGACATGGTGTGCCAATGGTCGATGATCCGACCGGTGGAAAGATAGAACGGATACTCCGCGTCCGGGATCTCCGAGGGATCGGCCTGGGGCCGCAGCCAGATCCAGAGCTTACGGTCCTCGTGGGCCGGACCGTAGAACTGGTAGGGCAGCTCGTTTTTCGATTCGCTGTCTGCCATGGGATCCATGCCCTTGACGAACTTTTTCACCGTGCCGCCGGTAAGGGCGAACTCCTCGGTGGGCGCCGGCCACTGAGGGCCGTCGGCCATCCGTGACATCACCGCGTAGGTGGCGCCGCGCAGGTCGTTATCGCGATTCTTGGTCAATTCCTGGGTGTACTCCTCCCAAATTGCCTTGGGCAGGGCAAAATCCTCTTCCAGTCCTTCAAAGGGTTTGACGCATTGGGCGATGACCGGATCGTCCAATTTGACCGCTAACCGTTTGGCCCATTCACGGGCGATCCAGACCTCGGGCTTGGCCTCTCCCGGCGCTTTGACCGCCTTGCGGGTCAGTTGGGAACGCCGCTCGGTGCAGCCGTAGACGCCGGTCTTCTCGAAATGGAAGGCAGTCGGCAGGATGAGATTGGCGAACTCGGTGGTACGCGTCTTGAAGATATCGGTGCAGACGATGAAGCAGTCATCGTCGGCCAGCCCTTTGTTGTAAAGATCGCAATTGGGCAAACTCTGGGCCGGGCTGGTGCAATTGACCCAGAGGGCCTTGACCTTGCCGTTGTTGACGGCCGTGAAGAGGTCCATGGTGTGCAGCCCCGGATCGGCCGGAATGCGGCCCAACGGGATACCCCAGGCCTCTTCCACCTGATTGCGCATCTTTTCTTTTTCCACTGGCCGGTGTCCGGGCAGGATATGACACAGTCCCCCGGCCTCGCGGACGCCGCCGCAGGCATTGGGCTGACCGGTCAGGGAAAGGGAATCGGCGCCTTCCTTGAGCAGCTGGCCGGTGAGGATGTGAAGATTGTGGATCAGATTGTTGGCCCAGACGCCCTGTTTGCGCTGGTTGATGCCCATGCACCACAGGCTGACCGTCCCCTTGGAGGTGGCGAACCAGCGGGCCACCTGGCGGATATCGTCGGCAGTGATGCTGCCACCGCAGGTCTTGGCCGCCGCCTCCGGGGTGTAGGGAGCGAGAAACTGGGTTAATTCGTCGAAGCTGGCATCCTTCCCCTCCTTCCCCTGCTTGAACACCGCATAATTGGTGAGAAACTGCTGGTCATAAAGTTTCTCGTCGATGATCACCTTGGCCATGGCGTTGAGCAATGAGAGGTCGGTGCCCGGCTTGAACTGCAGATGTTTGTCGGCGATGCGCGAAGTCTGGGAGACGCGCGGATCGGCATTGATAATCTTTACCTCAGGATTGTCCAATTTGCGCCGCATGATCCGGCGAAACAGGACCGGATGCGCCTCGGCGGTGTTGGAACCGATGATGAAGAAGCAATGCGCCTTTTCGAGATCCGCATAGCCGCCGATGGGCTCGTCGGCTCCGAAGGAGGTCATGTAGCCGCCGACCGCGCTGGCCATGCAGAGGCGGGGATTGCCCTCGACGTTGTTGGTCTTGAGCCCACCACGCATGATCTTCTGAAAGAGGTAAGTCTCTTCGGTGAGGCACTGGCCTGAACCATAGTAGGCCACGGCATTGCTGCCGTGTTGCTTGACTGCTGACGCAAAACGCTCAGCCGCAATATCCAGGGCCTTGTCCCAGCTGATCTCCTTGAAGGCTTCGGACTTCTTCGCCCGGTACAGGGGTTTTTTCAACCGGTCCTTGTGGCCAATGCATTTCCAGAAGTGCATACCCTTCATGCAGAGGTAGCCGAAGTTGGTGCGTGATTCGGCTACCCCACGCAATCCAAAGGGCACGCCGTTCTTGACGCCGAGTTCCACGCGGCAGCCGACACCGCAGAGACGGCAGGTTCCTCGATGCCAGGCTTCGGCTTCTTCAGCCAGGGCACCAGTCTGCCAATCTGCTGGCAGTTGCATGCCCACATAGGAGGCTGCGGAGAGCGCCGCCGTTTTCTTCATAAAATCTCGTCGTGTCTGAGCCATACTGACCATCTCCTCAATAAAGTTAGTCGCCCGACTTTTGCTGCCGCGTGCCGCCTTCGCATGATCCGGCAGATCCGGGCAGGATCTGTGCATATCCCCTGTCCGCCCCCACCCTCACTTCTTTGCTTTAAAGGTATGCGGCAGATGACACTGCCAGCAGGCCTTATTTTGCGGACATTTCTTCATCATGTTCTCATGACAGACGGCGCAAACTTGACGTTTGGGCGTTACCCGAAAGGTCTCAAAGGTACCGTGACACTGGTAACATTTGACCATAGCCACGCCATGACGCGAGTCGAACCATTCTTTGTGCAGATCCGGTGTGTTCTCTGCATGACACTGATCACAGGCAATATATTTTTCCTGCTCAGATAATTTCGGATGTTTTCCCTTTTTTTCAGCGGCCAGGGCCAAGGTGCAGCACCCCGCCAGCACCAGCAGGGTGAGTAGGCATCGGGACAGCAATAGTGCATTTCTCTTCACGTTGTTCCTCCTGATGGTTCGCTTGCTCTGGGCATTCCACGATAAGGACAGATATTCTCCCAAGATATTTTGCAACATCTATTCCAAAGATTAATATGCATACTTTCAGACTATTACAGAAAGAAGACTGGAAAAACGTTACCGTAGGGTAGCAATCCAAAAGGGAGTATGTTACCGTGCGGCCATACAAGGGCGTCGGCGTCTAGCCGCGCACCTCTCTCCTGGGAATTATTCCAGAGGTGACCATGACACTGAAGGGAAAATTCATCTTTGCCGTTGTTACCATCCTGACCCTGTCCTACGGACTGCTACTCATCTACACCTCCCATTTGCAGAACCGGCTGGTCATAGGACAGGCCGAGCAGCAGGCCAGGATGCTGTACAAGCAAATCCTGCTAACCAGACAGTGGGTTGCCGATCATCAGGGCTTGTTTTTAGTGCAATCGGAAACGACCCGGCCCAACGTCTATCTCAATGAGCCGGTGATGACCACGGAAACCGGCTTGATGCTGGTGAAACGCAACCCGGCCATGGTCACCCGCGAGCTTTCCGAGTACGCCGCCAGAAGTGGTCTGGGCTGGTTCCGGGTCACCAGCCTGCGGCCGGTCAATCCGGGCAACGCTCCCGATGCCTTTGAGCAGGAGAGCCTGCACAGCTTCAGCAAAGGGGAAAGCGAACATCTGGCGATCGACCGGAATAACGACGGCCGGGTTCTGCGCTATGCCGCTCCGCTGATCACGGAAACCTCTTGCCTCAGCTGCCACAGCGAACACGGCTACCATCCGGGTGACATTCGGGGAGCACTCTCCATTTCCATTCCCATTGCCTGGGCCGACGCCTTCATCGAGACAAACAATCAAACCATTTTCTTGCTTGGCCTGCTCTCCGTGCTTACTGCGGCAGCGGTGATGCTGCTGCTGTTCAACCGGCTGGTTGCCCGGCCGATGCACCAACTGGCAAAGGCCATGACTGCTTTTCCCGAACAGGCAGTTGAAGCCCTGGATCTGCCAGTGGCCAAGGATGAGATCGGCCGCCTTGGCACCAGCTTCAGAGCTCTCTGCCAACGGCTGTCCGCTTCCCAACAAGCCCTTGCCGCCGCTGGAGAGAAAGGGTTCCGTGCTGAAAAACTGGCAGCTCTTGGGCAACTGACCGCCGGTATCGCCCATGAAATCAATAACCCTCTGGCCGGCATGCTCAATTGCGTTAAATCGATGCAGGAAGAACCGGAAAATCTGGATCTGCAGAAACGGTACCTGCCCCTGCTCCACAAGGGGCTCAAGCGAATCGAGCTGACCATGCGTCAGTTGCTCAACTACGGCCGGGTCGAACCCTTGCAGATCCATCAGGTCGATATTGATATGGTCATCCTCGATTGCCTGGAACTGCTGGGTCACAGGTTGCGCGACATCGTGGTCAATCTTGACCTGCGTTTCAACAATCTCTGTTGCATCGACAGTGAAGCCATCAAGCAGATTGTGATGAACATCGCCCTCAATGCCACCCAGGCCATGCCGGACGGTGGCCACCTCAATATCGCTAGCCGGGAGGAAAATAGATTGGTGGTGCTTACCATCGAAGATACCGGGATCGGCATTGCCAGGGAGCTACTGGACCGGATTTTTGATCCCTTTTTCACCACCAAGGAAGTCGGCAAGGGGACCGGTCTGGGGCTTGCGGTCACCCTGGCCATGGTGCAACGCTTGAACGGCCAAATCGACGTCCAGAGTCAACCGGGCAAGGGCTCCACCTTCATCATCACTTTGCCAATCGACCGTCAATGTCTGAATTCCGAGAACAACAACCCATCGCTGCGAGATTGAAAACGTGAAACAAATACTGCTGGTTGAGGACGATGAAATCATGCGGATCACGGTCTATGACCGGCTGATCCGTGAGCAGTGGCAGGTCGACACAGCGGTCAACGGCCGCGAAGCTTTGGCTCGCCTCGAGCAGAAACATTATCATCTCATCCTCTCCGATATCCGCATGCCAGGCATGGGTGGCATGGAACTGCTGGAGCGCGCCCGGCGTCATTCGCCCCTGATCGACATCTTCATGATGACCGCTTACGGCTCGATTGAAGATGCCATTGCCTGCCTGCGCAATGGCGCCGCCGATTACATCCTCAAGCCCTTTGAAATGGACGATCTAATCATCCGTATCAATCGCATCTTTGAAATGCAGACCGTAAGGGCCCGCTGCGCCTCGCTTGAGGATCGCTGCCGCCAGGAACATCAGGAAATCATTGGCAACAGTGCGGCTATCCGCCAAATCTTCGCGCTGATCAACCAAATCGGACCGACAGACTCAACGGTCCTGATCAATGGTGAATCGGGTACAGGCAAGGAACTCGCGGCCAACGCCCTGCACCGGGCCAGCCCAAGAGCGGACAAACCCTACATTCGCATTAACTGCGCCGCCATTCCCGATGGCCTACTGGAATCGGAATTTTTTGGTCACGAAAAAGGGGCTTTTACCGGGGCCCATGCGAAAAGACTGGGCCGTTTTGAACTCGCGGACGGAGGCACCTTGCTGTTGGATGAAATCGGCGATCTGCCACTGGGTTTGCAGGCGAAACTGCTGCGGGTGATTGAGGAGGGTGAGTGTGAACGATTGGGGGGGACGCGAACGATCCGCGTGGATGTGCGACTGCTCTGCTCCACGGCCAAAGATCTAAAAAAGGAGGCGGCTGCGGGGCTTTTCCGCCAGGATCTGCTCTACCGGTTGAGCGTTATCCCTTTGCACCTTCCGGCCTTACGTGAACGGCTTGAGGATATTTCGCTCCTGGTCGACCATTTTCTCCATGGATTCAGCCGGAAGCGCGGCATGGTCTTGTCGTTGTCGAACGAAGCCATGCAGTGCCTGCTGCGCTATGATTTTCCCGGCAACGTGCGGGAGTTGAAAAATATTATCGAACGGGTTTCGGTGCTTTCGCCTGGCCCGGTCATTACCCAGGATGATCTGCCCTCCGACTTGCGAACTGCGCGGCAACTGGCCAACGGCTCGGCCATGCTTCTGAGCGAGGCAATGGCCACCGCCGAAAAGCAGTTTATCGTCAACGCCCTCGCTCATTCCGGAGGGAATCGGACCAGAGCAGCCGGCACCTTAGGAATCAGCCGAAAAAACCTGTGGGAGAAAATGAAACAACACCGAATCGAACTCTGACAACATCAGAGGACGCCGGTTGTTGGAGGATTTGTAGAGTGAATTTTCTATAATTCGTAGAGTCGCTCGTCGCGAAGGGGGGTGCGGCGGGAACCGGATTGCACCTTTTTCTTCATCGCCTCGAGACTGAACGGCTCTTCCCCGTCCATTAAATCGCCCATCTCCCGCTCGATCTGCTCCGGGTCATCCCCTGCTTCCATGCGGGCAATGGCCTCTTCCATCGGCGCTCCCAAGCTCAGGCCGGTCTTGTCGGCAAACTTTCTCATCAAGTTGGCCATCTGACGGGGATCGTCCTCATTGATGTGCTCAGCCTCCCGCATCAGACCGGCAAGAGCCTGTTCCATCTTCGATTCGTCAAGGCCAGCCAATGGATCGTCTCCAACTGTCTCCTTCGCCTTGCCGATGGTGGCAAAGGAGGACATCATTTTTCGCAGATGATGTTCACCACACTTGGGGCAGTCCGGGCGTTTTTCTGTATTTGGCCGACTAGAGAAAAAATTAAAGATCGTGTTGCATTTGTCGCAAAAAAATTCGTAAATTGGCATAGATGTCGAGTATTAATCTGAGTTTTTTTTACAAAATGTTCATCTCTCAGGAAAAAAATGAGAACGAAGTACTGTTGCACTTAAGAGTACAGATTGCTCAGCACCGCGTCAATATCCGCCTCTTCAACTTGATCGGTGATACGAACCTTGCCGATAATCTCAGGCAAGACGAAAAAGACACGGCCGCCAATGGTTTTTTTGTCGCTGAGGAGGTATTTACGCAGCGTTTCCCGATCAAATCCGGGAGGAATTTCGGTGGGCAAATTGTACGTTCTCAGAATCTGAACAATGCTATCAGCGACCGCATGATCGGCATAGCCACCACGAACAGCGAGTTCGGCCACAGCGCACATACCGATAGCAACGGCAAAGCCATGGATGAGTTGATAGCCGGAGGCAGCCTCCACAGCATGCCCAATGGTATGGCCAAAATTGAGTATGCGGCGCAAACCGCTTTCCCGTTCATCCTGCTCCACCACCGAGGCTTTCATCTCACAGCAACGACGAATCATCGGTACGATAACCGTAGGGTCAAGCGCCAGGATAGCCTCCCTATTTTGCCCGAGCCAGGTAAAGAAATCAGCATCTATGGAGGCTCCATATTTGATGACTTCGGCCATGCCACCGAGGAACTCCTCTTTCGGCAAAGTCTGTAACACATCGGTGTCGATGAAGACGGCACGCGGTTGATAAAATGTGCCGATCAAATTTTTCCCCTGAGGAATATCGACCCCGGTTTTACCACCCACCGAGCTGTCTACCTGGGCCAGCAGGCTGGTCGGAATCTGAACAAAAGGGATGCCGCGCATGTAGATGGAGGCTAGAAAACCGGTAATATCGCCGGTGACCCCACCGCCAAGAGCGATAAGGGCGTCTCCACGATCAAAGCCCTTTTCGGCAAGAGTACTGGCCAACTGCCCTATGGTGAGCAGGTGCTTACTGGCCTCTCCGTGCGGAAAAACAAATAAATCACAGGCAATTCCGGTAAGGTGCAAGGACTCCAGAAGCTGCGGGCCATAAAGCTCACCCACTCGGTCGTCACTGATAATACCGTAGCGTTTGGCAACCTTGGCTGTTTGTAAAGAGGAACCGACCTGCCGGATGATCCCCTTGCCGATGGTAATCGGGTAACTTCTCTCACCCAGCCCTACCTGAATCGTTTGTTCCACCATTCCCTCGCAACATGCTTTTGTTCAATTGGCATCTCTGTCCAACCTGCGTTGCACAGAGGGCCTCCAACTTCCAATAAAAAAGGAGATGTCGCACGAGGCGACATCTCCTTGATAGTACAGTTTCTCAGTAGAGCCGAGAATTACATGGCAGCGCCAGAAGCAGCACCCTGCATCTTCACTTCAACTTTCGTGGTCAGGCTAGCATAGTATGCTCTCAAGCGAACCAGAACCTCTTCGCGACCGAAATGGTCAACAACCGGCTGGCCGTCGGACAAAGCCTTACGCAGCTTGGTGCCGGAAAGGATAACGCGGTCGTCTTTGGTGTGGCAACAGGTACGCAGAGAGGCCATACCGTCGCACTTGTGGCAATAGAAGGTCCAGTCAATCTTCATCGGCTTGCAAAGCAGATCTTTGGAAGGATCACCGGTCACGGGGATGCGATCAAAAATCTGCTGTGCCTCGAATAGACCGTAGAAATCGCCAACACCAGCATGGTCACGACCGATCAGCATGTTGTTGACTCCGTAGTTCTGACGGAAGGTGGCATGAAGCAGGCCTTCGCGAGGTCCGGCATAACGCATGTCCAGCGGATAACCAGCGTTGATGACGTTTTCTTTCACGAAATAATTATCGATCAGAATCTTGATGGCTTCAACACGAACATCGGCTGGGATGTCGCCGGGCTTGAGGTTACCGATCAGGCTGTGGATGATAACACCGTCACATACTTCGACTGCAATCTTGGCCAAATACTCATGGGAGCGGTGCATCGGGTTACGCAGCTGCAGAGCGGCAACGTTGGCCCAACCACGCTCGTCGAACATGGCGCGGGTCTCAGCAGGTTTCAGGTAAACACCTGGGTACTCTTTTTTGTACTCGCCTTCAGAGAGAACTTTAACCGGTCCGGCCAAGTTGAATTCGCCCTGAGCAAAAACCATGATAACGCCGGGATGATCTTTCGGTGCGATTTCCCAGAACTTGTCACCTACAGACTCCTCGCCCTCGCCCTTGAATACTTTCTCGCATTCCCAGCGTTTGTCGGCTTCGGTCATCTCGAATTTCTCGGTGACCTTCATGGTGGCGTAGGTCTCGCCTTTATTGACCAGAGCAATCTCATCGCCTACTTTAACATCAGCGGCAACGGCAGCTTTAACGTCCAGGGTAATCGGTACCGGCCAGAAGGTGCCATCAGCCATCTGGAAGCTCTCACAAACGCCCTTCCAATCAGCTTTGGTCATGAAACCGGACAGCGGAGAAAAACCGCCAATGCCCATCATGATGAGGTCGCCTTTAGCGCGATCGGAAACTTCAACCTGCTTCAAGCCTTTGGCTTTTTTCAACTCTGCTTCACATGCGGCACCCTCAAGCAAGGCGCAAACAAGACCTTTTCCACCGTGGGGTGCTACCAATTTTGAGCTCATAATTTTTTTCCCTCTCTGGTTGTATTCTTGTGAGAACATTTAACCTGCATAAATTCCGACTAGATGTGCCGGATTCGGTCCTACGCGAAAAAACTGAACCAGCATTCAGTCATGGCAGATATTTATATAGAAGTACAGCGGAAGTCAAGAAAAAAAACTCATAGGAATGATCAGGGAAAGTGATGGAACCCTTCGCCTAAATCGATTTGAAAAAGTCACCCGGTCAATATGTTGACCGGGTGACTGATCTTTTTAGAAAGCAAGAGAATCTATCAATTCTTCCAGACCCCATCCACTTTCCGAACGGAAGGCTCTTTTTTCGTTTCTACTGTTCGGGAAGATGTCGACAACTCAGTCGGTTCGGGTCGGTCGCCCTTACCTTCAAGTAAATAGACTCTCGTGCCATCCTCCTCCCGGATAAAAGCCACGTACTGCCCTGGCTTCAAGGATGACCGTTCCTTGGCTAATCCTTTGTGATCAAAAACTTTCAGAGAAGAGAGGGAATGGGACATATCATCGATTACAACCCCCTGCTCGGAAACGGCGTCGACCCATCCTTTAGTCATCTGAAACTCGATTTCATGTTGCAAATCTGAAGGCATTGCATCCTCGGCGGCCGCTATCCGCAACTGCCAAGACACGGCCAGTAGAAATCCGGCTGCCACGCAGGCCGCACACAACTGAAAACTAATTTTTCTCATACTGCCTCCTTATCTTTCTCCACCAATTTCACATCTATTCGATCTGTTGCCAGAAAGACATGCCTCGTTTTTCAGCCTTTTCATCGACGACTATGATAGACCCCTGAGAGGTGCTGAAATATTTTTTCTCTTGGCCGTTATTACCCAAAGAATCTTGCCCGAGAATAGCGGGATTATATAGTCTCCCGTCGTAGGCGATATCGCCAGGGATGCCGGCTATCACATCGTTTGAGTCAATAACACCATCATTATTGGCGTCATAAGGCGCCTGGATATTGACATAATCATCTGCATTCACCTTACCGTCGCCATTGAGATCGAATGCGGGCGAATACAACATTCCTCCGGTTTGGGCGTTACGTTCGTTCAAGAAAGAGTATGCACCGGCATTGCAACGGGAGCCGGTCACTCCAAAAGATATGAGGATTGCTCTGCCATCACGGATGATGGTATCGTTGACCACCCGCTCGCCTAAAATTCTCTCGCCAGTTTCATCGACCACGCCGTCCTTGTCGTTATCCTGTTTATCCTTGAGGAAATCGATCTTCCCTGGCAGGTCGAAAACCCAACCAACATTTCCCTTCGGCACAACATCCTTCGAATTAACCACGCCATCCTTATTGATATCCTTGTTAAAGTATCTATGCCCGGATTCAAGCTCAGTGGTTTTCTGAGTCGACCAATCACCGGGGTAGTTTGACGGAATACGATAGTACGAATAGGTATCCAAAACACCGTCGCCATCGATATCCTCGCCAGCGTCCAGGATACTATCTTTGTCGGTATCCTCAGTCAGCACCCCTTCGACCCAGGCCACCTGCCTGAGCAGAGTGTGGACAGTGGTGCCATAGATATCAACTTCGGGCCAGTTCGACAAAGTCGCAGTTTTGGGAGTGACACTGCCGACATCGACCCGTACTCCTTGATAGCCATCATCCAGTGCATCCGGAGCCCAATCCCAGATTCCATAAAGCGATTGCACATCCATGGAAGCAAGATCAGGTTCCCCCAAGTACTTACCGGTACCAAAAATTACCATATACCCGACTTTGCTCTGGTGTCGCATGATATCGGGTGCGGCAGTGATAGGCTGATTGGCCAGACCGGCAAAGAGTGGTTTGGGAATCATGCCGGCAACCGTATCCTGACAATGGTTCGTTGCATTGGCGTTGTCGCAATAAGCGACCTGCCATTTGGTGTGATCAGTGCTGGTCAAATCAAATTTCCACATATTACCGAGCAGATCACCTGCATACACGTAATCGGTTCTCAGGTCGTTATTGACATCGATGGCATTAGGCGTTGATAGTCCATTGAACGGTCCGACATGAGTATCAATTTTTTTCAACACTGTCCCGTCGGCCGGATTAAGAATATAAAAACTAGCCGTGCCATCCTCGCTGCCGTAGCCGTTGCCGAAGATGACCACCCAACCCTTCAAGTCTCCCGTACCTATTGACAGGTCGTTGGTCTCGACAAAAAAAGCTTTGCTGTAAGAGTATCCCATACCGGTATCGCTGGTTGATTTAGTAATGAGGATATTCTTGCCGTTCCCGTAACCGGTTACCAAACTACCGGCTTCCACCTCGATGAAGGCACCAGCAGCATCCACCCTTTTTATTTTATAGAGTTTGTCATTGGTTCCGCTGATCAGCCCATTGTTAAAATTAGCGCCGACAACGGCGATGGTCCTCCCGACAACAAACTGATTGGCGGCAGTAAACCGTTTGAGGCTATCGGAAATCCTGTCATCTCCACCTGTGCCTGTACCGCTGGAAAAGCTGAAGGTCGTTCCGGAAAGCAAGGTTGCCGGAGGCGCTGGATACTCCCACTTCACACGGGAAGCTAAATCGCCCTCACTGGTGATTGCGGTCTTCGCATTGGTGATATCGAGGCAATAATACCCCTTGCCGCCCTTGCCTAATCCGCCGACGAGCATCGTGGTCGCACCCATTTTGTGGGTATCCGGTGTATTGTCGACATAAAATTTATGACTATACACAGGGTCAGCCAATTCTCGCAGGTCGCGATACACAAGGTTTGGCACATAGGCAAACAGCTCCTCGCCGCCTCCCGTATCGGTCGCCTGGAAAGCATGAAGCATACCGTCATTCCCGCCGACATAGAGAACATCGTCTTGGAACCGAGCCAGAGAATGGATGAAATCTCCCAGAGGGTGCGCCGCATCGCGCACTCTGAATTCTCCTAAAGTGCCGGTGGTTTCGTTAGTTTTATCTCCACGGAGATAATTTACCACATGCTCCCCTGTCATCCCGCTAGTTGTCGAGGCTATGAAATAGGGCGCCACCTGTTGCTGTTGAAGTGGGGTTAAATTCGACCAGCGAAACGGAATGCCAGTAGTTCCATTGTATGAGGCTATTATCCTGCTGACATGACCGGAACCGGTCGTTGTCAATCTGGTCGCCATCTTGGCTTCAGCAGACCAGACAGGGGCGCTGCTGACAACATCTCCCGTTGTTGTGTCAATCCGATACGCTTTCAAATCTCCATGCCAGTTTCCACTGTTATAGGTGGTCTGGAACATTCGGGTCTGTCCGCTGACCGATTCATACATCTCATCGCCATTCACAGAGACCGATGAACCAGATCCCACACGAGTGCCGATATCATTCATGATATCGAGCAGTGAGTCGACAAGCTGGTCGGGCCGCGATGCACTCATGAATTTGCCCCGGCCATTGACCGCCGTATGCCAGAGATCATCGACCTTATGCAAATCATTTGTTGTCGGGTTGGGCCAGGTGGGATAGATGCCTTTGTTGAAGTCATAGTCGGCGGGATTCAGTGATCCAATCACGCCGAATGCCACGGTATAGGTGACCATGTGCTGATTATTATAAATACCATCAGGCACCAAATCGTCCATCGTGGAGAGATCCGTATCGAAATAGTACGAGGCTACGTCAGCCAGGGTGTTCGAGTAGGTATCCGCATAGGGAATGCCTTTGCCACTATCCACATTGCCCACGCCCGGGCTGCCTCCATTCCAATACCCATCGGTCATGACAATCGTGAAGACTTGCTTGCACTCGTCACCATCCTCTCTGGCATGGTAAGGCGAGGTTCCTATCCCACCGTTGCTCGCGTCTGTATCGTCATAATACCGACCTACAGCCTGCAGCCCAAGCTGTAGAGGGGTGCCGTATGCCTGCACTTGAAATCCATAGAGCAATTGCAGCAGCCGGTTGGTTTGATCGGCAACCCCGGCAACATTTACCGGCAGTACCGCCTGACTGATTCCGTAACCGCCTGCTTCGTAACCGCCACTATTGTAGTTGATCGTTCTGATGCCGATTTCCACCTCTTCCATTCGGTCGATAACCTGCGCCACTGCACCGGTCGCTGCCAATGTCCGTTTCCGGTAATAGGAGAACCAATCCGCCCAGTTTTGCCGTTCTTTTGTCCAGGCATCTGGGTCTGCGGGTGGCACAAAGGTTTTGACCGTTGCCGGCAGGGACGCTGCAGGGACGCGCAACAAATTGGTTCCGCTCACGACCAGTGTGTTATTGATCACTTTGAAATATTCGATCGGATTGGTCAGGTTCACCAGATAGATGTCTTCAAGTACCGTCTCCCCTTCATCGATTTGTTTATTCCCGTTGGCATCTGTGAAATCGATAATGCCGTTGCCGTTGGTATCGCTCCAAGTGTAGTAATGGGCGTTGATGATGGAGATATTGGCATCTTTGGGGTTAATCCGGACGGCGTCCGCGCAGCTAAGGTTTGCGTTTGTCCCTGGAGAGACTAACCGAACCGTAACGGTTTCTCCGGCCACAAAATTGAATTCCCCAAGCTTGTTCCATTGGCCGCCATTATTTTGTTGGTTAACATTCATTGTGGTGCCACTGGAACCACAGTTGGTACAGGAGACTGTGTAAGGCACAGCCGTGCTGCGACTGGTTGCAGCCGCCCACCAGGCAAAAACCTCGTGTTGTTTAGTCTCGACCGGGGTAAAGGTCCATGTGGCTGTGTCGGGCGTCGTCGCCCCGGCAGCTCTAACCAGAGCGTTCGTTCCGTATCGACCGGTGGGGGTGGCGACGTTCCAATCTCCACTTCTGGCAAAAGCGGTATCAGTGTTGTCGACAATGATCCTCTTGGTTATTTCCTCGAACTGGAGAAAGACATCATCCATGGGAAAATTATGATTATTGTCAGTTGCATTATTGCAATTCGAAAGATCACCGGCAAGGCCTTTTGCCAGATTGAGAGCATCGGTGCAATCCTGGCTGTACCATGGATGCAGACGAGGCCGGTAGGTATTGGCATGGGCGAGGCCGTCCGCAGCCACCGCCGGAAGTTGCGAACTTGGAGTCCCGGTGAACGTCGGCCAAGGCACATACACTACCTCGGGGTTATAAAACATTTTGTTCATGCCGGCCCATTGGGATTTCCAATATTGCTGTTCGTTATGGGCTTCTAGGCTGTTATCAGTATATACACGCGCCCTGCTGACGTTTGGATACGAATAGACATAGTAATCGCCCCTAAAGAGTCCGTCGCCCGTTGACGCGGGGGTGATGACTTCCCAGTCCATACTGCCCGAATCGTCCAACACAAACATCAGAGATGCCGGTTTTGGGCGCAGCTTGGCATCAAGCGGCACATCGGAAATTGGGCTAGTGTCGTAGTCCTGCACTTCAAGACGATGGTTGGCAACTATATTGGTAAAGCGCACCTCCATGGAGGTGGCCGCATTATTGATTAGGGTAAAGGAAGCATACGGTACCGTCGCTCCAGAAGCTGGTATCGGATAGGTAACATTATCAACTAAAATACCATAAACCGCATGAGCTGCATCATTCAGTCTCACAAAGAAGGAACCGCTCGTGCCGTATGCAACGGTTTGGGCCGTCGCTTTCGTTAAGAAGGTCGCCTCTTTAAATATTGTATTGAAACGGGAAACAGGCTCGAGAATGAAGTTATTGATGCCAAACGTCACTTCATAGGTGGAATCTTTGTCAATAATATCTTCAAAGGAATACGTCTCCGGATGGCCGACGGAAACACCATTCACCTTCACGTCAGAAATATAAAAACCAGCAGCAGGGACCGCCTTCACCGCCAACGATCCGTGGGCTTTGACCTCTTTGGAATCCGATGTGCCGGCGTTTACATTGCCGGAACTGGTTTCCACGTGACCGTTAGCGCCGACGGTTAAATCGACGTACGATGTAAAAAGGGCCTCAATCGTGTGGTTTTCCGTGATATTGGTAAAAGTATGGGGATAGGTATCCTGACCGGCGGCTCCAGCAACAACAACCCCATCAACGATCAGATCCGAAATATGGTGCTTCTTCCCATTATGTGTCAAACCGTTTGGGCAAGGATCGGTCGCCGTTGCAACAAATATCTGATTGCTCCCGTATGGAACTCCCAGCAGATTATTCACATCTCCTACAGGGTTGATAGTCCCAAACACTGACTCTTCCAGAACAGTAATCTGCTGGGAAAAAGCGACCTCTACGGTTTGATTGGCTGTAATGGCAGAACTAAAGGTATAGGAAATGGTTGTTGAATTAACAGGGACGGTGACGTCCGTCCCATTCACCTTCAGCCAGGTTATGGTGTATCCTGCATCCGCAGTGGCGGTATACACTTGACCCGACGTGTTGCAGCTAACAGTCTGGGTGGGGCTCAATGTCCCATGCCCACCAAGAACCGTCGCCGTGATCGTATATTGGTTAATGGCGAAATCAGCATTGATGGTTTTGTTTTCCGTTACCGGGGCAAAGGTATAGGGATAGGTTGTTGTTCCAACCGCACCCGGGATGTCTACCCCGTTGACCTGTACGCCACCAATATGGTAGCAGGTATCTGTAGAAGCGATGGTAAACACAGGTTGGTCACCTTGGGTAACGATGACGGACGCATTCGGGGGAGCAGTAGCTCCAAGACCGAAGGTTGTGCTGACCGAACCCTGCGCACCGGAGGTCAGGGTTATTTCGTAATCGTCATTGAGGATCGTCTCCGTCCCACTGCCACCCACAGTGGCATTCGAACTCGGATTGCTCAGGCTTAGCGTAAATGCCTCATCCGCTTCCACTATTACGTCGGGAAGTATCGGTACGCTGATTGTTGTCGTTGTGCCGTTGGTGATAGAACCGCTCCCCGTGGTCGCTGTGTAATCACTGCCTGAAGTCGCCGTACCATTGCTCGTTCCATAGTCAAACGTCACCGTTGCACCTGGCGCAATCACCAGGTCTGAGGTCACGGTAAAACTGGCCGTGCCCACCGACTCGGATACACTCTTGCTCTCAACCGTCAAGACCGCCGCGTCATCGTTTGTTATCGTCTCCGTCCCACCGCCACCCACGGTGGCATTCGAACTCGGATTGCTCAGGCTTAGCGTAAATGCCTCATCCGCTTCCACTATTACGTCGGGAAGTATCGGTACGCTGATTGTTGTCGTTGTGCCGTTGGTGATAGAACCGCTCCCCGTGGTCGCTGTGTAATCACTGCCTGAAGTCGCCGTACCATTGCTCGTTCCATAGTCAAACGTCACCGTTGCACCTGGCGCAATCACCAGGTCTGAGGTCACGGTAAAACTGGCCGTGCCCACCGACTCGGATACACTCTTGCTCTCAACCGTCAAGACCGCCGCGTCATCGTTTGTTATCGTCTCCGTCCCACTGCCACCCACGGTGGCATTCGAACTCGGATTGCTCAGGCTTAGCGTAAATGCCTCATCCGCTTCCACTATTACGTCGGGAAGTATCGGTACGCTGATTGTTGTCGTTGTGCCGTTGGTGATAGAACCGCTCCCCGTGGTCGCTGTGTAATCACTGCCTGAAGTCGCCGTACCATTGCTCGTTCCATAGTCAAACGTCACCGTTGCACCTGGCGCAATCACCAGGTCTGAGGTCACGGTAAAACTGGCCGTGCCCACCGACTCGGATACACTCTTGCTCTCAACCGTCAAGACCGCCGCGTCATCGTTTGTTATCGTCTCCGTCCCACTGCCACCCACGGTGGCATTCGAACTCGGATTGCTCAGGCTTAGCGTAAATGCCTCATCCGCTTCCACTATTACGTCGGGAAGTATCGGTACGCTGATTGTTGTCGTCGTTCCGTTGGTGATAGAACCGCTCCCGGTGGTCGCCGTGTAATCACTGCCTGACGTCGCCGTACCATTGCTCGTTCCATAGTCAAACGTCACCGTTGCACCCGGCGCAATCACCAGGTCTGAGGTCACTATAAAACTGGCCGTGCCTACCGACTCGGACACACTCTTGCTCTCAACCGTCAAGACCGCCGCGTCATCGTTTGTTATCGTCTCCGTCCCGCTGCCACCCACAGTGGCATTCGAGCTCGGATTGCTCAGGCTTAGGGTAAAGGTCTCATCTGCTTCCACTACTGCATCGGGGAGTATCGGCACACTGATTGTCGTCGTTGTGCCGTTGGTGATAGAACCGCTCCCGGTGGTCGCCGTGTAATCACTGCCTGACGTCGCCGTACCATTGCTCGTTCCATAGTCAAACGTCACCGTTGCACCCGGCGCAATCACCAGGTCTGAGGTCACGGTAAAACTGGCCGTGCCTACCGACTCGGACACACTCTTGCTCTCAACCGTCAAGACCGCAGCGTCATCGTTTTTTATCGTCTCCGTCCCACTGCCACCCACGGTGGCATTCGAACTCGGATTGCTCAGGCTTAGCGTAAATGCCTCATCCGCTTCCACTATTACGTCGGGGAGTATCGGCACACTGATTGTTGTCGTTGTGCCGTTGGTGATAGAACCGCTCCCGGTGGTCGCTGTGTAATCACTGCCTGAAGTCGCCGTACCATTGCTCGTCCCGTAGTCAAACGTCACCGTTGCACCTGGTGCGATCACCAGGTCTGAGGTCACGATAAAACTGGCCGTGCCTACCGACTCGGACACACTCTTGCTCTCAACCGTCAATACCGCAGCGTCGGTATTGACAATGGTGACAGTTTCTGTAACGGTTCCACCTGATATTGTGCCGCTCCCCATCCCATACCTGGGGTTTTCGAGTACGATGTCAACCGTTTCATCCCCCTCCACCAAGCTATCCGCAATGGAGGTGAGATAAATCTTTTTCTCGATCTCCCCAACTGAAAATGACAGCGTCCCAGAGTTATTTGTATAATCAGCAGGGGAAACGGCACTTCCAGCCGCCAGCCGCCAGTCAACCAGCACCGTGTCGCCAGCCTGAACAGCTTGATTTAAGGTGACGGTTACAACCTCGGCTGAAGCAGTACCTTCGTTGATGGAAGCCACACTGCTCACCGCGATGCCATAATCTGCGGCTTCGACCAAGGGCGTCCAAACGGCTATTGCACCGAGAAGAAGGACCAACGTGCAGAGAAAACGAGACGTGAACCTAGCTACTTTCATAAAAACACCTATCTCTTGATTATCCTGACAATTAATGATCGATTCTTCTCTTGTAGCCTATTTTTATCATTGCCTTACCACCGAGCTCTTCGTCCAGGCCAAACATGTTGTATCGATATAATCGACTTTTTGCTGTGGTAAGACTAAGTGAGTCGCCGATGGCTATGGGGAGCATCATACCAGAACGAAAAACCTCGGTGCCCTGCTTGGACGGCTCAAACTGAGCGGTGGCCAATTCCTCGCCAGCATCAAATTTTTTATTCCCGTTGCTATCAGTATAAATGTCATTTTTATCTACAACACCGTCGCCATTGACATCAAGTACATCCATAATATCAGCAACTTCATCACTGTCGGAATCCGTCAACAAATCTTTGTTGTCGGATGTCCCGCTAAGTCTTTTTGGAACTAAAGCTTCCATCTCATCGTTCTTCTTGCTGGCAAGCTTCTGCAAACCCTCGAGTGCGGCCGATTCCGCTTGAGCAAAATTCTGTTCAAATACTGCTTCGTTACGCACCATGGCCTTCTCATTGACCGTGGTATCGGTTGCGGTCAGAGCAACAAAGGTCAAGAGCATGAGGATAAGAAGCGCGGTCACGATTGCTGTGCCATTCTCATTTCCGAGCAACCGGGATGATGGCATCCATTGCATACGAGTAAGCATAAAAGGCTCTCTGGTCTAAATTGCTGATAGAGTTCGGATAAAGGTGAGAGACGAAACATTACGGCCATTTGACTGAATGGTTACATCGACCTTCTTGGTGTCCGGTACGTTAGCCGTGTTATCGCTCACGATCCACCTCAATGAATAGACCGTTTTTCCACCTACTTGTATGTTTTCGGTATGTGGATTGCCAGCCACACTTAAGGCTGCATCGGTATAGGGCAAACTCCTTAACCGCTCCACTCTATCCATGGCCCAGGTAGAGCCCTGGGTCTGACGCCTTGAGCTGTTATTGAAGGTCATGTCCTGAGTTTGCAGGGCCACAATGGACATGATCCCGATGCCGAGGATTACCATGGCCATCAAAACTTCGATCAGCGTAAAACCTTGCTGGGATCGCATTTTAGAGAAAGGGTTCTGCATGTTTCTGTATCCTTAGAGATCGTTAAGAAAAAAAGGATTGCTCAACCGTTCCTGATCAACACCCGGAAATCCATTTCCTGGGTTTGAGCCTCGACGCTGCTGACCTTGGTTGGGGATTCAACCTGAGCCCGGATGAAGACTCGTACGGTATCAATCTCCTCCATGTCTCCCTTGGTCGTGAGTTGTGCGTCTGTTAATCCATTGCCGTTCCTATCAAAATAAAAAAGTCGAAATTCGGTTACATTTGAAATGACCGGCTGGCCGCCACCAAGTGCTCCGGTGTCTCGCCTCAGGCATCCCGGATTGTTGACACCGGCAGCCATTACTGCCCCTGCAGCACCAGTGCAGTTGTCATTTGTCCGATAATAGCGGATATTTTCATTGGCATCGTTAGCATCGCCATCCGGTTCGGCTATACCGTCGCCATCCCCATTGTCGATATCTCGTGTAAAATGTATGATGCTTTTGGCGCCGAGAGGGGGAGGAGGGACCACTTGAAACCCCATGGTCACCTGGGGGTTATTGGGATTACAACCCGCTTCCCTGAGTTCCTGAACCATCATTTGCTTCACGGCCCGCAAATCTTGGGAGAGATCAACCATCATCTCCTGGGCGGTATGATAACGCCCGGTACTGGTGAACATTTGCACCACGCCGGTAAGAACCACCCCAAAAATCACCATGGCGATCATGAGTTCCACCAGAGTGAAGCCAGCTTGTTTTGTTGAAGTTTTCATTTCCACTCCACCCTGACCCTTCCGGTTATGTTGGTGGCAATATCAGCTTCGGCGGCTGTCCTCGGGTGCTTGACCGTAACGGTTGCCAATGTTGTTGCGACGCCCTTGGGAGAAAAGATAGGATTGCCGGTCGAGGTCACGTCACCGGCACCTAGATGGTAATCTGTTAAGGAGACTATGGTGACGCGACGATTGGCAGCCTCGAATGCAGCCTCGTGCGCGGCGGTCATCGGACAACCTGGTACGGTTGCAGTCCCTGGGACATTCCAGTTGGAAAACATGGTCTGATTCCCGTCAACGATCTGATACGAGGTGCCGCAAAATATCACCCGGCATTCCTTTCTGGTTTCCAGGGCGCGCATCTTGGCCCTGTTGAGATCACTGGAAATCCTGGAGACGGCGCCCCGGAATTCATATCCCGGTTTCCAACTCAAATAACTGGGGATGGCAATAGCGCCTAGAATGCCGACGATGGCCACGACGATCATGAGCTCAATCAGGGTGAACCCTTGTTGAGTATGACATATCCGATGGTGCGTTTTTTTCATAAGGAACCCTCCGCCAAATCTTTTACAAAATCCACGCCAAAAACTAGCTGCTTGTCGAAAAAGAAGCAACTCTATTATCTACAAGAAAATAGCGCATAGGGACAAAGCGACAGCCAGAGCAAAAAATCACATCCCAACAAAAGTTTGTAAAAAAAATTAACAAAAAATGCAAATTACAAAAAATATTTGCCAATCGATGTCTCAACAGACGTCACCAATTCCATACTCCTTAATCTTACTGAGCAAGGAGGGATAGCTGATCTCCAACAACTCTGACGCCTTGGATTTATTGCCGCCGGTGGCTTCCAAGGCGCGCCTGATCAGGGAGCTTTCGACAATCTTCTGCGCCTGCTTGATCGAAAAACCGCCAAAAAAATCGTCCAGCCGGCGACCACCCTGCCGCGTACCAAACATTGAGGGCAAATTCTCCGGCAGGATCACTCTTTTTTCCGCCAGAACCACCGCTCGCTCGATGACATTCTCCAACTCGCGGACATTTCCCGGCCATGAGTGGTTGAGCAAGAGCGACATGGTGGCCGGCGCAATGCCTGTCACGGGAGAATCGAGCCGACGAACATACCGTTTGAGGAAGAACTCGCTTAACAAGGATATGTCACCCGTTCGTTCACGAAGAGGCGGTAAACTGACATGAACCACATTGAGCCGGTAAAACAGATCCTGGCGAAAAAGACCCATGCTGATTTCTTGGGGCAAATCGCGGGCCGTGGCGGTAATAATACGGACATTGATTTTATGCGGTTTGGCCGCCCCAATCGGCTGAATTTCGTTTTCCTGCAGCACCCGCAGCAGCTTCACCTGCAGCGGCAAAGGCAACTCGCCGATTTCATCGAGGAACAGGGTGCCGCCGTCCGCCTCGAGAAACAGCCCTTGTTTATCTTTATCCGCGCCGGTAAAGGCACCTTTCTTGTAGCCGAACAATTCGCTTTCAATCAGATTTTCCGGAAGACCGCCGCAGTTGACCGCCACAAATCTCCCCTTATCCCGCCCGCTCAGCTGATGGATACCTTGGGCAACCAACTCTTTCCCGGTACCGCTTTCTCCGGTGATCAACACGGTGGTCGAATGCGGCGCCACCTTGGCCGCAAGGGCAAAGACCTCCTGCATTGATTTGCTTCTCGCCACCATTTTACCGAAAGTAAAATCTCCTTCCATGGAGGCAAGCTGATGACGAAGTTTGCAATTATCCCGCCGCAAGCCTTCCCGCTCCTCAGCTTTGCGCAGGGTCAGTTCGATTTCGTCGGCCTTGAAGGGTTTGGAGATATAGTCGTAAGCCCCCAACCGTAAGGCGGCCATCGCCGTGTCCAGAGAACCAAAAGCAGACATCATGATAATGGTGACGGTCATGCCCTCAGAGGCTGCCTGCCGGAGAAACTCCATGCCATCCATCTCCGGCATTCTGATATCGCACAACACAACATCAAAGGCCTCTTTTTTTAACAAATCGAGGCCGGAACGACCGTTGTCCGCCGATTGCACGGCATACCCCAGACGGCCCAAAACCGACGACAGCATGTGCCGCATGTTTTCCTCGTCGTCGATGATCAGAACACGGAGTTTACTTTGCATTTCACGGTATCAGTTTGAAATTTTGTCCGATTGTAGCGTGGGCAGGACTATCGTCACTACCGCACCTCTGCTGTCTCTGTTCATCAGACTTATCCTGCCGCCCATGGCCTTGATGAGAGCATAAGAAACCGACAAACCCAGTCCGGTCCCCTTGCCCGGCTCCTTGGTGGTGAAAAACGGATCAAAGGCGTTGGTTAGTTCCTCTTGGCCAAACCCGACCCCGGTGTCTGAAAATGTCACCTGAATGATGCGGCCTGTCTCGTCTTTAAGGGAATCGGTTGCAATTTCGATGACGCTGTCCCTGCTTGTTTCCCCCGCATGGATAGCATCGGCGGCATTGATGAGGCAATTGAGAAAGACTTGCAGTAATTGGGCGGCATTACCAAAAACGAGAGATTCTTCTGATGCCAACCGGGTGCGTAGATCAATACCATCCATAAGAGGCTGAGGCCGGAGGAGAGCGACCACCTCATGTAATACTTGATGGGCATCGACATTCTCTTTGAGGCCACTGCCAGGCCGGGAAAGATCAAGGAGTTGCCGGACCAGTTGACTGATCCGCTGCAGTTCCTGCTCCGCCCGGCCGCAGAATTCTTGTTTTTCCTGTTCACTCACGTCCTGTTGCTGGATCAGGCCAAGATAGCCCTGAACAATGCCGACCGGATTGCCGATTTCATGGGCCAAACCGGCGGCCAGCCTGCCGACCGAAGACAGCTTTTCGGTACGCACCATCTCCTCACGGGTGGCAATCAATTGCTGATTGGCTTTTTCAAGAGAAGCGACATGCTGTTGCAACTTCTCCCGGTCCGTCTTAATGCGCCCCAGCATCTGCTGCATTGATCCGGCCAGTTGCGCCAGCTCATCGCCGCCCTGCAATGCAAGAAAAGGCACACCGCTTTCATCGGTGTAGGAATCGGTGAGCCGGATCAGATGTTCCACTGGCTGAAATATTCGCTGGCGGAACCGAAAAAAACCTATAATTAATAAAACGATCAGATTGACCCCAAGGTACCCGGCGACATACCGCTGCGTGGCCCGGATCTTGTTATAATGGGGTTCAAGTGAATAGCGCAGGGCTACCACGCCGGTCGACCGATCGGGTCCGGTCAGCCGCATGGCAATGTCGAGATACTTCTTTCCAGGGACACAAGCCACCCAGGTTAGACCGCTCAAAGTGCGGACTCCATTTCCCGAATTGTGGGCAGTGGACATTGCCTGCTTCAAACTTTCACGATCCGGCAGATCATTGCCTCTGCAGGTTGTTTCACCGGTAACGGGTTTCGAACAACCGGCAACCGCACCGGTATTTCGGAGGCTTTCCGCTACGAGGTCAGCAAAAAAACTGGCCTGCGCGGGGAGTTCCAAGTGGCGAAAGGTCATCTTTTCCGCCAGCAAGGCCAACTCCAACTCTTTTTCGCGAGCCAGCGACAAGGCAGATTCGCGTAACCAAAATGAGGTGATGACAAAAAAGGTCAACACCGTCGCCGCGGCAAGCAGTATGAACAGCGTCACGGAGACACGGATTTTCAAACCCTTGGGCACGATAGATTCAGACCTCCTGACACCGGTTATTTGTCGCGCCTACCACAAGTGAAAATCCACTACGGGCAAAGACCTGTGCTTCAGCCGCCGCCCATAACCGACTGGTTTGCTTATCGAAGAGAGGGACTGGCAATTCAAGTTTTTCGCGTACCGCAACTTCTGCCTGAGTATGCATATTTACAGCGTAGCCATGGACACTGTATTGTTCAAGTTAAATGTGGACAGTTCTTATCTCACCGTTTAGACCTTGAAAAATCGAACAACGGGGCAGAAAATTGGAACAGGCTCAAGCGCTGAGAAAGAAAAAACGACTTCGTTCCAACAGCCAGCAAGTCAGGATGAAAAGGCTGAGTCATCCACCTAGAAGCGGAGTTTTTGACCTTGTTTGAGACGAATAAAGGGGTTACACATCTACAACATGCGTGTAACCCAACACAGTTATGGAAAGGAGCAAACACATGATCATCAATTTTTCCCCGTGGCTGATCTGGTTTTTAACCGGCATCGCCATCATGCTCGCCGAACTGGCCGTTCCCGGCTTTGTGATCATCTTTTTCGGGTTGGGCTGTTTGGGTGCCGCGGTTGTGGCTGCCATCGCTCCGGATGCTTATACCGCCCAGCTTATCGCCTTCTTAATCGTCTCTTTGACCTCGCTTGTTACTCTTCGTAAAATAGCCATGCGCATCTTTGTCGGCCGAAGCGAGGTTTCAGAAAACAATGAGACTGGCAACGTGTCCGTCGGCACACGGATCAAAATAGATCAAGATATCGAACCTGGGCAGGAAGCACGGGTGCGATACCGTGGCACCATGTGGACCGCCATTTCGGAGGAGCGTATCCCCGCTGGGTCCGAAGCCGAAATCGTTGGAGTCGACAAAGCCAACAGGTCTTGCCTTAAACTCAGAATTGCCCATCATCTTTAAATAATAAATTTGCCGCCATTTTTTTCATCTTACTTATTTAAGGCCGTGCTTCTTTCGGACAGCCGTCATGTTTCATTACTTTCCAGATCTTGAACAATCATAGGAGAATTCGTCATTATGACCCCAACACTCATTGCTCTTATCGCCGTCGCGATCCTGGTCATCATCACGCTTGTAAAAGGTGCGGTCATCGTCCCTCAAAAGAGCGCCTTTATCATCGAGCGTCTCGGCAAGTTTGACCGCACACTCGAAGCAGGTTTCCACATTCTTATCCCTTTTGTTGATCGGGCCGCGTACGTCTTCAGTCTCAAAGAACAGGTCGTTGATATCCCCGCACAAATCTGTATCACCAAAGACAATGTGAGCGTGGAGGTGGACGGCATTATTTATTTGGAAATCCAGGACGCGCACAAGGCTGCCTACGGCATTGACGATTACCTCCGCGCTGCCACGCAACTCGCCCAGACGACCCTGCGCTCTGCCATCGGCAAAATCGATCTTGATAAAACCTTTGAGGAGCGGGACAAAATCAACACCGAGGTGATCGATGCCATCGACCAAGCGGCAATGTCATGGGGAGTCAAGGTGCTTCGCTATGAGATCAAGGATATCACGCCCCCAGTATCGGTGAAACAGGCCATGGAGGCCCAAATGACCGCTGAACGTCAGAAACGGGCTGATATTGCCACGTCCGAAGGGTTGCGGCAGAGCATGATCAACCAGTCCGAAGGCGAGAAGCAGAAGCAAATCAATGAGGCTTCCGGTAAGGCGGCGCAGGTCATGCTGATCGCCGAGGCGGATGCAAAACGGATTGAGTACATCGCCACAGCCACGGCCGAGGGTATCAATAAAGTTGCCGCGACCATCAAGGAAGAAGGCGGTATTGAGGCGCTCAACATGCGATTGGCCGAACAGTACATCACCCAATTCGGCAACTTGGCCAAGACAAACAATACGATCATTATGCCCAGCAATGTAGCGGACGTCGCTGGCATTATCGCCACAGCGATGTCCACGGTAAAGGAAGTCAAGGTGAGCTAAAACTGCAAGTGGATGCTGCTTCGATATTCGGCAGTTTGATAATAAAGGTTGTTCCCCGGCCAGCCACTGATTCAAAACGGATTGCACCTTGGTGCTTATCCACTACCACGATGCGGGCGATGGCCAGTCCCTGGCCGGTCCCTTTACCAACCTTCTTGGTGGTAAAGAACGGGTCGAATATGCGATGCCCAATAGCTTCCGGCATACCACCGCCGCTGTCACTGATCCCGATCTTATCTTGTTATTACTGTCGGGCATACGGCAGGCGGTGCGTGGGTTTCATGGCAGGTTAATAAGGAATGTTCAGCAGGCGAGCGGAAGTAGCAGGCAAAGATCTTCCATGCTCAGGACCTCGGTTGGCACGAAGGGGGTGCGGAGAAAAAAGATGAATTTGCTTGGAGGGAAGAGTACATTCCCTATACAATAATTGGATAAAGAGGAGGCTTAGTTTTTCTGTTTAAATTCAAAAGAGTACCATTCGATGGCCGAAAAACTGCAATCCAAGGTGACGGCTGATCTGAAAAAAAATAGGCTTTGTATCACCATCGCCTCGACCGCAACTCAAACTGAACTGAAAAAAGTGTATACTGATATCCGGTTTTGCGTCGCGGATCTGAAACCTGGATTCGACGTGATTACCGATCTTTCACGCTGCACCATCGGCCACTTGAGCGGCCTCGCCATCTTTAAGAGGATCATGGATTATCTGGTTGTGAATAAGGTGGGCAGAGTCGTTCGGATTGTGGGTGGCACGAACATCGTGTTCAAGCAGCTTCTTGCCATAGCAACAAAATTTCAAAGCTATAAACCGATGTATGCGGCCACTCTCCAAGAGGCCGAGAAGGCACTTCTTGTTCCAGTTGAACCGGAAGATCTCTGTTTCCAGATCAATCGACGCGATGTCGAATACTCGATAGCCTCGGAGAACGAGAAAGGACAGCTCGTTGATATTTCGACAAACGGGTGTACCGTGCAGGGAGCAACGACAGCGTTGGCCATTGATCAGGAATTGTCCATGACCATATCTCTATATCGTGAACAGCATGAGGTGTCATCCCTTGCCATGAAAGCTAAGGTCGTCTCGCTATCAGAGGACCGGTTCGCTGTTGAGTTCCCAGAGTTAGAACAAGATCGGAAAGAAGAATTGTATCAATGTCTTGTCAGCGAAGTCCGGCGTGATATGGCTCAGGAACCCATCTCGTCCCCACGGATTCCGAACGACTGACCTCTATATATGCAACCTCTACCACTGCATGGGCTACTTGCCGCCTCTCCTCTCATGCACAGATTTGTGTGAGGAGCCTTTCTTTTTCACTCCCGCTTTTATCTCGATTGATTCCTGCCTTACCGTTCCCTCCAATGCACTTGTCGCAGAGTGACAGTTCCTTTGCATGCTCAGAGTGGAGCGCGATAATCAGATAACTCAGTGTTATCAATGCTGAGAGCTGCCGGCAAACGTCTTGGCGCTACTACCGGGGTTGTGCTCGCTCCGGTGAGGCGTTGACCGAATTGAGGAGTGAAAACAAGGCGGAAAAGTTGCTTGCATTCAACAAATTGCATGCGATAATCAAGAATATGAACAACTCAATCCGCTGATGTCCCTTTTCTCACCATCAAAAAGATAGACTACAGAACCAGTCAAGGCTTACCGATTGCCCATGCTGTCACACCCTTAGACATGACGGTCGAGAATTTTTTGAGCCATTCCGAGAGCGAGACTTTCATTATCTCCCTGCCAAGAGAAATGCTGTGACCACCAATGCACTTCTATTGCACCGTCTTCTTGTGACATTGTGCGCATTCCTACTTTTTACTCCCACGCTTCAGGCAACGGTCAATGACCCTGCAACCATCCATATCGGCATTCTCGCCATAGACGGAAAGGAGCAGTGTTTTGATAGGTGGCGCGCCACCGGTGAGTATCTGCAAAAAGCCCTCCCCCAGTTTGGCGTCAGTGTGGTGTGCCTTGAGCATAATGAGATCGAAAAAGCAGTTTTCGAGGGGCGAGTTGACTTCACCGTCACCAATCCCGCTGTCTATGTCAATCTCGAATATATTTTCGGCGCATCTCGCATCGCCACCCTCAAGGATCTTGGCGATCCAACCTCTGTCAGCCAATATGGGGGCGTGATTTTCTCAAAGTCCGGCCGGAATGACATTAAAACAGTAGCTGACCTCAAAGGGAAACGCGTTGCTGCGTCTGATCAGGCCTCCTTTGGCGGCTGGCAAATAGCCTGGCTTCTTTTAAAGCAATCGGGAATTGATCCCTTTAAGGATTTTGCAGCGCTGGAATTTTTAGGTCAGCGCCAAAGTGTTGTTACCGCAGTTTTGCAGGGAAAATTTGATGCCGGAGTGGTCCGTACGGGCACACTTGAGGAAATGGTAGACGACGGGAGGATTGCAGCTGCTGCCTATTCGATCATTGGCCAGAAAGAGACGGAAGACACCTTCCCCTATGCCCGCACGACCGAACTGTATCCCCACTGGGCTTTAGCAAAAGTGTATCATGTGAATAATGACCTGGCGGCGCGAGTTATGTTTGCCTTTCTGCAGATCGACCCGTCGAGCCCGGCGGCGCGCGCGGCACGAATACAAGGCTGGACTATTCCCCTTGATTATTATCCGGTGCATCAATGTCTGCAGGAGTTGAAAACCGGGCCGTACCGGCATCTCCTCCATACTCCACCGGTGACCATAGGGCAGTTGTACCACCAGTACCGGTATTGGGTCTATGGCGGCACGGGTCTGTTCGTGCTCATCCTGGGGGCAATGATGCATGTCTTTCTGCTGAACAGAAGGTTGTCGGCAATCACCCTCAAGCTAAGACATGAGCACCAGGAGCGAGAGAAAACACTGGCCGATCTCAACGAGTTCAAGATCACGCTGGACCAGGTGCAAGATTCCGTTTTTATGTATGATCCAGATACATTGTTGTTTTTCTATGTCAACCAAGGCGGTCTGGATCAGATCGGGTATACGTTGGCAGAAATGAAACAGCTCACGCCTCTGGCAATCAAGCCGGATTTGACGGAGCCGCAATTCAAGGAGATGCTTTCTCCCTTGCACGCTTCCAACAAGGATACACTCACCTTTACAACACGACACAGACGCAAAGATGGATCGTTTTTGCCTGTGGAGGTGTTTCTGCAGCATATCACCCCGGAAGGCAAGAAAAGCAGGTTCGTGGCCATTGTCCGTGACATCACCCGGAGAATGGAGGAGCGAAAGGAGCGGGAGCAATTACTGACCCGGCTTAACAGCGAGCAGAAAATGGCTTCCATTGGGCAGTTGGCGGCAGGTATTGCCCATGAGATCAACACACCCGCGCAATACCTTGGCAGCAATATCGATTTCCTAGACGAAGCCTTTACCGGAATTGATGCGCTCATAAAAAAATACGATCAACTCCTGAGCTTGCCAGAAGTGTCTGCATCGCCGGAATTACTGGCAAACACGATCAATGAGCTGAAAAATCAAACCGACTGGGACTATTTTGCAGAAGAAATACCGCGTGCCATTGAACAAACCAAGGAAGGCATCTCCAAGATCAGTTCGATTGTCCTCGCCATGAAGGAATTTAGCCATCCCGGATGCAAGGAAAAACAGGCGACAGACCTCAATAAACTCATTGACACCACCATAACGGTCGCCAGCAATGAGTGGAAATATGTGGCTGATATCTACCGGAAGCTCGACCGTACCCTACCGCTCTTTTCGTGTTTACCCAATGAGATGGGGCAAGTTATGCTCAATCTTCTTGTCAACGCTGTCCATGCAATCAAAGATAAAACCGGCGCAGGCCTGGATGGAGTGAAAGGAAAAATAACCATTGAGTCACGACGAGTTGATGATTCCATTGAGATCACCCTGACTGATACCGGCGGCGGCATTCCTGAAGCCATTGGCACCAAAATCTTTGATCCCTTTTTCACCACCAAGGAGGTCGGGCGAGGAACGGGACAAGGCCTAACCATTTGCCATGATATTATCGTGAACAAGCACGGTGGAACGATCGAGTTTGTCTCGACCGAGGGCGAGGGAACCACCTTTATCATTCGGCTGCCTCTGAGCGAAAGCCCCAATGCATAGAAACCTTAAAGGAGTGAGACATTTGAAAACAACGGCTCTGTTTGTCGATGATGAACCCAATATCCTTTCCGGTCTCAAGAGAATGCTCCGGGTCATGCGGCAAGAAATGGACTTCCATTTCGCCGAGAACGGCCAAGAGGCCTTAGATATACTCGCCAGTCAGCATATCGACGTGATCATCTCCGACATGCGGATGCCGCGTATGGATGGGGCGTCGCTTCTGACCGCCGTGCAGGAGAAATATCCGCACGTTATTCGTATCATGCTTACCGGACACGCCGATGAAGAAGCAATTCTCAGGACTGTGGGCGTTGTCCATCAGTTTCTGGCAAAACCGGTCGATCCTGATTCCCTCAAGGCTGTCTTGTCAAGAGCGTGTGCGCTGCAGGATTTAATGAAAAATGATCAATTGAAAAGTCTGGTCTCCAGCCTGGGGAAACTTCCCAGCCTCCCCTCTGTGTACGCTGAGTTACAAAAAAAACTCATGAACCCCGAGTGTGCAATCGGGGATGTCGCGGCAATCCTTGAGAAGGATATGGCGATGAGCGCCAAGGTCCTGCAGCTGGTGAATTCCGCTTTCTTCGGTTTGTACAAAAACGTGGATAGCATCCTTCATGCCGTCAATTTGCTGGGGCTGGACACGGTCAAGGCGCTCGTTCTTGGGGTGGGTGTTTTTTCGGAATTCAAAACCACACCATCCGCGGTCTTTTCAGTAGGCGCCTTATGGGACCATAGCGTGACGACCGCAGCCTTTGCTAAAAAAATCGCCTCAATGGAAACCGATAACAAGCAACTCGTCGATACAGTGTTCATTGCCGGTATGATGCATGACGTGGGCAAATTGCTCTTATTCTCATCACTGCAGGACGACTATTTACGTGCTGTTGCCATGGCGCTTGAGCAAGGCCTTTCCCTCTGTCAAGCCGAGCAGGTGGTCTTCAATGCCAATCATGGCAATGTGGGGAGCTACTTGATGGGGTTATGGGGTTTACCCGGCGGAGTGGTGGAATCCATCGCTTTTCATCATCATCTTGACGCCTATCCTGAGCCATCTTTTTCGCCGGCGGTTGCCATTCACGCGGCAGATGTGATCTACTATCAACTCAATCCGAAGAGCAGTGTCGGCGCACCACCTGTCCTCAATCAGGTGTATCTCGAACAAGCCGGTTTATGGGAAAAGTTTGGGCAATGGCTTGACATCTGCCGTGAAATGCGATCATGAGGTCTCGAATATGACGACGGAAAAGATCCTTTTTGTCGATGACGAACCCAATATCCTTCAATCGATACAACGACAACTGCGCAATCGTTTTACCCTGCAGACAGCCGGCAGTGGCGACGAAGCCTTACGGATACTCAAGGAGGAGGGGCCGTTTAGCGTCATCGTTTCCGACATGCGGATGCCCGGCATGAATGGTGTTGAGTTGTTAAGCAAAGTCAAGGATAGTTATCCGGAAACGGTTCGCTTGATGCTCACCGGCAACGCTGACCAGGAAACCGCCATGGAGGCCGTCAATGACGGGCAGATTTTTCGTTTTCTCACCAAACCCTGCCCGCAGGCGACGTTTATCACGTCACTTGCTCTTGCCTTGAGGCAACATCGCCTCATCATCGCCGAAAAGGAGTTGCTCCAAAAGACACTGATGGGCAGCGTCACGGTTCTCTCGGAATTACTGGCCGTGGCCAATCCCTTGGCGTTCAGTGCGGGGTTGCGATGCAAGGATTATGTCGTTAATATCGCGAAAGTGTTGAACCTTCCTAATCTGTGGCAATACGAAATTGCCGCGATGATGTCACAGATAGGATGTGTCACCCTTCCCGGCGATATATTGAATAAAATTTATAACGGCCTGGAGTTAACCGCCGAAGAAAAAGAGATGTATGAAAATCATCCGGTGATAGGGGCTTCCCTGTTGGAAAAAATACCCCGCCTGGAGAATGTGACCAAAATGATTCGCCTGCAACTCAAGCCATTTGATGAATACACTGATGAAATAGCCAGTTCTGAATTTGAGGAAATCCTTGTTGGCGGTCAAGTTCTGAAAGCGGCACTCGATTTTGACAGGCTCATGTTTCGTGGAATGGGGAGGCAAGCGGCGATCGAATTGATGCGAGATCAGAAAAAAGTGTATAATAATGAGATGTTGGAGGCGATTTCTGGTCTTAAAATAGAGAGGCGGGAACAACAGGAACTCAGCTTGCTGGTTAATCAGATCAGCCTTGGCATGGTCGCCACCAAAGATGTGATGGCAAAAAATGGAGTGCTGATCATTCCCAAAGGTCAAACCATAACCTTACCCCTACTGCAAGGATTGAAAAATTTTTCCCAACAAGTCGGTGTGGTGGAGCCGATTGGGGTGATGGTCGGGCAGGCCGAGGAAATTCCTAATGCAGCTTGAAGCCAAGGTGGAACAGCTTGAATCCTTACTGCGGTCCTGTGGTCGCGTGGCCCTCGCCTTCTCCGGCGGTGTTGACAGCTCGCTCTTGTTGAAGTGTGCTCTCGAAACTTTGGGCATAGGTAATGTGCTGGTGCTTTTTGCCCGATCCGAGTTGCTGGCACAGGAAGACATTTGGCTGGCGAAAAACTGGCTGGTGGTAAATGGATATCCGCAGGGGGTAGAAATAGAGTTTGTCCAGCTGCACCCCCTTGATTGGAAAGAATTTGTCATGAATGGAGAAGACCGCTGTTATCTCTGTAAACATTTGATTTATTCCACATTCCGTAAACGCATGGAAACCAGAGGATTTTCTTGCCTGATTGATGGCACGAACACCGATGATCTCAAAGGCCACCGACCTGGTCTCCGTGCCATTCGTGAATTAGGCGTAACGATGCCGTTGGTGGAAGCAGGGTTTGATAAAATCGATGTCCGCAGTCTCAGTCGACAGCTTGGTCTTACCACTTGGGATCGCCCGTCTGCTTCTTGTTTAGCAACGCGAATCCCTGTCGGGATGGAAATTACCAGTCAGCGACTGCGGCGAATTGAAATTTTTGAAAAAGGATTAAGGCGGCTTGGCCTACCTGGTTGCCGGGTTCGTTTGAGCAGCTCTCATCAAGATGTTGTGTGTCTTGAAATCTCGACAAAGAATTTCGATATTGTCGCCAACTCGGATACAAGGTTGGAAATACTACAATTTTTCAATGATCGTGGTGTAAAAAAGGTGCTATTGAATCTTGAGGGCAGAGTGTAGGCGGCCTAGTCGCAATAAGCGACAAAGTGCTTGTGCAACTGGGCTTTCTAGTGAATGAGCATTTTTTTTTCCTTTGACAAAGATTTCTTTTTTTATTTTAGTTTCGACGTTGTTAACAAATGCCGCGTCGGGCGTGAACGCTTGGCTGTTGGGCACTGCTAAAAACTCTGGGAGGGAAGAATGAACAAAAAAGAACTGGTTGAATCCATGGCGGAGGCGGCAGACATCAGCAAGGCCGCGGCTGAAAAGGCGTTGAACGGCATGCTTATGGCTGTATCTGATGCAATGGCCAAAGGAGACAAGGTAACCCTGATAGGTTTCGGAACATTTTCTACTGTCAAGCGCACTGCACGCAAGGCGAAAAATCCGCGTACCGGCGCTCTGATCGAAATCCCCGCCAAGACGATCGCCAAGTTCAAACCGGGCAGCAAGTTGTCGGACGCTGTCAACTAAAACGACCTTTCGTCACCGGTGAGAGGACAGCTGGCCAATGGCCAGCTGTTTTTGTTTGTAGACATGCCCCATCGAAAGCAAGCCTGAAAATCGATCGCGGACACAGGCTCGACTTGCACGGCTAGTCCGGCAGCGTTTTGTGAAGTGTATGGAAAAGGGGTAGACACAAAAGCAAAACCGTGCTAAATGGTAGCCGCATTTCTTGGTACTCGATGTTTTTAAATTCGTTATACGGTTCGGGAAGTGGCTCAGCCTGGTAGAGCACAGCGTTCGGGACGCTGGGGTCGGAGGTTCAAATCCTCTCTTCCCGACCAATACACATAAAATACCCTATAAATTCAATTGGATATTTTGCCATAAATGAAGCGCGAGATTAGATGTATCACACACCGTTGATACATCTATTCTCGCGCTTCTCCCGTTTTTATCACTCAAAATCGATTCGGCACGTTCTCCTTCACTTCAGGTGCCAGATATCCCAACGCCTCAAAACTCAGCACTCATCCAACAGTTGTAGCCGAGTTGTTCAGCCCCTCGCCGCCCAGCCAGTCCAGACCGATCCCGGTCCCACCAAAACAGGGCTGTCCCCTGAAGGGGGCGAAAAAAGCAAAAGGTGAAAGTATCCGGACTGTTGCAATCTGGGCAGTTTGCAGTGCAAGAAGATGGAAAAGCTGTTTTTCGTTCTCGTCAACCGGGCGGGAAACAGGCCTTCGGCTACCACACCTCCTGGATGCACACCAACTTTTCTCTTTTTTTCAATATGTTACTCTTCTTGCCCAGGCAGAGCGACCGCCATTGCCTCTGCCATCTTCCTGTTGCCCTGCTGCCGCCCCTCGGGTAGAGTACCGCCATTACCCAACTTTTTTGACGGAACAACCATGGCCCCCTTACTGACCATCGACAACTTTTCCCTCACCTTTTTTGACGCCGAGGGCAACCGGTCCCCGGTCCTGGACACCATCAACCTGCGAATCGAGGAAGGCGAAACTCATGCCCTGGTCGGCGAATCGGGTTCCGGCAAATCGGTCACCGCCCTCTCCATTCTCCGCCTGCTGGAGGAAACCAACCAGGTGGTGAGCAGCGGTGCCATCGTTTTCGAGGATCGGGAGCTGACCGGCCTCAATAAACAGGATATCCGGGCCATTCGCGGCAACCGCATCGCCATGATCTTCCAGGAGCCGATGACCTCGCTCAACCCGGTCTACACCATCGGCAACCAGTTAATGGAACCGCTGCTGCTCCACCAATCCCTAAATAAGGCCCAGGCCCACGAGCGGGCCCTGCAACTGTTGGAACGCACCGGTATAGACAACCCGGAGTACCGCATCAACTGCTATCCACACCAGTTGTCCGGCGGCCAGCGCCAGCGGGTGATCATCGCCATGGCCCTGGCCTGCAGGCCGAAACTCCTGATCGCCGACGAGCCGACCACAGCGCTTGATGTCACCATCCAGGACCAGATCCTCCATCTCATCCGTGATATTCAAGCCGAATACGGCATGTCGGTGCTGCTCATCACCCACGACCTGCCCATGGTACGCAAAATCGCCGGCACGGTTTCGATCATGCATGGTGGCCGGATCGTTGAACAAGGGACAGTGACCGATATCTTCACCCACCCTCGGGAAGACTACACCCGCCACCTGCTCGCCTCCGTGCCCCAGGGTGTCCAGACGACCCGCCCCGGTGGACCGAAGTTGATCGAGCTCAAGGAAATATCCTGTGCCTTTACCATGCAATCCAAGTGGAGCGGTTTTTTCAAGCGCACCAAATCCGTAATCAAAGCAGTCGACGGGGTCAGCCTCAGCCTCAACCAGGGCACCACGCTGGGCTTGGTGGGCGAATCCGGTTCGGGCAAGTCGACCCTGGCCCTCTGCCTGCTCGGCCTGACCCGCTGCGACGGCAAGGTGTTTTATTTCCCCGACGCCGGCACCAGCCACTGCCTCTCTGATCTGTCCAACAGCCAGTTCCGCTCCTTGCGCAAGGAACTGCAGGTCGTCTTCCAGGACCCCTTTTCCTCGCTCTCGCCACGGATGACCATCGAACAGATCATCACCGAGGGTTTGCAGGTGCACGGCCTCGGCGGCACCAAGGAAGAACGTCAAACCTTGGTGGAACAGGCCCTGTGTGACGTCGAACTTGATCCAGCCCTGGCCGGCCGTTTTCCCCACGAATTTTCCGGCGGCCAGCGCCAGCGCATTGCCATTGCCCGGGCTGTCATCCTGCGTCCTAAACTGCTGATCCTCGACGAACCCACCAGTGCTCTGGATATGACCATCCAGAAGCAGATCCTTGAATTGTTGAAGGATCTGCAGGATCGCTACAAGTTGACCTACATTTTTATTACCCACGACCTGCGGACCGTGCGCTCGCTGGCCGATCAGTTGGCGGTCATGCGCCATGGCCGCATCGTCGAAAGCGGACCGGCGGCCGCCATCTTCGCCGATCCGCAGCAGGAATACACCCAGCGGTTGTTTGATGCCGCTTTTCACGTCACCGAACGCATGGAGAAACCCACATGATCTATCGCGCCGTCTTTCACGTCGATCTGGACGAGGTCAAACCCTTCAGCCTCGCCTTGGCCAATGTCGGCAACCTGCTCCGCGCCATCCCGGAGAAGCATTCCGACCTGGTGCTCCTGTTCAACGGCCCGGCCGTCACCCTGTTGCAAACCGAGCAGTGTGCGCCGTATCGCGAGGAGATCTGGCAGCTGCAGCAGGCCAGAGTGAGCTTCAAGGTCTGCCGCAATGCTCTCAACCGCTTCAGTGTTGACCCGGACAATCTGATCGAAGGCTGCGAAATCGTCCCGGCCGGGGTGGTGACGCTGATCGAACTGCAGCAGGATGGCTACGCCTACATCAAACCTTGAAGACGTTTTTTATTGTGACCTTTTTGCAGTGAGTTAAATAGCTGTACCTCCTTGTTCTCGCCTTAGTTGATGTACTTTTGATCACTGCTGTCTCATAAATGATCAATAAAAAGAGGCTCAGAGAGCTCTTTGGGGTATAATGATTTTGCGAAAAAGATCATACAAACCAATGAGATCCGAGCCATGGCCCATAGCGATACCGCGCTGAAGCAACTGATTGCACTTGTACCGAGATATGAATTCGATGCTCTTGCCAAAGTACATCATGCAGGACAGAAGTTCCGCTCTTACAACCGGTGGAGTCAGTTCCTGGCTCTGCTGATCGGGCAGATGTCCGGCAGAAGAAGTCTCCGGGACATCACCGATAACCTGAAGGCGCAAGGTCAACGTCTCTATCACCTCGGCATGAAAAAAACGGTTCCTCCGCAGAATCTGTGGGTAGCCTTGGGAATCGGCAGATCACCAAGTCCATGATATAAAGCTATTTTTAGCCCGTCGTATGTGCGAAATCCATAGGATCGTTTCGTGACCACCTTGGCCTTGTTATTAAAACCCTCCACGCAGCCCAAGGCAATCGCATTTTTTTTTGCACGAAACCAGTTGAGCAGGAGGGAACGGTGAGCTCTCAACATTTTGGCGACCTTCTTCATCGGTTTGATTTTGGATCGCATGGTTCTTGTGCACCAGGCATCAAGGAACTTGCCAGCCCAAGCCGGAGAACTGTAGCCCCAGAACCGCTGAAAATCCTCTTTGAGCAAGTAGGCGCGGACGGTTCTGAGGTTGCATGCGAGCAGATCCTTGAGCCGGTCTATTTGTTTCCCAGTCAGGTTTTCGGGTCGTTTTAATAGACACCAACGGCTTTTTGTCAGGTGAGGTTCTTTCCCGTTTTTCTTCAGTTCCTTGGTCTCATTGGCCCTGACCTCGTCGATTGCCTTGCTCATGTGACTCATGATATGAAACCGGTCGAGGATATTGACGGCACCCGCTGCCTTTTCTGCAATAACGGCCAGATAGGGTTTCCACATGTCACTACAAATAAACCGCAATTGCCGAGACCTTGCCGTGCCGAGCCAGTCGAAAAATTCCCTGAAAGTTTTGGATGTACGGTCGGGGCCAATCCAAAGCAGGCGTCTTTTCCCCTGGTCAAGCTGATACACCAGGGTGACAAACTTGTCTTTGCGTTTGCGCCAACAGATCTCGTCGATGCCAATGGCTGTGACCCCATTGATTTGACGATGTGCGAGGCCCCAGTTGACCGCCATTTCCACCGACCTGAAGACAGTGTCCCAACTGGTTTTAAAGACTTCGGCCACTTCCTTCCAGCTCAATCGCTTGCACCAAGTGGCCAGAAACCAGGCGTAAGAGATTGTAAGATGGCTTTTTCCCACAGCCCACGGCAACTTTTCGACTTTGACGCCACAGGTTGGACACTGCACCCGCCGTGGAGCGTAGAGAAAAAAAACCGGTATGGCCCATAATGGGACAAAAGCAAAAGTCCTGACACGTAAGGTGTCGTACCCTGGTCGCCTCTCACCGCACTTGGAGCAGATTGGCTTGCTGCCGGCTTGGGGCCGCAACGTTATCACCAATGCCGGTGGCCCGGAGTCGCGCCAACTACAGGTGAAGAGGTGCCGATTATTGAGACAGGTGTATAAGCAATGAACCAACCTATTTTGCAAGGAGAAGTTCAATGTCAAACCCACCTCATCGTCCACGTCACAGCGCAGAATTTAAGGCCACAGTAGCCCTGGCCGCACTGTCGGAGTCCAAGACTCTGGCTGAACTGGCTACTGAGTACCGGGTTCACCCGACCCAGATCACCCGCTGGAAGCAGGATCTGACCAAGAACGCTTCTGAGCTTTTTGGCAAGGGCAAGAAGAAAGAAGTCAACCATGAGGCCGAAGTGGCCGAGCTCCACCGTCAGATCGGCAAGCTCAAGGTTGAGAACGATTTTTTAGCCAATCTGCCCGGTCTGAACTTGGCCGGGCGCAGAAACAACAGGTGATCGCTATGGGACATCCTGAAGTTTCTGTTCAGCGTTGCTGCCAGCTTTTCGGACTGCCTCGTTCCAACTATTACCGCGGCCTTGGCTTCGGTCTACGTGTTGGTGATTTGGAACTGATGGCCCGGATAGACAAACTCTATATTGAGCACCCCTGGATGGGGAGCCGTTCCTTTGCTGATCACCTCACAACTCCCGAACTCGTGGTGGGAAGAGGTCGTGTCCGTCGCTTAATGCGGGTCATGGGCATCGAGTCTTTAGCTCCCAAGCCGGGCACCAGCAGGCGACAGCCGAAGCATCCGGTCTATCCCTATCTGCTCCGGGGAGTGACCATTGACAGGCCCGATCAGGTGTGGGCGACTGACATCACCTACATCCCTATGGCTCGGGGTTTCATGTACCTGATCGCGATCATGGATTGGGCCACCAGAAAGGTTCTCGCCTGGCGACTATCCAACACTCTGGACACCAGATTTTGCGTTGAGGCTTTGAAAGAGGCTCTCTTTAAATATGGCGCTCCTGAGATATTCAATACTGATCAGGGGTGCCAATTCACCAGCGAAGCGTTCACCTCAGTCCTCAAGGCCTGGAACGTCAAAATCAGCATGGACGGCAAAGGACGATTCAAGGACAATATCTTTATCGAGCGACTTTGGCGCACCCTGAAATACGAAAGGATCTACCTGAAGTCATACGAAACGGGAACTGAGCTTGTCAAGGATCTGACTTCCTGGTTCGGCTGGTATAATGAGAAAAGAAAACATTCGTCACTTGACAAGCAGACTCCAAATGAGGCTTATTCAAAACGAATCGAACAATTGAGCAAGGCAGCCTGAGGCCTGTAACTGTATAATAAAAGCAACATTGCTTATTTCACACCTCAGGATGTCTCACAAACCCCGACCACCTCACAGGCGCCCCACACCTTCACCTCCGGCGGGGCTCAGGTTCTGGGGCTTATTTTCAAAGAGCTACCCACAAATTCTGCGGACGAGGCAAAAAAACTTCCAAAGAAAATCACCGAATCCGCCTTTTGTTGCCTTCTTGTAACGCAACAGCCATTGCATAAGGTCATTGTTGACGCTTATCCAGTCACTTTTCCATTCAGCAAGACGGTTTTTACGACTTCTCAAACGGATTCGATCATTGGAAAAATCAACATCGTTCCAGGTAAGACGCCACATCTCGTTGGCCCTTGCACCAGTCTGCAAGAAGCAATACAGCATCAGCTTATCTTGATCGTCAGAAACCGAATTATAAACCTTCAAAAAATCATCAAGCGGAGGAACATATCGGTCAAATCTTTCAGATGGAAATCTTTCAATCGAGAGAAAAACATTACGATCCGGCATATCCAAATATTTAACACCCCATTTCCAAGCAGTACGAAAATGAGCCAAATCCTTGTTGGCAGAATTTCCCGATCCGGTTTTCGCCTGGTGCTGTAACGCTTTTTGAGCATCAAAGAGTGTCAAATGCCCACATTCGATATCTTTAGAAATCAATTCAAAAAACTTTTTGAACGCATATACTGTTCCGCCTCAGTTGGAAATGGACATTCAAGCTGTTTGCATTAAGGGGTTATGGGGAGCCGTATTATCTCCCCTTGGGGTGATTGGCCCGTAGGCACGAAGTCGTTTTTTCTTTCTCAGTTCCCGGGCTTTTTCCAGTTTTTTGTCTCGCTCTTTGAATATTTCCTGTTCTCTGCCGTTCAATTTGTCCATCGGCGCGATATATCCGATGGCGCTGTGCAACCTGACGTTGTTGTAGTGATGGATAAACCCTTCAACCATTCTTCGGGCATCGTCAAGGGAAAGCGGGACACCGGGACGAATACATTCCCCCTTGATGGTTGCGTGGAACCGTTCCAATTTGCCGTTGGACTGCGGATAATATGGCGATGTCCGCACATGCGTCATTCCCGAGATACGGATGAATTCTTTGAAATCCTTGGCAATAAATTGTGGCCCGTTATCTGAAATGATCCTTGGCCGGGCTTCGGGAAAGTGCTCCTTGGCGCGTTGCAGGATGATCTCCACATCCATTTCCGTCATCTGTTCCCTGATCTCCCAGTGGACAATGAAACGACTGCATCCATCGAGAATGCTGCACAAATAATAAAATGTGCCGCAGATGTTGATATAAGAAATGTCCACATGCCAATGGTCATGGGGCCTGAGCGGTTGCACAAAGCCGGTGCCCTTGAGGCTTTTCTTCCGGTTCCATTTCTGCAGCAACCCTGCCTGGCCTAGAACTCGCCAGGTGCTGCTGGGGCTGACGGCAACGATGTCCTGATCCAGTAGCATAAACGTCAACCGCCGATACCCCTCAAGGGAATTGTTGACAGCAAAATTGACGATCGCTGCCCGTTCCCAAGGTTCAAGCCAGAAATCCCGGGGGATCAGCCCATTATGTTCGTTGGCCTTGCCGTACCGCTTGATCCATGCATAAAACTTGCTCCTGGAAACGGCCAGCCAAGCGATGATCTCTTGCAGGGCCACTTCAGCTTTCTTGCTCCAATGCTTGCTGAAATCAACAACGGTATCACGTGTATCATGAGGAACCCAGCTACCATTCAGAGCTCCCCAAGTTCTTTTTTTAACTGGATATGCTCCTCCAGTAACTCGGAAAGAACCTCGTGTTTCCGACGTAATTTATCTTCAAGCTGATGGATTCGTTGTTCTTGTACCTTCTTGGAGTCTTTGTTTTCTAGGGCAAAAGCAGCAGCTCCCTTTTCGAAAAACTGCTTTTGCCAACCGTAGAATGTATTCGGCTGCAGTTGGTATTCATCGCAGAGATCCGATACCGTTTCCCGGCCAACCAGGTGGCGCTTGAGGATGATTACCTTCTCTTCAGGGCTGTAGTTGTGACGTTTCTTTCGCATGGACTTTCCTCCGTTCATAATGGTTTATCATGAACAGCTCAAAAGTCCTATTCCCGTTGAACCAAGACAATACTCTTGAATTGTATATCCGTTGAGAGTGTTTTTCTTTTACAAAATCCAGGTATTTGACAGCCCACTCACCCAAAAATACCGTGGGTGTCATCAATTTTAATACTGGTTCCTCACATGAAACGGTGCATGAGCGGTATGGCCGGTAAGTTGCCCATACAGTGGTAGAGGTTGCAGATAAAGAGGTCAGCTGTTCTGAACCCATAGGCCTTGTGGCTGACGACTTTGGCTTTATTGTTGAGCCCTTCGACAGTGCCGTTGCTGATGGGCATGTGGAACCAGGTCAGGATGTTTTCTTCATGGCGTCGGACCATCCAGGCAAACTCGCGTAAGGGTTCCAGGCGAGAATGCGTTGCCCACCAAAACCACTGCTTCAAGTGCTTCCTGGCCCAGGTTTTTGTCTTATAGGACCATAAATCTCGAAAGCGCTCTTTGAGGAGATAGGCCCTGTTGATCTTCAGATTCATATGCTCAAGGCTGCTGAGTCTGATCCTTTGCTTCGGCGTAAGGTTCCAAGGATTCTTAAGCCAGATATACCGGCTGTCCTTCATGAGCTCCTTGTGTTCCTTTCCTTTTTCTCGGATCTCATCTCGCCGGACTTGATCAACCGCTTCCATCAGGTGGCGAACGATATGAAATTTATCAAAAACAAGAGTTGCCTGCGGAGCACATTCCTTGATCACCTCGACATAGGGCTTCCACATATCGCAACAGATGCCCTGGAGTTTGTTTGTCCGCTCTGGCCCGAGGTAGTTGAAAAAGCTGCGCAAGGTATCTTTGGTTCTTTCAACCCCGCTCCAGATCAAGGTTTTTGAGCGGAGATCGTACACATTGGTGAGGTAGACATGACCTTTTTTCCGCGAAATCTCATCAATACCAATATGCGTAATGCCGCTGAGATCGCGATGCTCCATGCCATATTTCACTACGCTTTTGACTGCTGTGGCAACCGTACCCCAGGCACAACTGAACAGTTTGGCGACAGAGTACCAGGGCAGCATCTCGGCCCACTTGGCCAGGTAGCAACTGTAGGCAAGAGTAAAGCGTTGCTTGCCCGTCACCCAGGGAAGTTTCTCCGTGCGGACGCCTCCACATCGAGAACAAGACACCCGACGAGGTACATATTTGACCCAGACAGGTATATTCCACAGAGGCACGTGGCGAAAGAATCGCACCTCTCGCCGATCCCGGTAGACGGCAGGATGTCCGCATGACCCGCATCGCACCCTGTGGCGGGCATCAGGACGAATTTCAGCGATTATTCCATCGGAGTCTTTGGTGACCGTATGTACTCGAAAACCTTGCAAATCAACCGTCTGTTTGATTATCTGTTCAACAAGCATGAGTTCCTCTGTAGATAGATTATTGGCTGGCCGGCCTTTATCTACCTAAAAGAACTCATGCTTTTAAATTTGTTAAGCTGTTTTACGCACCGTTTCGTGCGGGGAACCTTAATACTGGCACCTTCCCTGTGTCCTCCACCTCCCACAGAAGAGCCTCTTTCTTGGTTTCGAAACACTTTCTCTCCTTTCTTTTCCCGATGAACCGCTGTCCCATCTATGGGGACTTGTCCTTGTTTCTGTTCGGTTTTTTGTACGCCATATTTCAACACCTCATTTCGTGGAAATCTCCAAGAACGTGGCCCCAGGCGTACCCCTCCAATCCGTTCAAAACGGATAACGGCGAAGAACACGCTTATCAACTCGGAAATATTCACAGACCTCTTGCAAAGTCATCATTTTAGGAATCGCCGTATATTTTTCAGTCAATTACAAAATTGATATTGACACAATGACCTCATAACTTTATCCTGTGGTACCATAGTGCGCTTCCAAGACAAGGAGCGTTTTCCGGCCAGATTGCAAACCGCACTGGTTCCCGTAGTCTCCCACCCAAAAGAGAGCGGGCTTCTAATAATTTCAATTATCAGGAGCTTACTCATGTCTTCAAAAATCCAAAAACTTCGTTCTGATGCATATCTTAAACAAAATGGCCGTTGTTATTATTGCGGTGCATTAATGTGGCAAAATGAGCCAGAGAGGTTTGCTGCAACGCATTCAATCTCGCTCAATAATGCTAAAAAGTCAGTGACCACCGGCAAAGCCGGTGGCTTGAAAGATTGTGAACCGCTCAAAGCGGTATATTCAACAGATTCTCTGACCACCATTCGGTGGTCGACTATCTGAATAGTTGTAGTTGCTCGACACGATGGTCTTCTTGTTCTTGCTCGCGGATATAAGCCCGCACAACCTCT